>JAHDDP010000017.1 GCA_020629285.1 Maribacter sp.
TAACGGATTTTCCAGATACACCAATCATTACTTGTGATGATGACTTAATGTACCGCAAAAACTGGTTGAATATCTTATATAAAGAACACCGAAAAAACCCGACCAATATTATCGGTATCAAAACATCTCACATAAATTTTGAAAATGGACATTCTTTACCTTTTAAGAAATGGAGAGATGAATTTAAAACTATTGTAAATCAAAAAGCATTTGTACCAATAGGTGCATGGGGCATTCTATACCCTGCAAAATCGCTTCATAAAGAGGTTTTCAATTTAGATAAAATGATGACCTTAGCCCCGAAAGCAGATGACCTATGGTTTAAAGCAATGGCAATACTGAACAACACTATTTCAATTCAAGCTACTGAAACGCCTAAAGAGCCCATACCAATTATAGGCACGCAGAAAGTAGCTTTAAAAAAAGATAATTTACAAAAAGATAAAAATACGGTTCAATGGCAAGCCATTGATAAGGAATACGGTATTAACAAAATTATTTTATCTAAATGACAGAAGAAATTAACAAATGCATAGAAGTACTGGAAAATGGCGGTCTCATACTCTATCCTACAGATACAGTTTGGGGTATTGGTTGCGATGCTAACAATGAAAAAGCAGTTGAAAAAGTATATCAATTAAAACAACGTAACGATAGCAAGGCCCTTATATGTTTGGTTGCCAATGATGCCATGCTTGAAAAACATGTTGAGAAAGTTTCTGATCTTGCCTATGATATTATTGACCTGTCTACCAAACCAACCACAATTATTTTTGACAATCCCCGTGGAGTTGCTAAAAACTTGATAGCAGCAGATAATACTTTGGCCATTAGAGTTGCATCAGATAAGTTTTGTAAATACATGATTGGCAAGTTCAAAAAGCCAATTGTATCTACTTCTGCCAACATTTCTGGTCAGAGTACTCCAAAATCTTTCCAAAATATAGATTCAGCCATTTTAAAAGGTGTAGACTATGTGGTAAATTTGCATCGTGAGAAACAGAATAGCTCAGCCTCATCGATTATTAGATTAGCTAATGACGGTACGGTGAAGATTATTCGAGATTAAGAACATGCAAGAGAGCTATACAGACGCTTTAAACAATCCAATTTTCAAAATTATTTCAGAAGCTGCAGAAGAACTTTCTGTAGATTGTTACGTTATTGGTGGTTTCGTCAGAGACTATTTCTTAAAACGTAACATACCAAAAGATATAGATGTGGTTGCAATTGGCAGCGGAATTAAACTTGCCGAAAAAGTTGCTTCTAAATTAGAAGGTAAACCACAAGTTTCCGTTTTCAAAAATTTTGGTACCGCCATGATCAAAAGTGATGGTATTGAACTTGAATTTGTTGGTGCACGTAAAGAAAGTTACAATAGAGATAGCCGCAAACCTATTGTTGAAGATGGCACGTTAGAAGATGATCAAAAAAGAAGGGATTTCACCATAAATGCCTTGGCGCTTTCGCTAAACAAATCGAATTACGGAGCCCTTCTTGACCCTTTTGGCGGTATTGCTGACTTAAAGAGCAAGATTATTAAAACGCCGCTAGAACCAGGCATTACCTATTCAGACGACCCTTTACGTATGATGAGAGCCATTCGTTTTGCTACACAATTAGATTTTCAAATAGCACTACCCTCTTTACAGGCCATTACAGAAAACAAAGACCGTTTAAAAATTGTTTCCAATGAACGAATATTAGACGAACTTCATAAAATTATGTTATGTAAAAAACCTTCTTTAGGTTTTTCATTACTACATAAAACAGAATTACTTGAACTTATTCTTCCTGAGCTTACCGCATTACAGGGCATAGAAGAAATTGAAGGTCAAAAACATAAAGATAACTTTTGGCATACATTAGAAGTAGTAGATAATATATCTGAAGCTACAGATGACCTCTGGTTACGCTGGGCTGCTTTGTTACATGATATAGGTAAAGCACCTACTAAAAGATTCCATAAAAAAATTGGATGGACATTTCATGGCCATGAATTTGTAGGATCAAAAATGGTCTTTAAATTATTCAAACGTTTACGCATGCCACTGAACGAGAAGATGAAATTCGTTCAAAAAATGGTATTGATGAGTTCAAGACCCATAATACTTTCTGAAGATTATGTTACAGATTCTGCTGTTCGTAGGTTAATTTTTGATGCAGGTGACAATGTAGAGGACTTAATGACTTTATGCGAGGCAGACATCACTACAAAGAATCCAAAAAAACAACGTAGATATCATCAAAACTTCAAAGTTGTTCGTCAAAAGATTGAAGAAGTAGAAGCTCGAGATCACGTAAGAAACTTTCAGCCGCCTATTAGTGGGGAAGAGATAATGGAAACTTTTGCGCTAAAACCTTCCAAGGAAATAGGTATTATAAAAGAAGCGATAAAAGAAGCTATTCTAGAAGGAGAAATACCAAATGAATATGAAGCGGCTCAAAATTTTATGTATCTTAAAGGTGCTGAATTGGGTCTACAGAGTACAAAATAGAATGGATATTACATTTAGAAAAATTGCCAAAACATCTTTGGTTTTAGTTTATTTAGTAATTGTCGCAGGTGCCGTTGTTAGAATGACCGGTAGTGGTATGGGCTGTCCAGATTGGCCAAAGTGTTTCGGTTACTATATACCACCGACAGAGGTAACAGAAATACAATGGCAACCAGACCGATTATTTGAAAAAGGCCAGGTAATTATTTATCGCGAAACCTTACAGGTTGCTAAAGAATCTTTCACTACAAAAGATTCTTTTAATAACGCTAATTGGGAGCCTTACACAAAACATGACTACGCAGAATTTAATCCTTGGCACACTTGGATCGAGTATATCAACAGGTTACTAGGTGCGTTGGCTGGCTTGGCTACCTTAATACTCGCCGTCTTTTCCATTAAATTCTGGAAAAAGAAAAAAAAAATACCCATTTTGTCTTGGCTTGTAGTTGTAGGTATGGTTTTTCAAGCTTGGCTTGGAGCAACTGTGGTATATTCGGTTTTAGAGCCGGCAAAGATTACGGTTCATATGCTCATGGCTTTGGTAATTGTTGCAATACTATTATACATAATTTACTTGGCAAATAAAGAAAACAAGCGCATTAAGTATGATAAAATAGTGCTGAATATCAGTATATTAGCCCTAGGCATAACCCTAATACAAATTGCTATGGGAACACAAGTACGCCAATTTGTTGATGAACAAATAGATATTTACGGTTATGCCGCAAAAGAAAATTGGTTACAAGATCCTGAGCTGCTGTTTTATGTTCACAGATCATTTTCAATACTTATCATTTTAGTGAATTCTTTCTTGGCATACAGAATAACCAAGCTAGACCTTGGTCACTTTAAAGTATACTGGGTATTGTTTTTACTACTAGTGGTAGTATTTACAGGTGTAGCCATGAACTATTTAGATTTTCCTTTCGCCAGTCAGCCATTACACCTTATTTTGGCATCGATTCTGTTCGGTGTTCAGTTCTACATACTTTTAGATGCATTAATGCCTAGAAAAGACTCCAAAACTTCGTAACTTTGCCGACCCGCAAAAATTAAGGTATGATTTATAAAATTCGTGTAATTCTAGACGCTGAAGAAGATATTTTCAGAGATTTAGAGATTGAATCCCACAATTCATTAGAAGAGTTCCATAATGCCATTACTCAGGCATTTGGTTTTTTAGGTAATGAAATGGCGTCTTTTTATACATGCGACGAGGAATGGAAACAAGACGAGGAAATCGCACTTTTTGATATGAGCGAATCTGGTTCTGAGGTTCGGTTAATGAACGAGACCTTTTTAGAGGATGTAATGACAGAGAACAACCCTAAATTGATCTATGTATATGATTTCATGAACATGTGGACATTTTTTGTTGAGCTGGCAGATATTCAAGAAAATGAAGATGGCCGTGCTTACCCTAATGTACTTTTTACATTTGGTGAGCTACCTGAAACTCCGCCAGAAAAGAATTTTGAGGCAGAGAACAGTGCCTTTGATTTTGATGACACTTTTGATAATTACGACGATTTAGATTTCGATGAAAATTGGAACTAAATTTTAGTAAACAATATATTTTCGCTTACTAACCATTTAATTTAGAACGTTTTATGATTAATCTTTATGCTACCCAAATTGAAAGTATTTCTATACATAGAGTTGGTAACAAAAATAAAAACGAAGGGGTTTTTCTTTCAGAAGAACCATTTAGACTTAATGACGAAACTACCGGTTTACTAAAAGAATACTTCTTTAAGCCCTTTAGAGAAAAAGAAGAAAACTACTATAAACTTGCTAACGAAGTTGACGTAGAATTCAACGAATTGTTCAAGATCGTAAGTGAAGTTTTCGAAGACCCCTCTAAAGCTCATTTGAATTCTAAAAAAGTAGCTTCTTTATTATTTGAGCAATCTAACCATCCACATATTAAAAGTGGTGAAGTATATGTTGCCTACCTCTCTGGTTTACTTTTAGATAACAAAAAGGTAGACGCTATAGGCATATTTAAAAGCGAGTTAAAGCACGATTTTATTCAGTTCGAAGAAAAGAACAGCAATTTAGATATCGTAATTCAACAAGGAATCAATATCAATAAATTAGATAAAGGTTGTTTAATTTTCAACGTTGAAAAAGAAGAAGGTTACAAGGTACTTTCTGTAGATAGTAATAAGTACGACACCAAGTATTGGATAGAAAACTTTTTAGGTGTTGAACCACTTTCAGATGATAACTTTAAGACAAAAAATTACTTGAAATTTTGTCAAGATTTTGCAAAAGAGGTTGTTCTACCGGCAGAAGACAAGCAACAAGAGGTGTTATTCATGAACCGTGCAGTAAACCATTTCGCAAAAAATGATGCGTTTGAAGAGTCTACTTTTTTGAATGAGGTTATGGAGAATCCGGAGTTGATACCAGAGTTTAAGCACTACAAGACAGAGAAAGGACCTAAGTTTAGTATTGAAGATGTTTCTACGTTTGATATTGCCAACAAGGCAGTATCAGATGCACGTAAAAAGATAAAGAATGTAATAAACCTAGACACCAACATCCAAATTAAAATGGATTTCATTAACCCAGAATCTGCAGAGAAATTTGTAGAAAAAGGGTGGGATGAAGAAAGACAGATGTATTACTACCTAGTATACTTTAACAAAGAACAGAAGAGCTAGTAATACTTGCTAAAAGCTTATAAAAAGCCCATTTTTCTTTACAGAAAAATGGGCTTTTTTATTTGTCAATCAACTGACAATCAATCAACTTCCAATTTTTATCCTGCTTTCAATAATCTGTTTCAAACTTACATCTTCATAATTTCTACGCACAAAATTAAGCGCTAAATCAAGTACTTCTCCCATTGTTTTACAATTCTGAAAGTCCATATCCATGGTAAGTACTTCAATTTGCTCCCTTAAAGTAGCTATATTTTCTGGCGTAGAAATAGTATCGGTTTTACAAATAGCCCGTAATTTTTTAATTCTATTACCAGAACTCAAAATTCTTTTAGCTACCATAGAGCGTTCTTCGAGTTTATATTGATCCACTGAATCATGAGTCAGTTTTTTACGTACTAATTCTACCATTTGGTAATTTTCCTTAAAAAATTGAGGTCTGTAAACTTTCAACTTTCCTTCAAAACACTGCTGATCAAAATCTATGGCTCGTATTTTATAAACAACGTGATCAAAGTCATGCGTAGGCACGATAACATAGTTATACGAGCGCATATCGCCCAATAACCGAATCATACACCGCTCATTGAATTTTACAAACTCTTTTGCCAACTGTGCCTTTTCGCGTGGTGTACATTTTGGTAAATTATGTTTAATGAATTCATCACCAGGTATACCTGCAATATGCTCTTCTATTAAAGTGTCTTTATAGACCAAAAAGTTGAGATTGTACGGGGAAAGCATATGCTCTAGCTCAAGGCCATAAATACGAGATGCATCTGTCTTTTTAATATAGAAATAGGTGAAATTGTCATTTAAGATATTTCTGATCTTGATTCTGAAAGGTTTAGAGTTACCGAACGTACAGAAATCTACCGCATCAACATTTAAATATTGATGAATATTATCACTTCCATCAGAATGTAAAATAGAATAGACTTTCTTTAAACTATCGTCAATTTCCTTTCTATCGAATTCTGAATAATATGCACGTACCCACAATGTGTCTTCATCATTCTTATCATAGACCACTACAGAGCCAGAAAATCGAAGCAAATCGTCGTAAAATATAGGTATTTCAATTTTTCTACTATAGTGATCCAAATAACCATCTAAAGCCTCACTTACCGGATAAGCTGGTTTTTTCTTGGACATTAATTTTTCGTCTGACATGCTACAAATTTACTGGTAAAATAAACAATTAGGCACAATAAATATCATCAAGCATATAGAAACAATATTTACAGATACAGAATTAGTAGGTATACAACATTTTTTTAGCCAAGAGCTTAAAGGGTGTTTTATTTGTTTTAGTACTACTTGAAAACCATACCGATGATTACCAAGAAAAACGAGAGCATTAAATTCTTATTGTTTTTTTTATTTGTGTTAAGCTGCTTTTTTGGAACTGCACAATTGAGCGACCTTCATTATTTACCACCAATGAAGCAAGGTCAAAATAAGCAAGCTATAGAAGACCAAGCCATATATTTATCCACTCCAGAAACGACGCCTTTCAACGTTTATGCGTATCGAGGTACTTCTAACACTATCGTTAAAACAATTACCATCGACAGACTTAACCCTGGTGTATGGACTTTGGCTGATGGTGATAACAACATTACCCTTGTATCCAACGCAAACACTGGCAAAGTACTCTCTAATAGTGGCTTACGTTTTGTTTCTGCCGGTGGAGAAAAATTCTATGTCAATTACAGAGGTAATTCTGGGGCACAAGCTGCATCACTAACAGCAAAGGGTAGACAAGCAATGGGCACCAATTTTAAATGGGGCGGTGTACCTAACAAAGGGGCTCAAGTATCTAAATCTAACACCCTTGGTATTATGGCAACCGAAGACAACACTACCGTGGTCTTATCTGGTTATGACCCCGGTTGCGAATTTAGAGTAGGTAATGACAGAGCAGGTATAACCGCCAACTCTCATACAATAACATTAAATGCCAATGAATCTTTTGTGTATGAAACCTATATAGGTACATCACCTACACAGGCTCATGAAGATGGTTGGATCGGTGCTTCAATTGTTGCTACAAAAGATATAGTAATTAGTAATGGATCAATGAACTTTGGTAGTCAAGATGGTCAAAGTCATAGAGATGCCGGTATAGATCAGCCAGTACCTATCAATAAATTAGGAAAAGATTACGTATTTATTAGAGGTAATGGTTCTTCTAGTGGGCTTACAGAATTCCCTTTGGTAATTGCTACGGCAGATAACACACAAGTATATGTAAATGGTAGTACTACTGCTATTGCTACCATTGATAATGGCGAGTACTTTAAAATACCAAGTACCTATTACTCAAGTAACTCAGCCGGTGCGAATATGTTCGTACAGACTTCTAAAGATGTCTATGCCTATCAAAGTTTAGCTGGTGCTGCAGCAAATTATACTCAAGGTTTAAACTTCGTAGCTCCGGTAAACTGTTTATTACCAGATGTAATGGACAATATACCGGATATTAGAAATATGGCCGGTACAGATGTCACAGGTGGCTTAACCATTATTGCTTCTGTAAATACCTCAGATGCCAATGTAAAGGTATATGAAAATGGTGTGGAGGTTTCTAAACCAGCTTCTGACCCAGTTGCTGGATCAGATGATTGGAAAACATTCTTCATACCCAATCTTGATGGCGATATTAACGTAACCTCTACCGGACCAATGGCTATTGGTTTTTTTGGTTTTCATGGTGCTCGTGGTGTTGCAGGATATTTCTCTGGGTTTGATACCGTACCAGAAGTTGTATTACAAATTAACGGAGGGGTTGAAGGTGAATGTTTTTCCGGGTCAAGTATTTTTGAAGCCTCAGATGATAATTTTGATGCCTACCAATGGTTTTTTGACGGTGTAGCTATACCTGGTGCGAATGCCTATGACTATGCGGCAACACTTGCGGGTGATTATTATGTAAGAGGTACAAAAGGACCTTGTACCTACGATTCGCAAACCATTAAAATTTTCTATTGCGAACCAGATGTTCAAATTAAAAAAACTGTTGACAAGCCTGAAATAACCGAAGGGGAAACCGCGACTTTTACCATTAGAGCAGAGAATTTATACTTCAACGATATAACCAATTTACAGATTACGGATAACATTCCTGAAGGACTGACATTAGTACAAGCCTCTACGATAACAGGAACATTTAATGGTAGTGTTTGGAATATTGGCACACTAGCACCCGGTGAAGTTGCCGTTTTAACTTTAGAAGTAACCGCAGACGAAATAGACATCTTGCCTTTACTCAATCTAGTAAATATAGCTACGAATACCCAAGACCAAACGGACGCCAATGTTACAAGAGATGAGCCTTCCGCCCGAATTATAGTCCATAACGATTTTGACAATGACGGCGTTGTAGATAGTGTTGATTTAGATGATGATAATGATGGTATATATGATGCTGTTGAGCAAATGTGTATCATATCTAGTGATGTTAATTTCACCTCACCATCAAGCACTGTACAAGGTGGTACTGCGATAACTGAGATTTTCTCAAATTACGCAGGTTTTTGGAGAAGTTCTACAAGCTCAATAAATCCGGTATTGCCCAACTTATCACATGAATTATTGGCATTTACCTCTGGCGGTACTACGTTTACCACTGGGGTTGCAGACGATGATCTTTATGATGCTAACGGAAATGGTTTATTAGATGGCATAGACTCCAATAATGATGGAATTGCGGATATTTCTGCAACAGAATCTAGCTGGATGGCTTTGACACCTTCAAATAATATTTATAGCGAAGCAACCTTTGAATCTAATTTAAATGATGGGAATGAGGATAATGCTTTAGGATTAACTATTATAAATGACCCTACCACAGACGCATTAAATCCATTGTTGACCCACGGCCAAAATGGACTGGACCTTGGTTCTGGTATTGTAAACATTGGCGATACATGGACTTATGAAATAGATCCCATTGTAGCTACCAATGTTGGCGATGGTATACCAGATATATTATTGACGCAAGTTGCAGACCCAAGTGGTGTCGGTCACGTTGTAAGTCTTTATGATGCAACAGGTGCTCCTTTAGGAAATGCAGTACGAGTACAGGCTTATAGTGGCGGAGCACTTGCCGACGTTGTAGGTAGGTACAGATTAGATATTTACCACTCAAACGGAAGCATTTTCTATACTAATACCACAAGAGATTACCGTTTAGCAACAGTTGAATTATCAGAATTTGGTATCCCTGCTGCTAATTTAGCTGACGTTTCTTATCTACGACTACAACTAAGTTCAAATGCCGATGTTGCCTTTTTATCTTACAATACAGCTTCATTTTCTGGATTTTGTGCAAATTTAGATACAGATATGGATGGCTTACCAGATCATTTAGACTTAGATAGCGATGATAATGGTTGTAGTGATGCCAACGAATATTATAAAGATGATGCAACCGATGGTGGTGATGGTGGTGAATATGGAACGGGAGTACCTGTAGTTGATCCAAACGATGGTACCGTAAATGCAGCATCTTATACTCAAGTATTTGCACCCGTAATCGTTTTAGGCAACACCTCTGAATTATTAGGTGGTACCGATATTAATGGAGAGGATGTTGATTTAGGTGATACTTACAATTATGTATTAAGATTTCAGAATAAAGGTGATGATCATGCAACCGGTTTTACAATCAAAAATGTATTACCAGACAATGTAACCTTAGATGATATAAATATTGATGATGCTCCGGGCGTAACCAGTAGTTATGAAGAAAGTACTAGAACCATAACATTTACAATACCAGATGCATTGGTTGAAATTGATGACCCTGAGTATAAGATAAAAATAACGGTTTCCGTTGACGGCGACTGTTCTGAATTTGTAGCGGCATGTGCTTCTCAATTAGAGAATCATGCATATGCGATTTATTCAGGTACTTTAAATACCAACACTTTTTCTGATAAAGACGGTAGTAACCCTGCAGGTGCTTGTACCACTACTTTAGAGGTAGCAGCCAACAATGTTTCTGATGCATTGGCAAATTGTAGCGTTGCACGTACAGTAGAACTTTGTGGTGCTAGCGGTACACTTTCTGCCGGTATAGGATTTGATACTTACACTTGGGCAATTGACACAAATAATAATGGTGCTATAGATTCTGGAGATACAATTTTAGATGACGGTACTTCAAATACACTGACAGTAACAACTATAGGAAACTATATTGTTGAGAAAACATCTACTTCTGGCTGTGCCAACCATACAGAATTAATCACTGTTGAGCGATATGGAGAAACACAGACCAATCCTATCATTAGTTATTTAAACCAAGTGAATAGTGACAGTAATCCTGATAATGATATTCAAGGAGAAACCGTTACTTGTTCCAATGATAATAGTGACATGCCACATATATTTCTTTGTGGTGAAACCGATAGTGCATTTATTCAATTAGGTATAACCGATGCTCTAACCATAAAGTGGGAGAAACTTGATGAAAATAGTTGTACCACTGAAATATGTGGCGATGTAAGCGATAATTGTGCTAACAATAATGCTGGATGGACATGGAACGAAGAAACGGATACCGATAATTTTACAGTTACCGAAAGCGGTAAATATAGAGTTGTTATAGGTTATGAAGGCGGATGTTTCAGTAGATTCTATTTCAATGCATATCAAAATACCTTGGACATTCCTGAGCCAGATTCATCTGATATCATTTGTGATACCGAAGGTTCTATAAGAGTAATAGATTTAGGTAGCGGTTACGGATATCAGTTATATGATGTTGAGAATAATTCAATCGCAGTACCATTTAGTGCTGGTCAAGGTCCAAATTTTGCTATAGCAACTAGCGGAACGTACATAGTACAAATCACACAACTAAATCCTTCAACAGGTGCACCAATTGAGAACAGCTGTGTATTTGAAACCGAAGAAATAGGTATTGCAGAAAGAATTTTTGAGACAACAATAGCTTCAACTCCATTTGATTGTACAGATGCAGGAACAATTTCTATACAGGCATTGAACGTTTCACCAGAATATAGCTATGAGCTTTACTTCGATAACGGTAGCGGTGGTAAAGGAGACTTGGTAGCCAATAATTTACTTTCTTCTGACAACACGTATACATTTCCAGGGCTTTCAGCAGATGATTATGTTATTGTAACGACTACTGTAGATGGTTGTAGTGACGAAAAAACTATAACCGTAGACGAAATTCCTGAACTAAGGTTGACAGCAACAACTCAAGATAATATTACCTGTACTTCCGGTGTTATTAATTTAACGGCTACCGGTGGTACAACAGGTTATGAATACGCTATCTACAGTAAAGATGGTGTTGCTCCACATGCCGATGAAACTACAATTCCTGATTCGTATTTTACATCTAATCCAACATTTTTATTCGGGTATGATACTGTTTCTTCTGCATATATTCCTAATGAAGATGGTGATTATGTATTCGTAATAAGAGATGACAATGGCTGTTATGGTTTATCCAATATGGTAACTATGGATGATTTAGGATCAATTACCATAAGTGCAACAAATACGGATATTATATGTGCAGACTCTGCCACGGCTGTTTTAACGATAACTGCATCTGGTGGTAATGCTCCATACCAATACAGTCTTGATGGAGGTACAACGTACCAAACGGAAAACTACTTTAATAATTTAGCTGCCGGCACCTATACCATTACGGTTATAGATACCAATAGTGATCCAGGTAATGCATGTAAGGAGACTTTAGAATATGAAGTTACACAACCATTTATATTAACAGCATCTCCTTCAATTATTGAAGATGCTTCTTGCGACACTTCTGGTGCTGCAACACCCACTGCCTTGGTAAAGATTTTAAATGGTAGTGGCGGTCAAGCTCCTTACCAATATAGTTTTGATGGTGGTAATACTTTCTCTGGGGTAGATGAACAACGTTTAACTCCCGGTACGTATCAATTGGCAATAAAAGACGCTTTAGGTTGCGAAATACCTTTAGAAATTACGGTACCTACAGCCGCTATAGACCCTACTTTTACTAATAATATTACTTATGAGTGCGATGGGGACGGCGTAGTAACAATTACTCCTTCTAATACAACAGATTTTACCTATACCTATAAATTAAACGGTACGGATAACACACCATTGGATAGTAATATTTTCAATAATGTCGCATCGGGTACTCAAACAATAACAGTTGGGTACACAAGTTCAATTGCTGCTTCTCAAAGCACATTGTTTCTTGAAGATTTTGGAGCAGGTGTAACTACGCAGATTGCGGAAATTGGCGCAGGATATTGCTATGAACCGCAAGATGGTACAGATACCGATTGTAATTTAGGTCCTGCAGGAATTCTTGTAAATGCAGAATACGCAGTAACGAACAGAATAACCAACCCAAATGCATCTTGGAGAAGTCCTAATGATCATTCTGCATTAACAGATGGTAGGTTTATGGCAATTGGGGTAAGTACCTCAGCCGGAGACAATAATATTTTATGGTCAAGAACAGGGTTAGAAGCTTTACCAAACCAAGAAATAACGATATCATTCTACGCTTACAACATATTAATTGACAATGCTTCGGGTAACGACCCAGAGATATTGGTAGAATTAGTTGACGGTTCAGGCACTGTAATCAGTAGTCAGGCAACAGCAGCTATTCCTCAAAACAACAATGCAGACGACTGGCACCTAAGAACCGTTACTTTTAACCCTGGTGCAAACACGGCAGTTGGTGTTGTATTACGTACCAACCTTAATAGTGACAATGGTAACTTCTTGGTATTAGATGATATTCAAGCTTCACAGACTCCTGAGTTATGTGAGCAAACAGAAGATATTACAGTTGTTGTAGAAACAGGAAAAACTTTTGAAGTAGCTATTTTAAGTAGCACTGACCCAACTTGTAATGGAAGTGACAATGGTAGTATCCGTTTTGAAGTTTCTAATTTTGATCCTATCGCAGGTTATCAATATTCAATTGATAATGGAGCAACTTGGGTTACCGAAACAACATCTCCGATTACTACACCTACAACTCTTGCCGATGGCACGTATAGTATTATGGTCGAAAAAATAGACGATAATACATGTACGGCAACCTCAGCGACTTCGGTTACGTTGACATCACCAAATGCATTAACTGCAAATCTTGAACAAAAAGCAGAATTCACATGTTTTAACTCAGGTGCTACTTTGCAAGCATCTGCAGATGAAGGCACACCTGGTTATGAATATCAATTAGAATTAACGGATAATACTGTTATACGAACTTTTAGTTCAACGGCACAATTTTTAAATGTACCGGCAGGCGATTATCATGTTAGAGTAAGAGATCAAAATAATTGTGAAGTAATCTCAACAACAACTGTAACTGTGGTTCAACCAGATACAATTGCTTTTGACTTAACCGCAACGCAATGTTATGACGGTCAAAATAATGATACTGTTACAGCAACAGTAACCGATGGTAATGGTAATTACTCTTTTAGAATTAACGGTGGAGCTTGGCAAACGCCTTCAACAATTACAGACGTAACATATACATTCAGTAATTTATCTGAAGGTACATATGACGTTGAGGTCAATGATGAGTTTGGTTGTGCTTCAGCGATACAATCAATAACAATAGCGCCGACTATTTCATTAAGTGTTGTACCTGTAAATGCAAGTTTATGTGGCGATGGTAGTTTAACGGCAACTGCATCAGGTGGTGACAATAATTTCATGTATGCCTTTGTTCCTACTGGAAATACGGTAACTGATGCTGATTTCTCAATTAGTAATTCAACAACAGTTGCACTAGCTAATATTGGAGATTATGATATTTACGTAAGAGACAAAGCTAATGGTACCGATGCTTGCCAAACTATGGTAACCGAAACTATTGCTGCCAACCCAGTATTGGACATATCAGCAGTGGCAACAGACCCAGATTGCCATGATGGCACTGGTAATATTGAAGTTACTATTAACGACGGACTATCTCCTTTCGATTACCGATTGGTAGATATTACTAACGGTACACCAGATCAAATACAAAATAATGTTGTAGGAACTACTAAAACATACTATAACCTGGCACCAGGTAATTACGATGTAATTATTACCGATGAAGGCGGATGTTCAGAAACGGAAACGGTAACTATTACGGCACCAATTGAATTAACTGCAGACGCAGAAGGAAGAACACCAATTGCATGTACAGGAGACCCTAATGACTTCGGGTTTGACATTCTTAATTATCCAGCTACTTTAGGCACATTAGAATTTAGTGATGACGGTGGTACAACTTGGCAAACATCTGATCAATTTAGAGGATACACGTCTGGTCAAGAAGTTGAACCGTCTATAAAAACGGTGGATGGTAGTGGTAATACTATCTGTAAGACAGATTTACCACGATTAATCATTCCTTTTCCTTTAGACGACCTAGACATAACTATACTACCAATTATTGTAAACTGTAATGAACTACAAGTAAGTGTACGTGGTCAAAATGGTACTGCACCTTATCAATATACTTATTCTGAAGACCCTGCCAATTTCAATATAGTTACACCAGTAAATGGATGGACAACGCCTTATGCTGCAGGTACTACACATACCTTCAATAATCTAGTACCTGGCAGAACTTATGCGTTCTATGTACGAGATGCTGTCGGTTGTGTCAGACAGAGTAGTGTTAACGTAAATGATATCATCACGAACCCAATGGTGATTACATCAGTTATTACTCCAGCTTGTGAAGGTTCAAGTAATGGATCAATAGAGTATACTATTACAGATTCAGATGGTTCCATAGAACCTGATATGGAATGGTTCTTATATGACATAGACGGCAATGTTATTAGAGATAGTGGCGGCATTGTTAGCTATTCTAGTACGATAAATGTGACAAGCTTACCAGAAGATGAATATTATATTGAGGTACAACAATATAATAGTGGAGCTCCACAATGTATAAGTGCAAGTGAAAATGAGGTTCTAGAAATGTTGGATGAGATTACAGGAGACACACAATCTATTCAAAATATTTCATGTGAGAGCCCAGGTTTAATTTTGGTTGATAATCTACAAGGCGGTGGAGGTGATTACTTCTATACCATTACAGGTCCTGCAACTTTTACTACTATTACAGCAACAGGTGATAACCCTATAGAAATACCAGCAGGTTCTCCTGCGGGAACGTATACCGTAAACGTCGAAGATCAATATGGTTGTTCGTATCCGCTTAATGCTGTTACCATGAGCTTAACGGCTGCACCGATTATTGATGATGTGGTAATTTCAAATTGCGATACCAATGCATCGGTTACCATAAATGCTACTGGTACAGGCACTATTCTTTACTCTATTGATGGTGGTAGTACGTATCAAAACAACGGCGGTATATACAATACCGTAGCTGCTGGCAGCTATACTGTATTTATAAAAGATGCTACAGGTTGTACAGAAGATACCAATATAGTGGTACACCCTACCCTACAAGCATCGGCTACCTTAGATAAACAATTAGGTTGTGGTGCTGGTTTTGAGGCTGAAATAGCTATTGATGGTATTTCAGGTTCTGGAAATTATGAGTTTGAAATTCTTGACAGCTCATCAGCAGATGTTGAAACAAGACAGACCCTTACTGGTAGAGCCATGAACGTAGCAGTTAGCGTACCTGACAACACTGTAGATACCATTTACACGGTCAATGTTTATGATATTGATACTGCATCACCAAATTGTTTTAGAACTATTGATGTAACCATACCTGTGGCCATTCTTCCAGATTTCACGGCAACTCCTATTGAGGTTAGCTGTTCCGGTGCTGATGACGGCAGCATAGCCTTGGTTCAAGTAAATAACGGTAACAATCCGTTGACCTATGCATTAGACCCAATGCCTGCTAGCGCATCTTGGGATGCGGCGACACAATCTTTCACCGGGCTTCCAGGTGGATCTTATGATGTAACTGCAAGAGGGCCAAATAACTGCCCTATAGTAAAAACTGTGGTTGTAGATGAAAATGCAGCCGTAGCATTTACCGCTCCCGTTCCTCACCAATTTGGTTGTGCCTCCGGTAATGACGGTGACAATGCCACAATAACAATAGACGCAAGTTTAATAAGTGGTGGTAGTGGTACATATAATCGTTTTGAATTCATTGATGATGCCACTTCTACTGTATTACAAAACAGTAGTGCATTAACCTATACGCATACAGATGCGGCTGGTGGTGATATTATAGTACGTGTATATGATGACAAAGGTTGTTCTGCAGAACACATTGTTACTATAGACCCTTATGACACCTTTATTGACGCGACTATTACTGTCGACAGAGCATTAGATTGTGTTAACAGTGGTGAAAACATCACTATTAATGTAAATAGTACAGTTACCAATACCACGGCAAATCTTGCTAACTACGAGTTTAGAATTTTACCTTCTGCAACATATCAAGCAGGTGATAATGTATTCACAAATTTGGCAATTGGCACGTACACGATTGGTATTAAAAATGTAACTACAGGTTGTGAAATAACACGAACCCATATCGTAGAAGACCCTAATACTTTTAGTATTGAGGTAAATAAGCTTTCTGATGTCGTATGTTTTGGAACAGATGGGGCTATTGAGGTAACATTTACAGATGTTATATATACTGGGGATTTTAACTGGGAAGTTGTAAATGCAGATGGCACAGCTACTACACGTACAGATAATGCCGCTACTTTTACAGGAACAGGAACAACAGCTTCTATTCCCGTAGCAGCAGGTAGCTATATTTTAAGAGCTTCACAAGTTGGAACTCCGGAATGTGTACAAGAAAGATCATTTACGATTACATCGCCTAGTGCCGCTATAACTTTGGCGACCATTGCAACCACAGATGTAGGTTGTAATAATGACATGGGTACAGCAAATATTACACCTAATGGTGGTGAAGCACCTTTCGATATTGTTTTAACACATGTTAATTCAACAACAACTTATACGGCAAATCAAGTAAACGGTAATTTATTTACAGGTTTAAGTGACGGTCAATATACCGTAGAAGTAACCGATAGTTTAGGTTGTACAGAAACCTTTACCAATGCATTTACGTTGACGCCCCCAGAACCAATTGCTGCTAATATTCAAACAGTTGTAGGTTTAGAATGCGAAGGTGATACGGACGGAATAATTACAGCAGCGTTTACGCCAAGAACAGTATCCACAAATTACAGATACATTCTTAATTCGTATGATGGTGATGCAGCTGGAGCTAACCTTTTACAAACATCGAGTTCTCAGACTACAGCTACATTTATGAATTTAAGATCAGGCTATTACAGTGTCACTGTTCTAGATGACTTAAATTGTTCTGATGAAACTAATATTGTTGAAATTGCTGAACCAGCAGAAGTTAGAGGGCAATTAGTTACAGAGCAAAGAGCAACTTGCCTAGATGATGCTCAACTTTTATTAACCGCTTCTGGGGGTACAGGTCCATATATGTGGAGTATAGATGGTACGTCTGCATTCAATGCCATGAACGAAACCAATGGTCCTAACACCCATTTATTCACAGGTGTTCAACCAAATACATATCAATACTATATTCAAGATAGTTTTGGTTGTGTATCGGTTATAAGCAATAGCGTTACTATAAACCCGATTGTTCCTTTAACTGTTACCCTAGATAACGACAACCCTACCATTAGTTGTAACGGTGATGATAGCGGGGTTATCAACGCAGAAGCACAAGGCGGATTAGGTAATTATCAATATGCATTATTTTCTGATGCAGGTTTTACCAATGAGGTTCGTCCAAATCAAGCAACTGGTTTATTTACCGATTTATTGGCTGGACCATATTACGTAAGGGTTCAAAGTGATGATTGTGAAGTGTCATCTGCATTGATCAATATTACAGAACCAGACGCATTGGTTATCGACACAGCCAATACTACTATCAACGATGTTACTTGTAATGGGCAGGAAGATGGTAGCATTACCGTGAATATGATTGGCGGTTCGGGTACATATCAATATGCAATCTCACCAAACTTAGATCGTTTTAGCGATGATAATACGTTCGACGAATTGGCACCAGGCGATTATACTATTATCGCTCAAGATTCCAATGGTTGCTTTGAGCTAATTGAAGCTACCATTGTAGAGCCAGAAGTGTTAGAAATAACAATAGAAAGCACACCTGAAATTTGTGTAGGTGAAGAAGATGGAACTATTGATTTAACCATAATTGGTGGTACCGCTCCATATAGCACTCGTTTAGAATCTGAAACAGATTTTGTACAAGACAGATTAAACTTTACCAACCTGGCAGCTGTTGATTACATCATCTTCATAGAAGATGCACAAGGTTGTGAGGAAACAATAATAGTTACCATTGATCCCGGTGTGGATCTAGAAGCAATCGTAGAGCCGGTTTATGGCTGTAATGGAACAATACCTAGCAATTATGTAAATATAATTTTAAATGACCCAAGTATAAAAAATGATGTGCTATTTGGTTTAGATACTGTAGATCCTTTAGAAATGCAGTTGACCCCTATGTTTAGAGATCTATCCCCTGGCATGCATTATATCAGTATTTCTCATGCAAATGGCTGTTTAACCACCTACGATGTTGAGATATTGGCATTCGATCCTCTTGAAATTACCGTTGAAGAAAGTAATATCAATGAGATTACCGCAACGGTTGTTGGCGGCAGGAAAAACTACACTTTCTACTTTGAAGATGAGAATAGAGGTTCTGACAATGTGTTCTATATTACAGAAACAGGCACCTATACGATTACCGTTGTAGACGAAAACGGATGCGAAGCGACAGCTAGTCTGTTCATTGAATTCATTGATATTGAAATTCCTAATTTCTTTACTCCTAATGGTGATGGGCAAAACGATTTATGGATGCCGGATAACATTGAAATTTATCCAGAAATTTTCATTAGTATTTATGATAGATATGGACGTTCAGTTTACACCTTTAAAGATAATGAAGACGGATGGGACGGATTCTATCAAGAAAATGAATTGCCTACCGGAGATTATTGGTATATCATTAAATTAAACGGTGTAGCAGATACCAGAGAGCTTGTAGGTAACTTTACACTTTACAGATAAAAATAAAAGATAGGTAGTTGCTTACGACTACCTATCTTTTTTACATATTAACAACTTAATATCAACATTATACAACTATTAATTTTGGTTTTAACGCAATTGATGTTTCTTTAATCTTATAACCAGCAGGCTTGAAATGAGACAAAAGTATGTTTTAGTAATTCTACTAATAATGGTTTGGGCAACTGGCTTTTCCCAGTTGAGCGACCTGCATTACTTACCACCCTTAAAACAAGGGGGCAATAACCAAGCTGTTGCGCAACAAAGTATATATTTATCTACCCCAGAAACAACTGCGTTTACGGTAAATATTTATCAAGGTACTTCTACCACTTTATATGCTACTGCATCTATTTCTAAAACTACACCGCAAGAAATTACATTGGCAAATGGCGACAATAATATAACCATGATGACCAACGCCAATACCGGTATTGTTCTTACCAGTGGAGGTTTAAGATTAGAAGCTCCGGGTGGAGAAAAATTCTATGTCAATTATAGGGGGCGATCTGGAGCACAAGCAACCTCCTTGACCAGTAAGGGAAGGCAAGCAATGGGTACACATTTTAAATGGGGAGGTACGCCAAATAAAGGAACTCAAAACAGTTTAACGAATTCATTGGGTATAATGGCAACAGAAGACGGTACCACAGTAACGCTTTCAGGTTATGACCCAGATTGTGAATTTAGACTAGGAAACGACAGAGATGGAATACTAGACGATAGTTATACTATAAATTTAGATGCAAACGAATCTTTTGTATTTGAAGCATATGTTGCTGAAACGCCTGCCAATGCAGATGGTTGGTTAGGAGCTGATGTGATTTCCAACAACCCAATCGTTATCAGTAATGGTGGTCTAAATACAGGTGCAAGGGTAGGTTACTCAGGTAGAGATGCTGCAATTGACCAACCTGTGCCTCAAAACAGACTTGGTAAAGAATACGTTTTTATAAGAGGTAACGGTACAAGTGAAACAGAAATACCTATTTTAATATGTACACAAAACGGAACAGCAATTTATGTAAATGGATCGACCATACCAATAGCCACCATTAACGATGGTGATTATTTTGAGATACCTGAGAGTAATTATTCTGTTTCTTCAGCAGGTGGAAACATGTATGTAACCACTTCTAAAGATGCGTATGCCTATCAGTTAATGGCAGGTGCAAGTGCTATTTATACACAAGGGTTAAACTTTATTGCACCCGTAAACTGTTTATTGCCAGATACGGTAGATAATATTACACATATAGAAGATGCTGCTGGGGTTACAATGACAGGCGGAGTAACATTAATTGCCTCCACCACTACCCCAGATGCTAATATTACTGTCACAGATGGAACAGGACCGGTAACCCTCCCCGCCTCTTCTGCAGTAGCAGGTACCACACTATGGAAAACATACTATGTCGCAAATTTAACAGGAGACGTTACGGTAGAATCAACAGGTCCAATAGCTGTGGGCTTCATTGGGTTTAGTGGCGCAAGAGGTATTGCCGGTTATTTTTCAGGTTTTGATACTGTACCAGAAGTTGACCTTCAAGTTACAGGAGGCGGATGCCTACCAACAGCTGAAATAGAAGTTATAGACCCTAATTTTGATGATTACCAGTGGTTTGAAAACGGTTTATTAATTGCAGGGGCAAATACTTCTACTTACACACCAACCCAAGCCGGCGATTACTACGTAAGAGTTACAAAGGGAGGATGCACATATGATTCTCAACCGCTTACCGCATATTATTGTGAGCCAGATATCGTAATCAAAAAAGTAGCAGACCGAAATACAGTCAATGATGGCGAAACGGTAATCTTCACTATTACGGTAGAAAGTTATGGCATAAATTTAGTTTCCAATCTTGTAATTACAGATGTTTTACCAGACGGTATTTCATTAATATCATCATCCAGTTTCAAAAGGAAATTTTTCTTATCCGAATTGGTCTGTAGGTGGTATGGATAGCGGAGATCTAGAAACCTTAACTTTAGTAACACGGGCAAATTTACCAGATGTAAATACAACAACAGCCACGTACACCAATACTATTAGTAATTCTCAAGACCAAACCGATACTAACATTACTGCTGACGACCCATCAGAGACAATAACCGTAAATTTTAATACCCCTAAAACAGTAATCACGAATAGAAGAATTACCTTCAGAGCAACGGCAAATTAATTTCTTTTTGTAACATTCCGTCTAGTTTATCGTCAAGTATACGTAACCAATCAAAAAACACTTGACGTGAGTACTATTCTAACAGTCAATCATCTTACCAAAAAATTCGGGCACCTTACTGCAGTAAAAGATTTATCTTTTACTATAGAGAAAGGCAATGTATATGGTATTCTTGGACCAAACGGTAGCGGCAAATCAACTACCCTTGGCATTGTATTAAACGTAGTCAATAAAACCAACGGAGAATTTGCCTGGTTCGGTGGCGGCACCTCAACACACGAGGCTTTAAAAAAAGTAGGTGCAATTATTGAGCGCCCAAACTTCTACCCATACATGACCGCTTTACAAAACTTAAAATTAGTTTGTAAAATTAAAGACGTTACCGAAGACAAAATTGAGGAAAAGCTAGATTTAGTTGGATTATTAGATAGAAAAAATAGCAAATTCAGAACTTTTTCTCTAGGGATGAAACAGCGTTTGGCTATTGCCTCTGCCCTACTGAACGATCCCGAAATCTTAATCTTAGATGAACCGACAAATGGTTTAGATCCCCAAGGAATTCATCAAATAAGGGAAATTATAAAGACCATTGCCGCTAAAGGAACAACAATTCTTTTAGCATCTCATTTATTGGATGAGGTTGAAAAAGTATGCTCTCATGTGGTCATCTTACGAAAAGGAGAAAAACTATACTCTGGTAGAGTTGATAGTTTACAAGCAAGTTTCGGTTTTTTCGAATTAAAATCCGATGACTTAGAAAAACTGACATCGTATTTGA
Source organism: Maribacter sp. (assembly GCA_020629285.1). GTDB lineage: Bacteria > Bacteroidota > Bacteroidia > Flavobacteriales > Flavobacteriaceae > Maribacter. Next base: position 22,259 of record JAHDDP010000017.1, read on the forward strand.
GCACCAATGATCATTTTGGAAGTATAAAAGAAGAAAATGGTATGGTCACGGCAATTTTAACTACAGAACTAGATGCACAATCATTGAACAAAATACTTTTTGATAAAGGTATTATCGTATCTCATTTAGTAAAACGAAAAGAAAGTTTAGAAGAGCAATTTCTTGCCTTAACTAAAAATGCTAACGCCTAACACACTACCACCATGATACGATTACTACAAATAGAATTTATAAAACTTTGGAACAACAGGGCTAGCAAAGTGTTGATTATTTCATACTTCGCGCTTTTAACCTCTATAGCATTGGTAGCGGCCATTAAATTCGATATTGGTCCTATAAAATTTCATTTAGCAGATCAAGGTATTTTCAACTTTCCGTACATATGGCATTTCAATACATTTATTACAGCATTTTTTAAACTATTCTTAGCCATTGTAATCGTTTCGATGATGTCTAATGAATACAGCAATAAAACGATAAAACAGAATTTAATTGACGGACTCTCAAAAAAAGAATTCATCCTTTCGAAATTCTTGACGGTGATTACCTTTTCACTAGTTTCGACCATATTCGTTTTTATAGTTTCTTTGATTTTAGGGCTTATTTACTCCGATTTTAATGAAATATCCATCATTTTTACCGATTTAGAGTTCCTTTTAGCCTTTTTTGTAAAACTGACAGGTTTCTTCTCTTTTTGTCTTTTCCTAGGTGTTTTAGTAAAACGCTCGGCATTTGCACTTGGTTTTCTTATATTATGGCAAGTTTTAGAAGGAATATTTAGAGGAATTATCAGATGGAAGCTTTTTGACAGCGAAACTACAGATACCATCATGGGCTTTTTTCCTTTACAGGCTATGTTCAATCTAATTAAAGAACCATTTTCTAGATTAGGTGCCGTACAATCCGTAGCCAATCAAATGGGAGAAAAGCTTGCATTGGACTATTATATTCATTGGTATGAAATTGTGATTGTTCTAGCTTGGATAGCTATCTTCATTTATGGTTCTTATGCAATCCTTAAAAGACGCGATCTTTAATTTATTTCATTATCAAAGGAGTTCATCCTATTAAACAAGGGTTTGAAAATATAGATGTGAAATTTATAGTATATTGTATTGTTTACGAATATGCTATGAAAAAGAAATGGGACTATAGAACACCCCGAATATTGGCTGCGCCAATATTTTTTATAGTCCTGTTATTTGGTCTTTTTAAAACATCGGCACAAGAATGCCCGTCATTAGTAAGTCCTGCAGATGGTACCACATTAGTTCCCATAGATGCCTCTATTAGTTGGGAAGCTGTTACAGGAGTTCCCGGTTACATTATTTCCCTAGGAACCACCTCTGGCGGCAATGACATTTTGAACGAAAGAAATGTAGGTTCGGCTACCAGTTATATTCCACCAACAGGTTTACCTGAGAGCACAGAAATATTTGTAACCATAACCTTATTCTTTTTCAACCAGCCAAATATAGTTTGCGATAGTCAAAGTTTTACGACAGCTGCTTTGAGTGAAGTACCGAAATGTGTGCCATCTACTTTTCCTGCAAATGATGCCATAGACATTAATACAACTACAAACATCTCATGGAATGCAGCACCGGGTGCTACTGGGTATTATTTATCAATAGGAACCACATTAAACGGAACTGAAATTTTAACGAGTACGGATGTTGAAAATTCACTCAACTACAATCCACCTGCAGATCTACCCACGGAAACAGATATTTACATCACGATAATTCCGTATAATAGAATAGGTCTAGCATCTGGTTGCAATACATTTGTATTCACCACGGCTCCAGAAGCTGTTCTACCCATTTGTACCACTATGATTTCTCCTGTTGATGGCGAAACAAATGTATCTTTGAGTCCTACACTTGAGTGGAATGCTGTCCCAGATGCAATAGGTTATAGAGTATCTATAGGCACATCACCTTTTGAAACCAATATTCTAGATGACGCGGTTTTTTTCAGAACATCTACGGTAATTATTGATTTTGAACCCAACCGCACATTCTTTATTTCCATTTACCCTTTTAACGAAGCAGGTGAAGCTATTGGTTGTACACAAGAAACTTTTTCTACAGCACTCGGTTGCGGACCCTATTTTGACCCCGAAAGAGGAGAACTACTCGTTTTAAATCCCGAATTATCCTTCCCTGATTCCGTGTCTATATGCATTGACAACGAATTTAATATAATAACCGCAACAGATGAAGCAGACGGGTACAGGTGGTTTCAGTTAGATGAAAGAGGAAATGAGACTTTACTCTCTACCTCTGCAGAAGTATCCATAAGCGAAGAGGGTGAATATCTTTACGAAGCCTATGTGAACATTGAAGATTCCGGAACATTGTTTGAATGTGCTTCTTCAAAAATATTTAAAGTAAAAACATCACAAGGTCCGGAAATAGATGAGGTAAAAGTGCAATTAAATGCTAATTCGTTAAACTATGAAGTTATTACAACGACAAATGGTAATTATGAATACGCGATAGATAATGCGGAAGGACCTTATCAAAACAATAATCGCTTTACAGATATCTCATTACAAAATCATACAGTTTATGTTCGTGATAAAAATGGATGCGGAATTACAGAAAAACTAATTGAGCAAGATTTAACCATTAAAGGGTTTCCTAATTTTTTTACACCAAACGGAGATGACATTAATGACCATTGGCAATTTGTACCACCAATGGGTACGGAAGAAAAGGATATATACGTAATTTTCATTTTTGATAAATTCGGTGCTCTTTTAGCACAAATAGCACCGAATACAAAAGGTTGGAACGGTATATTAAATGGTAAGCAGCTACCTGAGTCTGAATACTGGTTTAAAGCTTTATCAAACAATAACAAGGTAATCACAGGTCATTTTAGTTTAAAAAGATAGGTGATGACCCAAAATAACATCCTAAACAAAAAAATGGATTTTATAATGAGATTTAGTTTCCTTCTATTTTCATGTTCATTTTTTTATGGTCAAGAGTGCACATCATTTATATACCCCGAAAATGGATCAAATAATATCGATTTAGATGCAACCTTAACATGGCAAGAAGTGTCGGGCTTTAACGGCTACCTACTATCCATAGGTACATCACCCCAAGGAAGAGATATATTAGATAGAAAACCTATAGGAACAGATACATTTTACAAGCCTGAGTTTGGTTTTCCCTCCAATAGCACATTATACGCAACACTAAGCCTTGTACCCTATGATGGTGCACCAATAGCATGCGATGAATTAGTATTTTCAACCATTTCAGTAACAACTAAACCACCTTGCTCACAATTAATTACCCCAATTAACAATGCAGGGAGTGTAACGATAATTACAGATTTAGAGTGGGAATATGCACCTACGGCAACCGGTTACTTCCTATCAATTGGTACAACGCCAAATGGTAGTGAAATTTTAAATAATGAAGATGTAAAGAATGTACTTAGCTACAAGCCACCAGAAGATCTTCCTCAAAATTCAAATATATATGTAAGAATTAAACCCTATAATGAAATTGGCACAACTACCGCATGTACAGAAGAGGTATTCACCACAAGTTTTGCCGTTTATGTTTGTGATCCATACATTTCTGAAACTACAGGCGAGTTAACTTATAGAGCTCCTCAAATTAATTTACCCAACGTTGTGGGTATCTGTAGCGATGAATTGCCATATACTATTTCGACAGATGATATAGCCGAGGGTTTTAGATGGTATCTTACTAATAGTGGCTCTGAAGAAACCCTATTGTCAGAGACACAAAGCGTTGCCGTTTCTTCCCCTGGTAAGTATAGAATCGAGGCATATAATACCATATCAACAGACGCTGGTAATATTGAGTGTACAAGTTCAAAATTAATTGATGTAGTTGCGTCTGAACCTGCTACAATTACTGAAATAAAGGTCACCAATTTACTTTTAGGCAAAACAATAGCAGTCTCTGTAACGGGTGGCGGACAATATGAGTATTCGTTAACCAGCCGCAATGGTCCTTTTCAAGATTCTTCGATATTCATAGAAATGCCAAATACCAATTATACTGCCTATGTACGAGATAAAAACGGTTGCGGTACAACAGAAAGATCGGTAGATAGGGACATTTCGCTAAAAGATTTTCCATCATTTTTTACGCCAAACGGAGATGGTATTAATGACTATTGGCAATTTATTCCACCAGTTGAAAACTTTGAATCTGTCATAGAGGTAATTTATATTTTTAATCAATTTGGCACTTTAATTAAACAACTAAACCCAAGTAGTATTGGTTGGGACGGAACCTTCAATAATAAAGAAATGCCACAAAACGATTATTGGTTTAAAGCAAACTTTCTAAATCAACCGCCAATAAAAGGTCATTTCACCTTAAAACGATAGTTACAACTTATCTCCTTTTCGAGTCCATTTAAATCGTGCTTCTTTCGTAATTTTATAGCATGAAATTTAAAGTAGTATCAGACTTCAAACCCACTGGGGATCAACCAAATGCCATTAAAGAATTGGTAAAAGGTATAAATGAGAAAGAGAAATACCAGACATTATTAGGTGTAACCGGTTCTGGTAAAACTTTTACGGTAGCCAATGTCATCGAAGAAGTACAAAAACCAACACTATTATTGGCGCACAACAAAACTTTGGCAGCTCAATTATACTCCGAGTTTAAACAATTTTTTCCTGATAATGCGGTGGAATATTTCGTATCTTACTACGACTATTACCAACCAGAGGCGTTTATACCAACTAGCGGAGTTTATATTGAAAAAGATCTTTCAATAAATGAAGATATTGAGAAACTGCGTTTAAGTACTACCTCTTCGCTACTTTCAGGCAGAAGAGATGTCATCGTTATTGCATCCGTTTCATGCCTGTATGGTATTGGTAACCCTATTGAATTTCAAAAAAATGTCATTTCCATTAAAAAAGATCAGGTTATAGCTAGAACAAAGCTGATGCAACAATTGGTGCAATCGCTATATTCAAGAACCATGGCAGATTTTAAAAATGGAAACTTTAGGGTAAAAGGCGATGTAGTAGACGTTTTCCCCAGTTATGCGGATCATGCTTATAGAATTCACTTTTTCGGTGACGAGATAGAGGAAATTGAAGCATTTGACCCATTTAACAACAATATTATAGAGGTATATGAGAATCTAAACATATACCCTGCCAACATGTTTGTAACCTCTAAAGATGTTTTGCAGAACGCCATACATAATATTCAAGATGATTTGGTAAAGCAAATAGACTACTTTAAAGATATTGCCAAGCCACTTGAAGCTAAAAGATTAGAAGAACGCACCAATTTTGATTTAGAAATGATACGTGAGCTTGGGTATTGCTCAGGTATTGAAAACTACTCCAGATATTTAGACGGCCGTGAACCGGGCACCAGGCCTTTCTGTTTATTAGATTACTTTCCTGATGATTACTTAATGGTGATTGATGAAAGTCACGTTACCATACCACAAGTACACGCTATGTATGGTGGTGACCGTTCTAGAAAAGTTAATTTGGTAGATTATGGTTTTCGTTTACCAGCCGCAATGGACAATAGACCATTAAAATTTGAAGAGTTTGAAGCATTGCAAAATCAGGTTTTATATGTAAGTGCAACACCTGCGGATTATGAATTACAATTAAGTCAAGGGGTATATGTTGAGCAGGTGATTAGACCAACAGGACTTTTAGATCCTATAATCGAGGTGAGACCAAGCCTAAACCAAATTGATGATTTAGTAGAAGAAATTCAAATTCGTGTTGAGAAAGATGAGCGGACTTTAGTGACCACTTTGACAAAAAGGATGGCAGAAGAGTTGGCTAAATATATGGACAGAATCAATATTAGATGTAGATATATTCATAGTGATGTTGACACTTTAGAGCGTGTAGAAATCATGCAAGATTTACGAAAGGGAATTTTTGATGTGCTCATAGGTGTGAATTTATTACGTGAAGGATTAGACTTACCAGAAGTTTCTTTAGTGGTAATTTTAGATGCTGACAAAGAAGGTTTTTTACGTAGTAATAGATCATTAACACAGACCGTTGGTAGAGCTGCAAGAAACCTAAATGGACTTGCAATTATGTACGCAGATAAGATAACCGCAAGCATGCAAAAAACGATTGACGAAACAAATTATAGAAGGCAAAAACAGATACAATATAATACGGATAATAACGTAACGCCAACTGCCTTGAACAAAAGTTTGGACAGTGTGCTTTCTAAAAATTCCGTCTCCACATATCACTTCATAAAAGAGGAGTTGAGAGCTGCCGAACCAGACATGGATTACCTTACAAAAGAACAAATAGAAAAGCTCATAAAAGACAAAAGAAAAGCGATGGAAAAAGCTGCAAAAGAATTGGATTTTATGCAAGCAGCGAAATTACGAGACGAAATAAAGTCATTACAAGAGCAAGAATAAGCTAAGATTAGACGAAATCAACCAAATTAGATTTTAGGTAAATTTAAACTTAACTTAATATCACATTAAATACTGGATGATAATTATTTAAATACAATTTTTAGACAAGACTAAATCTTATTTATTCTAACTAAAATCGATTTTAAAAGTGTTTTTCAGCTGTTTTTCATTTAATCATAAAACAACAATAGTTGCTCTTTCACTAAAATTCCTTTGCAGCAAACAAAGCTCGTAAAAGGAATAAATATACTAGCTTAAATTACGAATTTACGTTAAATTTTTGAACAATAAAATCGGCAGTTACAGCCTAACAAAAAGGGTTCAGTTTTAAAGCTCCAAAATCGATTTACAAAACTACAAAAAAGCCCTTTTCAAGAATTAATAAAAGGAGTTATTTATAGCTTTATCATACAAAATAAAATCTATATTTTCAATTATAAAAATACCGATTTAAGAATAACATAAGGCAAATATTCATCCCCAAAAAAAGCCGCATATTAGTTAATTGAACAATTATATCAATAAGCAATTCAGTTCAATTTCAACACTAAATAAGAACATGAAAAACGAGTAAAAAATAACAAAAAAGTGCTTTGATTTCTCAAAGCACTTCAACTAAACAACTCAAACCAACCTAAAAAAAGTAGTCACTAAAACTTACTTTAACTCGATCATTCTTTTTGGCTTTGGCAAAGCCTCTTCTTTTTTAGGAAGATTAAATTTCAAAATTCCACCTTCGTAAGTCGCTTCAATTTTATCTGTTGCAACAGTTTCTGGTAAGGTAAATGCTCTTTTAAAAGAAGAGATACTAAACTCTTTTCTTGTGAAATTTTCTTTCACGTCTTCAGTCTCTTCTTTAATTTGTGCAGAGATTGTTAAAACAGAATCATCAATTTCTATTTTAAAATCATCTTTAGCCCTACCCGGAACAAAAAGTTCTAATTCAAAATCTTTCTCATTTTCTTTTATGTTCACAGCGGGTACAGATGAACGTGAATTCTCAGTACCACCAAACCAGTCTGGTCTAAATATCTCATTCATTAATGCTGGGAACAAAACGTCATTTCTCTTAGTTAAACTCATAATCATATCTTTTTAAATAAATTAATTTTAATAGTCGATTTGAATAAAACAAATTATATACCAACACCATTTACATGCCAATTTGACATTAACTTAAGGCTCAAGGGTGTCATTTTGACATTTTTAAATGATATGAGCGTGTAATTTTAGTTTATCAGCCATTTTACCGAACGAACAATCGCTAGCTTTATGGCAGACTTATTAAAATGGACAGACTAACTAACTTTATTGACCATATTCAATCTAGAATTGCTTTTTTTCCCACTATAATTGCTTTGGGTGGATTGCTAACGGCTTTTTTTATGATTTACTTGGAACAACAAGATATTTCAGCATATATTATGGAAGTTGCCCCTGCTTTGGTTATCGATGATACAGATACAGCTAAAACAATTCTAAGCACTCTTATAGGTGGTTTAATTTCATTGACCGTATTTAGTTTTTCAATGGTAATGGTATTATTAAATCAAGCATCTAGCAATTTTTCACCAAGAGTATTGCCAGGTATTGTATCAGATCAAAAACACCAAATTGTACTGGGTCTCTATATTGGCACAATACTATATAACATTTTCATATTTATTTCTATAGAACCTACTAAAGACAACTACCAAACGCCAGGTTTCTCAGTACTACTAGGCATTATTCTAGTAGTAGTTTGTTTAGCTGCTTTTATATATTTCATTCATCATATCTCACAAGCTATACAGGTAGGCAACATATTGACCGCAATTCATTCCAGAACAAAATCTGAAATAAGGTCAATTGTTAAAAATCAAGAAAAAATATCTTTAAAATTTCCTGAGCAGGAACATTGGGAAGCATATGAAATAAACGAAACAGGATATTTTCACGGTATAATTGAAGATGATTTATTGAAATTATGCAAAGATTACCAAACAAAAATTGCAGTTCAACTTCACAAAGGTCAATTTATATTAGACGGAACCATTGGCTTTACCTCTGAAAAACCTATAGATAATGATTTAAAAGAGAAGATATTGAACACATTGCTCTTTAGCCACGAAGAATTAATAGGTAAAAATTATATCTATGGGTTTAGACAAATCTCAGAAATTGGGGTGAAAGCCATGTCTCCGGGAATTAACGACCCTGGAACAGCTCTAAATACTATTGACTACCTAACTTCGCTTTTTATGGATTTAATGCGTAAGGCGGATTTTGAATACCTTGCCGATGATGACCAAACTGGAGAAAATTGGGTACTTATTAGAAGTTCTAAATTTTCAGAAGTGCTATTTAATGTAATGGCAACGTACAGACTGTATTGCAAGCATGATATTACCGTTATGAGAAAACTTATGCACATGCTAAAGACACTTACAAACCACGTTATAAATTCTGATCAACTTGTTATAATAGAATCGGAAATCACTGAATTAAGAAAAGATGCTGATAACAATATCGAAAACAAAAGAGATCTTAGTACTTTAAATTCTGATTTTATCTCGTGGTCTTAATTGTAGTGTGATTTAAAAATTGAAATCAGTACCTCTGGCGGCACTACTTTATTAGGGTATTTATGCATTACGGACAGTACTTGCTGAATAGCACCTGGTGGCAGACCCATTTTTAAACCGATATCATAAATTCTTTTGACTTCGATTATATCTTGTTTATCATCAACATTCATCAATAAGACCAATCTATGAAATTGCAAAAGTCGTTCTGGTTGAGATTTAGGTATAACATGTTCAACATTAGCAGTAAAAAGACTGTGAAAAGTTTTTTTGCTTACCTCTAATTGTTTGGCTACTGAAAAAAGAAAGTCATATTCAGATTCTTTAATCTCGTTATTGACTTTGGCAAATGCAATCATTTCTGATAAAATAGATAGTTTCTCTTTTTTAGTAGGCATATTCTTAAGTAAATAATTGATATTCAGCTGCTACATAATTTAACGTTAAATACAGCTTTTTTATTTCATTAAGAGATAACCTTAGTAATACTTAGAAAAGAGATGTTTTCTTACTTCGAGAAATAACTTTTAATCACATGCTCACCTTGAGAATAATCTTCTGAAAAATGAATATCGTATAAAAATTTTCTAATGACCTTTTGTGGTAAACCCAAAGAAATTCCTTTTTTATAAGATGCCCTTACCCATTTAAAGTAGCTTTTACATAGATTTTTATCGTGTAGAGCGGTTTTATAAAACTTTAAAAGCTTAGACTCACTAGAAATAGGAAGAATAAAAATTTCCTCTTCTTCAATATATGTATCAATAATATCTTGATCTAAACCCAGTTGCCCGCCTACATTACAGATAAATTCATACTCCATTTCATCAAGACCATTTTCTACCATAGAAGATTTGATCATGCCTGAGATTATTTTTAATTTTACATTTTCTTCCCTCATCATCTTTATCTTTTAAATAATCATTAACAAACTTAGTCTACCACTATTTTAAATTTTACAAATCGAAGACCATTTTAAACTTTACCACCTTGTCAATAATGAAAATTTAAACATTTAATAACTGACCTAGATTACATAATTAAAAGAATAAATTACCAAAATATATAGATAGCGAACGATTAACTTGTATACACTTAAATATACGAAATTTGAAAGATTATTCCTACAATAATAACACGGAAAATTACTGATTATTATATATAACGATTTACTTCAAGAAAAAATCGATGAAATACCAAAACAATCGATAAATGATTCACTTATGCTTCTAACATAAAGGAGTTGTGAAAATTCAAACAAAATATTTTCGATATAAATAGAAAAAATAAGCAACTAAAAATTAAATCTGTTGAACAAGCTATTGATTATTGATACACCGTTTAACAACAGGTCATATTTTTATAATAACTTGCACATCTTAAATTTGTAGTATGACAAATAATGATATTTTCAAGAAACTAAGAGTTGCATTAAAGTTTAGAGATGATCAAATCGTTGATATTCTACAGCTTGTAGATTTCAAGATTTCTAAAAGTGAATTAGGCGCTTTCTTTAGAAATGAGGACCATCCTAATTATATGGAATGTGGTGACCAAGTGCTACGCAACTTTCTAAATGGTCTTGTTCTTCATTTAAGAGGTACAAAAGATGCCCCTAAAATACCCGGAGAAGTACTTTTGGCCATGTCAACAAGTACTAAAAGACCGCCTCAAAAAAATAATGACCGAAAAGATTTTAAGACCAAACAGATGAAAAAAGTAGATACTGCGATAAGCCCTGTTAGGTATAAAAACAAAAAAAAATCTTAATACACCTCTTTGTATTAAGATTTTTAACGGAAAAAATTAATCGGTTATGCCTTTATACGCACAGGAACGGTATATATTTTACCCTCCTTTACTTCTGTCAAATTAACTTTTTGATAATTTAATTTAGATTTGACAAAACTTTCCATTTTATCAAATTGAGAATTAACCGATAAAACGACGATTTCCCCATCTGCATTCAATGTAAATCGAACCTGGGCTGTTAAATCGTCGTCACCAATAGTAAAATTATTTACCGTTAGCATTTTTGAAATCTGTGTTGATAGATTTTTAGAAGGGTTTTCACCTTTTACATCGTTCGCTAAAACATTACCTGTTGCAAGTAGCATTGCAGCTACGACTACTAAACTTAATTTTCTCATGACTTTTTGTTTTTTTTACCTCAGTTTTTCTGAAGTATGATTAATAATTGATTGATGATGAATTACTAAAAAGACGACTGTAAATTAAGATTGTTACAATTTTTTCTCATTTTAACATCTTTTTTATAATAATCCTTCCGTTTTACACCACAAATTTAGAAATACCAATCACTTAAAAAACAAAGATTTAAAGGCTTAACCATTATTTCATTTCGCTAACATAAAACTCAGATTCATCTTAGTTTTCATTACGATTACTTAAAATGGTATATACAATAAATTACTTTCCAGAGCATATGCCTCGCAATAACACAAAAAAAAGAACGCTTAATAAGCGCTCTTCAAAGAATAATAAATTATAAAATAACTACTCTGCTATTTCAATTGGAATAACGTAAACCAAATCTGTATTACCTGGCTCAAGACTTTTAAAATCTATACCGTTCTTCAAGAATTCTTTTAAATGACCATTATTGGATTTAATTGACAATAACCTGTATATACCATCTTCCGCAACGGCTATTTTAATTTCAGCTTTAGCTCCTCTTATCTGATTTGGTATATCCTCATCAGCTAACATTTCATGAATTTGAGCAGTTATCCATTTTGTTCCTTTATCTTCATTAGACTCCTTATTATGAGCCGTAACAGTTCCAATCCCAAATGTTAAAAATGCGATTAAAATGATTTTGACTTTTTTCATACTATATATATTAAAGGTTCGAAATTATACGCATATATTGCGTATACCACAAAATAAAACATTTAAAATGTGAATATGATAATTTTAACATCTATTTAATATTATATTAATAATATATGCAGATTTCAACACTATAATCTACACATTCAATAATAGCAAGATGTGTTTAGGTCCAAAAAAAAACCACTCCAATTGGAGTGGTCTTTAAAATGTATTAAAAGTGAATTGGTTTTAAGCCAATACTTCTTTTACTTTATCTGCAGCTTCTTGGAACTGTACAGCAGATTGTACTGCAAGTCCAGAATTGTCAATAATCTCTTTTGCCAATTCAGCATTGGTACCTTGTAACCTTACAATAATCGGCACTTTCATTGAATCGCCCATATTCTTGTAAGCATCAACAACACCTTGTGCAACGCGATCACAACGAACGATACCACCGAATATGTTAATTAGAATTGCCTTTACATTAGGATCTTTTAATATAATTCTAAACGCCTCTTCAACTCTTTTAGCATCTGCCGTACCACCAACATCTAAGAAGTTAGCTGGTTCACCACCTGCCATCTTAATTAAATCCATAGTTGCCATAGCAAGACCTGCACCGTTAACCATACAACCAACGTTACCGTCAAGATCTACATAGTTAAGACCTACTTCTCTTGCTTCAACTTCAATAGCGTTCTCTTCTCTAAGATCACGCATTTCAGCATATTGCTTTCTACGGTATAGTGCATTATCATCTATAGAAACCTTAGCATCTACAGCCATGATCAAATCATCGGATGTTTTTAATACAGGGTTAATTTCAAACATATTAGAATCACTTTCTACATATGCTTTATATAATGATGCAACGAATTTTGTCATTTCTTTGAACGCAGTACCTGAAAGACCTAAGTTAAAAGCAATCTTTCTTGCTTGAAAACCTAACAATCCTGTAGCTGGATCAATTTCTTCTGTAAAGATCAAATGCGGAGTGCTTTCTGCAACTTCTTCAATGTCCATACCACCTTCTGTAGAATACATGATCATATTCTTACCAGTAGCTCTGTTCAATACAACAGACATATAGAATTCACTAGTTTCGCTTTCGCCTGGGTAGTAAACATCTTCGGCAACTAATACTTGGTGTACTTTTTTACCTTCTGCAGAAGTTTGCGGTGTAATTAAGTTCATACCAATAATCTGGTTAGCTATCTCTTCTACCTCTTTAAGGTTTTTGGCTAATTTTACACCACCACCTTTACCACGACCACCTGCGTGTACTTGCGCTTTAATAACGTGCCATCCAGTTCCGGTTTCAGCGGTTAATTGCTTTGCAGCTTCAACAGCCTCTTTTGCATTTTGGGCAACTATTCCTCTTTGGATGCGCACCCCAAAACTTGCTAATATCTCTTTTCCTTGATATTCGTGAAGGTTCATATATATGGTGAATTTTATTTGTTAAGCAAAAATAGGAAACAGTAATTAATAATCTAAAAATACTAGTAATTAATTGGAATATCTATCCTAATTAACCCGATAAAAACAAAAAACTATTAAAAAGTGATTCATTTTACCGCTCTATACCCTATCAAATCTCTATATCCTTAAAATCTAGCGGATCAAAATTTTTGAAATGGCCGTTCAATTCTATAATCTTTTTTGTTCTTTCTACTTCAGATAATACGGTAATTGTAGATGTCAAATGAAGCCCAATAAAATTAAGTCGGTCATTTTCTGAAGGTATCTGTAAAAGCTGATACTCTTGCTCAAAAGACAACCCAATTTTATGAGCTAGTGTAAAGCTATTGAATTCCTTTACATTGATTTTTGTATAAGGGACATCCATAATGGCGTACAATTGCTCTATACCGTTTATAATCGTCTGTTTTTTTTCATCGGTAGCTTCAAAATCGTACTCCATAAGCTTTACAATACCACCAGCGTACAACTTATCATCCATTACATTATCAAAAGCAAGTAATTTAAACACTTGCCTGGCTACACAGACCACATCCATTTCTCCGGTATCATAAGTTGTAACAACTTCTACCAATTGTACTTCAACACCAAATTCCATCTTATTATTTATGAAAACAGGTATACCAAAAGTGATGGCTTCATTTCTACAATCTTGAATTAATTGTTTGTAGCGATCTTCAAAAACATGAAGCGGCACTGTTTCGCCAGGAAAAAAAATAGACTGTAATGGAAATAATGGTATTCTCATGTGCTAAAAATACAAAGAGGTTTATTCAGCTCCAAAATAAATAAAACAGACAATTGTTTCAAATATCACAATTTGTTATTTTAAATGTATTTATGTTATTATTTTTGTACCTAAGCATTTAGAAAAGTAAATTTGCTAAAAAATAGATAGCATGAGAAATGAGGATTTATTGCAAATCGCAAAAACCTATGGTGATCCGGTCTATGTTTATGACTCGGAAAAAATAGTTTCACAGTTCAATAGATTGACCAAAGCTTTTGGTTCTGTAAAAAAATTGAAACTTAACTATGCAGCCAAGGCACTTTCTAATATTACTATTTTAAGATTGATGAATAGTCTTGGTAGCGGTTTGGATACCGTTTCTATACAAGAGGTTCAACTAGGCTTATTAGCAGGTTTTAAACCAGAATCAATCATTTTTACCCCTAATGGAGTTTCTTTAGAAGAAATTGAGCAAGCTGCTAAATTAGGAGTACGCATTAACATAGACAACCTATCTATATTAGAACAATTTGGTAGTAAGCATCCAAATATTCCGGTATGTATACGTATTAATCCGCATGTAATGGCAGGTGGAAATTCTAATATATCCGTTGGTCATATAGATTCTAAATTCGGCATCAGTATTCATCAAATTCCGCATTTACTTCGTATTGTAGAATTGACAAAAATGAATATCAACGGTATTCACATGCATACAGGTAGCGACATTTTAGATATCGACGTATTCTTATATGCTTCTGAAATTCTTTTTGATACTGCTCGTAATTTTAAAAATCTTGATTTTATCGATTTCGGTAGTGGCTTCAAAGTACCTTATAAAGAAGGTGATATTGAAACAAATGTTGAAGAACTAGGTAAAAAACTAAGTACACGCTTTAATGAATTCTGTAAAGAATATGGTAAAGATTTGACATTGGCTTTTGAGCCGGGTAAATTTTTAGTGAGCGAAGCAGGTGTTTTTCTTGCAAAAGTAAATGTGGTTAAGCAAACAACATCAACAGTTTTTGCAAGTGTAGATTCAGGTTTCAACCATTTAATTAGACCAATGCTTTATGGTGCAACACACACAATAAACAACATCTCTAACCCAAGTGGTAGAGAGCGTTATTATTCTGTTGTAGGGTATATCTGTGAGACCGATACTTTTGCCAGCAATAAAAGAATAAACGAGATTACCGAAGGCGATATTCTTTGCTTTAAAAATGCAGGTGCATATTGCTTTACTATGGCAAGTAACTACAACTCAAGATTTAGACCACCAGAAGTTCTTTGGCATAAAGGAAAAGCAATTCTAATACGTGAAAGAGAAACTTTTGACGATTTAATTCGCAATCAAGTAGATGTAAAAGATTTGTTCGCTGTTAAAGAAACCGCAAAAGTGAAATAAAGCATTTAAAAATACGTTAGTTTTGGTATAATAGTTGGACTATACACTCAAATTAAACTCATGAAAACGTATTCTTTATCTTTTTCCAAATCATTTTTATTCTTAGCCGTTCTTTTTATTTCGGTCGCTAGTTATGCACAAGAGGTAAATTGGATTTCTTGGGAAGAGGCTGCCGAATTAACGGCGACCGACACCAACCCAAAAAAAGTCTTTATTGACGTGTACACAGATTGGTGTGGATGGTGCAAGAAAATGGATAAGGACACTTTTCAAAATCCGGAAGTAGCTACATACATGGCAGAGAACTATTATATGGTAAAGTTTGATGGTGAAGGTAAAGACCCAATCGAATATAAAGGGAAGACATATAAATTTGTTCCTTCGGGCAGAAAGGGTTATCATGAATTTGCAGCCGCTTTAATGCAAGGGCGTTTAAGCTACCCAACTACTATTTTCTTAGACGAAGAATTAAACATGCTTTCTCCAATACCTGGTTATCAAAAGCCAGAGCCATTCTTAGAAATTGCTCGCTATTTTGGTAGCGACATTTACAAAGAAAAAGACTGGAAAGCCTATACTGGTGAAGCTGGCAAATAATCATAAAAACCTTACCCCTCTTTAGTTAAAATATCTATTCATTTTTGACAGAAGAAACTAAGATTTTATCAAAGTATTTGATATAGTTTAGTATCCCATTAAACAACGAGAAATAAGTTTTATGAAGTATTTAATGATTATTCTACTTATTTCATTAAGTATAATTTCTGTCTACGGTCAAAACAAAAAAAAATGGCAAAGTGAGTGGAAATATGGCGAGTTGATTTTACGAAATGGCGATACATTAAAAGGAAGAATGATATTACCTATTTTAGATGATATGGCTCTAACAAGCTCAAAAAAGGTGAAATTTCAAAAAAGTTCTAAAAATAAGAAAACCAACTATAGCCATTTTGATGTTAAAAAAATAATTATTAAAAATCACATGCTAAACAAAACATGGGATTATCAATTCGTTAAAATATCAGATTCTAAATATAGATTGTTTGAGCTTGTTTATGAAAGTGACGAAATAAGGTTATTTAAAAGAAAAACTGAAAAAAATATTAATACCTATTTACCATCTCCTGTAAACAGTGAACATGGTATAGTTCATATGTTTGACGATAATATTGTTTATAATACAAGATATTACGCTCAACGAAAGAATGAAGGCGTCGCTTCTATTCTTTACAATTCAGGTCCCTTTGCAAAATCATTTCGTAAAAACGGCATCCATTATTTTTCTGATTGCCCCGATTTAGTTTCGAGCTTAAAAAATAGAGGTTTAAATGAATCTGATGTGCTGAAAATTGTAAAAGAATTCGACAAATGTTTACATAACTAAGCTCTGTAATTTGAGCACATATCTTTTTAATTTAAAAGATACCAATCATTATCTATCAAAAATCTTAATATTATTCTTGCCAATAATTTACTACTATCAATTGTATACTACCGTATCATAATAAGTAAAATAGTGCACCTCCATTTAATGTAGGTTTAAACTCTTCAAAAATTGGAAAGTAATCTTCATTAAAGTACTTTCACAGTAACGGATAAAGCTTACTTATGAAGAACCTATTTTACGCTAGTTTTTTAGTCATCATTTTAACATCGTGCGCTAACGAAAATGACAATGTAAAACAAGTTGAATCTGGTGTATCAGAAGCTATGGCAACCCAAAGAGCTTCTCAAATATCCAATGTGCATTATAACCTAAGTTTTGATATCCCGAATGAACAAAAAGCGCCTATACCTTCTCAACTAGTTTTAAATTTTGATTTAGAACATTTTAAAGAACCAGTCTACTTAGATTTTAAAGAAGAAACTTCTAAAATAAAATCGGTATCCATTAATAAAACTGAAGTTGATATTCTTCATAAAAAAGAACATATCGTTTTACATGAAGACTACTTAATTAAAGGAAATAACACCGTTATAATTGAGTTTGATGCCGGTGAGCTTTCTCTTAATAGAAATGAAGATTACTTGTATACTTTATTAGTGCCTGATCGTGCAAGAACACTCTTTCCCTGTTTTGATCAACCTAATATAAAAGGTATGTATACGCTGAATATTACAGCTCCAAATGATTGGAAAGTTTTATGCGGTTCTAAAGAAATAAAGCAAACTCAGAAAGGTGAATACACACAACATAATTTTAGTGCTTCTGATCAAATGAGTACCTATCTATTTTCTTTTGTAGCGGGTAAATTTGAATCTGTAACTCAAAAACCGGCTAATATGGATATGACCCTATTATTCCGAGAAACGGATACCACTAAAATTAAGTACAGCTTAGACTCCATTTTTGATTTACATCAGCAATCCTTATCGTTTTTAGAGGACTATACTGCATATCCTTTTCCTTTTCAAAAAATGGATTTCGCTACAATACCCGGTTTTCAATATGGAGGCATGGAACATGTAGGCGCAATTCAATATAGAGAAAGCTCACTCTTCCTAGATGAGAGTGCGACCGCCAACAGAAAACTTAGCCGTGCAAAGCTAATTGCCCATGAAACATCACATATGTGGTTTGGCGATTTAGTAACTATGAATTGGTTTAACGATGTTTGGATGAAAGAGGTGTTTGCCAATTTCATGGCAGATAAAATTATGAATCCCGCTTTCCCAGATATAGACCATCAATTGGCTTTCATGATCACCCACTACCCCAATGCATATGGTGAAGACAGAACATTGGGTACAAACCCTATTCGCCAAGACTTAGAAAACCTCAACAACGCAGGTTCACTTTACGGTAGTATTATTTACAACAAAGCGCCAATAATGATGCGTCAACTAGAAACCGTTTTAGGTAAAGAGGCATATCAAACAGGCATTCAAGAATACATTAAAACCTTTGCTTTCAAGAATGCTGTTTGGGGTGAGCTAATTGATATTCTTGATAAAAAGTCTACTACAGATATGGTTGGGTGGAGCGATGTTTGGGTCAATAGTTCTAGTAGACCCATCTTTAGTGATGATATATAATATGGTGATGACAATAAAATAACCTCATATAAGCTATTTCAAAAAGCAGAAGATAAATCTAATCATTCGTGGCCACAGAGATTTGAAGTATCATTTCTTTATCCTGATAAATCCAAGACGTTAACCGTTAACATGATTGGTAACGAATTGAGTTTAGATGAAGCTATTGGCATGGATAAACCGAGCGTAATATTATATAATTCTAATGCTGAAGGCTACGGAGTGTTTCCTGTTCAAGAACAAGATATAGAAATTATACCTTCCATAAATCACCAAGTGGCTCGTGGTTACGCTTATATAAATACATATGAGAACATGCTAAATGGCAGTATTGATCCCAATGAAGCTATAAAGCTATACTCAAAAGGACTAGTTAATGAAAAGAATGAATTATTAATTAATCTCATTTCTAGGTATACCACTTCAGTTTTTTGGAAATATCTTACTACTGAACAACGCCTTTTTTATCAGAAAGAAATTACAGAACAGATATGGGCTAACTTACAAGAAGAACTTTCGCCCAATATTAAAAAGACCTTATACAATACCTATGTATCATTAGGTTATACAGGTATTTCTTTAGACCGATTATATAAAATCTGGAAAAAAGATGTAGTAATCAGTAACCTAAAACTTAACGATGATAATTTTACGGAACTGGCGATGGATTTAGCCTTATATGAACATCCCGAAAGTAAGAACATCCTTGAAATAGCTGAAAACGCAATAAGCAACAATGATAAATTAAATAGATTTCAGTTCTTACTACCATCTCTTTCATCAGATAGTAACATTAAAAATACATTTTTTGAATCTCTAAAACTTGAAGAAAACCGTGCTAAAGAATCATGGGTGGCTAATGCAATGAATAATTTAAATAATCCGTTACATCAAAAAGAATCTATTAAGTATCTAAGAGCAAGTTTAGACTTAGTTGATGAAATACAAAAAACAGGTGATATCTTTTTCCCAAAGAGATGGTTAAGTAGTACTATAGGCAATTACACATCACCAGAGGCTTATGAAATATTACAGCGTTTTCTTGAGGAAAATCCCGATTTAAATCCTTCATTGAAATCAAAAGTATTACAAGCTTCAGATGATATAAGAAGGGTGCAACTTCTGCAGAAACAGATAGACACCTCTTTAGATTAATATTGAGACATAAAAAAAGAGGTCTAAAAGACCTCTTTTTTTATACACATCTATTTTTCTATCTACTATAATTAGGACTTTCTTTTGTAATGGTTACATCATGTGGATGACTTTCATTAATACCACTAGCTGTAATTTTAACGAACCTTCCATTATCTTGTAAAGTAGCAATATCTTTTGCTCCACAATATCCCATACCAGCTTTTAGACCGCCAATGAACTGATGAATACTTTCGTATAATTCACCTTTATAAGGCACACGCCCAACAATACCCTCCGGTACCAATTTTTTGATATCATCTTCAACATCTTGAAAATAACGGTCCTTACTACCCTGCTTCATAGCTTCAACAGAACCCATACCACGGTAAGACTTAAATTTTCTACCTTCATAGATAATGGTTTCTCCAGGAGATTCTTTTGTACCTGCCAATAGTGAGCCTAACATTACAGTATCAGCACCTGCGGCAATAGCCTTTGGAATATCTCCCGTGTAACGTATACCACCATCTGCAATTACAGGAACACCAGAACCCTTTATGGCCGCTGCAACTTCCAAAACTGCAGAAAATTGAGGAAAACCAACACCCGCTACTACCCTAGTAGTACAGATAGAACCAGGTCCAATACCAACCTTAACTGCATCTGCACCAGCATCTACTAAATATTTTGCTGCTTCCCCCGTAGCAATGTTACCCACGATAACATCTAATTCAGGAAATTTCTTTTTTACTTCTTGTAATACGGAAACCACACCTTTTGTATGACCATGGGCCGTATCTATAACTACCGCATCTACCCCTGCATTGACCAAAGCTTCAGCCCTATCAACTGCATCTGCGGTTACACCTAGCGCAGCTGCCACACGCAAACGACCATACTGATCTTTGTTCGCAATTGGTTTTTGAGTCAACTTCGTTATATCTCTAAAAGTAATTAACCCTACTAAAATATTATCTTTCGTAACTACCGGTAATTTTTCAATTTTATGTTGTTGTAAAATATCTTCTGCTTCGGCCAACGAAGTGCCCTCATCGGCGGTAACCAAGTTTTCAGAAGTCATTACTTCAGCTATAGGTCTTTCATTATTTTTTTCGAAACGTAGATCCCTATTGGTTACAATACCTAATAATTTACCATCTGCATCAACAATGGGAATACCACCAATGCTAAATTCTTTCATATTGGCTTTGGCATCTTTCACCTTAGAATCTAAAGGAAGCGTAACCGGATCTAAAATCATTCCGCTTTCGGCTCTCTTAACCTTTCTCACTTTCATGGCTTGCTGCTCAATGGTCATATTCTTGTGCAACACACCAATACCACCTTCTTGAGCCATGGCAATTGCCATTCTAGATTCGGTAACCGTATCCATCGCCGCCGATATGATAGGTACATTGATTGTAATATTTCTTGTGAATTTTGTCTGAATACTTACTTCTCTTGGAAGCACTTCAGAATATGCAGGTACTAATAATACGTCATCGTACGTTAGACCTTCTCCTAGAATTTTATTTTGGTGGGCTTGCATAGCAATTAAGGATTTAATTGCGTGCAAATATAGCGAATATTGTTGACTTATATACCATTAACATAACCTTAGCAAAAGCTTCACATAAAAAGGCTTTATTAAAAACCAAGCAAGACATCTTTCAAGTAAACTATACTATTACTTTACCAGATGACATACTAAAATTTAAACTGTAAAGTCGTATAAAATGTTCTAGGTTCTGACGGAATAATACCAGGTCCTGGGTACCCAGTTGCTCTTCGTGTAAAATAGCTATTATCCAAAAGATTATTTATACCAGTCTCTAATTTCCATTTTTTATAGGAATATGCCAAAGAAAAATCCATAATGTCATATGCAGGTATGACGCCCACTACGCCAGCACCCGTTTCATTCCCAAATATTGGCTCAGCATTAGTCGCATCAGTAAACTGTTCAGAAACATACGTATATTGTAAACTACCCAAAAGATTGGCAAACCCAAAATTAATCCCGGTCTTCAAATTAACTGCAGGAATAAACTCTACTTTTTTACCTTCTACATTGTTAAGCCCGGAAGAAACGTATTTAGAATCTGTCAATGCAAAGTTTACAAAGTGATTAAGTTTTATTTTTTCAGTGTTAGGCATAAAAAATGATTTTATATTCCAATCGCCAAAGACCTCTAATCCATAAATAAAAGCATCTCCAATATTACTTCGTAGTCTTTTAACAGAATTGTCCGGCTGTGTTGATTGACTTTCTCCGATACGATTATTATAGGCCAATCCGAAAACTCCTAAATCATAAGTAAACTTATTATCGAATCTCCCCCTTATTCCAATATCTGCGGTGTAACCATCCTCATCGGTAATATTAGGGTCCACTAAGAGTGATGGATTGACAATTCGTATATCGTTAAAGGTTACAGGACGGTAGTTTTGAGATATATTACCATAAAGTTCAACTTTAGATGAGAATTTTTGAGAAAGCCCCAAACCTAATAATATAAAATTTCGTTCAAAAGTTCGATTATCAGCCTTCTCTTCATTCAAAATAACATTACCTGCAAGATCTTTTGATACCTCTTTTCTAAATCCTTCACTTTCTGTTTTGATATATTCAAAACGAAGTCCAGGGGTTACAGAAAAATTCTCTGTCAAGTTAAAAATATTCTCACTGAAAACAGCTACATTCAAATTAGGGAAAGTAAATTGCGCCTGCCGTTCATAATCAGGGAATTCTGATGTAAAAAATGTAAAATCAGCATTAGTATCCGTACTCCCTGGACCCTGCTCTTGATTACCCGAAGATTTATAAAACTTGGAGCCTATTAAAAATACAGCCTGTTTATCATTAATCTTATATCGATGTAATAAACGTGCCTCAGCGGCGATATTATTAAAATTGTCAACCAACAATTCTCTTGGTTCTTCGGGATTATCCTCTTGAAAAACACGATTAACCCTAAAGCCTAAGGCATTTCTTTCTGCATCTAAAGTAGAAATGTAAGCACTAAAATCAGTCGCTGTAGAAAATTTATGTTCTATTTTAAAGGTGAACAATTTCCAATCTACTTGAAACCAATTACGAGCTCTGTTCGAAAAAGTCGGATCTTCTAAAAACTGAGAATCAGTTAACCCTCCAGCCTGTTTCGCTAAATAATTCTGTAAAGTGGTTTCAAAACTCAATTTTGTCTTTTGCGACAATTGATAAGCAAAATGACCAAAATAATTACGACTGGTAAATTCAGAATTAGGTCTAAAGCCACTTCCCTCCTTATAATTAAAATATGTATAATAACTGAAATCTCCTATGGTACCCGAAAGACTATTAAAACTGGTATTTAAGTTATACGAACCCACGGTCTGCCTAGAAACCCATTCTATTTTTTTATCAGTGTTAGGTTGTTTGAAAATAAAATTGACCAATCCACCAAATTGTGGACCGTATTGTAATGAAGCTGCACCTCTGACTACTTGAATTTCTTCTAAAGCTTCAGCTGGTGGAGTGTAATAACTTTCTGGGTAACCTAAAGCATCTGCACTTATGTCATATCCGTTTTGACGAACATTGAAATTAGCTGTACGATTAGGGTCAAGTCCTCTACCTCCGATATTCAATTGCAGTCCTGCGTCGCCGTTATCATAAATATTAAGCCCTACCACCTGATTATAAACTTGTCGCGCATTATTAGACGCTAAGTTCGCTGTAAGATTTTCTAATAAAATCACCTCACTCTTTTTACCGGCATAGATTGCTGTACCTTCTACTTTCTTCAATTGTTTTAAAGCAAAAACCTCTTCTCTTTTCTGAATTAAAACTACTTCTGACAAATTGTTGACTTTTAGACGCTGCAGTGTTACGTTAAAAGTAACGTTGTCATTTAAAACAACATCTTGTTCTTCAATTTCAAACTCATAGGCAAATACAACAATGGTATACGTACCTGCCGCTAAACTTTCTACTGAATAATAACCTTCTGAATTTGTTGTTTCTAAACGCTCTAATTCTTTAATGTACAATTCCGCATCAGAAACGGGTGCACCATCTTCATCGGTTACTTGTCCTGAAATACTTAGTTGCCCAAATAATGGAAATGATACTAATAATAACAGTATATAACTAAATTCCTTTAATCTCATCTTTAAATGGTGTTATCCAATTCTTATGCAAAAAAGACTCTCTTTGTTTTCCAAGATCAATAGTAGGGTCTATATATGTTGTACTTAACCTACCATTTAAACTAACTTGGCAATCTACGAATACCTGAACATTTTTATGGCCATCTTTTTCAAAATGATTTTTTAAAAAATGTGCATATTCTAATATAAAATCTGGCTGAAATGCCATTTGTTTTTCCTGAAACGGAGTGATAAAATCTGTATTATCCACATAGAACCATCTGCCAGATTCTCCATCTACAATTTTAAACTGTGCGTAACCAGATTTTTCCATGAGCATTACGCGCCAAGAAAATCGGTATCCTTCTTCCGTCCAGAATAATTCACCTGGATACAAAAGATACCTAAAAGGAAAAATAAATTGTATAGCAAAAAAGGCAATTAAAACGGTCATTTTCATTTTCGATGTAATAGTCGAAAAATGCTGATAAACTTTCTGATTATTAAATTTCGTATCATCCACTTTCAAGAACTTCGAAAGGTATTTTAATATTTTCTCATGAAAGCTTGCATCGAAAAATATCAAAGCAGAAATAATCATTACATACGGGAACATGCCAATAGGAAAAAGTACCCTAGTCAACACATGAAAAACTACGACCATTACAAATGCATACGGTCTGGTTTTTTTGAATAACAAGAAAAAAGGAATCGTTAAATCATATAGTGCTCCAGACCAGCTAAATGCATATTGCACCCACTCTTCACCAAGTAAACCACCTATAAACGGAGTATCGAATTTTGAAGGCAACCAAATTTTCAAAGGCATAGCCTTTAGCAACCAATCTGAATTTAACTTCGCCAGTCCCGCATAAAAATATACAATACTTAAAAGAAGCATAATGCTATTTACTGTCCAGCTAGGTACATATTCAAAACTTTTTTTAGGGTTTAGATATGCATCTATGGAATAGGTTGCATTTGCGGGCAGAAATATCATTAAAAAACTAAGTAAGCTTATAAAGTAATAATGGTTAAGGTATGTTGTCTTATCCATTAATTCTATATAGGTAAAACTCAAAAAGAATATGACAATACTTAATTTGTACCGATACCCAAGAGCCACCAGTAGCGCTGCAAGACCACAAATTATGAATAGGAGATAAGTATACACACCTAATGGCTTTACCCACTCAAACCCAAAGTAAGAAAAAAAGAATTTTGGCTGAATGTAAAGTTTATCGATCCAACCATAGCTCCAAAACCGAACAATGCTAAAAAACATCATTAGACCAAATAAAATACGAAAGACCGCCAAAGGGGCGGTCTCTACGGGAGCTTTTATATATTTATTAATCACCGATTCCATTAATCACCGTCGGCATCAACAAAATCAATACTAATACTCATTGCTGAAACCATATCTACTTTTAGCATAGGTACTGCTTTTTGTACTTCATCATAAGCTAAAAGCATATTGGTAGGCGGAATGTTATCTTCAATCTCCGCTCTAAACGCTGAAAGATCCATCACCATACTTTTTGCCGTATTCATTTGATCATTGATCAATGTAGATAAATCTTCTCCGTTTTTTACCGAATTCAATGCATCTAAATAAGACGCCAAACTTTCTCCCTCTGTAGTTGAGTTAAAATGCTTGCCATTAAAAAAATCTTGAACAGCGACTAAACCTTCTAAAAATAAATCATTGGAAATACTTGCATCAAAATACGCTTCAACGTTTCTTGGCAAAGTACTACCAGAAAAAACGCCTAATGGAATTCCCATTTTACCTGCTCTTAAATATTTCTCGAAATAAAAAATATAATCGTTTACCATACGATCAACAGATGCCGTAGATGAAGATCCATCATTAGCTACAAAAGTATCTCTATACCCCGTTGTCCAATCTGAAACAACAGTTGCGGTCAATGTTTGCATGTCCAATAAAACATCTTCTGTATATTTCAGATACGCTTCTTTATTATCGCCATTGTAGAAGCCTAAAATTTCAGCATCGTTCTCACCTAATCCGTTTAACAGGTAATCTAAAGCCGGAAATCCTTTAGCACTTCTGTTAGAGGATAAGGATAAGTCATAACTTCCATCCACAATAAACCCATCGATTTTCTCATTATCCGTTGGATATATATTCATGTTCAGTTGAAAACCTACTGATTCCGCAGGACCAATTTCAAACATTTCAACACGCTGCCAAGAAGTATAAGCATTTATCCATGCAGAGCGAAATGCTGTTAAATTACCTTCATTAGCATCTACTTTAAAAGTGTTGAATGAATTTATTAAAGCTTCTAAGTCACCAGAGAATGCTACATACGAAGGAATAATTATATTATCTGCCCAATTGATTAACATGGCACTACGCTCAAAAGAAACTTCTTCTTTTTCATCTGGTATAATTACCTCATCATCTGTAGTACTATCACTAGAACATGCCCATACTAAGGTCATCATACACAATGTCCCTATTATCTTTTTCATAGCTTATTTTTATTTATTCTAATTAAATGCAAAAATAAAAAAAGCAATTTAATCTTATTCGTTATAATTGCTTTTTTTAAAACTTTAAACCATTATTCAGCAGCTTCCTCTACGGTAAAATCAAAACGCGCTGCAATATCATCAGATATAGTATCAAGCGTTGCAGCTTCTACATTCCACAATCCGTTTTCACCATCTGCCAATAATGTAGTTAAGAAAGTATCGACCTCATCTTTAGAAAAATAGGGATCTGAAGAATTTGGCTTTCTTGTAAATTGTAAACTGTAAATAAAGCCATACGCCTCTGAAAGTGCATGAAAGGCACCACCGAAATTCGGATTATCTCCTTCTAACTTCGTTTTACCATTTTGTAAATAATAAATAGCTCTAATTGCAATTACCTTAGAAATATTCTCTTTGATTATTTCTGCCTGTTGATTTCTAACATTATAATCTTTAGCTACAATTGCAGCACGACCTAATTTATAGGCATCAAATATTTCATCAGCAATACCTTCAAAATCTGAATCTGCATTGGCACGCTCTATGTATTCGTTCAAGAAACTATCTGCACCAAGGTCAGCATTAGGGTTTGCTTGGTCGGTGTTTAAACCGTAAGCATAACCATAAGCTTCATCCCACTTGTGCTCCATAGTGGTATAATCTTTACCCTCTTCCACTATATCTGCATCATTATTGGTAATATTTTCTGCCTCGTCCAAAACAGCCGTGCTTAAGTAATTATTCAGAATCTGATCTGTCATTAAGGCACCAATCAATGATTTTGCGAACATTTGATTATATTCCAAACCATTGGCATTTACATAACGCGTACTTTCACCATCAGCTAATTGCCCGGCAACACCAGCTTCTGCGGCAACCTCCCAATTAGGAAATACCTCTGAAACCTGTGCACTTATGAATCCGTCTAAATCTGCACGAATTAAAGCTTGATCCGTAGCGTTGGTCGAATAAAAATCTGCAGATGCCGCAACTTTACTACGAATACTTTTATCTGATTCATTCAATGCCGCTTCTTCAAAATTGCTATCTCCTTCCACATGAGCGAACATTCCGTTTAAATCATCAACCGTATTGGTTGGGACATTGAAATTTGACAAAAGCTCTTGTCCCATTTTTATTCTTGTAGTTTGCCCATCAAAACTAACTGTAGATGACCCTTCTCTAGTAAACGTATAAGAATCTGGCACCTCAAAATCAATGGTACAATTATCACATGGTGAAAGATCTAAATTATCATCTTCAGAACTACAAGATGTTATTGCCAATCCCGCAACCGCAGTTAATGCTAATAAATATTTATTCATTTTACTTTCAATTTTTATTTAGACTTGTTTCAAATAACAATGCAAACTTATAACTTGATGCAATACAAAACAAGCTTATCTATAATAAATCTAAATAAACTTAACGATTAAATAATATTAGGCTGATAGACAATAAGATAGTTAATGGTAGGCTGTAAATAACTCGGTGGCTTTATTATAAGAAGCCTCAAAAGTCATCCAATTAACTCCTGAATCTGCTTTTGCCGAAGTAAAATAGGAAAGCATTTTTTCTGTGGGCATATTGCCGGTTAAATCATCCTTAGC
Organism: Maribacter sp.; assembly: GCA_020629285.1. GTDB lineage: Bacteria > Bacteroidota > Bacteroidia > Flavobacteriales > Flavobacteriaceae > Maribacter. The sequence continues at coordinate 50,135 of JAHDDP010000017.1, forward strand.
CATAGGGCAGCCACCAAAACCTTGTATAGCACCATCAAAACGTCTACACCCAGATTCGTAGGCAGCAGCCACTTTCTCATGCCATTTGGTAGGCGTAGTATGTAAGTGCGCACCAAATTCGATATTTGGATATTTAGGAATTAGGTTCGAGAACAAGTATGAAATAGTTTCGGGATCAGAAGAACCAACGGTATCTGAAAGCGATAATATTTTTGCTCCCATTTTTGCCAACTTCTCTGTCCACTCCCCAACAATATCAACATTCCAAGGATCACCATATGGGTTACCAAAACCCATAGAAATATAGGTTACTACCTCTTTATTAGCGGCATCCGCTAAGTTAAATATCTCCTGCAAAGTTTCTACGGACTGCGCAATGGTCTTATGCGTATTTCGCATTTGAAAATTTTCTGAAATAGAAAATGGAAAACCTAGGTAGTCAATTTCAGCGTGCGTGACCGCATCTTGTGTACCACGTACGTTTGCCACTATAGAAAGTAATTTAGAATTTGTTTTAGACAAATCTAACTTGGACAACACCTCTGCAGTATCTACCATTTGTGGTATTGCCTTTGGCGATACAAAACTTCCGAAATCAATAGTGTCAAATCCGCAGCCTAACAAAGATTGTATATACCTAACTTTTTGATCTGTGGGTATAAATTGCTTTATGCCTTGCATAGCATCTCTAGGACACTCAACTATTTTGATGTTTGAATTAGACATTTCGTAAAAATACGAACTCTAAATCAGTATCTCATATTAATATTTCAAATAAACTACCCGATAAGTAAATAAATCGCAATTCCGATGAAGACGATAACTTGAATCCACTTTAAAACAAATCCTGTTCTCTTATTGGCTGTCAGAAAATTGGAGATTTGACCAGATAAAACTGCGATAGCGCCAAAAACAAGTGAAGAAACTACGATAAATAAAAAGCCAAGGGTATAGAATTGAATAACATTGCTTAAAGAATCTGAAAATAGAAATCCCGGAAAAAAAGCTAGAAAGAATATGGTCACCTTAGGGTTCAACACATTCATTATAAAACCTTGTTTGTATAATATACCTAATTTGTTTTTGTTCTTTGTTTCGCCGGCAATAGAAATGGCATCACCACCTCTATACACCATTACAGCTAAATATAATAAATAGACAGCTCCAAACATTTTAATAAAAGTAAATATGGGAGGGTTATTCTTAATAATTGCAGAAACCCCAAATGCCAATAATGTAGTATGTACTAAACAACCGGTCATTAATCCTGCAACGACCGCTAAGCCATATTTTTTGCCATTACTAATGCTTTGTATGAGCACGAATATATTATCAGGACCGGGTGAAAGTGCCAGAACAAAGGTCGCCATTGAAAAAGCCAATAAAATCTCGTAATTCAAACTTAAAAATATTAGTTCTACCGGAAAAGTACGAATTACCGCCAATTACACCTATTTTTAATATCTTGTTTAAAAATCAAACACTATGAAAATCAAATTACTTCTGTTACTAATTAGTATTTCATTTGCTTCAAACGCTTTTGCCAAGACAAATGAAAACATGAACTCAACAACAATGATCCAAAGCGATAGCTTATTAAGGCACACCGTATTTTTTAAGTTTAAGGAAGGAACAACCCCTGCACAGATTAAAAAAGTTGAAGATGCTTTTAGTGCGCTACCTTCAAAAATTGAGCAAATAAAAGGATATGAATGGGGACTGAACAATAGTCCGGAAGGTTTGGATAAAGGCTTTACACATGCCTTTTTTCTCACTTTTGAAAGTGAAGAGGATCGGGCAATTTATTTACCGCACCCAGACCACAAAGCTTTTGGAGCTGTATTAACTCCGCATTTAGAAGATGTATTCGTGGTAGATTATTGGACCAAAAAATAGAACCGATTACAATTAAAAAAAGCCCTTGCACAATTTGTACAAGGGCTTTTCTATATTAAAAAGATTCTGCTATGCAGTAGCTGTTTTCTCCAAAAGAGCTTTGTTAATTTGTTTCACCAAAGCAGGACCTTCATATACAAACCCCGTCCATAATTGAATTAAATCTGCCCCGGCATCTAATTTCTCTATGGCATCTTCAGCAGAGTTTATACCACCCACACCAATTATTGGAAATGCTTTATTACTTTTTTGAGCTAAAAAGCGAATAACCTCTGTACTTCTATCTTTTAAAGGAGCACCACTAAGTCCGCCAGCTTCTTCAGTTATTAGCGCATGAGATTTCAAATTCTCTCTAGAAATAGTTGTATTGGTCGCAATAACCCCATCTATAGAAGTATCGCTTACTATATCAATAATATCTAACAATTGACTATCAGTAAGGTCTGGTGCTATTTTCAACAAAATAGGTTTACGTATAGTTTCTTTACGTTCACTTTGCTTAGCATTTTCTAGTTGAAGTTCATTCAACAATGCCGTTAATGGCTCTTTATCCTGTAGCTCACGCAAACCCGGAGTATTTGGTGAACTTACATTCACAACAAAGTAATCTACATGATTAAATAGTGCATCAAAACAAATTAGGTAATCTTTGATGGCTTCATTATTAGGTGTCACTTTGTTCTTACCTATATTACCACCTATAAGTACTTTATGGTTTTTCTTTAAATTCTCTACCGCTTCAAAGACGCCATGATTATTAAATCCCATTCGGTTAATGATAGCCTTATCTTCTTTTAAACGGAATAGCCTCTTCTTAGGGTTCCCCTCCTGAGGCTTAGGTGTCAATGTACCTATCTCTACGAATCCAAACCCGAAATCAGAAAGTTCATTATATAAAACAGCATTTTTATCAAAACCGGCGGCCAAACCAACGGGATTTTTAAATTTTAAACCAAAAAGCTCACGTTCCAAACGCTTATCCTCAACAACGAACATAGATTTTATAAGTCCTGACAGACCTATTTTGGAAAAAAACTTAATACTTGAAAAACTAATGTGGTGAACTTTTTCTGGATCGAGAAGAAATAAAAGAGGTCTAATAAAAAGCCTGTACATGTATATAATTTATAAGCCGCAAAAGTACAAACTGTAAATGAAAAAGTTAAGCAATATTTTATCTGTTTTCATTAGATATGCTATCTGTATAAACAGCAGGTACCACAATGTAGGCTGACCGTGATGCATCTTTACATAAAGACAAGTATAATTCATACTGATTTGAGTTGAACAAAGCCAACATTTTCTTATCCGTTATTTCTTGAACCCTAGCCATACTGTCCATTACATTTTTATATTTATCGGCCAGTTGACGAAGTTCAGTAACATTGCTTTGAGGATGTTTACTCTTAACCTCAGCTAAATTATTATTCAAGGTTTCATTTTGGAGTTTGAAATCAGTACTAAATTGTTCCAGTTTTGCTTTTTGCATATCGTTCAACTGAAAGATATCTGATATAATAGAATCGCTTGTAACGCCTACACCAAGAATACAATCTGCTTGTGCATTTACATTTGTGAAAAATAAAACAGAAGCCAATACTACTAGATACCTAAATTTCATCAACATTGTATTTATGGAATATTACGTTTATAAAATTACAATATATAAGCTTATTTTTGATAAAACACATTTAGCATGCAGCATATTATAGACCGTTTCATTAGTTACATTACTATTGATACGCAAAGCGATTCATCATCAGAGACCACACCAAGCACTGAAAAGCAATGGAATTTAGCCAATAAACTAGTTGAAGAGTTAAAGGCTGTAGGTATGACAGATGTTACTATAGATGATAATGCATATATCATGGCAACCCTACCTTCTAATGTGGATCACGAAGTACCTACCATTGGTTTTATTTCTCATTTTGATACGTCACCAGATTTTTCAGGTACGAATGTAAATCCGCAGATCATTAGAAACTATGATGGTAAAGATATTGTTCTGAACAAAGAGAAAGACATCATTTTATCTTCTTCCTATTTTGATGATTTACTACAGTATATTGGCCAGACCATAATTACTACAGATGGCACCACACTTTTGGGTGCAGATGATAAAGCGGGTATTACAGAGATTGTAACTGCCATGGAATATTTGATCAACAATCCTAAAATAAAGCACGGACCTATTCGAGTTGGCTTTACTCCAGATGAGGAGATTGGTCGTGGTGCACATAAATTTGATGTAGAAAAATTTGGAGCTGCTTGGGCATATACTATGGACGGAAGTCAAATTGGCGAGCTAGAATATGAAAACTTCAATGCCGCGGGAGCAAAAATCAAGGTAAAAGGTAAAAGTGTACACCCAGGTTATGCAAAAGGTAAAATGGTAAATGCCCTTTTAATCGCCAATAAGATTATCAGCGATTTACCAAAACATGAAGTGCCGGAAGAAACCACTGGTCGAGAAGGTTTTTTTCACGTGCATCATTTTGATGGAGAAATTGAAAATGCAACCGTAGAACTCATTATTAGAGATCACGATTTAAAACATTTCAATAAACGAAAAGAATTGGTACAAGATATTGTCAAGAAGTATAATAATGAATATGATAATTGTATCAATCTAGAATTAAATGATCAATATTTTAATATGAAAGAAAAGGTAGAACCTGTTTTTCATATTGTAGAAACCGCTAAAAAGGCTATGGAGGATATAGGAATAAAACCGATCATTAAACCCATTAGAGGAGGAACCGATGGATCCCAACTGAGCTACATGGGCCTACCCTGCCCTAACATTTTTGCCGGCGGACATAATTTCCATGGAAAATACGAGTATGTGCCCGTTGAGAGTATGCAAAAGGCAGTAGAAGTAATTGTACGTATTTGCGAGTTGACAGCAAATCAACATTAGTATGGAAAAGCAAGAGAAAATAGAAATATTTTATAATGAGGCGCATCTGTTTAAAAATGGTGTGGCCAAATTAAGAGCCCTTGCTTTGGACCATGGCATGACGGAAACCTACAAATGGAGTTTCCCCACCTATATGATCAACGGTAAAAATGTTATTGCTATAAACAAATTCAAAAACCATTTTGGCATTTGGTTCTTTAACGGTGTATTTTTAAGTGACCCTAAAAAAGTACTTGAAAATGCACAAGAGGGTAAAACTATGGCAATGCGCCACTTAAAATATTCTTCGGAAGAAGATATAGATACAGCTCTAGTAACATCATATATAAATGAAGCCATTGAAAATCAGAAAAAGGGGCTACATGTAAAAGTAAAGAGAAAGCCAAAAACCAAAATTACCATTCCCACCCACTTATCCGTAGCGCTTGAAAACAATGAAGATATCAAAGTTGCTTTTCAAAAATTAACCTATTCCAAACAGAAAGATTACGCTGAATTTATTGCAACTGCCAAACAAGAACAAACCAAACTCTCCAGATTGGAAAAGATCATACCATTAATATTGGCAGGTAAAGGCCTGCTTGAGATGTATAGGAGATAATAGCTAATTACCATAAAAAAAGCACCAATGTTACCATTGGTGCTTTTTTTATGAATTAAGAAAAAGTTACTCAATAATCGGAGATTATACTATTCTAATGCTTAGGATAAACCTTTTAACCGGTTCGTTAATAAAACCGCATGTGCTTACCCAACGTTTAGCTACTTTTTCTCCGGAGCGTTTAACTTAGCGCTCATTTCCATGGATATGGCAGATCTATCAAATTTTAATTTTCCTGCCATTGTTTCCAAAACGCAAGAGAAATCCTTATCATTCAAATCTACTACTTTTCCGTGCAGACCACTTTTGGTAATAACACGATCACCACGTTTTAATTCTGCCGAAAACTTTTTTTCCTCCTTTTGTCTTTTCATTTGAGGTCTGATCATAAAAAAATATGCGACCACAAAAATCAAAATCATCGGAAGAAACTGCCCTATATCACCCATTTTTGGTATATCTGTAATTTATAATTATTTAACAGGTCCTAATGGAGCTGCTCCTTTTGGGTTAACGAAAGCTTTGATTCTCAAAAGCTCAGAACCTTTTTCAGTGTTAGCCGTAACGGTAATAGTTTTAGTAACCTGGTTTTGGCCAGAACCGTTAAAGTTTACTTTTAACTCACCCGTTTCACCTGGTGCAATAGGATCCTTTGGAGGATTAGGAACCGTACAACCACAGCTACTTTTTGCATCGGTAATAATTAACGGAGCATTACCTGTATTGGTAAAAGTAAATACGGTCTCTTGTGGAGTACCCTGCTCAATTGTACCAAAATCATGTTCTGCTTTATCAAAAGACATAACAGGCACAGCTTTAGCGGCCTCATCTCTTACAGCAGCTTCTGCTACATTATCTGTTTTGATTTTACTTGATGCATTGTCCTTACAAGAAGTAAAAGCTACCATTGATACAAGACCAACGATTAGAACTATTTTTTTCATACTATTTAGATTTATCAATTAATTGTAAAATTATAAAATATTTTTATAATAGACCTCTTCCCATTTTGTTAAGCTTTCCTTCTGACTTGTATTCTTTAGTAAGCTTATCAAGAATACCATTTATGAAAATACTACTTTTTGGCGTAGAATATTCTTTGGCAATTTCCAAGTATTCATTAATAGTCACCCTTTCCGGTATAGAAGGGAAATGCAACAGCTCGCAAATGGCCATTTTTAATAAAATGCTATCAATACCGGCAATACGATCTTTGTCCCAATTTGGTGTCTTGCCCTCGATCTCTTTTTCTAACGCATCGTTCTTCAATAAGGTTCTGGTCAACAATTGCATAGCATATGTCATATCCTCATCATCCTTTAACAAACTAGGTAAAAAGTAAGATTCCGTATGCGTTAACTTTGCTTTCTTAAAATGTTTTAGAACAAATGTATTTACAATAGGTATATCGTCTACCCACGTTAACTTATCATCTTCAAAGTAGTCGTAGATTTTATCGTTAGGTGCAATAATGTTCTTGAACAAGGTAATCACCAAATCCTTATCTGCAGCGTAGTCACTTTCTGCAGTAGACATATATTTTTGGTAAGCTTCGCTCTCTAAGATTTCTTTGTAAATCAACTTTACATACTCTTCGTTCAAATACCAATTATCTAACTTTCTGTGGGTAAGCTCTTCTTCTAAGGTCTTATTCTCAACAATTTGCAATAACAATTTGTTTTGAATAAACTTTTTAGGATTAGGAAATGCTGTCTTTTTATCGGTAATGTATTTATTGGCGGAAAGGGAAATTTGGTCTGCCGCTCTTTTCTGTAACTCAACAAAAAGGCTTAACCATAAGAGGTACAGCGTATAGGTATTCTCTATGCTTACCTTTAAAAACTTCTCTTGTTTCTGTAATGAATCGTCCTTAGACTGAATTAGAGCGTAAATACTCTGCATTACCTTTACCCTAATGTGCCTTCTTGTAAGCATTTGAAAGAACTTGTTTAATTATTAATAAATAACCCAGGGGCAAGCCCTGGCAGCATTAAATCTCGTTTATCGAGTAATAAAGCCGCAAAGGTAAGTATCTATTTAAAGGGTCACAATAGCAATCGTATTTATCTTAGCTTATTTATAACATATCGTTTTAGGTCAAAAAACTATCTTTGCCAACAGAATTTTAAACTATCAGTTTTTCTACAACTTATGAAAGAACTTAAGCATCTAAATAAATACTTTAAAAAATACTGGCTTAAGCTTTTTTTCGGCATCATAATAACCATAGTTGCAAGGTTATTTCAATTGATTATGCCCTCTTACGTTAATAATTCTATTACCGTAGTTGAACAGTATATAAATGCGGAAATAGAAAAATCAACAGCGCAAGAACTGCTGATGGAGTATATACTTATTATAGTAGGTGCAGCAATATTATCTGGTTTCTTTACTTTTTTAATGCGTCAATTAATAATAAATATTTCAAGATATATAGAATACGATCTTAAAAATGAAATATTTGACCATTATCAAAAGCTTAGTCTCAATTTCTACAAGAAAAATAGAACAGGAGATTTAATGAATAGAATAAGTGAAGATGTAAATGAGGTACGTATGTATGCTGGCCCTGCGATAATGTACGGCATGCAAACTTTGACATTATTTGCCTGCTTGATACCGTTGATGTTTATTAAAGCACCAACTTTGGCTGCCTATACCCTTTTGCCATTACCTTTTTTATCTGTTTTAATATATCAAATAAGTAAGGTCATACATAAGAGAAGTACTATTGTACAACAATACCTATCTACACTTTCTACATTTACGCAAGAAATATTTTCAGGAGTTTCGGTCATTAAAGCCTATGCTTTAGAGCCACAGACCAATGATGATCTAGTAAAACTTGCCAATGAAGGTAAAGAGAAAAGTGTAAGCTTGGCAAAAGTTAATGCTTGGTTTTTTCCATTAATGATACTACTAATAGGTATCAGTAATATATTGGTTATTTATATTGGCGGAAAACAGTATTTAGCCGGTGAAATTGAAGTTGGTTTAATTGCCGAGTTTATTTTATACGTAAATATGCTTACTTGGCCAGTTGCTATTGTAGGATGGCTTACTTCTATAGTACAAAGAGCTGCTGCCAGCCAACAACGCATTAATGAGTTCTTAAATCAGGAGTCAGAAATAAAGAACACGCCAACTCATCAACATAATGTAAAAGGTAAGATTGAATTTAAAGATGTTGATTTTACATACCAAGACACCAACATCAACGCGCTTAAACAGTTATCTTTTACTATAAATGAGGGCGAAACAACAGCGATAATTGGTAAAACCGGATCGGGTAAATCAACTATTTTAGATTTAGTGGCACGATTATACGACACCACATCTGGCGAAATTTTAATAGATGACGAACCAATAAAACATATCGATTTAACCAGTTTAAGAGAATCTATCGGTGCCGTACCACAAGATGCCTTTCTCTTTTCTGACAGTATTAAGAATAATATTAAGTTTGGAAAAGAAGATGCCACGGATCAAGAAATTATAGATATTGCCAAAGATGCCGTTGTTCATGAAAACATCATGGGTTTTTCTAAAAAATACGATACCGTTTTAGGAGAAAGAGGTATTACATTAAGCGGAGGACAAAAGCAACGTGTTTCTATTGCAAGAGCATTGATCAAGAAACCACAAATTTATTTATTTGATGACTGTCTTTCTGCAGTGGATACCGAAACGGAGGAAGAAATATTGAATAATCTAAAAAAAGCCTCTCAGAATAAAACTACATTAATTGTAAGTCATAGAGTTTCTTCTGCCAAAAATGCTGATAAAATTCTGGTTTTAGATGACGGAAGACTAATTCAGCAAGGTACACATGATGAGCTAAATACGAAAGAAGGTTACTATAAAGACCTCTATCACAAACAACTCTCAGAGAAAGAAAATTAGAAAATTGTTGTAGGATAATGTTTTTTTTTTCATTTTTGATAGTATAACGACACTAAACATTAGAAATGAGCGAAAGAGATTTATCAGATCAGGAAGAAATTCACTCCAAAGTTTTACGCGCAGGTAGAAGAACGTATTTTTTCGATGTAAGAAGTACAAAAGCTGGGGACTATTATTTAACGATTACAGAAAGTAAGAAATTTACACATGACGATGGATCCTTCCATTACAAAAAGCATAAAATCTATTTATACAAAGAAGACTTTGATGCCTTCAAAGAAAATGTTGAAGAAATGATGGATTTCATCATTAATGAAAAAGGATCCGAAGTAATTTCTGAAAGACATCAAAAAGATTTTAAGAAAGAAGAAGTAGCAACTGCAGCTGAAATAGCTGTTGAAAGTACACCTACAAGTACGTCTAGCTTTACAGATGTCAGTTTTGAAGATATATAATATTTAAACTTTCTTTTACAAATTAACGGTCCTTATTTAAGGGCCGTTTTTATTTTGTGAATAGTTAACTACCGCAAACCATACTTTACCAATCCAACATTTACCAATGTCAACATACTCAGTATTACACATGCTAAGTATGCAGATAAACTAAATGATAGAATAGCAAAAAGCAAAGTCATATAAATAGGATAAGTTATAATTGCACAGGCAAATCTAAAGGTACCCATAAACTCATCTTTAGGTACTTTTGGTTTCAACCATATCCTCCATATAAGAACAATAGGAAAATTTAACACAGTAAATAAAAACTTGAATAAACTTCGCTTTGGTTGTCTAGGTATTGTGTCATTAGATAATCGCTGCTCTTGATGAGTGTATGATTCAATTTTTTCATTCGTTGACATAGGATTTAGAAAGTCTGCGTTCTCAGCATTTAATCGATTTAAAATCATCTCATACGCTCCTTCATTTGGAATATGAACGGTTAATTTCTTCAGTCGCCCAGAAATTTCCCGCTTCATATCAAAACTTGTTTTATTCAAGTCTTTTGAATCATAAAAACTCTTAGCTGAAATTGGAGCTCCATAATATATCGCCACCTCATCAGGAAAATGAGCGGCATGCTTGTAATTTAATCCTACAGGTATTAGTTGAACATCTAAATCTGGGTATAATTCAAAAGTGCGTATCAAAATTCTTGTAAAGCCCTTGCTTAACGTTCTAACTGATCGCTTAAGATTATGATTTGCCTCTGGGAATAAAAGTAGAGCTTCTCCCCTATTTAAAATTTCTGCACATGAATTAAATATAGCATCGTTATTAGAAAGTGTATCTCTACCATCGCGCATTCTATAAATAGGTAGCATTTGAAAATAAGAGAACATACGTTTTAAAAATTTGCCCTTAAAAACATCTGATCGCGTTAGAAAGTAAGGTTTTCTATTACAATCTGTTGCAATTAGCAAAACATCTATAAGTGCGCTTTGATGATTTGGTAAAAACATTACAGGCTTATCTTTAGGAATATTCTCCAACCCAGAAATGACAATTTTCTTATGATAACCGTACAGTCCGGTTTTTACAACAATTTTAACCAAAGAATACAATAATCCGCTCACGTTATAGTCTCTTTAGTAACCGGTTTTCTATTCCAAAAAGCAGCTAAAATTAATCCCGAAACTATGTGCCAAATCCCCCAAAATGCGGCAAGAAGCGCCATCCCTCCTAATCCATCAAAAAAGGTGAAAATTAAAAGTAAACCCAAACCAGAGTTCTGAATTCCGGTTTCAATGGTTATTGACCTAAGACTATCTACCGGTAATTTAAATAATCTACCAAGACTATAACCCGTAGAAAATGCAATTAGATTATGAATTAATACAATCCAAAAAACATAAAGTACATAATCCATAAAAATAACACGGTTATTAAATAGCGCTATAAATACCAAGCTAATAAAAAACACCAACGATACTATTTTTAGTTTCTTTGCTATTTTCAAAGCCAATTTTGGTTTCTTAGAATTTACATACATACCTAAAATCAAAGGCAGCCCCAGTAATAAAAAAACCAGTTTAATCATCTCTAAAGGTGCTATTGAAATATCTTGAATTAAACCTGCACTTGGCTCATAGCGCATGGACCAGAAATGAAAATTTAAGGGCGTCATTACAACCGCTAACATAGTAGCAATAGCCGTAAGACTTACGGACAATGCCGTATTGGCTTTAGATAAGTAGGATATAAAATTAGAAATATTACCTCCAGGGCAGGCCGCAACCATAAACATACCAAGTGCTATGCTTGGTAAAGGCTCAATTATAAGCACCAATAAAAAAGTCAAAGCCGGTAGTAAAACAAACTGACTAGTTAAACCCAACAACAACGCTTTAGGCTTTTGCCACAAAGGTTTAAAATCTGAAACTGAAATCTCTAAAGCTACGCCAAACATGACCAAACTTAAAACAAGGTTCATCATCCAAAGAGAACCCGAATCAAAATTAATATGAATGGTATCTAAAATATTATCAGTCAAATATCTAGGAGATTTTTAATCCGTTTGGCACTTTCATTTGCGGTTGAAGAAGCACCACGGAACTATTTTCTACAGCTCCCAATATAAGACATTCACTCATAAAATTGGCAATTTGCTTTTTAGGAAAATTAACAACAGCTGTTACTTGAAGTCCTACAAGGTCTTCTTTCTTGTACTTTTCCGTTATTTGAGCAGATGTTTTTTTAACCCCTATTTCATCACCAAAATCTATATGTAATTTATATGAGGGATTTCTAGCCTCCGGAAAATCCAGAACATCTATAATTGTACCCACTCTCATATCGATTTTACCGAAATCTTGCCAAGTAATAGTATCTTTCATTAGCTCAATTTAAGCTTTTCTATCATATCTTTAGGTACATTGCCCGCATACATTCCATACGCATCTACCAAAAGACCCTTTTCACCAGTATTGGTTTCAATAACATATAAGATGGTATTGTCATCTGGGTTGCTCATACCCTCAAAACGATAAAATTTTACGACCTCTAATTCGGTTGTAGTATGTATGTTCTTCTTACTTTTATTTTCTACACCAGCATCACACAAGTTAAAATCTTCCGTGTAGCCCTCATCTTGCAATGCTTTAATTGCGTTGGATAAAGAAATATATGAATTTTCCATTTTTGAAATTTTTAAAGGTTTTTGAATATTATAAAGGAAAGACAAGCTTAATATAATCCTTAACTTAGTACCATAAATTATTAGTTGATATGGCAAGAACGGAAAGCAAGATGTTAGCATTGGGTACGGTAGCTCCAGAATTTAGTCTGTTAGATACTGTAAGTAAAAAAACCATGAATTTGCATGCTTTAAACGGTCATAAGGGAACAGTTATCATGTTTATCTGCAACCATTGCCCATTTGTAATTCATGTAAACCCTGAAATTTCTAAAATGGCTATTGAATATCAGAAAAAAGGAATTCACTTTATAGCTATTTCGAGCAATGATGTTGAAAACTACCCAGAAGATGGTCCACATTATATGAGGATAAAGGCTAAAGCTGAAAATTATACTTTCCCATACCTATATGACGAAGACCAATCTATTGCAAAAAAATACGATGCCGCCTGCACCCCGGATTTTTTCCTTTTTGACGGAGAGTTAAAATTAGTTTACCGCGGTCAGTTAGATGATTCTAGACCAGGAAATGGTTTACCGTTAACCGGCAAAGACCTTAGAAATGCCATTGAAAATCTTTTAAAAGGTGAAGTAATAGACCCAAATCAAAAGCCTAGCATAGGTTGTAATATTAAATGGAAATCTAGTAATCAATAAAATTCTCACTACAAATTATGGAGAGTAATATTCAGTTTGAACAACTGAAACCAGAACTTTACAACACCTATATTGACATAGGCAGGAAAGCCTATAATCAACATTACACACATTTATGGCCCAATGGCAATACCAAAACATATATAGAAAATAGCTTTACGAAAGAGGTTTTACTACAGGAAGAAAAAGATCAGGACACCATTTTATATGTAATTAAAATAGAATCCGCATATGTAGGTTTGTTAAAAATCACCTTACACAAAAAACTGCAAGAGTTTAGCAAAGCCGATGCTTTGTACCTTGACAAAATCTATATAATCAACGAATATTCAGGAAAAGGCATTGGTGCTGAAAGTCTGCGATTTGTTGAAAAAATTGCCAAGAACAACGCTAAAAAAGTAATCTTTTTAGAATCTATGCAAAAAGGAATGGCGCTACCATTTTATCAAAAACATTCTTTTAAAATAGCAGCCATAACCCAAGTGCCATTCAACAATGTTATTGAAGACGAAAAACCGATGTACCTCCTAAAAAAAGTCTTATAAATTTCTTACCAACCTTTACGCTCTGCCAAGGTTTTAATATGTGCAAAATGATGGTTACCATGCCATGCATATTTACCAATATTTTCTGCTACAGATACATTAACGTTGCCCTCTGGGTGAATATAACTTCTTTTTAAATCGTCTAGCGTTAGTCTTTCGCACATGTAAACCAATTTAGCGTGCAACGCCGTTAAATAAGAAAGTGAAAGAGCTATGGGTGCTGTCTTGGCATCAATAAGTTCACTCCACAAGTTTTCTTCGTAGACTTTAATTAGCGGTCTATTCTCAGTCAATGCCCATTTAAAACGAGTATAACTATGGTGGTGACTATCTGCAATATGATGAATTACTTGCCTTACCGTCCAACCATCCTCACGGTATGGAGTTTCTAATTGAGATTCAGAAAAATCACTGACCAAATCAACTAACCGTTGCGGTAATGTTTTCAAAGCAGTTATCCATTGCTTTATATGCTCATCAGAAATATTGTCGGGACACTCAAAATGACCAATCGGATATCGTAATTTTTCTAAATCTTCCATAAACTAAAAGTAGAAAATTTTAATAGACTTTTAACCCTAAAACTTTAGGCTTCGCTAAATAATCTACTAATTTTATAGGATATAAAATAAAACACATTAAAAAATATAAATATGGCAACATTACGCTTAGGTGACAAAGCACCTAATTTTACGGCAGACAGTTCAATGGGAACTATTAACTTTTACGATTACTTAGGCGATAGTTGGGGAATTTTGTTTTCACACCCGGCAGATTTTACTCCAGTTTGTACTACAGAATTGGGTACGGCAGCTAAATTTAAAGATGAATTTGACAAGCGTAACGTAAAAATGATCGCATTAAGTGTTGATGGTGCCGCTTCTCACGCAGAATGGATCAAAGACATAAACGAAGTTCAAAACACGGTAGTAAATTTTCCTATCATTGCAGATGAGGATAAAAAAGTTTCTGACCTATATGATATGATCCACCCAAATGCAGATAATAACTTAACCGTTCGTTCTGTATTTATTATTGCACCAGATAAAACCGTAAAACTTACTTTGACCTACCCGGCATCTACAGGAAGAAACTTTTATGAGCTTTTAAGAGTAGTAGATTCCTTACAACTTACCGCAAATCATAAGGTTGCCACACCAGCAAATTGGGAGCATGGCAAGGATGTGGTGGTGAGTCCGGCAATATCTACCGAAGATGCAAAGGGCATTTTTTCAAAAGGAATTACGGAGGTAAAACCGTATTTAAGAATGACACCAGACCCTAGTGCATAGCAATAAAAACAAGTTCATTCTCAATACTTTAGAAGATATTTGTTAACCATAAGATAACGTACAAGATTTTAAGTTTTTAAACAAAAAAAAACTATCTTCGCTCTTTAATTAATATTTAATTTTTCTATTATGAGTAAAGGAACAGTAAAATTCTTCAATGATTCTAAAGGTTACGGATTTATCACTGAAGATGGTTCAAACGAAGATCATTTTGTACACATTTCTGGCTTAATCGATGAAGTTCGTGAAGGTGATGTTGTAGAATTTGAACTACAACAAGGTAAAAAAGGATTAAACGCCGTTAATGTGAAAGTAATTGACTAGGTAAAGATTTAACTTTTTTATAGTATAAAACCCGAATCGATTGGTTCGGGTTTTTTTGTGCCTATTTTTTTTTAAAAATTTGTTCAACCTAAACGCAACCTTTTATATAAATACATATCTATTGGTTAAACAAGAGCGGTTCCCCTACCTTAACCATGTATTTATGACCACATTTTTGACCGTATTTTTAGTTTTGATGGTAGTTAACGTTATTTTGCTGTTAGGCAGTTTCGTTACTCGTAAAAAGTAAACATCAAAAAAAACACCCATATCAAAATGATACAGGTGTTTATTATTATTTTAAAGTAGTTAGGTTTCTTAACCTACCTTCATTAATTCTACATCAAAGATCAGTGTAGCGTTTGGTGGTATAACGCCACCTGCACCTGCAGATCCATAAGCTAGATCAGAAGGGATTACAAAACGTGCTTTATCACCAACTTGTAGTAAAGAAATACCTTCATCCCAACCTGGAATAACTTGACCAATTCCTAATTGAAAATCAATAGGAGAGTTACGTTTGTAAGATGAATCGAATACTTGACCATTTAAAAGAGAACCTTCGTAGTGTACAGAAACTTTCTCACCTTTAACAGCCTTGGCACCATCACCTTTCTGGATCATCTTATAACGAAGACCTGATGGCGTAGTATCAAAACCTGCCGCTACTTTATCAAGTTCAGCTTCTTGCTTTGCTTTTTCGGCAGCTAATCTAGCCTCACCTGAAGCATTGAAATCTTCAAAAGCCTTTAATGCATTCCACTTTTGTGCTGCATCACCAACTCTAACAATTTCCAAAGATTCAATAACGTCATCTTGCGCTATAGCATCCACAACTTCTTGACCAGCCTCTACATGACCAAATACAGTATGCTTGTTATCTAACCATGGTGTTGGTACGTGAGTAATAAAAAATTGGCTTCCATTGGTTCCAGGACCGGCATTTGCCATAGAAAGAACACCAGGAGTATCATGCTTCAATTCTGGGTGAAATTCATCATCGAATTTATAGCCAGCATCACCTGTTCCGGTACCTTGAGGGCAACCTCCTTGAACCATAAAATCTGGAATAACCCTATGAAATTTCAAACCATTATAATAAGGCTCACCTTTACCCTTAGCACTATTCTCTTTGTTACCCTCAGCTAGGGCTACAAAGTTACCTACAGTACCAGGAGTTTTATCGTGAGTTAATTTTACTAGTATTTCGCCTTTATTTGTATTGAACTTGGCGTAAATTCCGTCTTCCATTTTTATTTTTTTAGTATCTGGCAAAGGTAAAGAAATTTAACGATTTGAACATTTCATGATTTTCAAAAACACAAATTGATTTTGTTACTATTATAGCAGAAATAGTAGCAATTAAAATCCGTATTTATCTACCAGATATATTAAACTTGCCATAGATGCAGCACCTAATTGAAGCTCTCTTTTATTTACATGCTCAAAGGTATCGTTCTCTGCATGGTGATGGTCAAAATAACGTTGAGAATCTGGTCGTAAACCTGCCAATACCAATCCATCGTTTTTTAACGGACCAATATCCGCACCACTAAAACCTTTTTCAAAATAGTGTATTAAGTATGGTTTAAAAAGACTTTTCCATTCCAGAACTTTCTCAAAATCTTTGTCGGAGCTTTCAAAAGTAAATCCGCGAGGAGAAAATCCGCCAGAATCACTTTCTAATGCAAAAATGTGTTTTTCATTTTTGGTACTAGCTATTTCCGCATACTTTTTACCACCTCTTAAACCATTTTCCTCATTCATAAAAAGAACTACTCTTACCGTACGTTTTGGCTTATAACCTGTTTTTTTGAATAGATTTAAGACCTCCATACTTTGAACACAACCAGCACCATCATCATGAGAACCATCACCAAGATCCCAAGAATCTAAATGACCACCAACAACAATAACTTCCTCTGGTTTAGTTGTTCCTCTGATTTCCCCGATAACATTATATGATTCTACATCATTGAATTGTTTACAGTTTTGTTTAAAATAAAATTCAATAGCAGGATTCAATTTTAAAGAAGTACTTAATAATTCTGCAGCATTGGTACTAATTGCCGCAGCAGGAATTCTATCTGATACCGCTTGCTCTCCATAGTTCATTGATCCCGTATGCGGATAATCATCTAAACGAAGATTCATTGAACGAACAATTACACCTACAGCACCAAATTCAGATGCCTCTAAAGCACCTGCATAACGCTGATCCACACAATTGGAATAAGCAGTAAACGTGTTAATTTGGGTAGCATCCATAGGTTTATTGAAAAACACTATTTTTCCCTGAATTTTACCTTTACCAAGTGCCGCCAGCTGTTCTATACCTTGAACCTCTATAATATTCGCTTTTACACCTGTTGCCGGAGTAGCTACCGAACCACCAATTGCACAAATAGGTACATTAGTAGTTGTACCTGGCGATGTTTCAAAATAAGCAAATTCTGGTGTACCCCTAACCCATTTAGGAACCTTTACCGGTTGTAACCAAACTTTGTCCAAACCTAAAGAATCTAATTGCGCCTTTGTATAATCTACCGCTTGTTGGGCTTGAATAGACCCTGATAATCGTCCACCTATTTGATTGGATAAATAATTCAACCAATCATAACCATCCCCTTCGGTAAGCGCGGTATCATAAAGTTTCTTGATCTGGTCTTGATCCGTTTGCTGAGACTGCCCCACATATATAATTGCAATGACAAATAATAAAGCAAGTTTATTTTTCAGTCTGTAATTGTTCTTCATAGCTGTCTAAATTAGCCATTATTTTTTCGCTTAACATGGGCTCCTTAATATCTTTGTATTTTTTTAACGATTCTAATAGTATGGATGCTACTATAACACGAGTTGCCTTTTTGTTATCCGCAGGTATAGCGAACCACGGTGCATGATCATGGGATGTTTTAGAAATAGCTTCTTCATAGCAATGCTGGTATGCATCCCACAACTTACGTTCTTTTAAATCTCCTGGAGAAAATTTCCAATGCTTCTCTTTAAGAGCTAATCGTCTTAATAATCGTTGGCGCTGCTCTTCTTTAGATAGATTTAAAAAGAATTTAAAAATTAAAGTTCCATTTTCGGCTAGGTGACGTTCAAAGTCATTTATTTGCTCAAATCTTTTATCCCAAAATTTTTGGTCTATATCATCTACCGTATGTATACCTGGTATATGCTCGTTTAAAATGTATTCTGGGTGTACTCTGGTTACCAGAACATTTTCGTAATGGGTTCTATTGAATACTCCGAATTTACCTTTTGCCGGCAATACTATATAATGACGCCATAGATAATTATGACTTAGTTCTAGTTCGGTAGGGACTTTAAAGCTATGTACTTCAACACCACTGACATTGAAATCTTTAAATACCTCACGAATTAAACTATCTTTACCAGCGGTGTCCATACCTTGCAGGCAAACTAGAATACTATACTTTCCATGTGCATAGATAGTGTCTTGAAATTCGCCAAGATCTCTTCTTATTTTTGACAATTCTTTTTTAAGTTCTTTATCAGACTTCCCAAAATCTTCAAAAGTCTCATAATCAGCTATTTTAAAATTTTTATTGGTCCTATAATTGTCTATTTTTAATTCATCCATATTTAAATATAAAGTTTAATATTAATTATTACTAATTCGACACCAAAACATAAGTAATACATTTCTCACAAATCCGTTTAACGTGATTGAAGTGTATTGTATCGAAAATAATATTTTCAACAAGGTAAAGCATCTAAATTTATCCGTGTAAGATCCCAAATCTTGCACTAAAACCACCTACTTATGAAGAAAAATATCTTTTTTTTCTGTGCAATCGCACTACTGTCCTTATCCTCATTCGGTATGAATGTTGAGTGTGAATATGCCAATTCTAATATGGGTTATGCCAAAACTCAAATAAACGCAGCATTACTTACCCAAGATATCAATCAAGCTCGTTTTTACGCCTACAGAGCAATTAGCGCTTTAGAAAAATCTAAAAATCAATTAAATGTTTGTGGTTGCAAAAAGGCAAAGAAAAGTATGCTGGAAAATATGGAGGTGCTAACACTTGCCACTAAATCCACAACTTTAGAGGGTACAATTACTTATTTGAGCAAATCTATTAGCCTTACCAACAATACAATATCGGTATTGGAATCTCATGATACTCATGAAAGTACATACGCAAACGACGCACTTTCGATAAACACTAGCGCTAAGGCAGAAAAAACCACTACAAAAACCAAGAGTAAAACAAAAAAGAAAGACCTTTTCGAGACCATAGATACTTCTTTAGAAAAATATCGTATTTCGTTAGATAAGGTAGTTCAAAGTGTTAACTGTAAAGACGCTACTGCTTTTGCAACTAGAATTTTCGATGAATGTGAAGCTCAATTATTAAAACCAGATATCTCTGAAGGCAGCAAATATTACAATCTGCGCACTAAAGAGATTACCCAAGAAGCTTTAAACAAAATTGGTAATTGTTCTTCCAAAAAGTAACTATTAAGACTACTTACTGGCAAACAATTTTACATCATCCTCTGATACCTCTTGACCACCAAGGATAATCAACCTTTCAACAACGTTTCTTAATTCACGAATATTCCCTGTCCAATCATAAGCTTTTAATAGTTTAATAGCTTTCTCTGAAAAAGTTTTACCCGCCATACCCTGCTCTGCTGCAATTTTTTTAGAAAAATGCTCAATTAGTAATGGGATATCATCTCTTCTATCATTTAAGCTGGGTACCTGTATAAGAATAACGGCAAGTCTGTGGTATAAATCTTCTCTAAAGTTACCTTCTTCAATTTCTTTCTTTAAATCTTTGTTGGTAGCCGCAAGTACACGAACATCGACTTTTATATCTTTATCTGTACCAACACGAGAAATCTTACTTTCTTGAAGTGCTCTTAATACTTTTGCTTGGGCAGAAAGGCTCATGTCACCTATTTCATCTAAAAATATAGTACCCTTATTAGCAGCTTCAAACTTTCCTGCTCTATCTTTAACTGCAGATGTAAAGGCACCCTTTACGTGACCGAACAATTCACTCTCTATTAATTCAGAAGGTATTGCAGCACAGTTTACTTCTATAAAAGACCCTGAACTTCTTGCACTCTTTTCATGTAGCCAATGTGCAACAAGTTCTTTACCGGTACCATTA
This sequence comes from Maribacter sp., assembly GCA_020629285.1. Lineage (GTDB taxonomy): Bacteria > Bacteroidota > Bacteroidia > Flavobacteriales > Flavobacteriaceae > Maribacter. The sequence continues at coordinate 70,572 of JAHDDP010000017.1, forward strand.
GACCCGGTAATTAAAACACGGGCATCTGTAGGTGCCACTTTCTCGATCATATCTTTGATCGCACCTATTTCGCTACTCTCACCGATCATCTCATAATTCTTACTTACCTTTTTCTTCAAGTTCTTGTTCTCCACAACCAAGACCTTTCTATCCAACGCATTTCTAACGGTAGTAAGCAATCTATTTAAATCTGGCGGTTTAGAGATATAATCAAAAGCACCTAAACGCATTGTATTTACGGCAGTATCTAAATCTCCGTGACCCGAGATCATAATAAACGGAATTTCAGGTTTGATTTTTCTAGCAGCTTCAAGTACCTCTACACCATCCATTTTTGGCATTTTTATATCGCAGAGTACTAAGTCATAGTCATTCTTCTTTATAGTCTCAATACCTTTTAATCCGTCTTCGGCTTCTTCTACGGAGTAGGTATCATTTTCTTCGGATAAAATTTTAACCAATACCCTTCTAATTGCTGCTTCATCTTCTATTACTAATATCTTTGACATAACTGCTTTTTAAATTCCTATTCTTATTCCTGTTCTAAAATATAGACCCGATGCGTCGTTTAAGGTAAATATATCATCTCTTTCTTCGTTTCGCAAAGCACTATTTTGATAAATAGAACGACCACCTATTAAGTAAACGGACATATCTTTAGTTATTTTATATTGATAGCCTAATGTCAATAATAATGCCGTAGAAGAAACATCGGTAGATAAATTATTACCGGGCAACAAAATATCATTCTGAATATTTACATAATATCCATCTAAAAATATTTCTGTCTGAAAAAAATGCCCTTTCTTGGTAAAGTACTTCATACCAGATTTTGGTGCTCCTAAAGTATAGGCCCAATTTGGGTGAAATCTTTTTTCAAAATACACAAAGGGCAACGGTATATCTATTGGAGAAGTACCGTTATATGAAATACCCAAAACCAACATATAGGGTTTATCAGCATCTTTTACGTTTTTATATGCGCCCAGGGTATAGTTCATATTAAAATCGTCATTTTCAAGTTCTTGAACGAAGTTCGTAGACCATCTAGGAGTTACAACACCAATCAATCGCCAACTTTCAGATAACTTATACATATAAGCCAAATTCACATCTAGCACATGAAATTTGCTTAAGTCTCCAGAATTAGGAAACAAATCGTCAGGAACCTCAAAATTGTATCTGTTATACTCTGCCCCAAGTACTAAAAAATCTTTCTTATCACGAACCGCAGTGGGTACGTTCACTACCAATTTAATACGAGATGTTTCAACATCACCACTATTTTCTGGCATTAGCATATATTCCAATCTAAAAACATCTGGTGTTTGCGCTAGTACTATATTAAAAGTAAAAAGCAGCAAACCTAAGATCAGAAATAGAAGATTACGCTTTTTCATTATCCCCTACATTTGAAACATTGTTGTTCTGAAGTGGACCTTGTTGAAACAAATGCACATCTCTTTGAGGAAAAGGAATAGAGATGTTGTGCTTTCTAAATTCAGCATCTATTTTATACCGTACTTCACTTTTTACACGTGGGTCTGTAAAACTATCGGTAATGTAAAAATTAACGGCAAATATGAGGGCAGAATCACCAAAATCTTCAAAGATCACAAATGGTTTAGGGCTTTTTAAAATTGACCTTTGCGACTTCACTACATCCAACAATATCTGTGTCACAAGTTCAATATCACTACCATACGCCACACCTATGCGAACCAATTCCCTAGTGGTTTTATGATTTTGCGTATAATTATAAACGATATCACTAATAAATTTATGATTTGGTATTATAATTACCTTATCATCTCGGGTAATCGCTCTTGTGGTTCTTAATTTAATTTCAAAGACCTTACCTACTTTATTATCTATTTCAATGATATCGCCAACCCTTAATGATTTATCTACTATAATAAATATACCACCAATGATATCTTGAAAAATCTCTTGTAAAGCCAAACCAAGCCCGACAAAAAGTGCTGCAGATGCCGTTATTAAAATGGTAATATCAATACCGGCCGCACTCATGGTAAACAGTATGACTATAACATACACCAAGTACTTGATGAACTTAAATATGCTTATAAACTTGAGCTTATCATCAACCTCCATTTTTCTTGTGAAAAACCTACGAATAGCCTGTAAAACCGTACTGGTAAGTAAAAATGCTACGGTGAGCAATAATAAAAGACCAATGGTTATGTGAATAGATTTATCACCTTCGCCAAAGTGATAACCAAGGTCTAGAAATTTCTTTATGGTCCCCCAAATATCGTCTTCGATTATCTCCTTTATTTTCTCTGTACTTTCTTGAATCATGACGAATATTTAAGCCACTTATACAATTCTTTGTAACTAGGTTTTTTACCGTACATTAATATACCTACACGATATATTTTTGCAGCAACCCATACTATTCCAATAAATGTACCTATTAATATTAGAATTGAGGTGACCAATTGCCAAACAGGTACTCCACCCTCACCAATACCCCAAGGTAAACGCATCAACATTACAATTGGTGATGTTAAAGGAAATAAGGAAAAACCAACGGCTATTGGCCCGTTAGGATTACTAAATACAGAAAAGAACCCCACATAAATTGCCAACATCAACGGTAGTATTACCGGAAATATAAATTGTTGCGTATCCGTTTCATTATCCACAGCGGCACCAATTGCGGCATAAATAGAACTATAAATCAAATAACCCAACATAAAGTAAACAATGAAAAAGAAAAGCATAGCAAAAATGGGTAACTCAAATATTTCTTGGGTATATAATTGAATGTTTTGTGTAAGGGCATCTACATCGACATTTGTAGTATTCGCCATACCTGGTGCTACGCCACCACCTTTGGTAAGGCTTGCCGGGTCAATATCAAAAATAGCCAAACCAATGAACAACAAAATGGCTCCAGCAATAATCCAAATTCCAAATTGGGTAATACCTGCAAGAGATGTCCCAATAATTTTACCCATCATTAAATGAAAAGGTTTTACTGATGAAATAATAACTTCAATAATACGACTGGTTTTTTCTTCAATAACGCTACGCATTACAAAGCCGCCGTAGATAATAATGAACATCATAATCAAATAGCCAAATGCACCGCCAATAATCGCTTTGATTTCATTGATACCTTTAACGTTCTGTAGTCCATCAAAAGTTTCGATATTTATGTTATAACTACGGTCCATCTCTGCATACTCCTTGGGTGATACCCCAAGTTCTCGTAATCGCTCTTGACGGAGTCTTCGCGTAATGGAATTTTCTAACTTATCTAAAACCGAAGCACTTGGAGCATCTTTACTATAGAAAAAAGCGCGCTGGGCAACTTGTTCTACATTAGTTTCATTTGGCAAGTATATAAGACCATAAAAACCCAAACCCTTAGTAGAGTCTTTTGCCTGTTCTAGAGTTATATCTTTAAAATTGATGTATGAGGTAGCCTCTGAGGTTACAAATTCATTGGCAAAATAACTACTCTCGTTCAATACACCGATCACCTTTTTCTCAGTGTCGTTTAGTTGGGTTAAATATGCTATCAACAATATCATACCCACCATTAAAATAGGACTCAAAAAAGTCATAACCACAAAAGACTTATTACGCACTTTTGCAATGTATTCTCTTTTTATTATTAGAGGTAACTTATTCATTGTCAATATTTTTATTTTGAATGGTCTTGATAAAAATATCATTTGCAGACGGTATGGTCTCGATAAATCCGTTTACGTTTGCCCTAGAGCCAAGAAAGGACAAAATTTCACCCGATTGATTAGAAGGTAGTTGTACCCTAAGGTTCAACTGATTTTCAAGACTATCATAATCTTGGGTAATAATCTGAAACTTATCTTTCATTTCAAGTAGCAGTGCTTCTTGATTGCTGGTTTCTAAACCTATTTCAAAAATGTTGTTCTTGTAAGCTTTTTTAATATCGGATAATTTACCGTCCAATATTTTTTCAGATTTATGAATCAATGCTATATACTCGCACAATTCTTCAACGGACTCCATTCTATGTGTCGAAAAAATGATGGAAGTACCTTTTTCCTTGAGGCTTAAAATCTGTTCTTTGATAATATTGGCGTTTATAGGATCAAAACCACTAAAAGGTTCATCAAAAATCAACAATTTTGGTTCGTGAAGCACGGTAACCACAAACTGTATTTTTTGTGCCATACCTTTAGAAAGCTCTTGTATTTTCTTGTTCCACCAATCCCCGATTTCCAATCTTTCGAACCAATATTTCAATCTCTTTTTAGCTTCAGCTTTTGACAAACCCTTTAGCTGTGCTAGGTAGAGTGCCTGCTCGCCAACTTTCATGCTTTTATACAGACCGCGCTCTTCTGGTAAATAACCAATTTGTGCAATATGCTCAGACTTCAGTAACTCACCATCAAAATAGACAGCACCTTTATCTGGAAAAGTGATTTGATTTATAATACGTATGAGGGTGGTTTTACCGGCCCCGTTAGGTCCCAGTAATCCGTAGATACTATTCTTAGGAATTTCAAGGGAAACGTTCTTCAATGCCGTATGGCTTCCAAACTGTTTGGTGACCTCATTAGCTACCAAAATATGACTCATGTACTCAATTTCTACAAAGATATTGAAATGTTTGGACTAGCTACACTCTTTATGATTCCTTTATAAATGCCGGTAGAGCAATTCATTTTGTCCTAAAAAGCAAAACCCACCCTTGATAAATCAAGGATGGGAAAAAAATTGCTATGAA
>JAHDDP010000077.1 GCA_020629285.1 Maribacter sp.
CTAAGGTATGTCATATAGAGGCTGGTTTACGTACGCATGATAAATGGTCTCCATTTCCAGAAGAAATAAATAGACAGGTAACGGGTAGAATTGCAGATTATCATTTTGCTCCCACAGAAACTTCTCAAGGCAATTTATTGAAAGAGAATATTACACCATCTAGTATTGTGGTTACTGGGAATACCGTAATTGACGCATTAATGGATAGTGTGGCAAAGGTTCAAGAAGACCCAAGTGCACTTATACAGAATTTATCATCGATTATTGGTGATAGTGAAATCATTCTAGTTACAGGCCACAGAAGAGAGAATCACGGGGACGGTTTTATTAGGATATGTGAGGCCTTGAAAGAGATAGCTTTGCAAAAGCGTGAAATGAAAATTGTGTACCCTGTGCATCTTAACCCAAAGGTTCAAGAACCTGTTAAAAGGATTTTGAGTGATGTTTCAAATATACATTTAATTGATCCTTTGGCGTACCAAGATTTTATCTGGATGATGAATAGGTCAACGTTAATTATTACAGATAGTGGTGGTGTTCAAGAAGAAGCGCCAAGCTTAGGTAAACCAGTGCTTGTAATGCGTGATACTACAGAAAGGCCAGAAGCTGTTGCAGCTGGAACGGTGATCTTAGTTGGTACAGATAAGGATCTCATTGTTTCTGAAACACTAGATCTATTAAACAACAAAGAAAGATTTAAAAATATGAGTAAGCTTCACAATCCATATGGAGATGGTAAGGCTTGTGAAAAGATTGTTAATATTTTTGTATAACATGCTAGGTTTAAAATTCTTTACATAATAAAATTTATGAATAATGGAAATCTACTTAATTTATTTTTTAACACTACATTAGGTAAAAGAATTCATAGCTCTCCTAAGGCGTTTGAATTTTTTAAAAATAGTTTATGGTCAGTTGGAGGCGCCATACTTTCTAAAGGATTGATATTTATTTCTTGGATAATTGTTGCTAATTTATTAGGTAGTGATGGGTATGGACAGTTTGGAATAGTTCGTAGTACAGTTTTGATGTTCACTTCGTTCGCAGGTTTTAGCTTGGGCATCACAGCCTCTAAGCATGTAGCTGAATTTTTGGATGTTGATAAAGAAAAAGCAGGACGAATTTTAGGTTTAACTTTAAGATTTGGATTTGTGATGGGGATTTTAGTTGGAATTATATTTTTCCTTTTATCTCCATGGCTTGCTGTAAAAACATTGAATGCTCCTGAATTTGTTGATGAATTAAGGATTGGGTCATTAATACTCTTATTTAGCGCTTTAAATGGAGCTCAGATCGGTGCTATCCAGGGATTTGGCGCTTTTAAACAAATAGCTTTAATTAATATAATTCAAGCAATTATAAGTTTTCCAATGTTCCTTTGTGGTGCTTATTATTTTGGTGTGAATGGAACTATATGGGCGTTTTCTGTTAGTTACATTGTAATTTGTCTTCTAAGTAATAAAGTGCTTAAGATAGAGGCAATAAAAAATGGTATTGAGATAGATTATGGAAATTCATGGAAAGAAAAATCACTGCTTTTTTCTTACAGTTTACCTGCTTTTTTGAGTGGTCTGATGGTAACTCCAATAAAATGGTATACAGACTCTTTGTTAGTTTCTAGAGGGGGGTTTGAGCAAATGGGGCTTTTTACAGCTGCCTTAACGTTCAATAATATAATTTTAGTTGGTGCAGGTATGTTAAGCGCACCTTTTATCGCAATTTTAGCGAGAAATAAAAACCAAAAAAGAAACTCTCAATTTAATAGATTTAATATTCTAGCTCCATGGGCTATTGGAGTTTTTATAACTGGTCCCTTTATAGTTTTTCCTGAGTTAGGTGGTAAAATTTTTGGTGAATCTTTTCTAGGAGATAAATTTAAGTATACTTTTATATTCGTTTTAGTTTTTACGATTATTATAATGTTCAAGCAAGGTTTAGGCAGAGTTATGGCTATTTATAACCTACAATGGTGGAGTTTAGGGAGTAATCTTTTATGGGGGGCTTGTCTCATTGTAAGTTTTTTATTATTTCCAATTCAAGATGCTTATTACTTATCAATATCTTACGTGATATCTTACATAATCAATATCTTGCTAGTCCTTCCTATTTATTATAAAAAGAAAATAATTCCACAAAATACAATTGAATCAATTGAAGCATTTGGGATTTGGTTTTTAGTTTCTGTAATGATATTTACAGGTGTTTTTTTTGAAAATGTATTTGTCAAAGTATTTATTTGCATATTGTCTCTCGTTATAGTTTTCTTTCTATTCAGAAGACTGTTGTTTAAAAAAAATAAGTTTTAATAAATTATTAAAAATGAGAAAATTTAAAATTGTTGTTAGGGGTGGGTACGGACTTACAAATTTTGGAGATGATGCCCTTCTACAATCGATACATAGAGATTACCTAGATGATTATTCAAATTCTGAATTGGGTTATAGTTGCACTTACGCTGATTATTTGAAAAATGACATTGGGGATTATGAAATTTTGCCATTAAACTCAAATTATTCAGATCTTACGGACATTTTAATTTATGGCGGAGGAACACAGTTTTACTCTTTTAATAATGAACAAACATTTTTTGAGAAAACTTTCTCAAAAATGACCTTACTTTTCAAACCTAAAAAACTAATTCAATCAATAGCATTTAAGTTGAAGCACGTATTTTATAGTGAAAAGCAAAAAGATGACGAGAAGGTATTATCTATGGCTTTAGGTATTGGATTGGGACCATTTTTGGATGTGTCAAATCCACAAAAGGAGTTGAAAACAAAACAACTTTTCGAAAAAATGAGCTTTGTTGCAGTTAGAGACATATACAGTTTGAAAAAATGTAAAGAATGGAATCTCCAGAATTATGCAATGTATGCGGACCTATGTTTTAAAATGAAACATTCAAAATTTTTTCCTAATAAGACCAATAAGAATATTGAAAAGGTTGGCGTAATTGTAAGGGATTGGAATAATACTAAAAAGGGAAAGTCTTATAGACTGAATTTAATTCAAACTGTTGATGCCATAAGAAAGTCGGGCAAAGATGTAACATTTATCATTTTTGCTAAAGATAAGGATCCGAGCTGGTTAAAAACCCTAAAAAGGAATAATGAAAAGATTTTATTGTGGGATCCTGACATTTTTTCTATTAGAACGTTTTTCGATGAATTATCTGTCTTCGACATTTTCATTACTGCGAGATATCATGGTGCTGTTTTTAGCGCAATGTTGGGTAAGCCATTTATTACTATTGAAGTAGAGCAAAAGTTAACCATGATTAGTGAACTTTTTTCGGATAGTAGTTATAATTGGTCTTATCCTTTTTTAAAATTGGATTTAATCAAAGCTCTGAATAAGATAGAACTTAATTACGAGGATTTTTCTAGTAAAACTGTGAGTATTGCACTAAAACAAAAACAGCTAGCTGAAAAAATGAAGTTTGACTTAGACTTAGCTATAAAAAAAACATATTAGGTATGAAAATTGGAATTGTTACGACTTGGTTTGAACGAGGAGCAGCATACGTCTCTAAACAATTTGAAGATTGTTTATCTGTAGAGCATAATGTTTTTATTTATGCTAGAGGAGGTGAGAAATATGCCAAAGATGATTTGAAATGGGATAATGATAATGTTACTTGGGCTAAAAAAGTTGTTTCTCCGTTTACTAGTACTATAATTGATAAGAAGGATTTTAAAAAGTGGCTTAAATATAATGAAATCGAGGCAGTTATATTTAATGAACAGCGTTGGTGGTATCCTATACTGTGGTGTAATGAAATGGGAATTAAAACAATTGCATATGTGGATTATTACACTGAAGAAACGCTACCTTTATTTTCTGTCTATGATATATTAATTTGTAATACGAAAAAGCATTTTAAGGCTTTCGAATGGCACTTAGGAGCTCGTTATGTCGCCTGGGGAACTGACTTGGATAAATTTATACCAAATTCTACGGTAATTGAAGAAGAATCCAATATTGTAAAACTATTTCATTCTTGCGGAATGAATCCACTACGAAAAGGAACGGATTTACTTTTGAAATGTTTAGAAAAACTTCAAAATCAAAATTATCAACTCACCATACATTCTCAAGTATCATTAACGGATTATTTTCCTGAATTGGCTCCAATAATTAATGGATATTTGGCTAATGGTAAACTAAAAATAATTCAAAAGACTGTAACAGCACCTGGATTATATTTTCTGGGAGATGTTTATATATACCCTTCTCGACTAGATGGTATAGGACTTACAGTTGCAGAAGCTGTTTCTTCGGGGATGTGCATTGTTGTTCCAGATTGTGGGCCTATGAATGAATTCGTATCTGATGAATTTAGCAAGAAAATAAAAGTTGATAAATATTATTCTCGAAGTGATGGTTATTACTGGCCTCAGAATGAGGTATCACTAATAGATCTCGCGAAAGGAATAGATTACTTTTTAGATAATGAGGACAAGATTGAAAGATGGAAAATATGTGCAAGAAATTTTGCAACAAAGAACTTGAACTGGAAAAAAAATGCAAATTATTTACTTGAAGTTGTCGAAGATTTGTCTAGTAAAGCAAATATTAAGATTGAAAGTAGTACAATCCAATTAATCAACAATTATGAAAAGAGTGGAGTTAGAAAGCTAAATAATCTGAGTATAAAGTTTTCATGGTTTTATAAATTATATAAAAAAAATCTTAGGGCATGATCTAAAATATTTAGTTTAATATTTATTTAAATAGCTTTTGAAAGTATATATCGATTTCGGGTATTCTTTAATTATTTTGAGATAGTGATTTTGTAACATATTTAGAATTAGCTAAATGAGTGTGGTTGTCTGTGAATACTTGCGAAATATACCCGATAGATAAATTATTTAAACTTTATTTTTAGCCTTAATTCTGGTAAAAATTTGACAATTTATTTGCGGATACTGCATGTAGATTTACTTAGGCTATATTTTAATGTATTACTTTCTAAACAGGTAATTCCTAATTCACCTTTTACTGAACAGATTATTTATGAAACGAAGAACAAAAATTTTATATATTCATCATGGTACTGGGATTGGGGGCGCTCCAATAAGTCTGCTTAATTTAATTAAAAATCTAGACAAAGAGAAGTTCGAAACAAAAATAGCTTGTCTGACTAATGGGAAGCATGTTCAATTATTTAAAGATCAAGGAATAACTACGGAAGTTATAGGTGCGACCACACATAATTTTTGCCACAATGAAACAGGTAAAAAGCAATGGTATTACTTCCCGTACTACTTGTTAGTAGCAATTTTATGGTTCTACGTCGCTTTTATTACGGCACCAAAATATTTGAAAACCCAACAATATGATATACTTCATTTAAACTCTCATGTACTAACTAGTTGGGCATTTGCTGGTCGTGCACTGGGGAGTAGGGTTGTATTACATAATAGGGAGGCTATTACGAAGGGGTATATTGGTTTAAGGTATAGCATACTTAAATATTTAATCACTAAAAATACTAACCATATTATTAACATAAGCAAGGATAATCAGAATCGCTTGGGAATTTTTAAAAATTCTAGTGTAGTTTACAATTTTATTAATATTCCAGAAACTTATTCTACGATAATGAGTGAGGATAGGGAAAGAATGGTTTTATTTCTTGGAGGTACAGCATATATTAAAGGTTTTGGTACTTTAGCGGACGCAATACCTTACATTAATATGAATATAAAGGTTTTAATAGCTGGAGGAATTCCTAATACAAGTGTTAAGGGATTCAGGCAAAAAATTAAAAATTTCTTTAATAATGCTACAATAATGCATGAAAAATTTAATAAAATTTCAAGTAATAATAATGTAAAAGTTCTGGGCATAGTAACAGATCCATATCAATATATAAATTCCTGCGATGTCTTATTAACTCCATTCGCAATACCACATTTTTCAAGACCAGCAATAGAGGCGTTTGCATATGGCAAACCAGTTATTGGAACTTCCATTGAAGGTATGGATGAAATCATTGATCATAATATTAATGGCGTTCTAGTCAAAAATCACAAACCTAAGGATCTAGCTACTGCCATAAATAACTTATGTAATGACCCTGAGAGAGCCATAGAAATGGGTTTAAACGGAAGAAAAAAAGCAATTGAAAAGTTTAGTCCAACTGTAAATATGAAGAAAATCGTTTCGATATATGAACACATTCTAAATTCATAAAGTAGAAAATGGCTATTTATTACATCTATATTGTTTATTGTTTAATTCTAACTTTTTTATCAAAAGTTAAATACTCAGGCATCGGGAGTAAAAAAATAACTTTTTTAGTTGGCGGAGGATTATTGTTCTTAATGGGGCTTCGGCATAAAACCGTAGGGAATGATGTTATTCGATATGTAGAGCGATATAAAGATATAGAAAGATTTTTCACTTTAGAAACTAAAACGGAATCTGGATATATGATTTTCCAGAAGATTCTAAGCTCATTGAATATCACTGCTCAAGGTTTTATTTTCACAGTAAGTCTAATTATAGTAACATTCTTTTCTTGGTTTTTTTACAAATACTCTAAGAACATAGGGATGTCGTTTTTTCTTCATTTTACTATTGGCTTATTTGCTTTCACAATGACAGGGTTTCGCCAGAGTATAGCAATAGGTTTAACGCTTTTAGCAATAAACCTAGCAATAAATAAGAAGCTAATGTGGTATATACTGATTATAATTATAGCTATGCTATTTCATCATTCTGCAATAGTTTTTGCTCCAGTATATATTATATTTCAAATTAAAAAATATAATTTTAAAATTATTATTTTGATTTTCTTAGCCATTTTATTATCTGGCATTTTCAATGAATTTATTTTTAGTCAAATATCGTCTTTTAGTTTTAATAAATATAATACGCAATACCTTAATAATTTAGAAGAAAGTAGGACTAGTTTTATATTCATTATATTTTCTTTCTCCCTTCCTGCTATAACGATGTTTTTATGGTTTTTAGATGATATAAAAATTAGAGATCTATCTAGAATTGATATGTCTTTTTTTATTATGTCTATGATAGGTTGTGCCTTTGTTCTTCTATCTAGTCAATTATCTTTGTTAAGTAGGTTTTCCTATTATTTTACGATAGGAATTATTATACTTATTCCCAATACAATTAAAAATCTGAAGAATCGGCCAGTTGCAAATATTAGTAGTTTCTTTTTAACTCTAATTGCAATTGCTTACTTTACCGTAGCGAATGTTGATGGAATATCGAAAATAGATTCGTATTTATTCTTTTGGGAATTGGCCTATTAAAAAAAAATAAATTATGAAAATTAAAAATAAAACTCTACTTATTACTGGAGGAACTGGTTCATTTGGAAATGCAGTATTACAGCGTTTTCTACATACAGATCATTTCAGTGAGATTAGAATATTTTCTCGTGACGAGAAGAAACAGGATGATATGCGTACTGCACTTAAAAATAGTAAATTAAAATTTTATATAGGTGATGTGCGCAACTATGATAGTATTGAGAGAGCTACTCGTGGTGTTGATTATATTTTCCATGCAGCAGCTTTAAAACAAGTGCCGTCGTGTGAGTTTTTTCCATTAGAGGCAACTAGAACAAATGTATTTGGCACACAGAATGTAATAGATGCCGCAGCCTTTAACAAAGTGAAAAAAGTAATTTGCTTAAGTACAGATAAAGCAGCTTACCCTATAAATGCAATGGGGATTTCTAAAGCGCTTATGGAGAAGGTGGCCGTTGCTGCCTCTCGCAATAATCCTGAGACCACAGTATGCCTAACTCGATATGGTAATGTTATGGCCTCTAGAGGCTCTGTAATACCTTTATTTCTTAAACAAATACAAGAAGGAAATCCTATTACAATTACAGATCCTAGTATGACGCGTTTCCTAATGTCTCTAGAAGAAGCCGTTGAGCTTGTTCTTTTTGCTTTTGAGCACGGGAATGCTGGTGACTTATTTGTAAATAAAGCACCAGCAGGTACAATAGGTGACCTTGCTCAAGCTCTTAAGGAATTATGTAAGGCAGATAACGATATAAATATTATAGGCACAAGACACGGAGAAAAATTATATGAAACCCTTTGTACTAGAGAAGAGATGCTCAAAGCAGAAGATATGGGAGAATTCTATCGTATCCCTGCAGATAATAGAGATCTTAACTATGCACAATACTTTTCTGAGGGAGAAGAGGCGGCTTTTGAGATAGAAGATTATAACTCTCATAATACAGAGCAAGAGAATGTTGAAGGGATGAAACGATTACTGTCAAACTTACCTCTAATTAAAAAGCAGGTGTTTGGCGAAGATGTTTCTCAATATCCAAATTAAACAGTATGAAGCAATTTCCTTACATTATAAAAGGAAAGTCATTCAGAGATATTCGAGGAGAACTGGTTTATAACAATGACTTTGATGCATCTCAAATTAAAAGGATGTATTCGATAACTAATAGTGTAGAACGTCCTGTACGTGGGTGGCAAGGACATAAGATTGAGAAGAGGTGGTTTTCGTCTTCAGTTGGACAAGTGAAAATTGATGTTATAAAAGTTGACAATTGGAAAGTACCCGATTCTAAAGCATCTATAGAGAGTTTTCTTATTTTCGCGCAAAGCGGAGATGTGTTATTTGTGCCAGATGGTTATATTACTAGAATTAGTTCATTAACGGAAAATGCAACAATTCTTGTATTTTCAGATTATTTGATGGGAGAAATACAGGATGATTATAAATATGATCTTGATTATTTCAATTCAAAGTATCCTATGTAGTTAGGTTTAAAAATTAACATTAAATGTTGGTCGCCAAATTAAATCAGATAAAAGGTATAAAAGTATATTATGAAATTTATAGGTATAACAGGAGAAGCTGGTTTTGTAGGTAATCATCTTAAAATGATAATTAATACTAGACCTGAAGAGTTTACAATAGTCCCTTTTGAACGCTCTTTCTTTGAGAAAAATTCTAGGATGGACGAATTTGTAAGTAAATGCGATGCTATAGTTCATCTTGCTGGAATGAATAGGCACGATAATCCTCAAGTCATATATGACACTAATGTTAATCTCGCAGAAAGCCTTATTTCCTCATTAAAGCGTACTAAATCTCGAGCACACGTACTTTTTTCATCCTCATCTCAAGAAGGTAGAGAAAGTCTTTATGGATCTTCAAAGAAGAAAGCAAGGGAGTTAATCAAGAACTGGGCTGAGCAAGTGGGTGCGACATTTACCGGAATGATTGTTCCTAATGTTTTTGGTCCATTCGGTAAACCTTTCTATAACTCAGTTGTAGCAACATTTGCTCATCAAGTATCAAAAGGAGAAGTGCCTACTATTCAAGTTGATGGTGAGCTTAAGCTCATTTATGTTTTGGAGCTCGTACAAGAAATTTTGGATAAAATTAATGACAGTATACACGAACCTGAGTCTGTGATTTCTCATACCGCTGTCGCGAAAGTTTCAGAAGTTTTAAATTACTTTCAAAGCTTTAAGAACACCTATCAGGATCTTGGAGTGATCCCAGTTATAACCAGCACTTTTGAATTACAACTATTTAACACCTATCGATGTTATATGGATATAACATCGCACTTTCCTGTAAAATTTAAGCAACATACCGACTCAAGAGGTAGATTTGTTGAAATAATTAGATTAGGAGTAGGAGGGCAAGTTTCTTTTTCGACTACAGTTCCAGGCATAACTAGAGGAAATCATTATCATACTAGAAAGATAGAGCGTTTTGCAGTTATTAAAGGAAAAGCTTTAATACAATTACGCAAGATAGGTACTGACGAAATATTAGATTTTTACCTTGATGGTGATGAGCCAGCCTATGTAGATATGCCTATATGGTATACTCATAATATAAAAAACATAGGAGATGATGTTTTATATACTAATTTTTGGATCAACGAACCTTATGATGCAGCCGATGCAGACACTTATTTTGAAGAAGTTTAAGTAAAAAATATGAAAAGATTAAAAGTAATGACCGTCGTAGGTACGCGTCCAGAGATTATACGTTTATCAAGAGTACTTGATGCACTTGATGCCTCTGAAGCTATTGAGCATATTCTAGTACATACTGGGCAAAATTATGATTATGAACTTAATCAAATATTTTTTGATGACCTGGCTATAAGAAAACCAGATTATTTTCTTGAAGCTGCAGGTAAAACTGCAACGGAAACTATAGGTAATATTCTTATAAAAATTGATCCTCTTTTAGAAGAGATCAATCCAGATGCATTCTTAGTTCTAGGGGATACAAATAGCTGTTTATGCGCTATTCCTGCAAAAAAGCGCCACATACCTATATTTCATATGGAGGCAGGTAATCGTTGCTTTGATCAACGTGTGCCAGAAGAGACAAACAGGAAAATTGTTGATCACACAGCTGATGTAAACCTTACCTACAGCGATATTGCGAGAGAATATTTACTAAAGGAAGGGTTACCAGCAGATAGAATTATAAAAACGGGGAGTCCTATGTTTGAAGTTCTTAATCATTACTTACCTAAAATTAAAGCTAGTGATGTTTTATCTCGTTTAGACCTTAAAAAAGAGAATTATTTTGTTGTTTCTGCTCACCGTGAAGAAAACATAAGTAGTGATGTTAATTTTAAGAACCTTATGCAGGGATTAAATGATATTGCAGAAACCTATAATCAACCTATCATAGTAAGTACACATCCACGTACTCGAAATATGATTAATAAGAAAAATATCAAAATGCACAGTAATGTGCAGTTTTTGAAACCTTTAGGTTTTCACGATTACAATGCACTGCAAATGTATAGTTATGCTGTGTTATCAGATAGTGGTACAATTTCTGAAGAATCCTCTATACTCAACTTTCCTGCTCTTAATATAAGACAGGCACACGAACGTCCAGAAGCTATGGAGGAAGCCTCAGTAATGATGGTAGGCTTATCACCAGAAAGAATATCACAAGGTCTTTTACAACTCAAGAGACAAGACAGAGGAGCTAGTCGTAATTTTAGGACTGTTGCAGATTATAGTATGCCTAATGTAAGTGAGAAAGTTGTGCGTATCATTTTGAGTTATACGGATTATATAAAGCGCACCGTTTGGAGTGAATCAATATAATGGATAAAAAAACTATAATATATATAGGAGGGTTTGAATTGCCTGATAAGAATGCTGCTGCTCACCGGGTAATCTCAAATGGGAAGTTATTACGTGATATAGGGTATAATGTACATTTTATGGGAATATCAAATGAGAGGGGTTATAATAATAAATCTTATTATGGTTTTAATTCAAGTGCATTAAAATATCCTAATTCTATTATTTCTTGGGTTGAATATATAACTACTTTTAAAGATTATAAAAATATTATTGAGTCCTATAATAATGTCCACTCTATAATATGCTACAACCTTCCTTCTGGTTCTTTATATCGTTTACTAAAATATTGTACAAAAAAAGAGATAAAAATTTTTTCAGATTGTACAGAATGGTATGTTGCACCAAAAACAGGTAGTTTTATAGCAAGAACAGTTAAGTCTTGGGATATAAAGTTAAGAATGAACAAACTTCACCTGAAATTAAATGGTATTATTGCAATTAGTTCCTATTTACATACTTATTATAGTAATCAAGGTGTTCCAACTTTGCAAATACCCCCTTTGGTCGACAAAGAAGATTGTAAGTGGCCAAGAACTATACTTCAAAAAAATAATACAGCAGTTAATTTAATTTATTCCGGATCTCCCTTCGCTCTAACAAAAGGATCAGAGGTAAAGGATAGGCTTGATTTAATAATTGATGGTCTTTATTTGATTTCCAAAACCTTCACAGATTTTAAACTGACCATTTTAGGAATGGATATAAATGGTTTTTTGATTGTATTTCCGGACTACAAGGACAAGCTATTGTCTTTAGGTAAATTAATAGATTGGAAAGGTCGTGTACCTCACAATGAGGCTTTAGATTTATTAAAGAAGAGTGATTATTCTATTTTCTTAAGGGATACTAATCTAGTTACTATAGCTGGATTTCCAACAAAATTTGTTGAAGCTCTTTCGTGCGGTATTCCTGTACTAACTAATAGAAATAGTAATTTAGCAGATTATCTCGTTGAAGGGAAAAATGGTTTCTGGATTGAAACAAATAGTGATGATGCTATTTATAAGTCTCTTTTAGAAGTGCTTAAAATTAATAAGGAGGATTTAAATGATTTGAAAGAAGACTTACTCAAATCTAAAACGTTTGATTATAAAAATTACATGATGGATTTTAAAAAGTTTTTGAGGTAATTATTTATTGGTAAGATTATTAATAATCAATGATAAATAAAATTATAATATTAAGGTTATATTTTATTTATTAATCGTTTAGGGTAAGTAAGAGTTTATGGACAGAAGTTTTAGCCAATTTCGAAAATAGTCTGCTAAGTGAAGTGTTAAAGTTTTAATATATGAATATATAATGTCGACTTATAAAAATATAAATATTTTCAATTTCGGCATATTAAATATTCAACCCATAATTAATTGTCGAACAATATGTACAAACTTTTGATAGTAGTGAACGTTGACTGGTTCTTTATCTCACATAGACTTTGTATAGCTGAACAGGCTATAGAAAATGGCTGGGAGGTTATAGTTGCGGCAGAAGATAGTGGAAGAAGTAAAGAGATTACTGCTAGAGGGATAACTTTTATACCATTTCCTTTCTCCAGATCTGGAACTAATCCCTTTGTTGAATTAAAGCTACTTTTGAAATTCAGAAACTTATACAAAGATATTGCACCTGATATAGTGCATCACATCACTTTAAAGCCAGTTATTTACGGTTCACTCGCAGCAAAATTTACTAAGATTCCATCTATTGTTAATGCGATAAGTGGCTTAGGATATAATTTTACGGGAGACAATCAAGGTACAGTAGCTAAAATTATGATTAAGCTTATGAAAGTAGGTTTTAAACATAAAAACATAGGTTTCATTTTTCAAAATAAAGATGATTGCTCAGAACTTCGAGGTCTTGGAGTTTTAAATGAAAAAAATAAAATTTTTTATATAAAAGGTTCTGGTGTTGATTTGAAAAAATTTAATCAATCTCCATTACCTAGTGTAGATAGGTTGGTTATCTTATTTCCTGTGCGAATGCTTTGGGATAAAGGAGTTGCAGAGCTTAGAGAAGCGACCCGCTTATTGAAAGATAAGTATAGCAACCGCATACAATTTATATTATCTGGACTTGCAGATAATGATAACAAAGCAGGGGTAAGCTCTACTTACCTCAAAGATTGGGAAGATGGTGAATATGTCAAATGGATAGGTTATCAAAAGGATATGGTTGCGGTTTATAACAGTTGTAATATTGTGGTTTTACCATCTTATAGAGAAGGTATGCCTAGAACTTTAATAGAAGCCTGTGCTATAGGAAGACCCATTGTTACTACAAATGCCATAGGATGCAGAGAGTGTGTTGATGAAGGTGTTAATGGATTTAAAGTTCCTGTAAAGTCTACTACTGAACTAGCAAATGCAATTGAAAAATTAATCCTCAATCCAGACTTAATGTCAAAAATGGGGGTTGCTTCAAGAGTTAAAGCTGAGAAGGAATTTGACCAGTTGAATGTCGTTAGAAAACATTTTGAAATCTATCAAGAACTCTATGAGCAATAATTTAATTATATCCGGAGCAAGTGGTTTCGTAGGTCAGAATCTATTACCTTTTCTAGAAACTAAAAACTGGAGTGTTATACCGCTTTCGCGGAAGCGGGAAAATAGTATTTCTTTAGATTACAATAATCTTACTGTTAATGATTTTAATAGTGCATATGCATTTATTCATTTAGCAGGAAAAGCACATGATTTAAAAAAAACCTCTAATGATGAGGAATATTATGAGGTGAATACAGAACTTACAAAACAGCTTTTTGATTTGTTTTTGGAGTCTAACGCTAAGATATTTATCTATTTTAGTTCTGTAAAAGCGGTTGCCGATGATGTAAAAGGTGTTTTAACTGAAAATCATTTATATGAGCCTGGTACTGTTTACGGAAAATCTAAAGCATTAGCGGAACAATATTTATTAGAAAAGAATTTGCCTTCAAACAAGAAATTATATATCCTCAGACCTTGTATGATTCACGGCCCTGGTAACAAGGGAAATTTAAACTTACTATTTAAGGTTGTGTCTAAGGGTATACCTTACCCACTAGGAGCATTTGATAATAGACGCTCTTTTGTTTCTATTAATACTATCACGCAGGTTATAGATAAGTTATTAAATAGGTTACCTGATTCAGACGTTTTTAATTTGGCAGATGATTATGCAATCTCAACGAATGATTTGATAAGAGTAATAGCTAGTGCTATAAATAAAAAACCAAAAGTACTTTCGGTAAATAATTCTTTTGTAAGATTTATTGCATTTGTGGGCACATTATTACGACTTCCATTTAATAAAGAACGGTTACAAAAACTTACAGAGTCCTACGAAGTGAGTAATAATAAAATAAAAACTGTTTTGAAAGTAGATAAATCTTTTGACACTAAAGCTGGGTTAACAACTACTATAAAATCCTTTAAAGCAACCAAATGACATATATTATAGTATTTATCGTATTAATAACACTATCTTTTAGTTACTACAAGCTCGCAGATAGATTTAATATTATTGATAAACCCAACCATAGGAGCTCCCACACTCAGATAACTATAAGAGGAGGTGGGGTAATCTTTTATTTTGCTCTCGTTATATTTTTTATTACAAGTGGCTTTTTGTACCCATATTTATTTATGGGAACTACGATTATCGCTTTAGTTAGTTTTGTAGATGATTTAAAACCACTGCCACCATCTATGAGATTGCCCGTTCAATTTATTGCGGCAGCTATGGCTATCTATC
>JAHDDP010000078.1 GCA_020629285.1 Maribacter sp.
ATGAAGACTGACGTGTTTGCTTTGCGCCATATCGGCATTAGGGAAGAAGATTTAACTACCATGTTCAACACGGTTGGTGTTGAAAATCTTGAACAACTTATTTTCGAGACCATACCGGATAATATTCGCTTAAAAGAACCCTTAAAATTAGACCCCCCGATGAGTGAGCATAAATTTCTTGCGCACGCAGAGGCTCTATCTAAAAAAAATAAGGTTTTTAGAACCTATATCGGTCTAGGTTATCATGAAAGTTTAACACCGTCGGTAATCAAAAGAAATATTTTAGAAAATCCGGGTTGGTATACCGCTTACACGCCATACCAAGCTGAAATAGCCCAAGGCAGATTAGAGGCGCTTTTAAATTTCCAGACCATAGTTTCAGATTTAACGGGTATGAAGCTGGCCAATGCGTCATTGCTTGATGAAAGTACGGCCGCAGCAGAAGCTATGACCATGCTTTTTGATGTTAGAAGCCGTGAGCAAAAAAAGAATGCCATCGTAAAATTCTTTGTTTCAGAAGAAATATTACCACAAACATTATCACTATTAAAAACACGTGCTATTCCATTAGGCATCGAATTGGTCATAGGCAATCATGAGGAGTTCGAGTTTAATACAGAGTTTTATGGTGCATTATTACAATACCCTGGAAAACACGGGCAAGTTTATGATTATGCAGGTTTCGTGGCCAAGGCAAAAGATAATGATATTAAAGTAGCTGTTGCTGCCGATATTATGAGTTTGGTACTCTTGACGCCTCCTGGAGATTTTGGTGTAGACGTAGTTGTAGGTACTACCCAACGATTTGGAATTCCGCTTGGTTATGGTGGACCACACGCGGCATTCTTCGCTACTAAAGAAGAGTTTAAAAGAAATATACCCGGTAGAATAATAGGAGTCACTAAAGACACAGATGGCAAGCCTGCTCTAAGAATGGCTTTACAAACAAGGGAGCAACATATAAAAAGGGATAAAGCAACGTCTAATATTTGTACAGCACAGGTATTACTTGCGGTAATGGCAGGAATGTACGGTGTTTACCATGGCCCCAAAGGACTAAAATACATAGCATCGAAAATTCATGCTACGGCTGTTACCTTGACCGATGCTCTTGAAAATCTAGGTATCTATCAAATTAATTCTGCATATTTCGATACCATAACAATAAAAGCAGATGCCAAAAAGGTGAGACCAATAGCCGAAGCCAATGAGGTAAACTTTTACTATGTAGATAATGACACCATTTCAATTGCGGTCAATGAAGCTACTTCTTTAGACGACCTTAATCAAATTGTAAGAATATTTGCCGAAGCACTTGGCAAAGCCTCTTCAGAGATTACAAGTCTACTAAGCGCCACTTCCATACCTAATAATGTACAGCGAACAAGTACTTTTAT
Organism: Maribacter sp.; assembly: GCA_020629285.1. Classification (GTDB taxonomy): domain Bacteria; phylum Bacteroidota; class Bacteroidia; order Flavobacteriales; family Flavobacteriaceae; genus Maribacter. Next base: position 1,398 of record JAHDDP010000078.1, read on the forward strand.
GGAAAATAAAGTATTTAATTCTTATCATTCAGAAACAGAATTAATGCGTTATATCAAAAAATTGGAACGCAAAGATCTTGCCCTAAATCATAGCATGATATCTTTAGGAAGCTGCACCATGAAATTAAACGCAGCCAGTGAAATGCTGCCTTTAAGCTCATCTAACTGGGGCAATATTCATCCATTTGTACCGGTTGACCAAGCAGAAGGATACCAAACCATATTAAGAGAGCTTGCAAAAGACTTATCGATCATTACAGGTTTTGCAGATACATCATTACAACCAAACTCTGGCGCACAAGGCGAATATGCAGGGCTTATGGTTATTAGAGCTTATCACGAATCTAGAGGAGAATCTGAAAGAAATATTTGTTTGATCCCTTCATCTGCACATGGTACCAACCCGGCATCTGCAGTAATGGCAGGTATGAAAGTAGTGGTAACAAAGACTGATGAAAAAGGAAACATAGATGTTGCCGATCTTGAAGAAAAGGTAAAACTACATTCAGACAAATTAGCTGCGTTAATGGTAACCTACCCATCTACACATGGTGTATTCGAATCTTCCATTAAGCAAATAACAAAATTAATACATGATCATGGCGGTCAGGTTTATATGGATGGTGCAAATATGAATGCACAAGTAGGCTTAACTAACCCTGCAACTATCGGTGCAGATGTTTGTCACTTGAATCTTCATAAAACTTTTGCCATACCACATGGCGGTGGTGGCCCCGGTGTTGGTCCGATATGTGTTGCTCCGCAATTAGTGCCATTTTTACCGAGTAATCCAGTTATTGCAACTGGTGGTGAAAAAGCTATTACCGCTATTTCAGCAGCACCATGGGGAAGCTCATTGGTTTGCCTAATTTCTTACGGATATATAAAAATGTTAGGTGAATACGGCTTAACTCACTCTACGAAAATCGCAATTTTGAACGCCAACTATATTAAGCATAAACTTGACGGCAAGTTCGATGTTCTTTATACAGGTGAGAAAGGAAGAGCTGCCCATGAAATGATTTTAGACTGTAGACCATTTAAGAAAAATGGCATTGAAGTTACTGATATTGCAAAACGACTGATGGATTATGGTTTTCATGCACCAACGGTATCCTTTCCCGTAGCAGGTACGGTAATGATCGAGCCTACAGAAAGTGAAAATTTAGCTGAACTAGACCGCTTTTGCGATGCTATGATCTCAATCAGAGAAGAAATAGACGAATCTAATGCAGATGAACCTAACAATGTTTTAAAGAACGCTCCACACACTTTAGAAATGGCCACTATAGATGATTGGCAGTTTCCTTATTCAAGACAAAAAGCAACTTTTCCATTGCCGTACATTGCCGATAATAAATTTTGGCCTTCTGTACGCAGAGTTGACGATGCATATGGAGACCGTAATTTAATTTGTACTTGCGCACCTATTGAAGCGTATATGGAAACAGAATAATGGCACAAACCCCATATATCAAAGCCTTTTCGACATTTCGAAAAGGCTTTTTTCATTTCTCCCTTTAAAATAAAATAGCTTGACCATCGTAAAATTTATTATGCATGCATAGAATATTTTTACAATTTGATTAAATTTCGGTTACAATTCAAAATTTAAAAATGAGCATTTCAATTACAGGAACAGGAAGTTATATTCCTGATTTAAAAATTTCTAACAAAGATTTTAATAAGCATAATTTTTTAAATTTAGACGGCACTTCTTTCAAACATAACAACGAAGTTATAATTGAGAAATTTAAGGCCATTACAGGTATTGAGGAAAGGCGATATGCCCCCAAAGAACATACGACTTCTAATTTGGCTTTTTTTGCCGCAGAGAAGGCTATCAAAAATGCTAATGTAGATAAAGAGACTATAGACTATATTATTGTAGCCCATAATTTTGGAGACCTAAAAGATGGCTATATACAAGGAGACACTTTACCAAGCCTGGCTACCAGGGTAAAACACCAATTACAGATAAAGAATCCTAAATGTGTTGCTTATGATTTAATTTTTGGCTGCCCAGGTTGGCTAGAAGGCATGATCCAGGCCAACGCGTTTATTAAAAGTGGCATAGCTAAAAAATGTTTGGTAATAGGTGCCGAAACCTTATCGAGAATCGTAGATGATTTTGATCGTGATTCTATGATCTATTCAGATGGCGCAGGTGCGGCAATTGTAGAAAAATCAAGTGACGGAGGCGAAATTATAGCACACGAGTCTGCTACGTTTGCGAACGACGAAGCAAACTTTCTGTTTTTTGGCGAATCCTATAACAAAGAGGACGATAAAAAAGCGTATTACATAAAAATGTTCGGTAGAAAAATATATGAATTTGCCGTTACCAATGTACCGCCCGCTATGGCTTCATGCCTAGATAAAAGTGGCGTTAAAATTGATGAAGTAAAGAAAATATTTATTCACCAAGCAAATGAAAAGATGGATGAGGCGATAGTAAAACGCTTCTACAAAATATATGGTAAAGAAATGCCCAATGGCGTTATGCCAATGAGCATATCCAAGTTGGGCAACAGCTCTGTTGCAACCATACCTACATTATTTGACCTAGTGAAGGACGGTAAATTGGAAAATCAGGAAGTTAAAAAGGGAGATGTTGTTATCTTTGCTAGTGTTGGCGCCGGAATGAACGTCAATGCAATGGTATACAGAATCTAAACATGTACGAGAACACTTTTCCTAACAAACGCTATAAGCATACCTTACAATTTTTACGTAAACATATAAACACCAGTGAGCCTATACTAGATCTAGGGGTAGAAAACCCGTTTACTAAAATAATGCAACAAGACGGTTACCAAGTAACCAATACTAGCGGAGAGGATCTAGATATTGACTTTAGTGCCGTAACCAATACAGATGCCGAGGTAATGACCGCATTTGAAATATTTGAACACTTGTTAGCGCCGTTACACCTCTTATCCAATTCTAAATCTAAAAAGCTTGTAGCAAGTATACCATTAAAACTTTGGTTTTCACCCGCGTATAGAAGTAAAACGGATAAATGGGACAGACATTATCATGAGTTTGAAGATTGGCAGTTCGACTGGTTATTGGAAAAAGCCGGATGGGAAATTCAAGATTCAATGAAATGGACCAATCCTGTAAAAAAACTAGGCTTTAGACCTTTTCTACGGTTATTTACACCCAGGTACTATATTGTTTACGCTACCAGAAAATAAGAGACTATATCAAAGATGGATTACTACATAGTTATTCCTATACACAACGAAGAGGCTTTTTTAAAAAGCACGTTAGACTCTATTTTACAACAGACGTTTTTACCCAAAAAAATCATTTTAGTTAATGACAACTCTACCGACAATACAGAATCCATAATAGACCAATATTGCTCTGAGTACACCTTGTTTACAAAACTTAATTCTACTTCTTCTACACAACACATGCCTGGCAGCAAAGTAATAAACGCTTTCAACAAGGGGCTTAGTTTATTAGATGACAATTATGATTTCATTGTAAAATTAGATGGCGATGTAATTTTACCCTCTAACTACTTTGACCTAATAAGCGCACATTTCAAATTAAATAAAAGATTGGGTATTGCCGGCGGATTTATTTACGAAGAAAATAAAAATGGAGAATGGATTTTGAATCACCCTATGGATAAAGATCATGTTAGAGGCGCAATCAAAGCCTATTCTAAAGCTTGTTTTAAGGCGATAGACGGATTAAAAAATGCAATGGGATGGGATACAGTAGACGAGCTCTTAGCAAGGTTTCATGGGTTTTCTATACTTACCGATGCCCAATTAAAAGTAAAACACTTAAGACCCACAGGAAAAGCGTATAACGCCAAAGCAAAAAGATTACAAGGTAAGGCTATGTATACCATGCGCTATGGATTCATAATCACCTGTATCGCCTCTTTAAAAATGGCCTTGAAAAATAAATCGGTAAAGTCATTTTACAACAACATACTCGGATACCTGCAAGCGAAGCAAAATAGTACGCCATATTTGGTTAGCGAAAAGGAAGGAGAATTTATTCGAAAACTAAGATGGACGAATATAAAGAGAAAAATCAAAGCATAAAAAAAGCCATCTAAACAGATGGCTTTTTCAAATTTCATGAGTTTCTAATTAGAAACCTAATTGTTTTTTAACATCAGCTAAAAGGTCTTTACCTTTTGCTACGATTAGACCACCACCTGCTTGCGCATCGATAACGTAGTCATAACCTTGTGCAGCTGCAACTTGTTCGATAGCCGCTTTAGCTTTTTCAGAAATAGGAGCGAATAACTCGCCTTGCTTCTTTTGAAATTCTTGTTGAGCTCTTTGTTGAGCTTCACCAATATTCTTTTCGTACCCTTGTAATTCTGCCGCTCTTTTTTTGTTTTCTTCTTCAGACTTAGAGGCTGCTTCGTTTTGGTACTGTGTGTACTTGTTACGCAACTCTGTCATTGAACCTTCAATATCCGCATTGTACGTTTCTTGCAATTTCTTAAGTTCTGCTTCTGCTGCTTTCATTTCTGGCATTGCAGATAATAATTGAGTAACATCTATATGAGCTACTTTACTTTGAGCATTTACAAAACTTGTCGTTGCTACGAACAACAATAAGGCTACCACAATTTGTTTTACTTGTTTCATGAGTGTAATTTTAATTCAATTTTGAGTGTTAATTTACGGTCGATAGACCTATTTAAATAGTACCGTTATCATCTTTTTCGGTATCGCTATTTTCTTCTTTTTTATTTTCGCTTCTGTCTTTTAACTTTTCCTGTCTCTTGGCTTCTCTTTCCTCCAATAACTTTTTTCTTCTTTCTTCGTAAGCCTTCTTTCTTTCCTCGCGCAACTTTAGTTGCTCCGCTTTGGCGTCAGCTGCACTCTTCTCCCTTGTCTCAGCAGCTTGTGCCGCTTTATCCAAACGCTCTTGTAAAGCCTCGCTTACCACTTCTTCTTCCTCTTCACCTTCAAAATCATCTAATCTACTACGATCATCCGACTTTTTGGTGGGTTTACTAATTTTTCTTGTTCTAGCAATACCTCTTAGCACCAAATCACTAATATCGTGTCTTTTTTCGGAATACAACATTACAACATCCGCAGATTTATCAAAAATAAAATCATACTTTTTATTCGTGCCAATTTTCTGAACCTCATTGAACACTTGATCTTGTATAGGCTGTATCAACCTTCTTTTTTGCAACACTAAATCTCCTTGTGGTCCAAAACGATCTTGTTGGTATTCGATCATCTCACGTTCCAAAATTTGAATCTCCTCTTCGCGCTCCGCTATAAGTTCTGGAGTTAACAGTACTTTCTCCGCCATCAAATCTTTCTTCATCTGCTCTACCACACTTTGCTTCTGCTCCACTTCAACCTTCCAACGTTGTACTTTAGTTTCTAATTGCTGCGTAGCTTCTCTATACTCATCTACATTCTGTAATATGTACTCCATATCTACATATGCCATTCTTACCCCTCTTTGGGCAAAACCCTGAACAGTCATGAAGATGACCGAAACTATAAATAGAACTCTTGTTTTTGTACTCATTGTTAATGTCGTTTAATCCTATAGAAAATATCGTGCCAAAATTACTAAATCTTTTAAAATTAAAGGATTAGCACTAAGCTCGAATATAATAATTCAATGAAAATTAAAACTGTTGACCAATAATGAAGTGTGTTTGCCATCCGCTTGCTCCTTGCCCAATGGATTGTGGTCTAAGATCTTCATCAAAACCATATCCAAAATCAATACCTAACAAACCAAACGCTGGCATAAAGATACGAAGCCCCACACCGGCCGATCGTTTTAATTCAAACGGATTAAACTCTTGAAAATTGTTGAAGGCATTTCCACCTTCTAAAAATGCGAGTCCGTAAATAGACGCAGACGGCTTCAACGTCAATGGATAACGTAACTCTAATGAAAATTTGTTATAGATTACAGCACCATCTGGAGTATTAGAACCTTCAGAATAAGGTGTAATAGACTGGTTTTCATAACCCCTAAGTTGAACAACATCTCTCCCATCTAATGTAAAGTTACCTAAACCGTCACCACCAACATAAAAACGTTCAAAAGGTACATTACCTACGGCACTATTGTAACTGCCCAAAAATCCTAGTTCAGCGTTGCTACGAAGCACTAACTTATCTACCAGCGTAGAATACCAATCACCTTTAAATTTAACTTTATAGTACTCAAGTAATCTAAAGCGATCTTGATCTAATTCTGACAATCTGTTTTGATCAGCCGTACTCAACTGACCACCCTGAGCGTTTTTCAAATCTTCCAGCTCTTCTGATTCATTTTTTAAGCTTCTAAAGTCTTTATCACTAAATAACGACCAAGGCGGGGTAAATTTACCTGACAACTCAAATGTTGAACCCGAAGTAGGGAAAATTCTACTCGGCCCTTGAGAACTTCTAGAGATACCGAACGTATAAGCTAATGAATTTGCCTTACCATTACCAAAATTAAATAGACCTATGTTATAATTTCTAAAGTCATATAACTGGTAACTAAGTGAATGAGATATAGTAAAGAAATCATCTGGCCATTGTACACGTTTTGCCAAACCTGCCGTAATACCTGTAATTGAAAATTGTCGATCTTTACTAACATTTATATCCCCGTTATTCTCAAAGGAGGCAGCAAACTGTTGCGTTCTTGACATACTTAAATTAAAACGTACCGGTTTTTTACCACCTAGCCACGGCTCGGCAAAATTTAAACTATACACCCTAAAAGTTTGACTTGCTTGTAAACGTAAAGCGAAAGTTTGCCCATCGCCCATTGGTACAGGTTTGTACTTTTCTCCATTAAATAAATTTTGGATAGAAAAGTTACTAAACGATAGCCCTAAGGTACCAATGAAACCACCGCCACCATAACCACCTTGCAATTCAATTTGGCTAGAGCCAGATTCAACCAGGTTCCAAGCTAAATCTACAGTACCCTCGTTAGGGTTGGCATTTAAAACATCTGGTGTAATTTGCTCCGCATCAAAAAAGCCAAGTTGACCTAATTCACGAATAGTTCTAATAATATCTGCCTTATTGTATTTTTGCCCAGGTCTTGTTCGTAATTCACGATAGATTACATGGTCATTTGTCTTATCGTTACCAGAAACCGTAACGTGATCTAAAAATGTCTCTTTTCCTTCTATAATTCTTATTTCAAAATCAATAGTATCGTTAGCGGCAGATATTTCTACAGGGTTGATGGTAGAAAAAAGATATCCATTATTTTGATATAGACTTGTTACATCACTTGGGTCTGGTTTAGAATTATCGGCAATTCTTTCACGTAATAATACACCATTATAAGTATCGCCTTTTTTGATACCTAAAACCCTATTCAATTGACGATCTGTATACACAGTATTACCTACAAAGTCGATATTACCGAAATAGTACTTATCTCCCTCTTCTACCTTTATCTTTAAATCAATGTTGTTTTCATCGACCTTAATAATAGAATCGGACAATACACGGGCATCACGATATCCATTTTCGGCAAATTTATCTACAAGTAGACCAAGATCTTCTTCATAGTCATCTTGAATATATTTTGATTTTTTCCAGAAACGACCTAACTTTTTCTTCTTGGTATTTTTTAAAGCTTTACGTAATTTCTTGTCAGACAACTGTTCATTACCTTCAAATATAATATCACGAATCTTTACTTTATCTCCTTTATTAACGTTTACTACCATCTTTTGGGTATTGGTATCGGTAGTATCTTTAGAAGTAGCAATAGTAACATCGGCATTTAAATAACCTTGTTTTCTGTACTTATTAGTAATATAGTTTTTAGAGTTGGAAATTAAACTCTCGGTAATTTTTTTCCCTTTTTTAAGATCGGTATCCTTAATAAGCCCTTCGACTTTACCTTTTTTAACACCATAAAACGTAACATTAGTCAATGTTGGACGTTCAATTATGTTTAATTCCAAGAAGACGGTATTCTCTTCTATATTCGTAATAAAGATGTCAATTTCACTAAAAAGCTCTAGACCCCATAATTTTTTTATGACTTCGCTAATTTGTTCTCCTGGCAATGTAATAGGTTGACCTACTCTTAACCCAGTATAAGTTTTCACCGTTTGCTCATTATAACTTTGCAGTCCGGTAACGTCTAAACCTCCTAAAATATAGCTTTTACCGTCCTCATAGGAAACATCCTGTGCGGCGGCAATAAAGGTGGTCAAAAATAAAAGGGTAGTTAAAAAGTGGTTCAATGATATGAACCTAGTCATATCTTTAAGTGAGTTGTTCGCTTGTTTTTCCAAATCTTCGTTCTCTGTTCTGGTAATTTTTTATGGCCTCAACTAAATGATGCTCTCTAAAATCAGGCCAATATACATCAATAAAATATAACTCTGCATACGCTATTTGCCATAATAAAAAATTGCTGATCCGATGTTCTCCACTAGTACGGATTAGCAAGTCTACGTCTGGCAAATCATGCGTGTAAAGATGGTTATTTATAATTTCTTGGTCAATGTTTTCAATTGAAATTATATTATTTTTAACTTTGGTACTTATCTCTTTCACCATAGATTGTAACTCTTCACGAGCACCATAGCTCAAAGCCAAAGTCAATGTCATACCTGTGTTTTGCTTTGTTTGATCCATTACTTCGACCAACTCTTTATATGCTTTCGCAGGAAGCGCATCTATGTTACCAATAGTATTTAGGCGTACGTTATTTTTGTTAAAAGTTTTAAGTTCTTTCTTTAAAGAAGACACCAATAAGCGCATAAGTGTCTGCACTTCTATCTTAGGTCTATTCCAATTTTCTGTAGAAAAAGTATATAATGTTAAGTATTTAACTTTCAGTTGAACACATTGCTCAACAACGATTCTAACGGTTTTTACACCGTGTTCGTGACCAAAAACTCTTAGTTTACCGCGTTCTTTTGCCCACCTACCATTACCGTCCATAATAATAGCAAGGTGCTTTGGAACATTCAGTTTATCAATATCGTTTATATCACTCATCTTAAAATTTACTCAAAACAATCCATACAAGGCTTTCTTCCAAAAGTATAGGTTAAGGTTAGACCGGAAAACACATACCAGTCATCGCTAAATATATTACCGAATTGGAACTCTTCAAAGTTAGAACCTTTAGGGTTACTACCATCTAAGTTATCTGTAAAAGTATACCTAGCCCCTATTTCGCCCCCAAAAATAAGAAACTGATTGATACGATACTTAAAACCAACGGTCATTGGCACTGCAAAACTTCCTTCTTTTTGATTTATATCTTGCAGAACGCCTCCATTAAAATATTGATAATCATACCTAAAATAGGTAAGACCTGTATACAAATAGGGCGTAAATGCCGGACCAAGTTTATGTAAATTATATTCCACAAAATTAAATTCCAACCCCACAGAGCCCTCAAAAATTGAATTATCTATAACATAACCTCTTTGCTGCCTTGCCGTAGAACTAGATTTATTATCATCGGCAGTAAACTTACCGTAAGTTAAACTACCCCGCCATGCATATCTTTTACTAATGTTCCACTTAAACAGACCACCAAAGGCAATATTGGAAGGCAACAGATAATCTGTTCTACCAACATCACTAATTGTATTGGCACCACCGGCAAAAATACCCACCTCATAAGTCTGCGCTTGCAAACCTGACAGTGAAAAAAGTAATACTAATAACGTTATGTAACGCATAAAATAGATTTTACAATTATTGCGGATATCATATGTAAAACTGAGAATGCAATAATTTTAATGTTCTCAAAAGATAAACAGTGATTAAGGACAATTATTGTTTAAATGTTGGCTCAATTTCGCCTATCCTCGCCCCAAAGAAGCTTATTTCTTAAGGTCTTTAAAAAACTTTCTGAAGTATATTCTATCATTTTAATGGTATAAGGAGCCTTACTTATAGTTATCTCCTCTCCATTTTCTAATGATGCAATTCTAGAATCTAAAGAAACCAAGTGGTTTTCTTCTCTACCAGACACTTTCAAACGAATTACAGTATCATCAGAAATAACCAGTGGTCTCGCATTTAAGTTATGCGGAGCAATTGGGGTCAGCACCAATGATTTAGCAGTAGGCACAATTACAGGACCTCCACAACTTAAGGAATACCCAGTTGACCCAGTTGGAGTAGATATTATTAATCCGTCTGCCCAATATGATGTTAAGTATTCGTCATTTAAATATGTTTCTACCGTAATCATAGAAGTAGTTTCTTTTCTGCTCACGGTAATTTCATTCAATGCAAAATTTAAATCCCCAAACTCGGCATCCAATTTCTCGGTATTCAACTGCACCAAACTACGCTCCACAACATTATATGCACCTTGCTTGAATTCTTGGACAACTTTTCTAACATCTTCCTTTTTAAACGTAGAAAGAAATCCTAACCTACCGGTATTAACACCCACAATAGGAATACCTAAGTCTTTCACAAAAGTTGTCGCCCTTAATATGGTACCATCGCCACCAAAACTAACAAACATATCAAAAGAAGCATTTAACCCTTCTTCCATCGTAAAAACAGAAAAGGTTTGGCTATTACCTTTAGCTTGATACAATTCGTAAAAATCTTTTTCAATATGAACTTCTGCAGATACCGTTTGCAACTCATCTAACAGTTCAATGAGGTACTCAATGGCATTATCTTGATAAGTTTGACCGTAAACAGCTACTTTCATATTATACATTAAGATATTTATCTAAATAATCTGATCTGTTTTTTAGGTCTTCTAAAAATTGGTCATCGCTGTTACCAAATATAATATGGTAATTATAACGTCTAAAAGTCTGCACTACCTTATTATAGTTATTTGCTGTAATTTTTAAGGTTACTTGTATAACATCATTTTGGGTATCGGTAATAAAACCACCAAAAAGTTTGGCATTATTACTTTCAACTATCTGCGCAATCTCACTAAATGAATAATCCTTAACACCTTTTGCTACGACCAAAATACTGCCTGGATCGGTAAAAAATGGCGTATCAATAAATTCGGCAACAACATCGGTTAAGCAATAGTAACCCGTAACTTCTTCTTTTTCATTAAGAACCGGAATTAAATTGGCTTCATTTCTAGCAAAAACTTCCAACACATCTAGCCAATTGGTATCTCTACGAGCAAAAAAACTTTGAAGTTCATATCTAAACTCCTCAATTTTAGACTCTGGTTGCAATCCGTCAGCATCTATTTCAGAGAAAAGTCCTAAAAACCTTCCATCCTCCAAAATAGCGATATGGGAATAGGTGGTATCATGAAAAAACGCTAATACTTTTTCAGCAGTATCGTTGATATCGAATACCGGTAAGCTCGTAATGATATGTTCTTGAATATTCATAGACCTTTATATAACGCAAAATAACAATTAATAATATCAAAAGGCGTGCCTTATTTGTATTTTTGATACTCTTAAAAGGTAAATAAGACATAATGACAAAACTTAGCGTTAACGTAAACAAAATTGCAACTCTTAGAAATGCCCGTGGCGGCAATGTTCCAGATTTACTTAAGGTTTCTAAAGATTTAGAAAGTTTTGGAGCGCAGGGTATCACTATTCACCCTAGACCAGATGAACGTCATATTAGATACCAAGATGCGAGAGATTTAAAAAACACGGTAACCACAGAATTTAATATTGAAGGTAATCCGGTTCCAAAATTTATCGAATTGGTTCTAGAAGTGAAACCAGAACAAGTTACACTGGTGCCAGATGCTGTAGATGCCATCACATCAAACGCAGGGTGGGATACTATAAAGCACAAAGAATTCTTAACAGATGTCATCAAAACCTTCAAAGAAGCCGGCATCCGTACTTCAATATTCGTTGACCCCAATCCAAAAATGATCGAAGGTGCAAAAGCGGTTGGTACAGATAGAATAGAATTATACACTGAAAGTTACGCTACCGACTACGAAAAAAATAAAGAAGAAGCTATAAGACCATTCATTGAAGCTGCCAAACGTGCCAACGAATTAGGAATTGGAATTAATGCCGGTCATGATTTAAGTTTAGACAACATTGAATATTTCGCAAAAAATATCCCTAACTTACTAGAAGTATCTATTGGTCATGCGCTTATTAGTGAAGCATTATACTTAGGGCTGGACAATGTGGTGAACATGTATTTACATAGATTAAAATGAAACAGCTATTACATTCGGTAATTTTAGGAGAAGGTAAGCCTTTATGCATTCTACACGGATTTCTAGGCATGCTTGACAATTGGAAAACGCTAGGTGCACAATACGCAGAAAACGGATTCTGTGTTCACCTCATCGACCAAAGAAATCATGGTAAAAGTTTTCATTCGCCAGATTTCAACTATGACATACTTGCTGATGATTTTCTAAATTATTTAGATGCACACGATATTGAAAATACTGCATTAATAGGTCATTCCATGGGAGGTAAAACCGCCATGCAATTCGCATGCACTTACCCTGAACGGGTTAATAAATTAATTATAGCGGACATAGCCCCAAAATATTACCCACCACATCACCAAGAAATCATTGATGGTCTAAATGCCATTGACACCACCAATTTAAAGTCAAGAAGAGATGCCGACGAGCAATTAAAGATACATCTATCAAACCCAGGTATCAGGCAATTTTTATTGAAAAACCTACAAAGAAACGATGACAAAAAGCTTTGCTTTAAATTCAATTTAGAAGTATTGAGCGATAAGATGGAAGAAATTGGTGACAACATCAATAGTTCAGATAGTTTTAATGGCCAGACCCTATTTCTAAGAGGCGATAAATCTGAATATGTAACCAACAATGATTTTGATATCATACACCGTCATTTCCCTAAGGCTACAGTTGAAACAATTGACAATGCAGGACACTGGTTACATGCAGAAAACCCTAAACAGTTCTTTGAAAAATCAATTACCTTTTTAAACCAACAATAAACCATAATCCTATAATACCATAAGCCATGAAACTAATTTTAAGAATTCTATTAAGTGCAGTTGCCGTTGTAATTCTAGCCAATGTATTACCCAATGTATCTGTAGACAATTTTGTTACCGCAGTAATCGTAGCAGTTGTTTTAAGCATTTTAAACCTACTGGTAAAACCTATTTTAGTGATTTTAACGCTACCGGTAACCGTTATTACCTTTGGTCTTTTCCTGCTGATCATTAATGCAATAATTATTTTATTAGCAGATAAACTTATTGACGGATTTGCGGTTGGAAATATTTGGTGGGCATTGATTTTTAGTCTCTTGCTATCATTTTTACAATCAATCTTTTTTACACTGTTAAAAGAAGACAAGTCATAGTTGCTTGTGATTTGAAATTCAATACTTTAAAAAATTGGTTGACTTTGCAAAATGTAGTATTTTTGCATCCCATTTTACACATGCAAATAGATATTAAGGAATGAATATT
>JAHDDP010000079.1 GCA_020629285.1 Maribacter sp.
TAAGTGTTTTAATAAATAAAAGCTCCGCAATATTGCGGAGCTTTTTTATTTTTACACCATGCAGAGCTTTATAAAAGATGTAGTACAAGAAGTAATAAAGAATTACCCAGATACTGGTAACGTAGTTTTTATACTACCCAGTAAACGTGCAGGTGTTTTTCTCAAAAAAATATTAGCACAATCTCTAACCAAAACAGTACTAGCCCCAGAAATCTACAGTATTGAAGATTTCATTGAAAAGGTCTCTAACCTAGTTACCGCAAATACGACCACACAATTATTTGAACTCTATAACGCCTATTTGAAAGTGGGCGATTATGAAAAGGAGTCCTTTGATTCTTTTTTAAAATGGGGACAAATACTTTTACAGGATTTTAATGAAGTTGACCGTTACTTAGTTGATGCATCTACACTTTACCAAAATGTTGCCGCTATACAAGAGGTCAACCACTGGTCATTGAACCCTGATAATTCTGAAATGATAGAGAACTATCTTCATTTCTGGAGATATCTAGAAGGTATATACAATCAATTTAATAACAGTTTACTTGAGCAAGGTTTAGGGCACCAAGGTCTTATTTACAAAACTTCTGTTTCCGAATTGCCTAACTACCTCAACAATACTAATAACAAACATATATTCTTAGGTTTCAATGCACTTAATACCGCAGAGAGTATACTGATCCAGTCCATTCTTGAAAAAACAGATGCTTCTATTTATTGGGATATTGATCCTTACTTTTTAAAAGACAATATTCATGATGCTGGTTTCTTTATAAGAAACTATCAAAGCACATGGAACGTTTTAAAAGGAAAACCTCTTGCGGGACTTACCAATTACTACAATACCAAAAAGAATATTGAGATTATCGGTGTACCTAAAAATATCTCCCAAGTAAATTATGTGGGTGATTTGCTATATAAAATTCAGAACGAATCTCCAGACTCCTTACGTAACGCCGCCATTGTTTTAGGTAATGAAGAATTACTGAACCCGCTATTGAATTCTATTCCTGAAAATATTCCGGCTACGAACATTACTATGGGGCAAAAGCTTGAGTCTACTACATTAGCCAGCTTTTTCACCAACCTTATGGAGTTTCACGAACAAAAGACCGAAAAAGGATGGTTCTACAAGCATTTACTTAATCTTTTGACACACTCATATGCCGTATTGTTATTTGATGCCAACGAGGTCTCAACAGAGCGTTTAGTTTCAAAAATCAAAACAAATAACTGGTCATATATTACCAATACCCAAATAAGCGAGCTATTACCGGAACATGCAGCTATTCATTTACTTTTTGAAGATGTAAAGAATAATCCGAATAAGCTTATAGATAACTTTCTAGCACTTATTCAATCTATCAGAACTATAGAAGTTGTAAAACAGAACTCTCTTTTATTAGAACAGCTTTATAAATTCTTTACGCTATTTAATCAGCTAAAAGACCTTTGTAATAGTTTTACGTACATCAACACTCTTAAAAGTCTTAAACATTTATTTAGCCAATTATTAAGTTCAGAAACTTTAGATTTTCAAGGAAATCCTATTGAAGGCATTCAAATTATGGGAATGTTAGAAAGTAGACTGTTAGATTTTGAAACTATTATCATCACTTCTGTAAACGAGGGCGTATTACCATCGGGGAAATCCAATAATTCGTTTATTCCGTTCGACCTAAAAATTAAAAACGGATTACCAACCTATAAAGAGAAAGACGCGGTTTATACCTATCACTTCTACCGTCTGTTACAACGCGCTAAAAACGTGTATGTTCTTTACAATACCGAACCAGATGCCTTGGAAGGTGGCGAACGTAGTAGGTTAATTACGCAGCTGCTAACCGACGATAATAGAACCGACATTAAGTCTTTTATTGCGACACCAACTATTCAGCCCATTACCAAAGAAATAGAACAGGTTGAAAAAACAAGTAGCTTAGTAGCTCTTATCCAAGAGAAAGCTAAAAAAGGGTTCTCACCAAGTTCATTGAGCAATTACATTAGAAACCCCATAGATTTTTACAAGCAGAACTTATTAAATATCAATGAGGTTATGCAAGTAGAGGAAACGTTGGCACCCAATACCTTTGGCACCATTGTACATGATAGTTTAGAAGAACTATACACCCCGCTTGTTGGCAAAACACTTACTGAAGAATCATTAAACGACATACGAAAGAACGTATCTACTTCCGTAGCCCGAAATTTTGAAAAAACATATAAGGAAGGAAATATCAGTTCAGGTAAAAACTATATTTCTTTTCATGTTATCCTAAAATATATACAGACATTTATTGATGCTGAAATAACCGCTATAAAAGATCATAGCATAAAAATCATTGCCCTAGAACAAGAACTATCCGTACCGCTTACAGTACCAGGTTTAGATTTCCCTATTATTTTAAAAGGAAAGTTAGATCGTGTAGATGAATACGATGGTATAACACGCATCATAGATTACAAAACCGGAAAGGTAGAACGCCGTAATGTTGAAGTGATGGATTGGGACATATTGACCGATGAATATCAATTTAGCAAAGCGTTTCAACTACTTTGCTACGGATTGATGTTTTTTAAGACTCATCCCGCAGAAAATCAAACGATACAGGCCGGAATTATATCCCTTAAGAATTTTGCTGATGGAACTTTGCTATTCGCACAAAAAGAATCTGCCCGAGCAACCACGAAAAACTACATCATAAACAATGAGGTCATTTCTGATTTCGAGCAGATACTTGGTCAGTTGATTACAGAAATATGTAACCCTGACATTCCGTTTACAGAGAAAGAAGTGTAATACTACTTCTTATCTGGTCTGGTAGGCCTTACCTCAATTTTACTAGGTAAGGTTCTTTCGTTCATTTGTAATAAGTCTAACACCAATTCACCTATATCTTCCGGTTGAATTTTCCAAGCATCTTTTTCATCTGGCTCATTATTATTAAAATGTGTGGACACCGATCCTGGCATTATGGTAGATACTTTAATTCCATATTGTCTTAAATCCAACATTGCGGCTTGTGTAAAACCTACCACTCCAAATTTAGAAGCATTATACCCTGCGCCTTTTGCAAAGAAGTTGGTGCCTGCTAAACTAGCCAACGTTATGTAATAACCTTCAGTTGTTTTTAAACCCTCCACTGATGCTTTTAAGGTATGAAAAGCACCGTTTAAGTTAGTATCTATCATTTGGTGCCATTCATCATCTGTCATTTTATCTATTGGCGCGAAATTACCCACACCTGCATTTGCCAAGACCACATCTAATTGACCCCATTTATCCATTATTTTTGAAACGGCATTCTTCTCATCCGCCATTTTTGCTACGTCAGACACAATGCCCAAGACAGCATCGTTGTCAAAATCTTTTAAAGCTTTATCTACACTTTCTTGAGAACGGCCACTAATGGCAACTCTCATGCCTTGTTTCAATAATGTTTGTGCTACTGCAAATCCTATTCCTTTGGTGCCACCTGTGATATAGGCTACTTTATTTTTTAAATCTTTCATCGTTCTAATTTTAATAATACCACAAGTTAGCGATTCTCTATTTTTTTTGTTGTCCTTTAAGATTAAGATTTTACGGTTTTGATTTGTTATATTTAACTACAACTTAATACCCAACAATGAACAGAATTATCGTTTGGTCTATAACCGTGGCGCTTGCAGGTTTTTTATTTGGATTTGATACCGTAGTCATATCAGGTGCAAACGAACCCATTAAAGAATTATGGAATACATCTCCCCTATTTCATGGTACTTTCATTATGAGCATGGCATTATGGGGTACTGTTGTAGGCTCTCTTTTTGGCGGTATACCTACCAAAAACTTAGGTCGTAAAAAGACCTTACTCTGGGTTGGTGTTCTATTCTTGGTTTCTGCCCTAGGTTCAGCCTTGGCACAAGACCCATATTCGTTCTCTGTATTTCGTTTTATTGGTGGTGTGGGAGTTGGTATCTCATCTGTTGCAGCACCTATCTATATCTCTGAGATTACATCAAAAGAGAATCGTGGTAAACTTGGCGGACTCTACCAGTTCTGGTTGGTATTCGGTATTCTACTTGCTTTTGTTTCTAACTGGTTGCTAAAAGGATTCGATGGTGCAAATGACTGGCGTTGGATGTTGGGCGTAGAAGCTATACCCGCATTTATATATACCTTAATGGTATTTACCGTACCAGAAAGCCCCAGATGGTTGGCGCTACACAAAAAAGATGATGCCAGTGCATTGAACATATTAGAGATTATATACTCAAAAGAAAAAGCGGCACAGCAGCTGACAGAGATAAAAACGGACCTTAAACATACTACTAAAAGCGAAAAACTATTTCAAAAGAAATATTCTAAAGTGTTATGGCTGGCTTTCTTTATCGCATTTTTCAATCAGCTTTCGGGTATTAATTTTGTACTGTATTATGCTCCTGAAATACTAGAACAGGCGGGGTTAGGGGGCAAAGAATCACTATTCAATTCCATCGCCATTGGTATTGTAAATCTCGTATTCACCTTTATTGGAATACGGTTGCTAGACAAATTAGGCAGGCGCCAATTGATTATCATTGGGTCTATTGGCTACATTATAAGTTTGGTTATGGTGGGACTCTGCTTTCAGATGGATTTAGGGTCTACACTAACACTAACCTTTATCTGCACATTTGTTGCCTCTCATGCCATTGGGCAAGGTGCCGTAATATGGGTGTTTATCTCAGAGATATTCCCAAACAGCGTTCGCGCTTACGGACAATCTTGGGGTGTTAGCGTTCATTGGGTATTTGCAGCGATCATTACGTTGATCACTCCGTTTTTCTTGGATGCTTCGGAGGGAGTATTAAAAGACCAAGTGTGGTATATCTACTACTTCTTCTGCGCAATGATGGTATTACAGCTTATTTGGGCACTTACCAAAATGCCGGAAACCAAAGGGGTTTCTTTAGAGGAATTGAGTAAGGAGTTGGTGAAGGAATAAGCTCATTAGGTTTAAGTATAACAGCCCTCATAACCTGCGTAATAGGGGCTGTTTACAACCTAAATAAATACTAAAACCTGTTTAGTTCAAATTATAACTTTCACGATAGGCTGACGGGCTAACACCTTCTTTCTTCTTGAACAACCTTGAGAAATAGTGCGGATATTCAAAACCCAATTCATAAGCAACCTCAGCAATACCCTTATGAGGTTGCAACAACATATTCTTGGCCTCGTCTATCAACAACAATTGCAAATGCTCGGTTGTGGTCTTACCGGTTTCCTTTTTTAAGGTATCACTAAGATAGCGCTGAGAAACGGACATATTATTTGCTATCTGCTCAATACTAGGAATTCCATTTTCCTGTAATTGACCTGTTTCAAAATACGTGGATAACTGTGCGTTAAATTGCTCTAACAAGTTGTTTGACAATTCTTTTCTGTTAAGAAACTGCCTTTCATAAAAACGATTGGCATATTTTAATAGCGTACTTAATTGAGAGATGATAATATCTTTACTGAACTCATCTTGATTGTTCTGATATTCTATATCGATATTTTCTACAATGGATTCCATCTGTTTTTCCTCCTTTGGCGAAAGATGCAGTGCCTCGTTCACCGAATACGAAAAGAAACCATATTTTTTGATCTGATGCGCCAACTCGGTCCCTTTTAAAAAGTCTTCGTGAAAATTAATGGAGAATCCTTTTTGGTCATACACCACGCTACTGTCCCATTGCAATACTTGCCTAGGTGCTATACAAATCAAAGCGCCATTAGTGAAATCATAGGTTGTTCTCCCATAGTTTAAATCTCCTTTAACAATTTTCTTTAGACTTATAGAATAACAATCATTTGTGATTGGCGGCGAACTTTCTTTTGGGCAAGGCAAAAATCCTTCACCCTTTGCAGCAAACACACTGAACATAGGGTGCTCGGGACCTGGAAGTTCCAAATAATCTATGTATGCCGATAAGGTTTTAAAATGCTGCATATTATATATTCATTTCTTTTGCTGCCAGTTGTAACTGCTTATTATACCCGTCCATTCTTGCGTGTGCCGTACCGTCTACTAACAGTATAACAACCAACATAGCAATTGTCGTTATCATGCTTGCTCTCCAAATTGGGCTGCTAACCAACAATAGAACCAATGCACAGGCCATAATGATTATCGGTATTGCGGTAAAGACTATAGTGTCATATTCTTTTAAAGTAGCTTGGGCTCTTTCCAATTCAGCATCTACAAAAGCAGCTGCATCTGTTTGGTACGCTTTTTCAAATTGTGCAATTCTTGATCTATTGGTAAAAAACAAACCCAGTCCAATGATTAGAAGCAAGCAACCTGCTACCAATGTTGGTATAATGTAGGCTCTTGCCATTTCTGTCTTTCCTAGTTGCCAGAGTCCAATACTCGCCACTAAAAATGCCATGCCGAATAGCATGAAAAACGGAGTGGAAAAAAGTTCGGCCTTTGCCCAATCTGTTGCTGCTTTTAAAATATCCATAGCTGATGTTTTAAAGTATTATACTGAGGTTGTTTACTAATTTACAAATTCCAAGTTATACCTGTTTCCTTTTCCGATAACTCCCAAAGCCTTTCCATAACCGCTTTGTCTTTGGCATGCGGTTCTAATTTGCACTCACCTACCGGACCTGTCCAATAATTTTTACCTGTTGGCCCGTAAAATGCTTCTTGATCCAAATCTGGTTCTGTTGCACACATAATTTCTGGGTACGCCCCTTTCTCTGCAGATTGTACCATGGGTGTCAGTTTCATGATCTGCCAAATGAACCTGGTCAATAAACTTCCACTGGTTTTAATGAGCGATGTAGATGAAGCTCCTGGATGGCAGGCATATGCCTTAACATTTGTTTTACCTGCCTTTTTCAATCTATCCTGTAATTCATAAACCGTCATCATTTGCGCCAGTTTGCTTTGACTGTACACTGCATTCGGATTATAATTCTTGTCCCAGTTCATATCATTGAACTGTATGGTCTTGATGCCCATATTATAACCCATACTGCCAACGGTTACTATACGCCCCTCAGATTCCTCTATGCGCGGATATAGCAATGCCTGCAATAAGAAATTACCGTAGTGGTTTACCCCTAACTGACTTTCAAAACCATCTTCGGTAAATGTTTGTTTGGGAACTTGGGCAATGGCGGCATTACATAACAATGCATCTATTTGTGGTACGGTTCTTAGCACCTCATTTGCAGCTTTTTTTACGGAAGCCAAAGATGCCAAGTCCATTTCTATATTGCTTACCGGTATGGCACTACCCAATTTTTCTTGTAAGGTTGCTATAGTATCTGCAGCCTTTTTTGGGTTACGGTTCAACATCACCACTTTTGCGCCTTTAGACAGCAGTATTCTTGCCGTCTCAAAACCGGTACCACTGGTAGTACCCGTAATTAAAAATGTTTTGCCTTTAAGGCTTTTTATTCTAGCGGGTGTCCACCCTTGTTTGCCAAATTGTGTTGTACTCATATCGCCTATTTTTTAAATGTCTAAAAGAATAGGACAAAGGTAAAATGAGACATGGCGTATTGCCTTACACACATTTTCGAATGTTGTGTACTTTTTGGTGGGATAGTTTAATAGTGAGATAGTGGGATAGTGGAATTAGTTCAACTATGGAAGGTTATTCATCACCATACCGTATTTGAAGATTTGGATTTTCTTTTCTCCACTTTTCTAATTCTAGCTTATTTATTCTGTTGCCGAACAGCTCTACACATTTCAGTTTCTTTAGCTTATTCAGTTTGGCTATTTCATTTGAGACGGTCAGTTTGTTCATTGATAAATCTAGATATTCTAGATTTTGGAGTCTGTAAAAATCTTCGGGTAAAGTTTTTATATCTAGGTCATATAACCTAAGTTGTTCTAGACCTTCAAGTTTTAATAATTCGGACGGAATTGTTCTAAACGGTGGCTCATCTATATATTGGTCCATTGCGCTCAGTGGAGGATAAATAGTCCAACCTTTTAAACTATCAAAGTAGATTTCTAATTTCTTTGCATTCTTTAATTGCCCAACTTCTTTGGGTATATCTTTTAACCCATATTTAGACAGCTCAATGAAAACCTCCTCTTGATTTTCTAATTCTTTAAAGAGGTGGTTTGACTCGCAAGAACAAACGAAAATCAGAAATGTTATTAGAATTGGATTCTTCATTGTTTACATCTTAGACAACTGGCTTAAATGCCTTGGTTGATACAAGAAAGGCGAACAAATAATTTCATTTCTGTCTGTAGCATTATCCAGAACTTTTGATTTTACTTAATAAGCTTAATTCAAAAAGTTTAGCGAAGCTAGTAGCAAATCAGTATTGTCAAATACATAATTACAAACATTCTTCATCAGAACCTTTTTTATCATCTACAAAAATCCAGTTCTTTGCGACTAATACGTTTCTATAATTTTCTCCACTCGAACAATAAACCATACTTTGTGCACCTAATTGAATACAACAAGGGGTATTTGCAGATTCTGACCAACCTTTCAAGGTAGATTCATATGAATCAATTGATAGACCACTGCCATCAAGCATGCTAATCATTCCATTTGCACTAGTATTGTAAATTAGACTTGAAAGCTGCCAATTACCTAAACTCTGATTAAATTCTAAAGCCCCAGAAAACATTAGAGACATATTTTGTACTAGACTTACATCCCAATTGTCAAGCGGTTGATTAAAACTAGAAGCATGAAGGAACATTCCGTACATATTCCAAACATTACTTACATCCCAATCATTAAGAGGTTGGTTGAAATTAGAAGCACCATTGAACATACCAACCATAGTTGATACCTCACTAACATCCCAATCATTAATATTTTGATTAAATGATCGTGCATCAGAAAACATACCAACCATAGAGGTGACAGAACCAACATCCCAGGTATTGATTGGTTGATTAAAAGCAAGAGCCGAACCAAATATTCCGCTCATATCAACAACGGAACTAACGTCCCAATCTCCAATCATGCCATTGAATTTTATAGCCCTTTGAAACATACTAGACATATCAGTTACTTCTTTCAAATTTGGTATGTCCACAGCGTTATAGGTTAATTCATCGCAATTTCTGAAAGCCTCTTTCATAGATTTCCATTCTATATCTCCCCATTGATTGATGGATATTATTTTACTGCTATCTTCATGACTACTTCCGAAGTAAATTGCCGGAAATTTGCCGAATATTGAAACAGTATATGTACCAGGAATTAAATAGGTATGCGAAACTTCTGTTGTAATGTTTGTTGTGAATGAATCATCTCCCCAATCAACGTAATAATTATAATCGTAGTTTGAATTAACGGGTATTTCGATTGTTAAATCATCTTCGGGTACAGACCAAGCTGTTACGAAAGGTATGCTATCGGTTATTTCTTGAACATCAACAACAGAAATTTCAATGTTTACTGTTTTTTCAATGTCAGTTTGATTATTTAAGATTGTAACTGATGCTGTAATTATAGGGTTAACTTCGAAATCGAATAACAATGAGTTTTTAACAAATAACTCGCCACCTTGCGAACTTAATCTAAGTGCGCCAGCTGGGGCCTCTGTTTTTAATTCAAATGAAAGATTACCTTGTGAGCTATTTGCTGAGATAACGCCCAGTAATTCATTATTAGCCGGATTTTCCTCAATTTCAGTGTAGAAGTCTTTAACTATAATCTCTGTTGAGTCATCTGAGTCATTATTATTACAGCTGATAAAAGCTACTAATATTAATAGAATTAAGCTGTTTATTAACTTTAAATAATTTTTTTCCATTAAGATATTTTAGTTGATTGAAGCGATATATTACCGCGAGGGTTTGTCTGTAAAAAGCAGAAAATCAAACTGGTGTTTGTTTTCCACCATGAACATAGTATTTTTTTTGTTTTTTAATATAAATGGTTTCTACAATACCTCTGAAAAATTACTATCCAACATTTGGAGAAGAAATGCGGAGTTTTTACTTTCTTTTATTGCGATAACAATTGGTTTTAAATAATTAAATACTATCTCATTAATATTTTCATCTCCAAGCTCGTGATTATGACTGTTCACTAACCCGTTGGTCTTGAATTCTGGATGCTCTGATTCGTATTCATTTTCCCATTCAGGTATTTCCATAAAATCATATTCTACGAAATCAAAATCCGGACAATTATTCTCAGTTTCCGATAGTTTGGTTTTTATGTTGAAGTTAGTTGTTATCCATCCAGACCAAGGACAACAGTAAATACCTATCGAAGTTGGCAACCCATTTTCCGTTTGAAATCGAGTAATGGAATTATTTATGAATTCCGTAATTGCTTTTTTGTTATCGTCTAAATCAATCATTAGTGAATATGTTTTTATTCTGTCACTACCATAGTTTCCCATCCATCATATTCGCCACCAAACTTTGCTGCCATAATTCTTAGATTAGAAGTTATAGGGTAAATAGTATCTATATCTACATGGTCAATTCTCCAAACTATTAATTCAAAAGGTAAGGAAGACTTCTTATTAATACTTGTATGCTCAACATTAAATTTAGCTTTAATGAGCTCATTTTTGCATTGTATCATTTCATCTTCTTCAGAAAAATAAAACCAATGATCTATTCGTCTTGCGTCTGTAAGTTTATCACCCGCCTCTTCCAAGTTTCTAAGTACTGATTGGTCTGCCATGTAGTTTTGCACCTCTTCACTTGGATATAGAAAATCGGTATAGTACGTCCATTCTTTGTCTTCCTTAATATTGACATAGAATTTATATTCTGGATACTTTTCTTTATAAAAATTCTCAATTATGGAAACCAAATCTTTTGGTTCCTTAACGTAAAAATATTCCAGCCTCTCTTTGTCATACATGAATGAGCCAACATTAATGTAGTCTGTTTCATTTTTAACTATTTCAATTAATTGATCAGCTACATTATGAAGAATAACAAGAGTTTCATTTTCAGGAAAACCAGTTTCATCAGCAGTTTCATAGCTCAATCCCGTTACCAAAACGTAATTGTAGTCTTTGATTGGAGCGGTATCAATTAAATCCATTCGTAAAGTGGTTGAACCTATTTTACCTTCCTCATACGCTGCTATGTAACCATCCCATCGCTCTTTTGAATTTTGTGCATTTGTCTGAAAAGTAACAGCAATAAAAAGTAATAAAATTTTGAATGAATTTTTCATTTTAATGGATAGTATTAAAACTAATATTTTTTTCTAATATGTAATTAATTATTTATCTGCTCTTGAACAGCTTTAAATGTTTGCCCTTTAGCGTTGACCCATTCAGTAAAACCGTTTGAGTTTCGACCTAAAATCATATTAGAAGCTGCACTAGGACTATTAAAAACAGCATCTTCGGCAAAGATTAATATATCATTATAAGAAACCATGATTTTTGTTTCGACCAATTTTCTTCGCATATTTCTATAGGTCTCTGTACAAGACTTAGAAAGGTCTTTTTTAGCTTCGCTACCTTTTTTAACAATATACCCTTGATCAGTTTCAATCATTGAAGCTTTAAAGGTTTTAGTTTTTATAAAATAAGTTTCATGAACTGAGTTAGGACTTTCAACTTGATTTGATTGAGTTACAGTTGAAGAAATTAAAAATTTAAAACCCATAACCGGTAAAATCAGCTTCATTTGCTCAAGAAAATATTCCATATCTGAAATATCCGCTTCATGTAAAGTCGGCAAGCTAGGAGAATTACCATTATCAATTTGGGCAGTTTTAGCCTCAATAGCTAATTGCACTAATCTAGATTCTAAATATCTTATTTGTGTTTTAGTTAAAAGTTCATCTTTACTCACAAAGAAAATTAATTCTTTAAAATCCTTATTTGGGTCACTCAAATGTTGTTTTAATCGTACTTTAATGTTTTCAGCTTCTCCAATATATATTTTTTCATCAAAGGCATCATCTGTAGGATCACCTTTCAAACAATAAATACCAGGATTATCAAATTCACTTCGATTCATTATCTTATTAACAGATGCTCGTGGACTATATATTGCTTTTCCTACCCAGTTCCCAATTTCGCTCAATCTTGGACCATAGGCAGTTCCATCAATCATATATACTGTTAATTTTTTTCCCATTTATCAATTTCGATTTTAATTAATTTAAACAACGGAGCTATGAACAGTAAAGGAGCAAACTGGCTATTTGCTTTCTGCAAAGCACATAGCGAAATCTTTTGGTTATTTTTCACGTTTCGAATTCACAAACAATTGGTAAATGGTCGCTAACCACAATCCATTTTTCCAAAGCACCAACCTCCATTTTTTTAACTCTATTTTGAAAATCCAAACTCCCAAAAATATAATCAATATGATAAGGTTTTTCTATTTTCCGATGAAGAAAAAATGTTGGTTGAGATTCTTCGCCTTGCTTCTCATTCCAATAGTGGTGATAAAGACTTTTAATACCTATTTCTTCAAGTTCTTTTACCACATCCGAATGATTCCACCATCTGTCCGATTTATCCCAACACACATTACTATTAAAATCTCCCAGCATTAAACTTTTACTGAGTTTCGGTTTGTGAATTTGAAGATATTTCCACAACTGACCGATGTAACCAAAAGTTGGTGATTTATTGCTATGAGTCCAAACAGCTAATAAATCGAAATCTTTATTGACTCTACAGGGTAAAAAATGCTTTACTCTTAAGTCCCTGTAAACGTCTGTCCAATTTTTTTTTTCTAATTCTATACCCTTCTTCGCGAAAATTCCAATTCCCTTATTTTTTGTGTCTCCAATCCAAATATGATTTTTAGCCCAATTGTTATATTCTGTATGTTTAGTTTCTAATGGATTTTCACATTCTTGAATTACGCAAATGTCGGCATCGAAGTCTAGTAAGTGTTCAAACTTATTTCTTAAAGCTCCGTTACAATTCCAAGTTATAATTTTCAAAAAAGTTTATTTATAATGAACGCCAACAATTGTATAAAGAAACTAATTACTTTACACCTAAATATTAAAATATATAATAACATTCCAAAACGGCAGGGGGAAGTAGTGTTTTAGAACCGACTTGAAAGGTAGTATTTTTCTTCAATGTAGCATTACGGGTTACCGTAAAAGAGAAATACGAGGTGTAAAATAGTTAGGAGTTAGGAGAATACATAGTATTAAGTAATGAGTACAAAGTATTAAGTACAATACATTCTTAGAGGCTACTCAAAACTACATTCTGAATTTTCTGGTAACCATAAAATTCTGTCTTGCGTGAATTCTGTTTTTAATTCGGCAGTATTACCTATGGTTTCACCCTCACAATTTCTGGTGAACGAAGCATAAGCAACAGTGGGGTCGCAATTCAAATAATAAAAAACATCATTGCCCAGATACTTGGCTGTTCTTATATACTCGTGGTCATCAGTCAATGAATTTACCCAATCATTAAGCCAAGAAAGTTCTTCTAAAGGTTTCTCTACATTACATGTGGAAGTATCATCATCATTACTACAAGAACTAAAAACTGCTAAAGAGATTACACCACAAACGACCCAATTTCGAACCCAATTTTTCATTCCTTTACATATATAGTTGTATAGTAAAGATGCGCTTAACATAATTGGTTGCTTTTTCTGCTTATATCTTAACTTCCAATTCACGGGCCACTACTCCTTTTCCGCCTGCCATGAGTTCGGCAATTTTTTCATTTTCCAATTGCAATTGTACCGTGATGGGAATTGGTGATGGCGGTAAAAAGATAAAAAGTAAAACCCAGAAAAAGCTTCTGGGTTTTACATGAATACGGCAGGTTTATTTATTATTCAGTAGGTGGTTGTAGCGTGTAGCCCATAGACGTCATTACGTTTAATTGATCGTAATAATGCGCCATCATTGTAATTTTATCGTTTACAACAAGACACGTAACCTGTGCAGGAATCGCAATTTCTTGACCGGTTTTCTTATTTGAAATAGTGTCTGTAGTCCAAACCATAACCCACTCGCCCTCGTTTATGCCACCAGTTACCTTTATGGGCGCATAAGACGTGTTTGGGTCAATTGAATGTTTGGTAGCTGCAAAACTTTCTTTATAATATTCAGACAATTGGGATGGGTTCATTACGTTGGTAGGACCTCCGCTGAGACCATAAATTTTGGCGTCATCTGCCAATTGCGCTACCATCGTTTCCAGATCTCCATTTTGCACTGCTTTTACGTAATTCGATACAACAGCTACATTGGCTTCTGCGTTCTCAAAATCCATAGTAGCGATAGCTTCTTGTGCAGTAATGATAAATGGTGTTAAAAACACAGCAAGCATAAAAAACATAGTCATCTTAATAGTTCTCATAATATATAATTATTGGTTAATATTCTAGTCAATTGGTATTTTACCACTAGGGGGAATACTATTACCGGCAATACATACTAGGGGAACTTACTTGCTTCGTTAAATGCTTAAGCAATAAACATTTTTGTGATACACAATATCTTAATATTGAGAAAGTTAGTGATTATTTTAATAAGTATATCTTTTAAGGTAAATTAATACAGTATTTCTTTTTTAAAGATGAAAATGCTTGAGAAATTCTATTGCAGTACAAAGGAGTTAGGAGAAAAAATAGTATTAAGTAAAGAGTAATGGGTTGGTTTTTCTGCTTATACATTAACTTCTAGTTTACGAGTCACTACTCCTTTT
>JAHDDP010000018.1 GCA_020629285.1 Maribacter sp.
ATGTATAGGTAACCGGACTTGTCCAAGTTATCTCCGTTGTTATTATACTTGATTATATAGAAATAGACGCCCACTGGTAATTTGGAATCTTTATCTATGGTTGCTCTACCGTCAGATGCTCCTTTAAATAAATTACTTACGTTATCATAACCAGACATCTTGTACACACTTACCCCCCATCTATTATATACTTCTACCGTATTGTTAGGGAATGACTCGATATTCTGAATCAAGAAAGAATCATTTACACCATCGCCATCTGCAACATATTCAACGTCATATGATAAATCAAATATTATACTGAAATTATAACAGAAAGATTTTTCTCCTCTGAACAATACTTCTTCCTAAGAATTATTAAAACCGCCACAAGTAGCTTAATCTTGTGGGTTTAGATATACAGCATAACAATAACTTTCTATTTTTGCCATTTTATTACTTATATACAAAAACATAAGTAGCAAATAAATAAAGAAAATTATAGAGGAAAACTACTTCCTAAATGTAAATTTTCATATTTCAAAAGACTTACTTAATAAGTAAGTTTAATACTACATATTTTATGCTACACGCACAAATCTAGTTGAAGACTAAAATGTTTTATACTTTTTGTTGTAAAATGAAGATAGTTGTATGGCAAATGTTAAAAAACGTATGTGTAATATCGTAATTTTATTGCACTTTATCGATGAAGTAAGTTATAGCAGGCTTTGCAAGGGCATGTATTAAACAGAAATACTTCGCTAAAAAGTAGTTTTTGAGCTAAACCCAATATTTACGGGTCTTAAGAGCCTAAATATTGAAATTCTAATTTTGACCAAATCTTTGTGAGCAAGTGTAAATATCAGGCACACCCTAAATTGGTCAACCAGTAATTCCTACAAATATTATATTAATAAAATTTAAAAAAATGTTTATACTTTCCTGCAGAAAGTCATTCCTACTTTCTAAGTATCGCTTGCTGTCTTTATAAAAAATCCAATTAATCAATTTTTTATTTTTTCGATTCGGAATTTGCAAAAAAATAGAATTAAACAAGTCATATTTTTTAACTTCCTAAATATTGTAGAACTTTAAGTAAGAATTGTAATTGCTATGAACACCGCAGAGGATAAATTAAAAGAACGTGTAAAAGAACTTACCTGCCTTTATGAGGTTACCTCTATAATTGTTAATTCTGATTATGACCAATTAGCAGCTTCTCTTGAAGCTATCGCCTATTGTCTTAAAAGAGCCTGGCAGTTTGAAAATGTTACAGAAGTCTTTTTAAAAACAGCCGAATACCAAGTACAGACCGAGGATTATAAAGAAGATATGGTCACCTTAGTTTCCAAAATCAAGGTCTTCAATAAAATAGAAGGCGAAGTTTTCGTTGGCTACCCTTCAAACAAATATACTCTTGACGATTTTTTGATTGAAGAAAAGGCCTTATTGAATAACGTAGCCTTAGCTATTGGTAACTTAATTGAACGAAAACAAATTCGTGATAAGGAAGCCATTACAAGAAGAAAAATGGAGCGTACGGACCGCTTGCATATTCTAGGTGAAATTACCGCAGGTATTGCACATGAATTAAATACTCCGCTTGCAAATATTCTTGGTTTTGCTGAATTACTGACCGATAAAATTACAGATAAAGAGACCGTTAGAGACCTTGAAAAAATAATGGACAGCGCTATTTTTAGTCGAGAAATAGTGAAAAAACTGATGTTCTTTGCTTGTGAAATGCCACAAGAAATGAAGATGGTAAAACTGAACCCAATTATTACCAGTGTTATAAAATTGCTTGAACCCTCTTTACGGCCTAAAAGTCTAAAGCTTACTACATCTTTTGATAATGATGACATTGAACTAAGGGCAGATACTGTGCAATTGACCCAAGTAATGTTCAATCTGATTATGAATGCTATCTACTATTCACCCCATGATGGTACTATTACCGTACATGTCTTACAAACCGCAAGTCATGTAAGTATTGAAATTACCGATGAGGGAAAAGGTATACCTACCGAATTAGAAGATAAGGTGTTTGAACCCTTTTTTACTTCTAAACCTATTGGAGAAGGCTCTGGCTTAGGGTTAAGTGTCGTACATGGTATTATTACCAGCCACAAAGGTAAAATAGAACATAAACCAAATACACCTAAAGGGACTATATTTACCATTGACTTTCCTAAATTGTAATTATGGATTTGCGCAAAGAGAACATTCTTATAGTAGATGATGACATAGATATTTTAGAGCTTTTACAAAGGCACCTGAAGTCTATGGACTACCATACCTATAAAGCCGTTTCAGTAAAAGAAGCTTTATTCATATTAAAAGATACTTTTATTGACCTACTCATTACTGATATACAAATGCCGGAAATAGACGGACTCCAATTATTAAAGTTCGCTAATGAGCATTATCCTGAGATGCCTAAATTGGTAGTTACCGGTTACCCCTCTGTAGAAGGAACTTTAGAGGTCATAAAATCTGGAGCCATAGATTATTTGACCAAACCCTTCACCAAAGCTGAGTTAAAAGAGGCGATTGAAAAAGCATTGACTCAAAATGTAAAACGTAAACAAGTAAAAAGTATTCAACTGAAATCTGGCGAGAATATATATTCAGATATGGTTGGCGCATCTGAAGCTTTTAAAAAAGTTACCAATATCATTGAACGCGTAAAAGATAATAAAGCAACAGTAATCGTTACTGGTGAAAGTGGAACGGGAAAAGAATTAGTTGCCAGAGCAATTCACTATTCAGGCAAATTTTCTAGAGAGCCATTTATTGCCGTTAACTGCTCAGCCATACCAGAAAACTTACAAGAAGCTGAACTATTCGGATACATTAAAGGTGCTTTTACAGGTGCCAACGAAAATAGAAACGGTTTTTTTCAGGCGGCTGAAGGAGGAACTTTATTTTTGGATGAGATTGGTACAGCCTCATTAGCCGTGCAAGCAAAATTACTCCGTGCACTACAAGAGAAAGAAATTACCAGAGTAGGTTCACAAAAGATTGAAAAAGTCGATATTAGAATTATTGCGGCTACCAATGCTAATCTACGAGAAGAGATAAAAAGCAATAGGTTTAGAGAAGATCTGTATTACAGATTAACGGTTGTAGAAATCAATGTGCCTCCCCTACGCGAGCGTAAATCCGATATAAGTATTTTAACCGATAAGTTTTTGCGTAAATACGGTATAGAATTTAAAGATCGCTTACTTCGTATTTCTCCGGAAGCATTGCAAATACTTGAGCGATATAATTGGCCTGGAAATATTAGGGAACTAGAAAATATTATTCAAAGGGCCGTTATCATGGCAGATGGTAGTATTGAAGTAAAAGATCTTCCCGAATTTTTAAAATACCAAATTAATTTTCCAGAAAACGAATTACGCCCGCTACGTGCTATGGAAAAAGAATATATACTACAGGTGTTAGCTCACACTAAGGGTAACAAGACCAAAGCTGCTGAAATTCTTCAGATAGATCGCAAAACCCTACGCGAAAAACTAAAATAATACCGGGTAATTTCTCCTCAACTGGGTAATTTCACCCCACTTAGAAAATTTCAATAAAACAAATTATACTTATAATTAATTGAAAATCAATCTATTATATAATTATTTCATTTTCATAATATGTATAGGCACATCAATTGCTCTATAGACAACGCATAGTTAATTATTAGAAACATTTCGAATAGTCAGTACAATCATTATAAGGCAACATATGAAATACGGTAGTCTCGTTTTTGAACAAAGTGAATTTTTGATGATACAAAATCATTTAGAAAACAATGATATTATAGAAGACTATGCTCATAAAAATACGTTAGAAATTCTGACTCAAAATATGAATTTCGCATTGTGTTTAAGTGCAGAAGATATTCCGTTCGATATTATAACTTTAAACTCTTCGCTAAAAGTTAGGGATGAATCTGGTATTTGTCAAACATTTCAAATGGTATCACCTAACGAAGTTGATGTTAAGAACAATAAAATTTCTGTAATCAGCAGTTTAGGCGCTTCGGTTATTGGCCGTGCGGTAGAAGATAAAATCTCATACGGATTACCCGGAGACCTTATTTCATTAAAAATAACAAAAGTAAACCAACCAAATACAGCCAACAAAAGCACTACTGAAGAGCAAAAGACCAAAAAAGAAAAAATTTATTAACTCTAAATCTATCAGTTATGTTAAAATACGCAATTACCCTATTATTTTCAGTAAGTCTATTAAACGCACAAAACAACGTCACTAACCAAACCGAGGTAAATGTCGGTGATGTTTTTGAAATTGGAAAACCAGAATCCAACAAATACAAACACATAGATTTCCCAAGAGAAAACTTTATTATAAAGCGTGGTGGCATAGCCAATTATAGGCGAGCACATGGCGAAGAAGTTGTAGTAACAGCCGTTAAAGAATTAAAAGACGGCACAACACAAATTAAAATAAAGCGTAACGACGGCGGGCGTTTTTTTAATAGCCATACGGTAGTTACCGCAGATTTTAAAGACGCCATTACCTCAGGCGAATTACAAGCGCTATAATTATTTAATTACATATACATCCACTTGGTTTCTAATATAAATTGGCTGATATATTAAGATTAACCAAGTGGATGTTCTAATAATACTTTTGCCTAGATACAATTATCGATTAACACACCTTGGTTACCATTAAAAATAAAGAAGCAGAGCACTTGCTATCGCAAATAGCACACACGGTGGTATTTAATAAGAAAATAGTACACTTTAAAAATGATTAAGCATATAAAATTTAGATAGGTAAAAGAAATATAAATAGTATTTAAAGGTTATAAGTACCAATTCATTCATGAACCTTTAATAAGTATCTATGCTAGAAATACTCGCCATTGGCTATTTTACCAAAAAAATCAGAACAATAGCTGACGAAAAAAATATAAAACCTAGTAAGTGGATATGGAGATTGGTACTAACCTGGTTCGGTGTAGAAATAGTCACTATCATTTTATTTTTCACGCTAACAAATACTAATATTGATGATGGTATTTTTATGGCAGTGCTACCTGCACTGATAATGGCGGCACTAAGTGCTTTTTATACCGTGGAACAGCTTAAAAAAGAGCTAAATATACCTTCCGATGATATAAAAACCGATACACTTGAAGCTTAAGGGCTTTAGCGTCATTCAGTGTATAATTCATATTTTTAGTACTTACACACTAGACATTAACACTTATGTAATGAACTTATAAAGCCGAACATCATTTAACTTCGCTTAAACCCTATAATTAAAACGTATTTGCCGAATCGTTTGCATATCAAATACATACTTAAAAATATTAGCTCAGAAAATTTATAGCTTAAATAAACCGTAAATCTTCCAAGTTAAAACAATAGTCGTTTTGTAAAAAAACAGTTAATTAACTACCTATAAAAAAGTTGATACTTTAGATGTTTCTAATTAACAATCTTACTTGTTAAAAGTGAATCTTACATATTATTTGGCGAAGTTAGCTAAGGTAAAATTGAATCGAAGAACATAGCGTTTCCCCGCTTTTATCCTTTTTAAAAAGCATGGATTCTTTGAAAACGTATATTTATTGTATCAGGTTAACAGTTCAACCTAAAATAAATATCATGAATAACATAGCGATTTTATATCAGGCAAAACTCCCACCTATTAAAAATGGAATTCAGAAACCAATGAAATCTGGTGGGTATTCAGATAGTGGAGCGGACATAGCTTATGAATTGAAAAAAAACGGCATTCACATAATTACACCAATTGAAAATCCTGATATTAACATTGATTTAGATTGGGTCTTTCCAGATACAAAAGAAGGGATCGAACATGCCATAAGTAAAGGAGCAGACACATTTTGGTTGAATACCGTTTTATACAAAAGGCATAAAATTGAGCACTTTTTTGACAAAAAGTTTCAATTTATAGGGCAATTACCTGAAAAAGTGGACATTTATGATGATAAATATTTTACGAACGAATTATTACGAAAAAATCAAATTCCGGTTCCTGTATCACAATTAATCATCTCAAAAGACCTTAACGAATACAAATTAAGTTTAAGTTTCCCTTTGGTCGTTAAACCCATAAGAGGTCGTGGAAGTCAAGGAGTAACATTGGTAAAAAATCAAAAAGAATTAGACAACAGCCTTAGAAATATATTCTTTGATAAAGAATATGGAAACATCGTTCTTCTGGAGCAATATTTAAATGGTCAAGAAATAACAGTTACCGTAATGCCTTCAGGCACATATGTAATTAACCAAAGCGAAATAAAACACGATACCCCTTGGTGCCTACCTACAGTAAAGAGATTTAACCATAAAGATGGTATCGCTCCATACAACGGTAATATAGCCGTCTTAAATAATAGTTTAGTGTTGAGTGATGATGAACTGAAATCTAAAGAAATTTTAGAAGTATATAGCCATTGCCAAAAAGCTGGGGAACTGCTACAAATAAATGCACCTATTCTTATAGACTGCCGTGCAGATGAAAATGGAGAGTATTATTTATTCGATTTAAATATGAAACCTAACATGACAGGTCCTTCTAGACCACAAAGACAAAATCAAGATAGTTTAACACTGCTCTCCGCAAGAAAAATAGACTGGAGTTATTTTGACCTTTTAAAAAACATGATAAGACAATCGTGGATTGTCTAAATTCATCATTTTAGTTTAGTTGTGCCTAAACCGATACAACAAAGCATATGCAAAAACGTTAAAAAACCAAACTACAATCACAACAATGCTATGGGCATATTCAAAAAGCTATTTGGTTCAAAAGATAATGAAGAACCAAAAAAGGAAACTCAGAACAAACCTATTTCAAAATCTTATGATGACATTTCTTGGATGACGGATTTAAGAAGAGAAAATCTGGATATTTGTTTCAATGCCGGCTTTAAACCTACCATCTCACTACCAACAGAACTAGGCAGACAATTAAGACCTGCTATAGAAATAGCAAATAGACTACATGCCATAAAAGCATTGGTATTATGGTTAATGGTACCTGAAGAAAATTTACCAAAAGAACACATTTTAAATTTTATTGAAAACAATGATCTTCAAGATTTCATGACCCAAAATGAAAAAGCAATCTTAGATACACTAAGAGATGATGAACAAGCAAGAAACGCTATTGGTTGGAAATTTGAAAATGCATGGCCGTTAGCTTGGTATTTTGGATACAAAGAACCTGAAATAACCGGGCAAATGATGGCAGGCGATCAAATGCAAGATATTTTAAGTAATTATACATGTAAATTAGATGGCAGTATAGCAGAGTGGATAAAAGATAAGGAAATAGTCTCAAAAAACGATTTGATGCAGAAAGAAGACTTGTTCTACTGTTTACATAACGCAGTTAGAAGTGCACAGTTAGGTAGTGATACGGTTCCTGCTGGTTTTGACCCTATGGGCAATGGTGGTGTAATCCATGAAAGAAGACATTCATTAACGTACATGGTTTCTAAAGATACCAGTTGGGAAGACACAGATTTGAGTACTTAATATAATACCACAAAACATTTTGTACAATAACAATGTCAAGATTTTTCGTATACTTATAAAATAAGTCTTTACAATAAACATACATGACCATATTCTCTTATCATCTTGTCAAAATACCATTTGCTTTGGCAGTTAAGGGCTTATTCACAATCCCTATAGATACGAATACAAAAGGTCTTGTGCATGTTGAATATATGTCTGCCATGACCTTAGGCTCCCCTATTATTTCAACTTCTAGGTTTCTAATAAACCAAGTTGCTATTTTTGCACAGTGGGAAAATGAAGATGCACTTAAGAACTATCTTAAAAATGAAAAATTCGGTAACGTTTTATCTAAAGGCTGGCATGTTCGCTTAGTATTTATGAGAGAGTGGGGTAAAATTACGGGTTTCAAAATTCCAGAAGAAAAGGCAATTTTAGAAAATGAATCATCTGCAGTAGTAGCAGTTACCATTGCTAGAATGAACCCCCTAGCAATTCCAAGATTTTTGAAATGGGGAAGACCTGTCGAAAAACTGGTTAGAGATCATTCAGGCACTATACTTTCATTGGCTTCTATTAAATTTCCTAATACCGTATCTACTTTTTCTATTTGGAAAACTGAAAAGGAAATGATCAGCATGGTTCACGGCCATAGTAATATGCCCAAACCAAAAAGACATTCAGATGCTATGAAAGAAAGAAATAGAAAAGACTTTCATTTCGAATTTACGACCTTACGTTTAAAGCCTGTTTCTGAATTCGGCATGTGGAAAGGACACCAAAACTTTATTCCTACCACTCAATTGAATAAATTCGAGTAAATGGCATTCGCACCTATAAAACAAAATTTTCAAGATTGGATCACCCAGCAATGGGTAATTCTATTTGGTAAAAAAATAAATCGTAAAGAATACCAATGGCTTTTGGGTCCGTTTGGTAAGACAAATGGTATTGGTTTAAAATTTATTCAGCAATTAGCAAAAGGAGAAAACTTAAGAATAGATAATAAACAAGTTGACAAAGGCTTATTACATTCTATCAGTCAATTTAACCTACCAGAAAGTGAGCGTAAAAAATTATCAAAAAATGTAATTGACTTTTACGAAAACACCAGTAATTACGATTTTGACTTGAGCGTAAAATGGAATCCTGTTTTCAAGATATTTGGAGGTTTGCTAAAGGACTTATTTAGTAATCGTATTCAACAATTGAATATACCCATGGGATCCAATAAAGATTCTGAAGTCTTACAAAGTAAAATTATTCATTTAATAGATGATCAAAAAAATGAAGTTAAACGAACCATTTGGCTAAGAACATTCGAAAACTCTAGTCAAGTAGTTTATTCAGGTGTTTATGAAGTTTGCACCCTACCCAATGGCACCAATTGTATAAAAGCGATTTTTCCTTTACCTAATGGTAGTGCAACCGTTATATTAAAACCTGCAGTCGGTGAAAATGGCGAACTCATTTTAAACTCATCGGGTAAAAAAATAGGGGATAGTGGTTTTTACTTTCTACTTAATGATGCTAAAGGAAACTTATGGACTAAATTTATAAGCTCATTTAAAGACACCCTAGTGGTCAGTTCAAATAACGGTAAAGTTATAGCTATACAGACTTTAACCTTATGGAATTTAAGAGTATTACAATTCACTTATAACATAAAAAAGAAGTCTGGCTTTAATTCCGTTTAATACAATAATCAAATATGTCCCTTTACAAAAAAGTTGAAGCAGTAGCATCTAAAGTATTTAAGAAGAACACCATTTTTAAATATGGTTTTAATCTATCACCCATGTACAAAAGAAGTACTGCCAAGATAATTGAGGTATCAGAAGATTTATTACACGTTAGAATTAAATTACCGCTTTCTTATAAAAACAAAAATTACGTCAATTCCATTTTTGGTGGTAGTCTATTCTCTGCCGTAGATCCCATACCTATGATTCAGCTTTTGAGCATTATGGGCAACGACTATGTTGTTTGGGATAAATCTGCTGAAATATTCTTTAAAAAACCGGCAAAAGAAAATCTATATGCAGACTTTAATTTTTCTGAAGATGAGCTTGCAGAAATTAAAGCTCAGGTAGCCGAAAAGAAAGAAATTGATGTTATTAAAACCACGCAGCTCACCAATAAAGAAAAAACTCAAGTATTTTGTGAGGTTAGAAAAACAATTTACATAGCTAACAAAGCGTATTTTAAAGAGAAGCGTAAGAAAAAACAAGTGGTTAGTGCTTAGTTGTGAGTTGTTGGTTGCTGATTGCTGGTAGTTGGTAGTTGGTAGTTGGTAGTTGGTAGTTGGTTAGGTAAGTGAAATATATTTTTTCATAAGAGTTGAACATACTATTTACCAATTATAAACCACTGAAATCGAGTTTAATAAATCTGAAAAAATCGTAAATTTTAAATTGAATTTTTAATGCTATAAATCTGCATTAGCTTTAAGTATACTAAGAAATAGTATCTTTATTTTTTACCCACTATAACTTAAATATTAAAGAACTAAAAGTGGGTAATAAATCAATTAACAATATAACATAGCACAAAAACATGAAAAATTTATTTACGCTTTTATTAATGACAATAAGCTTTATTAGCTACGGACAAACTATTACCGGTCAATGGGAAACCTATGATGATGAGACTAACGAGAAAAAAGCGCTTATTGAAATTTACAAAACAAACGATACGTATTTCGCCAAAATAGTTAATAGCTATAAAAGTGATGCAGACAAAGTTTGCGACAACTGTAAGGGTGCTAAAAAAGGTCAAAAAATAAGAGGTCTAGTTATCATCGAAGATATTAAGAAAGACGGCGACGAATATAATGACGGTACAATTTTAGATCCAGAAAACGGTAAAGAATATAAGTGTTACTTAGAATTGGAAGAACCTAACAAACTGAAAGTAAGAGGTTATTTAGGATTTTCTCTTTTAGGAAGAACCCAATACTGGATCAGAAAGCAATAAATAAATAAATAAATGCAAACCATACTTGGGGCAAACGGTCAAATTGCAATAGAATTAGCTAAAGAGTTAAAGAAAAAGTATACTTCTAACATTAGGCTTGTAAGTCGGGATCCGCAGAAGGTCCATGATACCGATGTGCTTTTTTCCGCTAATTTATTAGACAAGCAAAAAACCGAAGAAGCCGTAAAGGGAAGTGAAATTGCATATTTAACGGTTGGTCTACCCATGAATACCAAAATGTGGGTAGACCAATTTCCAATAATGATGCGTAATGTTATCGATGCCTGTAAAAAGCACCATACCAAATTGGTGTTCTTTGATAACACCTACATGTATGCCCAAAATGAAACTCCATTAACCGAAGAGAGCGAATTTGCACCTGTAGGACCAAAAGGAAAAGTAAGAGCAGAAATTACCACAATGCTTTTAGATGAAATGGCTGCAAATAATTTAGAAGCAGTTATTTGCAGAGCTCCAGAATTTTATGCTCCTGGCAAAACGCAGAGCATCACCAACGCCATCATTTTCGACAATATAAAACAAGGCAAAAAATTAAAAGTATTTATTAGCGACGCTACCTTAAGAACACTAATATGGACACCAGATGCCAGTAAGGCAATGGCTCTAATAGGTAATACGCCCAACGCCTACAATCAAACCTGGCACCTACCCTGCGATGATGACCGATTAACCTATGAACAGCTTATAGCGTTGACCTCAAAGATTTACGGCAAACAGTTTTCATATACCATTGTACCTAAAATTGCTTTTAAAATAGGTGGTGTTTTTAAGTCACAGATGAAAGAGTTGCAAGAATTGTTACCAAGGTACAAGCATAATAACATTTTCGTTTCTACCAAGTTTAAAAATAGATTTCCAGAGTTTTCGGTTACCACCTATCAA
This sequence comes from Maribacter sp., assembly GCA_020629285.1. Lineage (GTDB taxonomy): Bacteria > Bacteroidota > Bacteroidia > Flavobacteriales > Flavobacteriaceae > Maribacter. The sequence goes on from JAHDDP010000018.1 coordinate 11,385, forward strand.
GAAGGCATTGAGCAAATAAAAAATGAGCGATAAAAATCAGCAATGTTTTACTGATTAAAACAAATTACGTTTTAGTTATGTCTCTTTGTAATTAACTAAACCTTAATTTTTCTTTCCTATCTATAAATAGACCAATCTACTGTAAAAATTTATTATGAATATTATTCGTAATTTATCAGAATACATCACAATTTTTTCTCATTTAGCTTAATAATTTTACATAATAATGCGAAAATTCAACTATGATTAAAATTTAACTTCCAATCACTAATTATTTTCTCATAAAAAACTAGACAATCACCAAAACCTATCTTCCCATTCTTTAAAAGGAATTTAAAATTCATATAATTGTTTAGCACGTACAAAGAAGGCATCTCTTAATTAGTACCGGCTGCGCTTTCCCATAATTATATATTTAATTCTAGTGTAAAAAAGGGCATATAGCTTTGGCTACAAATATTTAAATATGGACTATTAATAGAGCGTAAAAGTTTTGATCACTTAAATGACTCGCAGAAATATGAAAAGAAGAAAGTTTTTTAAAAAATCTGTCAAAGGCACATTGGGTGCTAGCATGATACCTTTAAGCGGATTTTCCAACCCGGCAGAAAAAACAAGAACAGACTATAATTCAATAAATACTGAAACACCATTTGGAAACACAGATCCAAAACAATGGCACCAAATGGGTTCTGGTAAAAAGCCAAGACCAGACAGGCGTAAAACTGTTACATATGACGTTGCCGTAATTGGCGGTGGCGCAGCCGGTATGTGCGCTGCAATATCAGCCGCAAGAAACGGATCTAAAGTAGTTTTAATTCAAGATCGCCCTATTTTAGGCGGTAACTCTTCAAGCGAAATACGTGTGCACCTTAATGGTGTAAATCATTTGAGAAATGGATTACCTGAACGCGAAACCGGTATTATAGAAGAGATACTACTGCACAATCGTTTTCATAATCCGCAAGACTCCTATCCCGTTTGGGACCATGTTTTGTATGACTTTATAACCAAAGAAGAGAATCTTGACCTAAAACTGAACACCACGGCAATTAGGGCAATACTGTCAGACGACGGTACTATTAAAGCTGCTTATTGCTGGCAGTTGACCACTGAAACCGAATTTACCATAGAAGCGAATATGTTCATTGACTGCTCTGGTGATGGACTATTGGGAGCAACTGCAGGTGCACTATACAGAACCGGTAGAGAAGCCTCATCTGAATTCAACGAGAAATATGCACCCAATGAGGCAGATGGATGGCAAATGGGTTCTACCGTTCTTTTAGGATCAAAAGATATGGGTAAGCCAATGCCTTTTGAACCGCCACATTTTACCTTAAAATACGATGCGGAAAAATCTCATAAAGAAAGACAGTTAAAACCTTTTGAATTGGGTTTTTGGTGGGTTGAACTAGGAAGTGATGAAGATATTATAGGTGAATTTGAAGACAATAAGCATAAACTATTAGGGTATGCCTATGGCGTTTGGGATTACATGAAAAACTCGGGTAAATTCCCAGAGACAGAAAACTATGCCCTTGATTGGGTATCGTCATTACCAGGTAAAAGAGAAAGCCGCAGATTTATTGGTGACTATATTCTTAGCGAGCCAGATTTAATAGGAAACAAACAGTTTGATGATGCCGTAGCCTTTGGCGGATGGTCTTTAGATGAACATAACCCTGGCGGTATTGAGAATTTAAGCGAACCGCCTAGTTATTTTCATGAAGATTTTGAAGAACCCTATCAAATTCCGTTTCGCTCGTTGTACTCTAAAAATGTACCAAACCTGCTATTTGCGGGCAGAAATATAAGTCAGACACATATTGCATTATCCTCTTCGCGCATAATGGCTACCTGTGCTTTAGAAGGGCAAGCAGTTGGTACTGCGGCAGCCTTGTGCGTGAAAAAGAAAATATTACCACGTACTTTAGGTGAAAACCATATAAACGATTTACAAGAACAATTAATTAGGGACGATGCCTTTATACCCAACAGACCTGCAAATGACAACACGGATCTGCTCAAAAGCGCTGCGTTGATTTTTGGCTCTAGTACTTCTTCTGGCGATGCTAAATTATTGAAAGACGGTTGGTCTAGAGATTACCACGATAAAAAACATCATTGGCAGTCTGACGGATTACCGGCACACGTTCAAGTAGAATGGGAAGACCGTGTTAGCATTTCTAAACTTGAAATAAAATGCGATACCAACGTAAAACGGAACTTAATGCTACGTAGAGACAGTTTAGAGAATGACATATACACTACCAAGATTCCAAAAGAGATGCTACAATCGTTAGATATTGAAGCTCGTATAAACGGTAAGTGGGTCAACATAAAAAGTATCGACAAAAACAAAACTAGATTGATCAAGTTCAATTTTGACACAATTGAAACTACAGCCATTCGTATAAATTTGAAAAGCACGTATGGCGCACAACATGCAAAGTTATTTGAAGTAAGATGTTATAGTTAACTTAGCATTACAGATGAAAAATTTACTTCATTTCATTACTTCTGCTTGCCTTTGCCTATGGGTTGGTTTTAATTCTACAGATGAAATAAAACATTCTTTACAAATTATACATAAAGGTATCAGCTTAACCAAGCCTGTTATTTGCACCTTGGTAGAAGTAACAAATGATAATGCCTTGCCCCATGAATTTTATATGGATGTAGAATCTGTTGTATGCGGAGACAATCAATGTAAAATAGATGTGGTTCGCATATATTGGGATGAATTGGGGCGTTTTAATAAGCTGGTATTACCAAAAGATGTACATTTAGAAAAAGCCGAAGGTATAAGCTTTACCGATAAAGATTATAATAAACTAAATGACATATTAAAAAATGAAGACTCTCCACTACAAGATGTTTTTAAAGATGAAATTGTAGGTACCGTTGGTGGCGAAGGGGTTGATGCTATGTCTGGAGAGACCATTTTATTGGAAAAATCGGCATATGTAAAAGGTGCCGTGTGGACGTGCTACTCTCTCTGGCATTGGGTTCATGGCGATATAAAACAACACATAAAAGATATTACAGGAAAATCGTATTCAAAACAAGATTTGCGGTTATTATTGAAACAAAAGGATTATCAAGCATTTGCCATCGAGCAATTGACGAAGAAAGAAGGTTATTCAAAACAAACGGCCCATGTTATCTTAAATGCAATAGAAACAGACCCTTCGCTATTGAAATCAAGTTTACCTTACTGGGAAAATGCACCTAAAAGCATATACGCTTTTGGTTCAGAAGAGTTATTATCCATGCTAAAGCCTACGAACCGTATGCTATTCTTAACTTCTATTCTGCAAACTCAACAAGAACTGAGTCCTGATTTTTTTAATCAACTCACCCCTTTAGTTTCTGAGTTTACCTACCAAGAAATTGATATTTTCCTGAACATTTTAAAGGAAAAGCAAATGGTAACGAATAATATAATCCAAAGCCTTGTACCGTTACTTAAAGCAGAGAATTTTATCATAAGCCGTAGGGCATATTATTTTTTAGAAGGTATAGACTTATCCAAAGAGAATGAAAGAAAAACCTCTAATTTTTTCGAGAAATGGAAAGATAGACTCTAATAAACAGGTGGTAAAAGTCTTTAAAAACAATATTGAAATTTTACATTTTAATAAATAGTTTAAGTGTTAATTTTTAGTAGTTTAGAACCGAATTTATTAAAATAAAATTCAGCAGAAACTACAGCTAATAAACATTTAAAATGCAAGACCAACATTTTCTAAAGCATATATTCTCCCCTACTACTTTTTCAGAAAGCGAACTGAAAATCATTATTCCAAAATTCAAAAAAGTAAGTTTTAGTAAAAACGACTATCTTTTAAAAGAAGGTAAAACCGAAAACCACTATTGGTTTATAGAAAGCGGTTTTGCGCGTTCGTTTGTTAATGACACCAAAGGCAACGATATTACTACAGATTTTTATGGGCAAGGCGAAATCGCAATAGATTGGTCTTCCTTTTTTCTTCGCAACCCTACGAGAGAAAATATTCAAGCCTTGACCGACGTTGTTTGCTGGCAATTAGACTTTGATACCTTTCAACAACTCTTTCATAGCATTGAACCTTTTAGGGAGCAAGGGCGTAAAAAATTGGTGAGTAGTTATTTTGCTCTTAAAAATCAGCGTGTATCATTTATAGCAGATGAAGCAAAAGAACGCTATCTACAATTATTACAAGAGAAACCTCACGTTATTAAAAACGTTTCGTTACAGCATATTGCTACATATTTAGGCATTACTAAGTATTCGTTAAGTCGTATTCGCAAAGAAATAGCATCGTAAAGTCCGTTTTTGCCATAGGGCAATTTTTTAGTGAAAAGTGGCATATATATTTGTCTTTATAACCACAGCTGTTCAAAAAGGCAAAAAATAAAACCACTTTATGAAAACAATATTCGATAAGAACACTAATAGCGAACTGATTGAAAGAATTCAGAACTTGAAAGAATCTGACAGTGCAAAATGGGGTAAGATGAACGCATATCAAATGCTAAAACATTGCACGTTGGGCGAAGAAATGTTTCAAGGTAAAAAGCAATATAAAAGACTCTTCATTGGCAAATTATTTGGCAGAATGGCATTAAAGGGAATTATAAAAAACGAACACCCAATGAAGAAAAACCAACCTACTCATCCTGAATTAAAAATATCTGGGTCAGGAGATTTCGATATTGAAAAGAAAAAGTGGATCAGTTTACTTAACGAGTATAACGGGTATTCAAGTTCTAATTTTATTCATCCATTCTTCGGAAAAATGACCAACGACGAAATTGGCATATTTGTATATAAACATACCCATCACCACTTACAGCAATTTGGTAGATAATTAAAAGTTATGCTAGAAGCCGTATTTTTATTCATTACACTACTTACCTTATTCTTGTTTTATATCGGAACAGGAAAAAACCTAAAAGTGGCATCTATTTTTATTGGATGGCAGTTAGTAATAGGACTTCTGTCTTACTTTGAAGTCTTTAAAGAAAAGCCGCTATTATTCCCATTGGCCATCATTGGTACTATTCTATTATCCGTTTTGTGTTTTAGGATGATTACCGTCAGCAAATTGAAAAGAAATTTTTTGATAGGAATTCACATTATAAGAATCCCTGTAGAATTATGCCTTTATGCACTTTACATAGAAAGTATGATTCCTGAAATTATGACATTCTCAGGTTGGAATTTTGATGTATTCATCGGGATGTCCGCAGGTATTATTTTAATATATGAACTGGTAAAAAACAAAGTGATGGCACGAACATCTTTCATAGTTTGGAATTACATTGGGCTGCTATTTCTATCTTTTATTGTAATTATAGCCATATTGTCTTCCCCTTTACCAATTCAGCAATTTGCATTTGAGCAACCAAATATGGCTCTTTTTCAGTTTCCATATTGTTTTTTACCGACATGTATAGTACCCATCGTTTTTATGTCTCATTTCTTGCTTATTAGACACCTTAAGTAATTCTAAAATACTAGTAATCAGTATTCCTGTTTTAACTTAATCTTTTCATTTTTTAAATAAAGGCGTAGTATTTTTAGCACAAACACAACCATTGCCAAAACATTTACTATTCATACTTATAGCAGTACTAGCCTCCTTTTTGGGGTTTGGCCAAGACAATACTACCTTATTAAAAGGCAAGGTTTCAAGTTCTAAAAATGATGTCTCTAACGTATTAATCGTAAATCTCAATTCTAACAAATCTACCATAACAGATACCCTTGGTTTGTTTTCTATTGAGGTAAAGTTAAAAGACTCGGTACGTATTACTGCAGTGCAATACCTACCTAAAGAAATAGTAATTAGTGAATCTCACATGAATAGCAGTTTAATAACCATACAACTCATTGATAATATTATTGATTTAAATGAAGTTACAGTTACCCCCTATAATTTAACCGGTGAGATTGACAGAGATATAGATAGGCTGCATATAGAACCTACAGTAACATCATATTCCTTAGGGCTACAAAATGCAGATGTCACCAAAATGACCCAAAGTGAAAGGCTGTTACAAGAAGCTGATAGAGGAAAATATGTAAGTCTCCAAATTATGGATGAGTACGGTAAGCTAAATGAAATTTTGAGTTATGTTGGGTTGAGTGTTAAAGTAAACACCCATAAAATCATGAACAAAGTTTCTGGCAGAACTAGATCATTAGAAGAAATGGTGGAGCGCGATGAAAACATGAACTTAGAAAAAGAAATTATTTATAAATTTTCAAAACGAACAATAGCAGAACATTTTAATGTACCAGAATCAAACTTAAACGGCTTTCTTACCTATTGCCTTTCACAACCCGATTTCAATGAACTATCCGATTCAGGTAATATGGCAGAAATATGGACCTACCTAGAAACTAAAAGTGTTGATTTTAATAAGAACGATTTTTCCGAAGAATAGCATAATCTAAATTCTTATCACAAACTTGAAGTCAACTTCATCATAGTAGAACTTAGGGAATATAACCAACGTAACTGTTCCCAAATTAGCTGTTCTTCTTGATGATTTCGTTTTATAATACTATTATCTTCAACATTCAAATTCACATTTTCAGAATCGAACTTAGGCAATTGTTTTTCAAATGAAACTACCTCTTCAAAATTAGGCTCATTACCACTGTCAATACTATTGGAAAGTGATTGTAGCACCAATCCAAGATTTTCATCTATTTTAGAAACAATACCACTAAATCGTTCTGATGCTTCTGTTGTGGTATGGTGTTGAATATAAATACTTAATGATGCCAACGAGGATAAAAAGTTATGGTTCAGCTCAACCAACTCATAAATTTTATTCAAGTTCTTCTGCTTAGAGTGTGGTTCTTGAGTCATGCGCTGAAATGCCGAACTTAAATTTGAAGTTTGTAAAAAGGCACTTTTACGTGCCAGTCTATAGCTTGTAGGTACGGTGCCCTTGTTTACATAATAATCTGAAATTTTAGATAAATACATTCTGTTCGCTTCAACACTCTTTGTAATATCTTTTTGTATTTCTTGAAAACTCCAGCTAGGCCATAAAAAAAGAAAACCCAAATACGATAAACCTGCCCCTAAAAGGGTATCGATAATTCGGTATTGAATTACCGTCATTACATCGGGCTGCAAAATTCCATAAATAAATACAATACTTAGCGTTACGTATATGGCAGATGCCTTATAATTTTTTTGAAGCATGGATAATGCGATGACAAATGAAATCAATGCCAAAGTAGCGTACACATATACATCTTGTACCAAGTAAACAATGACCGTGGCTATGATACCACCAATTAAAGTACCAATAGTTCGGTCTTTAGAGCGCGTTTTGGTAAGGCCATAATTTGGTCTCATGATTAATATAATGGTCAACAAGATCCAATATGGATTTTGGAAAGCGAATACATTACCCAGTACAAAACCGATCATTAAAGTAATCGCCATACGCAATGAATGTCTAAAAATAGTAGACCTAAAACTGAGGTTTCTCAATAAAATACGCGGACTGTAATCTTGAGAAATCAAGAAACGTTTTAAAATCTCTTTATCTATAAATTCTTCTGAAGCAACGTCATGATCACTGAGCAACCACTTTATGCGCTTAAGTGTATCAAATTGCTTTTCTTGATATTCCAACAAGTTTTGGAACATTATAAAAGCTTCATAAGCCTTGGCATCTTTTATCTTACCAAGTTCTTCTATTTTAATCCGTATTTTTTCAAAGCGGGTATTTAGCTCAACATGACTAGGTATTTTGTTAGGCTTGTTACCAATTTCACCAATTGTTCGTAATTGCTTTGCCATTTCGTAAATAAGGCTTTGAAACAACTTAATAAACTCTGGATACATTTGAAACTGCTCATCCATCTTGGCATAATTAACCGGATTGGCGCCAGCAGTCTCTAGCATTTCTATAAGCTGCACTAAAACTAGCACTCGCTTACCATTATACACTGATATACCCGAATTTTTACGGGATAGAATAAGAATTTCACGAAGGGTTTCATGTTGCTCAGTAAGTTGGCTCTGTATTAAGAATAAACCTTTGAGCAATTTTTTTCTATTAGAATTCTCATCGATAAGTTTTCCCCTTTTTTTTAATAATTTACCGGTATGCCCAATGGTTTCATATAAAATCTCTTCTGTCTGTCCTTTTGGGTTTATCTTAAACCAAAGTAGAGATACTGCCAAATACCATAGCCCGCCAAGACCAACCAATAAAGAATACTCATAAATTTTTAGCTCACCAGGCGTATGGGCAAAACTTAATATCAATGCCAATAAACCAGAAAAACTAATGAGCGAAGCCCTAAAGCCATAAGCCGAAATCAAAGAAATAGCAAAACTGGTTACACCTAATATCACTAAAGAAAGTAAAAGAGAATAATGAACATAGCCGCCTATAAAGCTTACTACCATAACCAAGGCCGCAGAAAATAGAATACCGTAGACCTTATGTTTAAGGCTACCATTTACATCACTTGGGTTACACCAAAAGGCACCAAAACAAATAGCAACGCCTATTTCTGCATAACCTGTAAATAAACCTATACCCAATGGTGTTACCACGGCAAGTACCGTCAAAACCGATTTTGAAAAACTGGTGCTACCAAGAAACTGTAGCAGTTCGTTAAAAGTAGTTGTAGTATAATCTTGTATGTTGCCCAATACCTGTAAAATATAACACAAAGATACACTTTGGTAATAAGAGACATTGACTACATAAAAACAAAAAGTGTTGAGATGATTATATCTCAACACTTTCAAAACTAAACCTATGATCCCAAAATTTTAAACAATATTATCTATAGTGAACTGCAATTTGAGCAAGCTGACCTACAATTTTCAAAGAATCTCTCATTGATAATTTAGACCCATCAGCATGAATCCATCTTTTTAAAGGTTGTTCACAAATCATCTTTTTTACGGCTTTTTTGCCATAGTGTTTTTTCATTCTCATAAATAGCTCAACATCGAACAACCATTTGGTAACAAATTTTTTATTGAACATATTAGAGGCTATCTCCCTATCCATTACTTTAGCACCACATTGGGTATCTTTAAATGGCATACCCAAAATAGTCTGAATGATCAGGTTAATGGTAGAGCTAATAATTTTTCGAGCAGACTCTTTTGTAATATTAGCGCCCATTCTAGCTATTCGAGAACCGCTTACTATTTTAAAATCTGAACTTTCAATGGTTTTGACCAAATCATCGAAATCTCTAAAATCAGTAGACAGGTCGGCATCTAAAAAGCCTATATAATCTAATTGTTGATCTTTTACCAAATGAAGGATACCCTGCCGTACGGCTTCTGCCTTACCCCCATTTTGTTTACAGTTATAAATACTAATATTAGCAGGGTTCTCTTTTTTTAATTTATTAAGAACCGCCAGCGTATTATCGGTACTACCATCGTTAACAAAACATAAATGATAGCCTAGGTTTTTATGTGCAAAATCTTTAAAAGCTTCACTTGAGAGTCTTTCTTCTTCATTATAACAAGGTATGACTACACCTACACAATTCTTCTGTAGAATACGAGTATCTGTCTTTATTTCGCTTTTAACGCCACTGGTTTTAGGAGCACCTATTATTCTTTTGATCCTAGCGGCCATTTCATCTAAACTCACAGGTTTCTTTAAATAATCATTGACACCTAAATCAAAATTCTGCATAATCACATGCTCATCAGTATTACCTGACATCACCAGAATAGGCGTATCGTTTCTCATGAACAATCGTATATATTTGACCACTTCTGTACCGGTACACGAAACCAAATCTGTACCAGACATTTCTGGCATGTTCATATCCAACAACACCAAATCTGGTTGAAAAGAGTTGAATAACTGTATACCTGTCTCTATAGAAGTTGCAGTTTCAACCACATAGCCCAATTCCGTCAATCGTTTTTCAACGGAAAGGAGAATAAGCTTTTGGTCGTCTATGGCTAAAATTTTCATACGTTCGGTTATGGTTAGTGATAGTTTACATTGCCAAATTTAGGTGCCAAACATTTTTATTTTGGTCAAAAGAAGATGGTTGACCGTTTAGTGTAGACCAATGGTTTAAATCAATCGTTCACAAATTTGACAATCAATAGATTTTAAGTTATTAAATTAGCAAATTAAAATATTGTAAGTAATCTATTGTTAAAACAAAAACAAAACTATTTTTATTGGAAAAATCTTCTTATATATTTTAAGTACCTTTATGTAGAATTAGTTCTAATATAACTTTTGAAAAAAAAAACCAATACCCTTTTAATACTGGCTTTAATCGTAGGGCTAGCGTTTCATGGTTCTGCCATTTTCTTTACGTTAGAGTATACCTACGATGCTTTGATCCACTTATTTTTTGCCGACCATTATGCCAGCAGCTGGTTCGACCCTTGGGAATATAGATGGTATACAGGCTTTACGGTACAGTCGTACCCTCCATTGGTTCACCAGCTTATAGGTATACTTTCCTATATTGGTGGGCTTAAGTTTGGCATGTACACCGTTGCGTTAATAGCCATTGTGCTGTTCATAACAGGCGCCTATAGGTATACCCTACTCATGACAGGCAGCCGACGTATTGCAGGTTACGGGGCAGTTATGGCGGTATTTTCATCAACATTTGTTGAAACACTGCACATTTTCGGCCAGCTGCCGAGTGTATCGGCATTATCCATTCTGTTACACTCCATGACAGAAATTTACCTTTGGATAAAAACGGGCAAGACACGGTATTTTATAACATCTGCAACCATGCTAGCGGTAACGGTAACATCTCATCATGTAACTCCGCTGTTCGGTATGGTTTTCTTTATAGCCCCGTTAATGGGCATGGCCGTTATGGATGCCGCCAGAGAAAAGGTTGAATCTTATAAAGCACTTACCTTCAAAGTATTTTGGGGCACTACGTTACAGCATTTCTGGCGAATTGCCAAGTTTGGTGGTACTGCAATATTTTTACTGGTTTTCTGCATATTCCCATACTGGTACAACTCTAAGAGAAACCCAATTACCCAAGTGGCCATACCACATGGTTCTCGAGATAATTTCTTGGAGATCACCTCATCGGGCCTTGTGTTTTTCCTGATTCCTTGGGGTGTGTTCCTTTTTATATTACCCTACTTCTTTTACAGATATTTCAGTAAAAGGTATGTTTTCTTCGGATTATCATTTACGCTATTGACCATTTTAGGTACAGGTGGTACCACCCCTATACCACGCTTAATGTTGGGTGAAATGGCTTTTAACATTTTAACCTTGGATAGGTTTACCTTATGGGCCACCATTATGGCGCTCCCAATATTCGCCGAGTTCGCCTACCGGATGGTAGAAGGTGATCTTAAAACATTGATACAAGATAAATTCGGAGGTGTTTACCATAGGGTATTGGGCGGACTTATAGCCGGCGGTATGTTGTTTATGGTGCTTTTTACAATGACATTGGGGTATTTTAGGCCATCGCAACCCGCTAAGATAAAAATGCTGCCTATTGTTAACTTTCTTGGGGCAGATTCCCATGACTCGTGGCGCTATTTACCTTTAGGTTTTGGCGACCAAATGGCATGGCTCTCTGCTCAGACAAGAGCAATGACCGTTGATGGTAATTACCACTCAGCACGCAGATTGCCAGAATTAACTACCAGAGCTATAGAGCGAATAGAAAACTCCAAATTTAGAGGTGTAGAAGGTATTGGGTCGTTACAACAGTTCTTGACCGTACCAGAAAAGTATAATTTAAAGTATATATTTTCTAACGATAAATTCTACGACCCCATACTCTATTATTGTGGTTGGCAACGGCTGCAGCAATTAGAAAACGGCATTATGGTTTGGGAAAAGCTCAATGTGGCACCCATACCGCAAATTATGCCGAAGCAAGATGTACCTACTATAATGAAAATTATGTGGGGCATTATACCTATATCTACAGTACTCATAGCCATAATGGTAAATATTCAAATGATATGGATCAGGCTTTTAAAGTCTAGAAAAGTACCGGTCCATTCTTTTATGAAGTTAGAATTGCCATACAATAAATTTCCCTCCAAATTATTGACCTTCTCCCATTGGTGGGCGTTGTTAATACTGATTTGTATGGGCTATGGAATGTATCTTTTTTATGTAAAGAACGTAACACAAATTTCGCCCAACAACGTTGTAGAGGCTTATTACGATGCGCTAGATTTCAAAGAATTCTCAAGAGCACATTCATACATTGACCCAGAAGATGATATTGATATTGCCCAATATATGCTAGAGGTCTCTGTAACCGATGGTATTTTGAGCTCATACGCCAAACTAGACTCTTTAGGCGTAGAAATCTATGACAAGACGGAAAATAGTGCAAAAGCCAAAGTAGCTACACGCTGGATCACCCCTTTGGAAAATGTATTCAATAACGAGTTTTATGAGCTGGTAAAACGAAAAAACAAATGGTACCTAAAATCGTTGAAATTTGATAACGACATACCGCCAGATCAATTATTTACCGCTAATGGCACTACGTATTATAACCATGGTAGAAGAAAGATCACAACTCAAGAAACCTATCATGAAGATGTATTAAAACAACCTGTACTAGAAATTTTATCTGCCAAATTGGTGAAATACAAGGGTCAATATAGCATTATAGGCGAGTTACAAAATGTGGACAACACACCGGCAGATATTGTAATTAAAGCCACGCTTTACAACGACGATAACAAAGAATTGGCGAATTACAATGCAAAGCATCAAATAAAACATAAGTTAATGCCGAAAGAAACAACGACTTTTAAAATTAACTTTGAAGGTATTGCATGGTCATCGACAAAAGATACCTTACCACCAACATTCGACCCAGACCAATTTACACCGGTCAGTTTTGAACAGCAACCCACTAAGTTCAACCTACAATCTGCAGGTAATACCGCTAATACAGATTTATATAAACATGTGACCCTACAGGATCTAGAATATACAGAACAAGGTTTTAACGGAGTCTTGTTTAACTCTGGAGTACAAGAAGTGACCATTCCGCAATTGATCATTTCTTACTACGATGAAAATAAAGAACTTATTTGGGTGGATCATAAATTTGTTGCGGAAGGTGTAAGAATTCAGCGAAAGCAATTTTTCAATTACAAACCATTGGAATTAGATAGTCTAGAGGTAATAAGTAGCAGTCTAGAAAACTGCTTTGTCAACGGTTCACCTAACAAAGCTATTGCAGATAAGCTTTTTCCCAATAGAAAATTAGAACACGGTATACAACAGACACAGCCTTTTAAAGGGAAAGGGTTTGAACATATAAAATTTGAGATCAACAGTTATATCGGTAATCCTAAATAGTATGCAATATACCATTATACTACTTTTAGGTCTTTTATTATTGGGGTGTTCTGAAAAAAAAGAAGAACAGCCAAAGGAAATTAATATACCCAAAACCGAGTTATTATCACATTCAGAAAATAGTGTTGCAGGTGAAGTAATCGCAATAACCTTCAAAACCGATACACCAAATGAAACCTATAAATTACAGGTCAAAAATGCGTACGGCAGTGTTTTTATAGATCCTGAAGAGACGAGTACCGACACCATCAAATTCAGCATTCCTAAAAACTTCACGAGAATTGCAGGTCCGTTTAATTGGAAATTAGTCTTTAATAACGAAGTTTTAGAAGAAGGCATACATCATATTGCTACAAATGCCTCAAAGGCCACCTATGTAGAATCTTATTTTGGTCCACGTAGTGTTACAGCAGGTAGAAATGATTTTTCTATGTTGACCGTTTCCCCTACAGATGTTTATGATAACCCTTTGGATAATGGTACAGAGGTAACCGTTAAATATCAGTTTTTAGAAAATATTGAAGAACTACAAATTACCACTGAAAGTTTTATAGCGTGGTACAATGTCGCGTCTACCCTAAAGTCTGGAAGAATATTGGTAACATCAGAATGTAACGGTACAACATCTAAAGAATTGGCAACCATCGTCTACCCTGCCAATGCCGTTAATTTTTCAATAAGCAGCTCAAGTGCCCATAATTTCGCTGATGGCAATCAAATAATAACATTTTTATCCGATATCATAAGAGATGAATTTGGCAATACGGTTACCAATGGTACCTTGGTAACTTTTGTAATAAAAAATGAAAAAGACCAATATCTATATACCATTGGCACCACGATCAATGGTATTGCAGAAGCTAAAACCCTACATCCAGATAAAGCCGCTACTTGGGAAATACAGGCTTTTGTAACAGGGGCAGCAGAAAGTAACACTACTAAATTCGAATTCAAGTCTGCCATTAAAGATTATGCCGTTCATTTTTCTAAAGGCAACAGAAATATAGACGTAGGACCTTTTGAAAGTTTTATGAAACAGCTGATACCAGACGGGCTCTTATTACAATTAGATATTTATGATGGTAACAGAAAGTTCATTGAAACAAAGAAAACCACATCTAAAAATGGCGTATGCAACATCTACCTAGGTGAACATTTTCTAGAAGATGGAGATTATATATTAAAATTGACCGCTGCAGGTATTACAAAAGAATTTACAAAGAATATTCATGGCGATACAGTTAAATAAAACATTGTACAGAACGGTACTAATAGCCACCTTTTTGGCTATAAACGCACTTATAATATACGGTATAGGAGCCGCTTGGGCTTTTATGAACACCGGGGCCGACAAAACATCCATGCTACATTTAGAAGTACCCATGGAAGATGTTTATAAACCCAACTTAAACTGGACAGATCTTGATAACCCAGGCAGGGAAATGGAAGAGCAAGCCTTAGGTGAGATTACTAATGATTATATGAATGCCTGGCATGTTAGAAATATAGCGTTCAAGAAAAATGACCGCTATGGAATTGAAGATTTTTATACCGATAGTGCCCGCGTAAGATTGTACGACAATATAGATTTGAACGTAAAAAACAACCATTGGTATAAGCGCACCACCCTAAACCATAATCCGGCGCTTGATTTTTATACTGCCGATGGTACCATGGTCGTATTTAAAGATTATAATGTAGAGGAATATCAAGAAACCTATGAAGGCGAAAATCTTCTTTTTAAGGAAAAAGATACTACCAGCTACCAGGTAATGATGTTATTGGAAGATGGTTTTTGGCGTATACGTCACTTAAAGCAAATACCTAACGTTAGTGACACTACTACTCTAAAGCAAAGAGATATAAAGGCGAAACTAGAGAAAATAAAAAATCAGCAAGGGTTGAACTATTATCCGAAAGATTCTCCTTGGGATACTTTTGGAAAGCGTTTTAATGATACCATAATCAATAAAGATTTTAAAATAATACATGATATGGGTCTAAATACCATACGTGTATTTATACAGTATGAAGATTTTGGAAAAAATAAGGTAGATGCAAAAAAACTAGAACTCTTAAAAAAACTTTTAGATAGGGCAAAAGAAAACAAGATTGATGTTCTTATAACACTGTTCGATTTTTATGGGGATTATGACATATCTAATTGGACATTGACCCACAGGCACGCAGAAGCCATTGTAAATGCCGTAAAAGACCACCCAGCACTTTTAGGATGGGATATAAAAAATGAACCCGATTTAGATTTTGACTCTCGTGGTAAAGACAATGTAGTACAATGGCTCAATCAAATGATTTTGGAAATAAGAAATTGGGACTCTAAAAACCCAATAACCATAGGTTGGTCTAACCCAGAGGCAGCATTGATTCTAGCCGATGAAGTTGATTTTATTTCCTTTCATTACTACAAAGAGCCTCAACATTTTATAGAGTCTTTTAAAATATTAAGGTATTTGGCACCAATTAAACCTATAGTTTTACAAGAATATGGTAATTCTTCTTATGATGGTATGTGGAGTTTGTTCTCAGGTTCTAAAGAAAAACAGGCCGCCTATTATAAAGAAATGCAAGGCTATTTACAAAAAGAGAATATACCTTACCTATTCTGGACTCTTTATGACTTTGAAAAAGTACCGACTTCAGTTGCCGGCAGCCTTCCTTGGAAAACAAAGAAACAACACTTCTTTGGTTGCATAGATTCGTTGGGCAACAAAAAGCCATCCTATTACGAATTAGTGATAAAGAAATGATCATGTACAAAAAAAGGCTGGTTACCACACCAGCCTTCAAATACTAACCATATCGATTCTTAATGAACCAATTTCTTCTCCATAGTTGATATATCTATATTAAAACCTGTTTCTTTAGATTTCTGTATTGCCTTAAAGTAATCAATATACATTTGTGTTATAGCCGACATTGGTAAAGAACAGGCCGCTTTATAATTTTGTTTCGCCAAATGAATTCTATATGAGTCATCTGTAATGATTTTCTCAATGGCATTTGCCAAAGATGACGTATCGTGAGCATCAAAAAACTCGCCTACATAGCCTTCTTCTTTGACCAATACGCTTAAATCACCCAAATCTGGTAAAGCAACTGCATTACCATAACTGCCTGCTTGGTGCAGTACCCCAGAACTACCTGTCGTAGAAGTATATGGAAAAACCGTAACCGCACTTTCCCCAAATATTTTTGGCACATCTTCTTCAGCTACGTAGCCGGTATATCGTATTTGCGGTACATGACTATATTTCTGTTTCATTTCTTCTAAATACCCTGGTGTGTTAGGGCTATCGGTACCGGCAATAACAATTTCTATATCCTCGTTTGTTCTAGCTCTAATTTCTTCTACTGCCTCTATTAAAATCTCTACTTTTTTATAGGTACCGAACTTGCCAAAGGCCATAACTTGTTTTGGACCTTGGGGAAGATTGAAATCTGGCTCTGGGGGAGTCTCAAAAGCACCATGCGGAATTAAGGCAACATTTTTAACCTTATATTTATCTTCTAAAGTGTTTACATACTTACTGATAGTTACTGCAAGTATGTCTGAGGCCAATACGAACTTCGTCAATGTAGTACCAATAAAATTATAGATACTTTGAAGCACCTTGTTCTTGGTAAAACCAGCATTTTCCAGATCTACCTGTTCAAGAATATTATGCAATAATGAAATTGTAGGTATACCTTTGGTTTTACATATAAATGGTAACATTAAGCCCATTGCAGCTGGTATTTTCTTATCTCCGAATTTTAAAAACTGAAGGTTGAACAAGACAGCATCGGGTTTTAGCTTTGTAATAGTTTTACTAATACTGAAAATGTTACCATAACTATTAAAACTCCAACATTCTTCTACGGTTATTTTACAACCTTCGCCTTCAAAATTTAAATCTTTGGGGCCTTCGGTCTTATCTGTGATCAATATTAATTCTGTTACCTCTTCTTGCAGTCTAAAATGCTTTACCAGATAGTAACCATATTCTGTTAAGGTTACTTTACTAGGCGGGTATGCGGTTACTATGGCTAATTTCATTTGAATTATATTATATTAAACAGGACTATTTTTTTAATGTAGCATTACTGCATTTTATACACGTTCTATACTTTTATGGATTTGGAATCCGATTTATTTTTAATGATGAAAAACAATAGTTGAGCTACTAGTAATATGACCATGGCAATAATTTGCATATGAACTACAGTCTCTAGATTATCATGGTAGAGCATGATCAAAGCAACTTGTGAGAAGCCCAATAAACCAGATAATATTACAGGTGAGTATTGATTTAACGATAAAAAGTAATAGGCAAATATGTTAGACACGGCGAACAGTGATGTCGCCAAGGCATACTTCCATAATAAGTGAGCGATTGATAAATAAGCATCACCGAACATTAAGGTGATAATCAAATTAGGAAACAAAGAACACACCACTACAATGAAAGTTGATAAACTACCGATAAAGAATACATACTTAAACAGCACCGGCGCCGTTGGCTCACGATCTTTTTGTTTCTGAATGACCGTTGGCATTAAAAGCATAACAAACATCCAAGCCACAAAGTACACTACCCTACCAATCAATGCCAATGAAGAGTATAAGCCAGCTTGCTTATCATCAAAATAATGCTTGACCAATAAAATGTCACTATTGTTTATTATAATCTGGGTAAGTTCATAACCTGCAGTTAGACCAATGAATATCCAAACCTGTTTTAGATCTGGTGCAGCCAACTTATCTTTTGAAAATACCTGAACACCTTTAAAATCTGAAGGATAAAGTCCGAACACAAAAGAAAGTGCTATACCAGTCGCTATCATTATACCCGATTCAAAAGGCAGTAAAAACAATAAGGCAAAGGTGAGCAAAAGCCTGCTCCACATTTCGGTTTGGTACGTACCTGCCAATTTTCCAAAATCATGACCTCCTTGAAATCTTCCCCTATTTACACTCATTACGAAATATAAAGGTATGGCCACCGCAAAAATCATGAACATGTAGTGATTTTGGGTATTGAACAGTTCTTGAAGGTTCTTAGAAAAAACGAGTACCAAAATACCTGTAAATATGCCAAATACCAATGCGTACCTGTACATGGTATTTTTAAATGCCAACCATTTATTATCAGTGAATAAAACCGCAAATTTTGTAGTGGCCAGTTGAAATGTCATGCCCACAAAAGACAGAACCAAAAGTAAAGTGACCAACAATGCAGCATCTGCAAAGGCTTCTGGCCCCAACAATCTACCTAACAATAGATTGTAAAGGTAATTGCCCCCATTTACAAGTAAAGCACTGCCCATAAACAATTGTTTAGGGGAGATTCGCTTTAAGGCTAATTTAATCGCAGTCATTTTGATAATGTGGTTTTTGGGGGTTAGAGGTGTAATTATCTATATACAACCGCAATTTTAGCAAGTTGACCAACAATTTTAACAGAATCTTTCATTGACAGTTTTGATCCATCTGCATGAATCCATCTTTTAAGAGGCTGCTCACAAATAAGCTTGATAGCTTCATTTTTGCCAAAGTATTTTCGCATTCGTATAAACATCTCCACATCAAACAACCATTTAGTTATAAAGGGTTTGCTAAACATTAGTGGTATTACAGAACGATCCATAACCTTAGCTCCACATTGAGTGTCATTAAAGGGCATTCTTAAAATAGTGCGTATGATCAGGTTAATGGTCATACTAATTATTTTACGAGCAGATTCTTTGGTAATATCCGCCCCCATTCTACTCATTCTAGAGCCACTGACAATTTTAAAATCAGATTTATCAAGAGTTTCTACCAAATCATCAAAATCTCTAAAATCGGTGGAAAGATCGGCATCTAAAAAACCTATATAGTCTAGCTGTGGATCTTTAGCCATATGTAGCATACCTAAGCGTACAGCTTCTGCTTTACCGCCATTTTTCTTACAATCATAGATACTTATATTGCTTTCGTTGCCTTTTTTCAATTCTTCTAAAACTTCTAAAGTCTTATCGGTACTACCATCATTTACAAAGCAAAGGTGATATCCAAGGTTATTGTGTGCAAAGTCTCTAAACTCTTTACCTAAAAGTCGTTCTTCTTCGTTATAACAAGGTATAACAACACCTACACAATTTTTTTGAAGCATTCTACCGGCATTGGCAACATCGGTATTCATTTCAACAATAGGTGCACCAATTAGCCTTTTAATACGAGCTGACATTTCTGACAAGCTCACTGGCTTTTTCATATAATCATCGATACCTAGGGTAAAACCATCCATGATCACCTTTTCTTCTGTATTACCGGACATTACTAAGACCGGGGTAGATTTTCTATCGCCACCTTTAATGTGCTTTACAACATCTAAACCAGACATACCCGGCATATTTATATCAACAAGTACCAAATCAGGTTTAAAAGAATCATATAATTCTATTCCTTTACTACCCGAATCTGCCGTTTTAACAGTATAGCCAAGCTCGGTAAGTCGTTTTTCAACAGATAATAAAATTAGCTGTTGATCATCAATAGTTAGTATTTTCATGGTTTACATAAGTAAGATTTAACTTACATATAACGGAGAAGTTTCGTAAAATTGTACTTTAAGAGTCAAAAATTTTTATAAAATCATTACTAACCACCTAGTATATTTGATTATTGATGTTTAAAAAAAACTGTATTCATTTAAATAGCTTGCACAAAATATAGTTGTGAAAACGTAATTATCACCTAAATATATAGGTCATGATTTTAAATAAAAGGGGTAGCTAACCACACTACCCCCTTTTCACTAAACCTAACCAAAACGTTTATATCGTTAATTCTTTCTCCAATAAAGAGATATCTAATTGAAATCCTTTAGATTTTGCCATTTGTAATGCTTTAAAATATTCTATGTAGATATTTGTAATATCTGACATTGGTATTGAACAAGCCGCTTTATAGTTCGCCTTAGATAAATACTTTCTGTAAGAGTCATGCTCTAAAATATTCTCAATAGCATCTGCCAATGAAACCGCATTATTAGGTTTAAAAAATTCACCTTTATAACCTTCTTCTTTCACGAGAATACTAAGGTCTCCAATGTCTGGTAACACAACCGCTTTACCATAGCTACCTGCTTGGTGCAGCACTCCAGAACTACCTGTAGTAGACGTATATGGAAATACAACAATTGCACTTTCTTTAAATACACGCGACACATCTTCTTCTGGAACATAACCTGTAAAACACAATTGATCAATATGTGCATATTTCTTTTTCATACTATCTAAATACCCTAAGGTATTTGGGCTATCTGTACCGGCAATAACAATTTCTATATCAAGTTCGGTACGTTGCCTGATCAATTCTACGGCTTCAATCATAATTTCCACCTTTTTGTAGGTGCCAAACTTACCAAAAGCCATCACTTTCATTGAACCCATAGGTAATTCATAATTTGGCTCTTGCTGTATTTCAAAACATCCGTGCGGAACTAAAGCTACATTTCTAGATTTATACTTCTGCTCTAAAATGGTTTTATATTTACTTATGGTAACGGCTACAATGTCTGATGCCAACACAAATCTTGTAAGCGCATTTCCAATTACATTATATACTTTCTTTACCATTCTATTAGAAGTGATTCCTGCATTTTCTAAATCGACTTGTTCTAATAAATTATGAAATAACGATATGGTAGGTATACCTCTTAATTTACACACAAGAGGTAGCATTAAACCAAGTGCTGCTGGTATATTCTTATCTCCGAATTTTAAAAATTGTAAATTAAAAAATATGGCATCTGGCTTGGTTGCAGATATTACCTTATTGATTTGGAATAGATTGTTGTAATCATTAAAACTCCAGCATTCTTTTACCAAAACATTACATCCATCCTCATTAAACGTTAAATCTTTTTCCCCCTCTGTTTTATCTGTTATCAAAATAATTTCAGTAACCTCTTTTTGAGTTCTAAAATGTTTAACCAAGTAATAACCATACTCTGTTAATGTTACTTTGCTAGGCGGGTATGCGGTTACTATGGCAAGTCTCATAAGGTTAAGTTTTAAAATTCAATTCGGTTATTTCTTTCACAAATATCGAACTAAGAAAAAGCTAAACAGAAGATCATTAGCCCGATGAAGAATTACTGTAGACGAATGGAAGTTTTGATCGGTTAAACTCTTTTGACAAATACACTTTAGTCATCAATATTCTTAAATATAATTTCAAAAGACCCAAAAACACTAATCATTTGACTACCATACATAACTAAAAATCGTCTTACATATATTTATGTAATATGGAATTATGCTTAAAAAAAAGTATTTGAGCTGTCAATAAGAAGACCATAGCAATAATCTGCATCTGTACCACTATAACCAAAGAACTATGAAAGAAGGCGATTATTATAATTTGAGCTATTGCTATCACCCCAGATAGGATGACGGGTAAATATTGATTTAGCGATAAAAAATGATATGCAAATAGGTTTGAGATAGCAAAAAGTGAACTAGCTAATGCATATTGCCATAGTAATGGTGCCATGCCCAAAAAAGCCTCACCAAGCATTAAATTGATAATAAACTTCGATAAAACGGTACAGCCGATTATTATACAAATTACCAAAAGACCAATATAACCTATATATTTCATGAGTACAGGTGCCGTTACCTTACCATTTTTTTGTCTTTGTATTACAGCGGGTATTAAAAATAATACGAACATCAAAATCACGAAATAAACTATACTCCCTATCATTGCCAACGAACTATAAATACCCACATCTACCGTATCGAAATAATGTTTTACCAAAAGTATATTACAGTTGTGTATTACTATTTGGATAAATTCAAGGTAAGCGATCAAAATTACAAAACTGACTACCTTACGTTCGTTCTCTTTGTTTAAAGAAACTTTTTGAAGGTTATACTTTAAACTGAACACTACAGAAAAAACAAAAATTATATAGAGTAGATCAGATGCTGTATAAAACTCATATAGCAAGTTATCGGTAAAGGTAAATAGAAGCAAACCTATTAACATTCCAAAAACAAGGGCAAATTTATAAGGCA
The DNA here is from genome assembly GCA_020629285.1 of Maribacter sp. Classification (GTDB taxonomy): domain Bacteria; phylum Bacteroidota; class Bacteroidia; order Flavobacteriales; family Flavobacteriaceae; genus Maribacter. The sequence continues at coordinate 33,801 of JAHDDP010000018.1, forward strand.
CATATTTTAAGATCGCCCGCTCATCATTAACAAATATGTCTACCAATTTTGCGGTGTTCGGTAGAAATGTCAATATTAAAAGAGATAAAACAAGCAAGAACCTAATCAACAAAGCGACATCACTACGCACCTCAGATTTAAACAGACTACCCGAAACAATACTATAAAAATAATTACCAAGGTTAACGAAGAGTATGCCACCTATAAGTATTTTTTTAAAACAAACTTTCTCACATATTAATTTAAGAGCTATCATATGTAGTATTTAAAGTGACTAACATTCTAGTAGTTGGTTCTCAAAGATCTTAATGGCAGGCTTCTTTTTTTAAGCAGTTAAGATGAATGACCATTAGGTGTAGATGAGTCGCAATTAAGCTACTTCCATAGCCATTGATACAATTTTATCTTTACAATATTCATATTGACAAATAAATTGCAATAATTACCGTTAGGTACTTGTAGTATAAATCTTACTTTAATGATTAAAAAAATAGTATTCTTTTTTCTTTTAAGCTCTACAGTGCTTAAAGCCCAATCCGACATGACGAAAGGCTTTGGTTTTTTAGAAAAAGGAAATTTTCAGGAAGCGGAACTTTTTTTTGGTGAATACCTAAAAGAAGATCCCAATAACAAAACAGCACTACTGTGTTACGGTAGAGCAGTTGGCTTAAGTGGTGAACCCAAAAAAGCAACAGGTCTATTCGCAGATTTACTAAAGGAATATCCAGGAGATTTTGAAATATTGATCAACTACAACGAATCTTTTTTATGGGCCAAAGAATATGAAGAAGCTAGACCTCTATATGCAGATTTGGTAGAAAAATTCCCCACGAAATTCGGTGCAGTATTGGGCTACGCCAATACATTAAGTAATCTAAAAGAATATAAGTTGGCATTAAGTTGGGTAGAAAAGGCAATTGCACTAGAGCCTGAGAATGAAAGTGCCAAAATTTCAAGAAAATTCATGCGACTGGGCTATGCAAGTGCCTTTGTGAACAACCAGCAATATGAACAGGGAGAAAAAACGTTGCAAAAAATATTTGAAGATTTCCCCAATGATAAAGATGTACTTATTAACCTGGCCAATCTTTATCTCATAACCAAACAAGCTGATAAAGCTAAAAACATGTATGCTAGGTATGCTACCTCTCCAAAAGATTCCATTACGGCATTGAACGGTATAGCCCTTGCAGAACATTTAGACGAAAATGACAAAGAAGCTTTAGTTATCGCTAAAAAGGCTACCATTAAGGTTGATAAATTGAATGATATAAAATTGACCCAAAGTACTTACGACCGTTATGTACAGGCTTTGATATGGAATAAGAAATTTATACCGGCACGTAAAAAAATCGATAGTTTAGAATCTCATTTTGTCAATAAGAATTGGATACATGCGCTAAAAGCAACCTTAGGTCTTTACACGGGCGATGCCAAAGCAAGTATTGAAAGCTATGATAGAATTTTGGTCAATGACAGTGCTTCTTTCGACGGAAATTTAGGAAAGGCTAATGCCCTATTTGCGTCAGATAGAATAATACCGGCATATAACATGGCAAACCAGACTTTAAAATTTTATGACAATCAAAAAGATGCCAAAGGCTTTATAAAAAAACTAAACTTAATGCATACACCTACTATTGAAGAGCACGCCGCGTATACTTTCGATAATGGTAATAATTCGGCCTTTTTTACAAACACGACGGTAGAAGTACCCTTCTCCACTATATTTAAAACTACTTTTTCTTATTTCTTTAGGTCTACCGAAAATACGGTAACAGATAACAAAGCAACTTCTCATGTAGCCCTAGTTGGTTTGCAATATAAATTATTTCCTAAAACAATTTTGAAATCTGTAATAGGCTTTAATAATTCTAGATTTTTGGAACAAGCATATACACAGCCCGTTCTTGATGTTAAATTAGATTTGCAACCTTTTAAGTTACAGAATTTAACCCTGGGGTACCAAAGAGAAGTGCAAAGTTTTAATGCCGAATTAATAGAGCGTGAAATAGTACAGAACCACTACGGTCTAAATTATAATCTTGGTACCAATGTAAATTTTGGATGGTACACACAACTAATGCATACACAACAGAGCGATGACAATGTGCGAAATTTACTTTTTACATCACTGTATTATAATGTACTTAAGAAACCAGCTTTAAAAATGGGTCTTAACTATCAATACATAACCTTTAAGGATCAAGTACCTACCATATACTTTAGTCCAGAAAAATACCAAGCAGTTGAACTCTTTGCTGATGTTAGAGGTAAAATCTCGGAAAAGACTACTTACATGGTAAGCGCAGCCACCGGAATTCAAAAAGTCGAAGACGATCCCAAAACAAATATCTTTAGGGCAGAAGCATCTATACAACACCAATTCTCAAATAGGTTTAGCTTGAATTTCTATGGTAAATACAGTAATATAGCCTCTGCGACAGCAGCTGGTTTTGAATTTACGGAAATAGGAATAAAAGCAAAGTGGCTATTTTTAAAGAAACCCTTGTTTTACAATAAACTAAATTTAGATTAAGTGACTTTTTCACCTTTATAGTATTTCAGGCTATATATTAAAATCAACAAAAAAACATTGCCAATCTTTCATATCATATGAGATAAAACCGATTTTAATATTTATAATCAATATTAATTTCAATTTTGTAAGAATTTTATCTACTTTAGCGTAAGTTTTATAGACTTTACATGTTCGAGAACACAAAATGAAAAAGATACTATAATAGATCTTGTATGTGGAAGAAAGTTTTAAAAATGTTTATTGGCCTTTATGTGCCACTTTTTGCGCTTACCCTTTTTTTATATCACTCTCAAAAGGCAGAGCAAATTGATGCTATTATGGAGCGTCAGATTCGTGCTAACACGATGAAGAAAGTTTCTTTTGAAGAAAAATATCTTTCTTTTTTGCGTAATATCCAATATTGGGCCAATTTAAAATATCCAAAGAATTTTGATCCTCTAGCAGAGCATTCTTCTTTCTTAAATTCATATCTAGAACTTATTGAATATATAACTATCTATGATCAATTTCGCTTTATAGATTTAGAAGGAAAAGAATTTTTTAGAGCACAACGCGTAGGAAACGATACCCTTATCATTAACCCTTTACAAGATAAAAATCAACATACCTATGTTAAAGCAGGGTTACAATTAAAAAAAAATCAAATATACCTTTCTCAAATAAGCTTAAATAAGGAAAATGGGAAAATTGAAATACCGCATAAACCGGTAATGAGAGCTGTGGCTCCTATTTTTGATATCGATGAAAATCAAATTGGTTTAGTGGTCATCAATTTTAAAATGAAAAAAATGCTAGATCAAATAAAATCTAGGGTTGAAGAAAAAAATATTTATTTATTAGATGAGAATTTTAAAGTTATAACTGCAAGTACTATAGAAGAAGATCTACCCTATGAATCTGAAAATAAAAATAGTTACTTAGATGGTATTTTAAATACCAAAGCAATAACCCATTTTAGAGACAGCACTTTTGTTGAAAATGGTCATATTTGGTCGCAGCAGTCCATTAATTTAAATGGAAAGACATTTACGTTTGGTTCTCAATCTAACCTACCTACAGAAGTAGTAACCCAGGCTAATTTGCTTTTGGCTTTAGAAGTTCCTCCTAGAGTAGTAGAAGCCGAGTTACTACCTTTATTTCGAAGTCTGTTCATGTTTAACATTTTTGCTATAGCGGGTCTTTTAATACTATGTTATGTATTTCAAAAAAAGAAAATAGAAAAAGAACAATTCTACAAAGAGTTAGAAGGTAAAAACATCTTATTGACCAGAAGTAAAGATAAATTAGAGGAGAATAATAAAAAAGTAAAGAAAATAAACAATAGTCTAGAAATCAGAAATAAACAATTAAGTGATTTCAACTATTTAATTTCTCATAATTTACGTTCTCCTGTCACCAGTATGTCAGTAATAGTTGAAATGATACAGAATGAGAAAAATCCAGAGGTACAACAACAATTATTACCAAAACTTAATCAAGTTGCCACTAGCATTACCCATTTAACCGAAGACATAAATGATTATGTATCTATTTTAGATAACAAAGAGCTAAAAATAGATAACATAGATTTAGAAAATTTGGTAGAAGAGATTAAGCATGAATTTACCGAAACGCTATTTGAATACAGTGGTTTTAAAGTATTACTGGACTTAAAAACCTGGAAAAATATATCTTATTCAAAATTCTATTTACAAAGTATTATCCATAATTTTATATCTAACGCCATTAAATATAAAAGAAGTGACGTTGAAGCTTATATTGAATTTGAATCTGCAATTGAAAACGACCAAAAAGTTTTATACGTTAGGGACAATGGTATAGGTTTAGATTTGGATAGGCACGGTGAGAGTGTGTTTAAACTATATAAAAGATTTCATAGAAATGTTTCTGGAAAAGGAATGGGATTATTTCTTGTAAAGTCTCAATTAGAGGCTCTAAATGCCACAATAACGATAGATAGTAAAGTAGGCATAGGCACTACATTTAAAATTATATTTTGATATGAAAACGAAGCCAAATATATTACTAATAGATGACGATGAACTTTATCTCTATTTAATGGAGAAAACCATTAAGCAATTATCCAATGAATTGGTGGTAAGTACCTTTACAGATGGTGAACAGGCCGTTGAATATATTGAAAGATGTACCGAAGATAACATTGAGTTGCCCGAGGTTATATTTTTAGATATCAACATGCCATTTTTAGATGGATGGGGGTTTTTAAATGAATTTAAAAAACTGAAACCTAAAATCATAAACAGCATAAATATTTATATGGTAAGTTCATCTATGCGAGAAATTGATGTTAAAAGGGCATCTAATTTTGAAGAACTTACGGGGTATGTAATAAAGCCGGTAACCAAAGTGGAATTAGCAGAAATATTTGAGAAAATCTACCATGAAAACTGGTAGATGCACAATGGTTTTTAAATTCTAAAGCAAGTTTAACCGTCTCATTAATTCAGGGCGGTTAGAACGGCTTATGGGTACAACGTTCTTAGCGATCAGCACGCTGTTATCTTCAATATCGATAATTTTAGTAAAGTTGATGATATAAGATCGGTGTATTTGTAAAAATAGGCGCTCAGGCAATTTTTCTTTTATCTTTTTTAGGGTGGTGTGTACTCTATAATCTTCGTTAACCGTTTTAATATCTATATAATCTCCTTTAGCCTCAATAACCAAAATATCATCTAGTTTCAACTTAATCAACCTTCTATCGATATTAATATATAGATCTTTCCCTTCAGAAGAATTTTGTTCAGCTGTTGAAGGTGCTTGTTTTACCTTACTATTCTTGATTTTTACTATACTTTTTTCGAATCGATCAAAAGTTATCGGCTTTACCAAATAGTCAACGATACACTCATATTCGTAAGCGGCAATAGCAAAATCGGTATCTGAAGTGGTCATGACCACTTTTGGTGGGTTTTTAAGTGTTTGCACAAAATCAACACCACTGAACCCAGGCATTTGAATATCCAAAAAAATAACATCAACAGTTTGCTGATTTAAAAACTTAATAGCCGAAATAGCATTGTCAAATTCTTCAACTACATCTAAATCAGGTATTTTAGAACACAATTGTTTTACAATTGCCCGTGCGGTAGACTCATCATCAATTATTATACAGTTCATTTAAATCGTTTTAATATATTGTTCAATGATCTCTAAAACTTCATCGAATTTAGATTTAATATCGCGTTTACCGTCTAGCAATTCCATTTCATAAGCTACCGCTAGTCTATAGGCATTTTCCATGCCCAAAATATTGAATTTATGTTTCAATTTATGAACCATCTCTGCAGCTTCCCTATCTTTACTGCTTTCTACAAATTCAAAATATTCTTGTTTTTCTACAGGAAATTCAGATTTAATGATATCTATGAATTGACCTCTAAATGCAGCATCATCTCCTGCAAGTTCATCTACATACTTAAGGTTTGGTTGGTCTATCATGAATTCTTTTTTAAAGTAATATAAAATGTAGTACCTACATTTTCCTTTGAAACCAAGCAAACATCACCTTCATAAAGTACCGCAATTTTTTTAACAATTGCAAGACCTATACCCGTAGCATTATTGGTGGTTTCTAATTTTTTGAACATTTGAAAAATACCCTCTTGGTGTTTAATAGGTATGCCCTTACCATTATCTGAAACACTGAACTTCCAATACTCTTTGTCTGGTTCATATCCAACTTTTATAATTCCGTTTTCCACATGTTCAGTTGCATTGACGGCATTGGTAAATAAGTTCATAAACAATTGTTCTAAACGCGATTTCTCAAAGTTCATTTGGGGCAAATCTTTTTGATATTCAAAAGTGATATTATCTGGAACAAAAATTGTTTTTTCAATATCCCTTAAACTATCTTCTAGATTGAATAAGGTCTTGTGTTCTTCGGTCTCGCCCATGGTAGCATGGTTCAAAATCCCCGTAATCAGCTTATCCATTTTTGTTAGATTCTCAGATACCAATTCACAATTACCCTTACTAGACTCACTAAACTTATCTTTTTCATCTTCCATAATCCAATTCATCAAAGCCGATATATTTCTTATAGGCGACTTTAAATCGTGCGAGACCATCTGTGCATAGTTATGTAAAGATTGATTTTGCATTTCCAAACTTTTAAGAAGTTTATCTTTTTCTGCAGACATTTCAGATATCTGTAATGCCAAATTACTAATATAGCCTGCTAGGTGTTCTGCGTTGAAGTCCTCATTTATAGTTTGGCCAAATAATTGATCTTCATTTAAATAATCTGTTAAACTAAGAATAGCATTTTCTAACGATACAAGTATTTTTTTCTGCTGTTCTGCCTCTTTCCTCAATTTTTTATTGGCAATAAAAAGCTCTTCTGAACTTATACTTGAGGCTCTATGCAACATAGAAAACTTATCGTCATAGTTTTCATATGACTTTTCTATAGCATCTAAAAATTGCTCCATTTCTGGATTCGATTCTAAATCTGCAGGTAAATATTTTCTAATTTGTCTTTTTAACAGAGAATGCATTTATTCGCTAAATAAAGTTAGTGTCATGGTCTGGTTATGCAATTTACAACTATCTTGACCACTGAACGGAGCCATTTCGCCATACGAATAAAATCCGCTTATTACCGTATCATTACCAACTATGGCCTTTACCTCCTCCAATTCTTCTTCGGTGCGTTGGTCCATGACCAATTTTCTTCCAATACAGCTAATTAACAATGCTAGCTCTGGTGGCATTTTTCTACCATTCATAGCCAGCTCAGCAGCTTGTGAAGCACCGTTGGCAATGTCGTCTACAGAAGACATCATTAATTGAACCCTCGCACCTTCTGGAACATCACCGGCTAGCAACATGGTATTCTCTTTTTCATCTATATTAAGAATGGTGCGTACCAGTGGATCTGAATTTTCAGTTTCCTTTACACTAAGTGGATATAATAATGCTGATTTTGGTAATTCATCTGCCTTTTCCCCTAAGTACGTTTTATAAAGATCTAAGGCCGGTTTACCATCTAGTTCATAAAGTAAATTACCTTCAGATTTTGTTATTATACGTTCAGGTCCAAAAGTGGTCCAACCGCCATAGTTTGAACTCGTAATCTCTAAACTCTCGCCATAAAAGCCAATGGCGATAATTTCACCCTCTTTAGGCGTTTCGTTGTAAGATGCCAATGTTCTTTTAAAACGATCGTCATCTCCACAAAGACCACCAGATAAACCAAAAGTAGTACTCTTTAAATTTTCAAGGCCTTTTATAAGTGCACTACCGTTTACCGTACTACCTTCAGATATTACGAACAAATGTTTTAAATGCTCTTTAGGGAATTCTGCAATTAAATGTTTTCCTAACTTTTCATCATCTTGGTGAAAATCATCTACGTTACGGTTTTTTACTATAAATGAACTTTTTTCGAACTCTATAGCAGTTAAAACAACCGTACCGTCTAAAACCTTGTCATCTATAATTTCGCCAGATGTAGACCCGAAAATAATATGACCATTAGGAAACAGTTCACGAACCTCATCGTAAATATCGTTGCTCTCCAACATATATCTATTGCCAAAGACCAAGACTAAAGGTTCATTTAAATCAGCCTGGTTTTGAAATACAAAAGATTCATTTTTTCTTTTAATTGCTTGTACCGTTTTCATCTATAGTTGTTTAAATAATGGTCTTTTTTATGGTAAAATGAAACTGGGTACCTTCGCCAACAACACTGTCTACCCACACCTTACCTTGGTAGCGATCTATAATCTTTTTTACTATTGAAAGCCCTATACCGGTTGATCTTTCATTATTACCTATAGATTGGAAGATATCAAAAATCTTTTTATGATATTCTTCTGGTATACCTACGCCGTTATCACTGATTGTAAATTGCCAAAAATCTTTGTTTTCATTAAAAAGAACTTCTACAAGACCTACTTCTCTTTCTATATGAACAACTGCATTACCTATAATATTTTGAAAAACCTGGTGCACTTTAGTCCTATCTGCCATAATTGTAGGCAACATTTCAGGTATGACCAATTTTACATGGTCTGGAATAAAAATGGTTTCACCAATATCGTTGATCACTTCATTTAAGTCGACTCTAGAATCATCTAAAGCAGAATTATTTGCGGTAGAATATTCGAGAATTCCATGTATCAACTTATCCATAGAGGCTACTTTCTCTTGCATTAACGACAAGTTTTCTCTGCCAGGTTCATCTAATACATCTTTATAATCATCGCTAAGCCAAGTAGCAAGGGCACTAATACTTCTAAGCGGCGATTTAAGATCATGAGAAACTATATGGGCGTATTCTTGCAAGCTTTGATTACTATTCTCCAAATCATTTAACAGTTGCTCTTTCTGTATTTCCAGTTCTTTTTGTTTGGTAATGTCCTCTAGCATTGCCAATACAAAACCTGTTTTACCTTGTATATTTTTAACAGAATTAAGAGATACCTTTAAGTATAAGACTTCGCCGTTCTTCTTTACATATTTTTTAGATATTGTAGCATCATCTATTTCACCATTGTAAATTTTTTGCATTAATATATTACTGTTCTCCACATCATCAGTAGCCGTAATATCATCTATGCTCATCATTTTAAATTCTTCAAAACTATAGCCTAACAGGTCTGTCATGGCGTGGTTGACCTTAATGATCTTTTCTGTATTGGCAAGAACAATTCCCAATGGGGATGCATTCACGATAATATCCAATTGTCGTTTTTGTTCAGACAACATCTCTGTCACCTCCATTTCTTGGGTGATATCGCGAACAATACCTTGTGCCGCTATAGGCTGCTTGTCCTTATTATAAATTAAACTTGCATTAATCTCTATCCATTTTTCGACATCATCTCTTACAATTATCTTAGCCCTATAATTTTTAAGTTTACCAACCTCTTGTAAACTACTAAATGATTCTATGGTATACTCCATATAATCTTTGTGTACCATTTTCCAAAGATTGATAGTATCTTTTTTATGATCATACCCTAAAAAGTTTTTTGCGGATTGGTTCATACTTATCACGTTAAATGACAAGTCCATGACTACATAAGGGTCAATTATATTGATAAAGACACCATCTAGCTCAGAAGTTTTTTCACTTAATAAGTTTTCTAATTTATGATTAGACTCTTTCAAATGACGTGCCTCTTCATAAAGCTGAAGGGATTTTTGCTCTAATAGCTTTTCGGCTTGTTGGCGAGCCATCTTTTGCCTAGCTAAAGCTTTTTTAAGAAGAGTAACTTCTTTACTATCCATGCTGTACAACGTCAAATTTTACTTCTGTACCATCTTCTTTTAGAAGTTCGTAGGCAATATCGGCTTTTCCATTAAAGTGCTCAAAAGCCTTTTCTATAAGACCATGAGCCAATCTGTACAATCCTCTAGAAGAAGAATAGACCATTGAAATAGAGTTCTCTGTTTTTTCTAGAATCTTAAACGTAGGTAGCTCGGCCTCTGGATATAGCTTTTGCACATGTACATGAATGTGATCTTCTATGGAATATAGAAGTCCAATAGGAGATTTGTAATTTTGAATAACCTCTGGATGTGCATTTTTTAGACTAGAAAACAAATACAGTCCAAATGCATAAATCAAATCCCCAGGCGGCAAATCTACTTCTGCACTTAACTGGGTGATCAACGCCACCATTTCGTTAAATTCGTAGGTTGCAACAGAGGTGTAAATGCCCTGAGAAGGCAAATCTGCTTTTTCAATAATATTGTCAACGGTCTCTAATCCGAATTCAGATTCGACCATTTCTAAAAACTCGGTAAATACTATTCCTTTCATTTGAATTTTTTATAACATATTCAAACGTAGGAAAATTAATACGTAAATAAGTAAAAATGTTGTGAAATGAGCTTTTTTGTTAGCCTTTTACTAGTTGGTTAACACTCCAATACTTCAAAACCGCATTTAATTTGTATTCATAATCTTCATATTTGAGCGGCTTAATTACATAACCGGCAATACCAGCTTGGTAACATTTAAGCAAATCTGCCCTATTTTCAGATGTTGTCAAAATAACCGTAGGCAAATATTGAAATATCTCATCTGCCTTTAATATATTTAAAAACTCAATGCCGTTCATTCTAGGCATGTTCAGGTCTAATAGAATAATATCAGGTAATTTTTCACCCGATCTTAAAAAGGTCAAAGCTTCTTCACCATTCTTAGCTTCTTTAATCGAATGCTTAAGTTCAAGTTTAGAAACTGTTCGTTTCAATTTCATTACTTCAATTAAATCGTCTTCTATTAGTAAGATATTCATTGTGGTTTATTTTTGATACTACAAAGATGAAAGATTACCTACAAATAATCTCATCAGTGTAGACGAGTGACAATTAAGTGTCGGTGAATGGTAATTAAATACCGTTGGGCATTTAACAGTTTACTTAAAATGAACGATTGGGATCAAAAGCCGCTATATTTATAGACGTCTTATTACCAGACAATAACTCTGTAATTAATTTACCGGTAGCGGGTCCTAAACTCCACCCCATCATGGCATGACCTGTACCAATCGTTAAATTCTTGATTTTAGTTGATTTGCCAATATAAGGTAGGCCATCTGGTGAAACGGGTCTTAATCCTGTTTTTACATTTTTAATTTCAGTTTCGTTGATTGTCAAATCTGGATAAAAAGATTGGGCACCATTTGCAATAGCCATTACACGTTCATTTCTTACAATATTATTATTGCCAGAAAACTCCATGGTACCAGCAAATCTAGTAAATCCGTTCATAGGCGTAACTGCCATTTTCGATTCCATTAAAATAGCCGGTATTGAAATTCCGGTATCACGCTCTACATTAATTCGATACCCCTTACCACCTTGCAGGGCCAGTTTTAGTTTCATTTTTTTAGCAAGTTCTCCACTCCATGAGCCTGCAGCTAATACTACCTCATCTAGTTGATAATTATCTTTATCTGTAATAACTTCTATTATTTTATTGCTTGAGCTCTTTATATCAACAACTTCTTCATTTGTTTTAATGACGACACCTACACCTTTTAGGTATGCCAGCAATTTGGGCATAATTTCAGTTGGTGTTGTATGGCCATCACATTCATAATGTATAGCTCCTTCTGCAGCGATGTTTACGTTAGGTTCTAGTTTTAGCAATTCTGACTTGTTCAAATCAGACACTTCTAGTCCTTCAAAGGCTACCCTTTTCGCAACTTGCTTTTCATGTAGGTAAGCAGCTTCGGTTTTGTAAAGCATTAGAAGTCCTTTTCTTTCTAATTGAAAATCACCCAAATCTCCAGAATTTTTAATATCGGTAAACAGTTCTCTGCTGATTAGGTTGATTTCTTTTATTGCCGGAATTGCTTTTTCAACCTTTTCAGGTGTAGATGACTTATGAAAATACCAGGACCATTTTAAAAAATCAGCATCTAATCTCGGTTTCATGTAAAACGGACTAGCAGAATTGAACATCATCTTAATACCTTTTGCTATCATACCTGGTGATGCTAAAGGAATAATATGACTTGGGGTAATGTAACCAGCATTCACAAATGATGCGCCAGTAGTTATGTCGCCTTTATCAATTACCGTTACTTCAAAACCTTCTTTATGCAGATAGTAGGCAGTACTGAGCCCAACAATTCCTCCTCCAATAATAACGACACTTTTCATTCTCTGTATATTAAATTACTTGAAAACCGTGAGCGTACGGATCATCATCATCAATAGTAATCGTATTCTGACCATATATTTTTGCCCATCCTTTTATACTAGGTACTATAGCAGGTATACTCGCTAAAGTAGTTTCTTTTTCTATACGACCTATAAATTGAGACCCTATGAAACTTTCATGTATAAAATCATCACCTACTTTCAATTTTCCTTTTGCATACCATTGCGCCATGCGGGCAGATGTTCCTGTACCACAAGGAGAGCGATCAATAGCTTTATCGCCATAGAACACGGCATTTCTAGCAGTAGCTTTATCGGATATTGTTTTACCCGCCCACAAAATATGACTCACATCTTTAATGGTTTCATTTTCTGGATGTATAAATAAATCAGGATATTTCAGATTGATTTTTTCCCGAATTTCTTGACTGAACTGAATTAGCTGATTGGCAGAATAATCTTGTATACCGTTAAAATTCTTTTGTGGATCAACAATGGCATAAAAATTTCCTCCATACGATACATCAAAAACCAATTCACCCAACGCAGAAGAGTCAACCGTTAGTTCAGTAGCTGCCAGGTAAGATTTTACATTGGTCAATTTTACCCAATCAACTTTTTTTCCAGTTTGCTGGTATGCAATATGTACCAAACCAGCGGGAGTTTCCATACGAACTTCACCAGGAGTTTTAGGCTGTATCAACCCCTCTTCAATACCAATGGTAATGGCACCAATAGTTCCGTGACCGCACATGGGCAAACATCCGCTAGTTTCAATAAACAAAATACCGAAATCATTATTTGGGTCGCTTGGCGGATAAAAAATACTACCGCTCATCATATCATGACCCCGTGGCTCAAACATCAACCCTTTTCTTATCCAATCATAATCCCTTAGAAAATGCTGACGTTTCTCGCTCATAGTAACACCGACTAAGTCTGGACCGCCTTGTTTTATAACCCTAACAGGATTACCACAAGTATGAGCATCGATACAAACAAAAGTGCTACTGGCCATATTAAGAGTCTGTTATATGTTTCAGTTTTTAGTGTATTCCCCTTCTACCAATCGGGTAATTTTAAGAGGATTTTCATTTTGCAGAGCCAATGGTAATAATTTATTTGGCCAATCTTGAAAAGAAACCGGACGCACCCACCTTTTAATTGCCGATGTACCTACAGATGTAAAACGAGGATCTGTAGTTGCAGGAAACGGACCTCCATGGATCATAGAAGAATTAACCTCTACACCAGTTGGTACACCATTGAACAAAATTCGCCCTACCCTACTCTGTAAAGCATCTACAACGCCAGAATTATTCTCTAAATCTTCTTCAGAGCCTAAAATAGTTCCTGTTAACTGTCCTTCTAGATGATTTAAGATAGCTTCTAATTCACTTGTATTCTCACATTCAACCACTACGGAAAAAGGTCCAAAAACTTCTCTATGTAATTTTGTATTCGCCAAAAAATCTGCACCACTCACTTTTAAAATAGAAGGTTTAGCAGTATTCGCATTTGTATCCTTCTTATAATCTGCAGTAATGGTTACTCCGCTCTGCGCCGATAATTCATTTTTGCCTTCATTATATTTAGCATAGATGTTTGGATGCAACATGCAAGTAGGCTCCAGCTTTACTATTTCTTCTGATAATGTTTTTATAAATCCATCTAACTTTTCACCCTTAACTGCCAACACCAAACCAGGGTTGGTACAAAACTGACCAGCACCTAAAGTAATTGAAGAAGCATATTTAGTTGCCCAAGCATCACTATCGTTTATTAAAGCTGACGGTAATACAACCACTGGGTTTATACTTCCCATTTCTGCAAATACGGGAATAGGCTCATCTCTTTCATTTGCCAATTTATACAATGCCGTACCACCATTTATACTACCGGTAAAACCAACAGCTTTTACTTTTGGGTGTTTCACCAATTGCTGCCCTACTTCTATACCACTACTATTCAAATTAGAAAATACACCATTTGGCATACCCGTTTTCTCAGCTGCCTTGACAATAGCAGAAGATACCAGTTCACCGGTACCAGCATGCATTGGGTGACTTTTTACAATTACTGGACAGCCTGCAGCAAGAGCACTTGCCGTATCTCCCCCAGCTGTAGAAAATGCCAATGGAAAATTACTTGCACCAAAGACCACCACCGGACCTAGAGGAAATAGCATTTTTCTGATATCAGATTTTGGCATGGGTTCTCTATTAGGCTGTGCTTTTTCAATAACAGCCTCTACCCAAGAACCCTCTTTTAATAAATTGGCAAAAGCACGAAGTTGCCCCATGGTACGCCCACGTTCACCTCTTGCTCTACCATCTGGCAAACCCGATTCCATACAATAAGTATCAATTAGGTCATCTCCAATAGCTTCAATTTCATCGGCAATCGCTTCTAAAAACCCTGCCTTTTTAGCTCCTGAAAAATCTTTATAAACCTTAAAAGCGGTTGTTGCCAAATCAATGGCTTCATCAATTTCATTAGCAGATGCTTCGTAGAATGTCCACTCCGTATCTATATTTTGCTTAGGATCAAAAGTCTTAAAAGTTTTATTTCCTTTCTTTGAAGATTTGCTCCCTATTGCATTTGTACCGCTTATCATTTTCTATATTTATGGTGTTACTCAAAAGTAAATAAACATGCTGAAACAAATTTCTATTCTTTCCTTACATTTCTATCCATATGCATATTTCTTACTTAAATATCAAAAAGTACTATTTCCTTAATTGATCTCCTTATAATTTGGCAATGTTGGTCTAGTTGCCATACCTTGTTTTATAATAGCCGCTACTCTTTCTCGTTCTCCGTCCACTAACGGTAATCTTGGTGCACGGACATTCTCGGTACCAATACCTGTAGCCACTTCTGCCATTTTTATGTTCTGCACCAATTGCGGACTAATATCCAATTCTAACAATGGTAAGAACCATCGGTAAATTTCTAAAGCTTCTTTAATTCTACCAGCTCTGGCCAGTTCAAAAACTGCACATGTTTCTGCCGGAAAAGCACATACCAAGCCGGCAACCCAACCATCGGCTCCCATTAGTGTACTTTCCAAACCTAAAGTATCAACACCTGTTAACACATTAAGTCTATCTCCAAATCTTGCTTTAATACGGGTAATATTAGATATATCTCTAGTAGATTCTTTTACCGCCTGTATATTTTCACAAACCGTTAACTCCTCTAGCATATCAAGAGTAACCATTATACCATAATCTATAGGGTTATTATAAATCATAATCGGCAAATCTGTACTATTGGCAGTTTCTTTAAAATACGTGACTGTTTCATGGTCATTGGCCTTATACCGCATTGGCGGTAACATCATTAAACCTGTTGCACCACATTCTTTAGCTACTTGAGCCGCATGAATGGCTCCTTTGGTCGTTTGTTCGGCAATGTTAATGATTACGGGTACTTTACCTTCTACCAGTTTTACGGTCTCTCTCGTTAAAACTTTCTTCTCGTCATAGGTAAGTGTACTGGCTTCACCCAAAGTTCCACCCAAAATTATTCCGCTTACACCTGCATCTAGTTGCGCTTTAATATTAATAGAGAACATATCTAGATCAAGTTCATCTTTATCTGTAAATTTTGTGGTAACCGCTGGCATAACGCCTTTCCATGAAATACTCATTTTGCTTTCCTTTATTTAATATCCAAAATTAGGTATATCATGCTGTTTTATATGTCGTCATATTATCTAGACATGGTACTATTCTACCATCTTATCATTCAATATTTATTTTTTAGTGATAAATTAGATGCATATGAAAGTATTTCCCTTTAAAATACCAAAGCCCTTAGATGAGCATTTAATAGTTCAAGTAGATAAGGAACCTGTTTTTTATAATAAGCTTCATCAACATGAAGAAATACAAATAAGCTACATTATAAACGGTAACGGAAAGTTGTTGGTAGGCGATAGCATTCATCAATTCGCTATGGGAGATATCTACGTTATCGGCAGTAACATGCCACACGTTTTTAAAAGCATACCAGGACAGCAAGATGCACATATGTTAACTGTATTCTTTACTGAAAATTCCTTTGGCACATCATTCTTTAAGCTACCATATTTAAATGACCTTGGTAATTTCTTTGCTAATGCCGTCGGCGGATTTAAAGTAACATCAAACCATAAACAAATTGCCCATCAATTATTAGAAATACAGTCGCAACAAAAACTAAATCTTTTTGTTTCCTTTTTATATCTTTTAGAAGAACTAAGTAAAGTACATAAAGAACCCCTTAGTAAGTTTATATACTCTAAAACGCTGAGTTCTACAGAAGGCAAGCGGTTACAGGACATTTTTGATTTCGTATTCAAAAACTTGCATCAACCAATTTCATTAAATGAGATAGCGAAAATGGCATATATGACACCTAATGCCTTCTGTCGTTTTTTTAAACAACGTACAGACAAGACCTTTTTTCAATTTTTAATAGAACTACGTGTTGCACATGCCTGCCAATTATTGATTTCAAATAAAGAACTGAATGTTAATATGATAGCCGAACTTTCTGGTTTCAATTCTATTTCTAATTTCAATAAGAAGTTTAAAAAAATAAAAGGGATTACACCAACTGAATATCAACGTTCACTTTCAACTTAAGCAAATGTTATTATTTAAGTTGTTATATTATTTTAAATTGAAATATAGCTTTCTATATTTGCCAATCTATTGATTAAATATGCCCACGTGGTGGAATTGGTAGACACGCTACCTTGAGGGGGTAGTGTTCGTAAGGACGTGCTGGTTCGACTCCAGTCGTGGGCACAAAAAGGTTAGATTTAGGTCTAACCTTTTTTATTTTGATAATTTTAACTATCAAGTGCCCTAATACATTTTAATAAATTGTAGATTTGTTTAATCCTTTTTCAGAAAGTATGAACAATGTAAAAAAGCAATTTAGTATAAGAGATCTTGAAAACCTCTCTGGTATTAAAGCACACACCATAAGAATTTGGGAAAAAAGATACAATCTTTTATCTCCTGAACGAACGGATACGAATATTAGAACGTATAGCCTTTCTAGCCTACAAAAGCTACTTAACGTTACACTACTATATAATAACGGACATAAAATTTCTAAAATCGCCAAGATTTCTGATAAAGATATTCCGTACGTAGTTCGTGAAATAGTAGCAAAACATAGTCATAAGAGTCAAGCTATCAATGCTTTTAAACTAGCCATGGTCAATTTTGATCAGACTATGTTCTTTAATACATATAACGCGTTGTTGGGTGAAAATTCATTTAGAGAGATTTTTAAAGAAACTTTCATTCCATTATTAAATGAACTTGGACTACTATGGCAAACGGATACTATAAGTCCGGCGCATGAACATTTTATCAGTAGTCTTATAAAACAAAAGATTTTACTGAACACAGAAAAGCTGCAACATTTAGAGCCAACTAAGAAAGATAAAGTCTTTGTTGCTTTTTTACCTGAAAATGAAATTCATGATATAGGATTATTATATATCAATTATGAAATTATTTTAAAGGGATATAAGTGCATCTATTTAGGCCCAACCATACCAATGGAAAATCTTGAGGATGTTCTTAAATATTTTGATGATATTTATTTCGTTTCTTATTTCACCGTTTTTCCAGAAAAAGATAAAGTAAATAAGTATATGGAAGATTTCTCTGAACTGGTATCTGCATATAACAATCCTAATTTTTGGATTTTGGGTAGGCAAACAAATTTCATTGATGAAGATACCAAACCAGCATTCTGCAGAACATTTAGTTCTATAGACAGCCTAGTAAACAACCTATAATCTCAGAGAATTATAATGAATAAAAGTTGTATTGTAATCGGTTCTGGGTTTTCATCACTTTCAGCATCATGTTATTTGGCAAAGGCAGGGTGGAACGTAACCATCTTTGAAAAAAATGAATCTGTTGGCGGTCGTGCATCGCAATTCATAAAAGATGGTTTCACTTTTGACATGGGTCCCAGTTGGTATTGGATGCCCGATATTTTTGATAAGTTTTTTGCTGATTTCAATAAACAAACATCAGATTACTATCAATTGGACAAACTGAGTCCGGCCTATAAAATTTTCTTTTCAGATGATGTTATTACCATTGGTGATAGTATGGATAAAATTTGCGAGGAATTTGAACGCATAGAGCCAGGTAGCTCAAAAGCATTAAGAAAGTTTATTGATAAGGCACAAGAAAATTATGATATTGCCATCAATAAGGTAGTTCTTAGACCAGGGCTTTCACCTTTAGAATTGGTAACTAAAGAAACGATTCTAAAAGTTGATCAGTTTTTTAAAACTATCAGTTCACAAGTACGTAAGTCTTTTAAAAATCCGAAATTGGTATCTACCCTAGAATTTCCTGTGTTGTTTCTTGGCGCAAAGCCCAGTAATACACCGTCATTCTATAATTTTATGAATTTTGCAGATTTTGGTTTAGGTACTTGGCATCCTAAAGGTGGTATGTATGAGGTAATAAAGGCTATGAAAAGCTTAGCTATAGAGTTGGGTGTAACCATACATACAAACTCACCTATTAGTAAAATTATCGTTGACAATGGCAACGCTACCGGTGTTGTGTGTAATGAGAAGACTTATAAGGCCGACAAAGTTCTTAGCGGAGCAGATTACCAGCATTCAGAAAGTTTATTGGATAAAAAATACCAACAATACAGCCATGACTATTGGGAAAAAAAGGTTTTTGCACCCTCGTCTCTTTTATTTTATATTGGGTTTGATAAAAAATTAAATAATGTAGAACATCATAATTTATTTTTTGACACCGATTTCGAATTACATGCGAAAGAAATCTATGACAATCCTAAATGGCCCACAAATCCATTATTCTATGCTAATTTTCCTTCTATAACAGATGCGAGTATGGCTCCTGAGGGTTGTGAGACAGGTTTTTTCTTGGTGCCAATTGCTACGGCATTAGAAGACACGCAAGAACTTAGAAATCAATATTTTGATATTATAATGGATCGTTTTCAAGAAAGAACCGGCGAAAACATCAGAAATAATATTATATTCAAAGAAACATTCTGTGTAAATGATTTTGTGGACAGATACAATTCATACAAAGGAAATGCTTATGGAATGGCAAATACATTGACACAAACGGCTTTTTTGAGACCAAACTTAAGAAGTAAAAAAGTTACCAACCTTTACTTTACAGGACAACTGACAGTACCTGGACCAGGAGTACCACCCGCTTTGATCTCTGGAAAATTAGTGTCAGAATTAATTATTAAGGACAACTAGTGATTTATGAAAGATACTTTTGATCAAGTTTCGTACCAGTGCAGTAAAATCGTTACAAAACGATATAGCACATCTTTTGCATTAGCAACTAAAATGCTACACCCATCTATACGTAGCCACATATATAATATTTATGGCTTTGTGCGCTTTGCAGATGAAATTGTTGATACCTTTCACGATTTCGACAAAGTAGTTCTTTTTGATAAATTTGAAGAGGAGTTAGAAGCGTCTTTACGAGATAAAATCAGTCTTAATCCAATTTTAAACTCATTTCAACATACCTTCCACACCTACAGTATACCTAAGCATTTAGTTGATTCGTTTATGAAAAGTATGCGAATGGATTTGGTGAAGAATATTTACCGAACCGATGCAGAGTATAAAGAGTATATATATGGTTCTGCAGATGTTGTCGGCTTAATGTGTCTTCAGGTGTTCGTAAAGGGTGATGTTGAAGAGTATAATAGATTAAAAGAATCGGCAATGGCTCTAGGATCGGCATTTCAAAAAGTGAATTTTTTGAGAGACGTAAAAGCTGATTTTGAAGAACTAAACAGATCGTATTTCCCCAACACTAACTTAAAAGAATTAGACGAGGCATCTAAGAAAAGAATTGTTGAAGAAATAAAGGCAGATTTCAAATTAGGCTATGAAGGTATCGTTAATTTACCTGCAGAAGCTAAATTCGGAGTATATACTGCTTATAAGTACTATTTTAAACTACTTAAAAAATTACAGGGCACACCTTCTTTGGAAATTAAAAATGCACGTATAAGAGTACCAAACTATCAGAAATTTGGACTACTTGCACGCTCATATGTTAAATTTAAAATGAACTTAGTATAATGAATATAGTTATTGGAATATTGATTTTTCTAGGAACATTCTTGTTCATGGAATTTATGGCGTGGTTTACCCACAAATACGTAATGCATGGTTTTTTATGGAGTCTTCATAAAGATCATCATAAAAAAGACCATGACTCGTGGTTTGAAAGAAATGACGCCTTCTTTATTTTCTACGCAATAGTAAGTATGTCTTTGTTTTATGCAGGCACTACCGGTTTTTGGTATGGTTACCCGTTAGGATTAGGTATTTTAGCTTATGGTATCGCCTACTTTTTAGTACATGACATATTTATTCACCAGCGTTTTAAGCTTTTTAGAAATGCTAATAATTGGTACAGCCGTGGTGTTAGAAGAGCACACAAAATGCACCATAAACATATTGGCAAAGCAGACGGCGAATGTTTTGGGATGCTTATAGTACCTTTTAAATATTTTAAAAAATAGGAATTACAACAACTAGGTTTATTCTGCTATAAGTTGATTTAAGAGTGTATCGACTTTTTCGTTATCCCAATCTGCAATTGCGTTTTGGTGTATTACTATCGCACCATTTTTATCGATAACATAAGACCCTGGTGGTTTTAGTAATGATATAGGGCTTGGTTCTCCAATAATTTGATAGGTTACAGGAAAAGTATACCCCTGCTCACTCATAAAAAGTTCTACTGGACCCCTCTCTTCATTGGTTATTACATAGAACTTCATCTTGTCGCCGTAAGTATCATAAAGGTATTGTATGTCTTTTAATTGCGCTTGAGAAGGCATATGCCAAGAAGTCCAGAAAGTAATGAACACTACCTGCCCTTTCGCCTCGTCAAAATTAAAAAACTTCCAATTTACATCTTTCAACTTCCAGTCGTAATCAGTTATCTTACCGCGTTTTTCTGGCTGTATAATGGTTGGGGAAGTGGCAAAAACCCTGTTGAGAACAATCTTGCTATAATCACCTAAAGGAGTAACAAAAAAAGAAAGTACAAAAGCAATGATCAATAAGGTAAAAACCGTTTGTCTCTTCATAAAAGTTAGATAGGCATCAAAACTAAAAAACTCCTGATTAATATCAGGAGTTTTCCTTACAAATTTTGAGTTGTTGAATTATGAGGCATTTTCCCTCTTAATAACGTTTAAAGCAGAACCTTCTCTGTACCACCCTATTTGAGCGGCATTATATGTATGGTTCAATTTCAATACATCTTTACTACCATCGGCATGAACTACCTCAACGGTCAGTTGCTTATCTGGAGCAAATTCCGCTATGTCTATAAAGTTAAAAGTATCGTCTTCTTGAATAAGATCATAATCGCTTTCATTAGCGAATGTCAACCCAAGCATACCCTGCTTTTTAAGGTTTGTTTCATGAATACGTGCAAACGATTTAACTATTACCGCAGCAACACCTAAGTGACGTGGCTCCATTGCAGCATGCTCACGTGAAGAACCTTCACCATAGTTGTGATCACCGACAACAACACTTCTTATTCCTGCTGCTTTATATGCCCGCGCAGTATCTGGCACTCCGCCAAACTCACCGGTTAATTGGTTTTTAACCATGTTCGTCTTTTTGCCGAATGCATTTACGGCACCAATTAGACAGTTATTAGAAATGTTATCTAAATGCCCGCGAAAACGCAACCATGGTCCTGCCATAGAGATATGATCCGTTGTACACTTACCAAATGCTTTGATCAGTAACTTTGCACCGATTAGACTTTCATCCTTTATTGGAGTAAAAGGCTCTAACAGTTGTAATCTTTCAGAATCTGGTGAAACTTTAACCTCTACGCCTGAACCATCTTCATCTGGCGCTAAGTATCCAGCATCTTCAACTTCAAAACCTTTAGGAGGCAATTCCCATCCCGTAGGCTCATCGAACATTACTTCTTCTCCCTTTGCATTGATTAGTTTATCCGTCATCGGGTTAAAATCCAATCTACCTGCAATAGCAATAGCAGCTGTAATTTCTGGAGAAGCTACAAAGGCATGTGTGTTAGGGTTACCATCAGCACGCTTAGCAAAGTTTCTATTAAAAGAATGAACAATACTATTTTTAGGTGCATTTTTAGGGTCACTATAACGTGCCCATTGTCCAATACATGGTCCACATGCGTTGGTAAAAATCTTAGCATCCAACTTTTCAAATATTCCAAGAATACCATCACGATCAGCTGTATATCTTACTTGTTCAGAACCAGGGTTGATTCCTAATTCCGACTTCATTTTAATTCCTTTATCAATAGCTTGTTGCGCTATTGAAGAAGCTCTAGATAAATCTTCATAAGAAGAGTTGGTACAAGAACCGATCAAGCCCCACTCAACAGCCAATGGCCATTCATGAGAAGTAGCTTTTTCTGTCATATCACTACCAACTTTCGTTGATAAATCTGGCGTAAAAGGACCATTTAATAATGGCGTTAATTTTGAAAGGTCTATTTCAATAACCTCATCAAAATATTGCTCTGGGTTTGCGTACACCTCGGGATCTGCAGTTAAATATTCTTTCACCTTGTTTGCGGCATCGGCAATATCAGCCCTATCGGTAGCTCTTAAATAACGCTCCATAGACTCATCATAACCAAAAGTAGAAGTGGTCGCCCCTATTTCAGCTCCCATGTTACAAATAGTTCCTTTACCTGTACAAGAAAGGTTCTTGGCTCCCTCGCCAAAATATTCCACTATCGCTCCTGTTCCACCTTTAACGGTAAGAATTTCGGCAACTTTTAATATAACATCTTTCGGTGCTGTCCAACCAGAGATATTACCGGTTAACTTAACACCAATTAATTTTGGAAACTTAAGTTCCCAAGCCATACCTGCCATTACATCAACGGCATCGGCACCACCAACACCAATTGCGACCATACCTAACCCACCTGCATTAACGGTATGCGAATCGGTACCGATCATCATTCCGCCCGGGAAAGCATAATTCTCTAATACTACTTGGTGAATAATACCTGCACCTGGCTTCCAAAAACCAATTCCGTATTTATTTGAAACAGACTCCAAGAAATCAAAAACCTCTGCACTTGTTGAGTTTGCCGACTTTAAATCTGCTGTAGCACCATTTTTAGCTTGAATCAAGTGATCACAATGAACCGTTGTAGGTACTGCAACCTTTGGCTTACCGGCTTGCATAAATTGTAACAAAGCCATTTGAGCCGTAGCATCTTGACAGGCAATACGATCCGGAGCAAAATCAACATAATCCTTTCCTCGGGTAAATGCTTCGGTTGGGTTACCATCCCATAAATGAGAATATAAAATCTTTTCTGAAAGTGTAAGTGGCTTACCTACCACATCTCTTGCCTTGTCTACACGTTCCGACATGGAAGCGTAAACTTTTTTAATCATATCTATGTCAAAAGCCATAAAATCTATTTATAAAAATTGTTAATCTATCTTGCCTGTACAAGATACAAAATGTAAGATGATTTTGAGAGCGCATATGAAATTAAGAATGATTATAAAAAATGCGGTTATAAAAGGCTTTATGACCATACGGCTTTTAGGGCTTCTTATTTATGGACAACTTTAGATGATGACCAATTCTTTCAATGAAATACAAGTTCAACTATACCGAACAGCTCTTTTGCATATTATCTATAGACTCATGCAACTAAACTAAAATCTATGACCCTACCTGTAAAAACGCTTATAAAACAAACTTTTATATGATTTAAACTTGATGTAATTTTGAACAAAATTGAAACTTTATGACATCACCTTTTCATTTATCAAAAGAAGAAATGCAATCCTATGGTTATAAAGTTGTCGATTTCATTGTTGAGCATTATACAGAAATTGAAAATAAAAATCCTGTAAGTATTGCCACAAGAAAAGAAATGGATTCTCTTTTTTTACAAGAAGCTCCGGATCATGGTATGCCTGCAGATGAAGTTTTAGACTTTGTAATGGATAATGTAATACCAAATTCCAATATATCCGGTCATCCAAAATCCTTCTCATTTGTACCAGGACCAAGTAATTTTATTAGTGCTATTTCAGATTCCCTAGCAACAGGTTTTAATATTTTTTCTGGCGGATGGATTATTTCCGCTGCTGCGGCAGAGCTAGAAATCGTTACTTTAAACTGGCTTTTGAAGATGTTTAATTTTCCCATCAAAAAAGGTGGAGGTATTTTTACAAGTGGTGGTTCTATGGCTAATTTAACAGCATTAGTAACGGCTAGAAGAGTAAAATGTGGGGATGATTTTTCCAATGCTATTATTTATTTGTCTGACCAAGCCCATTCTTCCAATATTAAAGCAATTAGGGTCTTAGGATTTAAAAAAGAACAAATTAAAATAATTCCTACCGACTTAGAATTTAAAATAAGCATCAATAAACTTAAAAATGAAATTGCAAAGGATAAAATTGAAGGCAAAAAACCTTTTTGTATCATCGCTTCTGCAGGTACGACAAATACGGGCACGGTAGACCCTTTAGACACCTTAGCAGATATTTGTGAAAAAGAAAAGCTTTGGTTTCATATTGATGGTGCTTATGGTGGAGCGGCTATTTTATCCGATAAAGGAAGTAAACTTTTACAAGGTATTGAACGTGCAGATTCGTTAACCGTAGACCCTCATAAATGGTTCTTTCAGCCTTATGAAATTGGATGTTTATTGGTAAAGGATTCTTCTTGGCTAAGTAACACCTTTAGCGAAAAACCAGAATACTTAAGAGATATAGAAGGTAACGAATCAGAAATTAATTTTTACGATTACGGCATTCAATTAACAAGAAGATTTAGAGCCTTAAAGTTTTATATGTCAATTAAAACGTATGGTTTAGACGCTTTTAAAAAAGCAATCTCTTATAATATCGACTTAGCCGATAAAACAGAAGATCTTTTAAGAGAAAGTGGTAATTGGGAAATTGTTTCGTTAGCAACTTTGGCTATTATTAATTTTAGATATAACCCATTGGAATTAAAATTATCTGAAGTTGAATTAGACAAGCTAAATCAAGAAATTTCAGCTAGAGTCGTAGCTTCTAAAGAAGCACTTTTAGTAACTACAGTCTTACAAAACCAAGTGGTCATTAGAATGTGCTTAATCAACCCAGACACGACATTAGATCATATTAAAGACACTTTAAATCAATGTGAAAACTTCGCACAACAGATTATTTTAGATTGGAAAAAATCGGTTTAATAATAATTATTAAAAAGTCTGACTATAAAACTCTATTTATTAGTAGCAACAAAAAATGCCTGAGTTAAACTCAGGCATTTTTATTATAAAATAATTACTTATCTACTATCTCACTAATTGCTTGGTAGAAGGTTTAAACTTCGTTAAAACAATACCATCAACAGCTGCTTCATATTCTGCCATTGTAGGAGTTCTTCCTAAAATCGTAGATAATACTACAACAGGAGTAGATGATAATAATGACTCCCCTTTTTTCTCACCCGTATCTTTTACAACACGACCTTGGAATAAACGAGTAGATGTTGCCATTACCGTATCACCTGGTTCTGCCTTTTCTTGGTTACCCATACATAGGTTACAACCAGGGCGCTCTAGGTATAGCATGTTTTCGTACTTGGTACGTGCCAATCCTTTAGGTGCGCTATCATCAAATTCAAAACCTGAGTATTTTTGTAATACTTCCCAATCTCCTTCTTCTTTTAACTCATCTACAATATTGTATGTTGGAGGAGCCACTACTAAAGGAGCTTTGAATTCTACCTTTCCGTTTTGGGCCTCAACGTTTTTCAACATTTGAGCTAATATTTTCATATCACCTTTGTGAACCATACATGATCCCACAAAACCTAAATCTACTTTCTTGGTTCCACCATAGTAAGATAATGGACGAATATTGTCATGCGTATAACGCTTAGAAACATCTTCATTATTTACATCTGGATCAGCAATCATTGGTTCAGCAATTTCATCTAAATCAATAACTACTTCTGCATGATACTTAGCATCTGCATCTGGTCTTAAAGATGGTTTAATACCTGTTTTAAGTTCCGTAATTCTAGTTTCTGCTTTATCAACAAGTCCTTGAAGTACACCCTTTGCATTGTCCATACCCTTTTCGATCATGATTTGGATACGACCTTTTGCAATCTCTAATGACTCTATTAAAGTATCGTCTTCAGAAATACAAATAGATGCTTTCGCTTTCATTTCTGCTGTCCAATCGGTAAACGTAAATGCTTCATCAGAAGTTAACGTACCAATATGAACCTCTATTACACGACCTTGGAATACGTTTTCGCCTCCAAACTGTTGTAACATTTGTTGTTGTGTAGCATGTACCACATCACGGAAATCCATGTAAGATTTCATCTGTCCTTTAAAGGTCACTTTAACCGATTCCGGAATTGGCATGGATGCCTCACCCGTAGCCAATGCTAAAGCAACTGTACCTGAATCAGCACCAAAAGCAACACCTTTAGACATACGTGTGTGCGAATCTCCACCAATAATGATATCCCAATCACCAACAGTAATATCGTTCAATACTTTATGAATAACATCTGTCATTGGAAAATACTTTCCTTTTGGATCACGACCGGTAATTAAACCGAAATCGTTCATAAAGCTCATTAACCTTGGAATATTGGCTTTAGACTTATCATCCCAAACCGAAGCTGTATGACAACCGGATTGGTAAGCGCCATCCACAATTGGAGAAATAACCGTTGCTGCCATCATCTCTAATTCTTGAGAAGTCATTAAACCTGTAGTATCTTGTGAACCTACAATGTTTACTTCAGCACGAACGTAAGAACCTGCATGCAATGTAGCTCCTGAAGTACCTACAGCATTTCTATTGAAAATTTTCTCAACAGCTGTTAATCCTTGTCCTTCTATAGAAACTTCTTTTGAAGGTGCGTACACTTGTGGCACTTCAATTCCTAAAGTTTTACAAGCAAATGTTTGTAATTTTTTACCAAAAACAACGGCATAAGAACCACCTGCTTTCATAAACTCCATTTTCTGAGGAGTAAATGCTGCAGAAACATCTTTTAATTCAACTTTACCGTGATAAAGCTTTTTCTCTTTTGTATTAATAGTAAGCACCGTACCTGTAGCAACAGAATACAATTGTTTTAGAATTGGCTCGCCATCTTCATCAACTATAGTATTACCCGCTTCATCTTTTTGCTTCACCCAGTTTTTAAGGTCTAACCCTATACCACCGGTTACACCTACTGTGGTCAAGAAAATTGGAGCGATACCATTTGTACCGGCAATTACCGGAGCAATATTAATAAAAGGTACATACGGACTAGAAGAAATACCTGTCCATAATGCTACGTTGTTTACACCAGACATTCTAGAAGAACCAACGCCCATTGTTCCTTTTTCCGCAATCAGCATTACTCGCTTATCAGGATGTTGCTCCTTTAAAGCCAATAATTCAGCTTGCATTTCTTTATTATGCTCAAACATACATTGACCATGTAATTCGCGGTCTGATCTTGAGTGTGCATCGCCACCTGGCGATAATAAATCTGTAGATATATCTCCAACACCGGCAATGTATGTTACCACCTCAATTTCTTCTTCTACTTCTGGAAGCTTCGTAAAGAATTCCGCTTGCGCGTAACTTTCTATAATCTCTTTTGCAATGGCATTACCATTTTTTAAAGCTTCTTCTAATCGAGACGTATCTGCCTCATATAGGAAAACCTGAGTTTTCAAGACCTCCGCTGCCTGTTTTGCCAAAGCTTCATCAGAACCTAAAGCGATATCTAACAATACCTTCACAGAGGGTCCACCCTTCATATGAGATAATTGCTCAAAAGCAAAAGCGGGAGTAATCTCTTTTACGACCGACTCACCAAGAATGATCTCTTTTAAAAATTTAGCTTTTACCCCTGCAGCACTAGTTGTACCAGGTAAAACATTATAGATAAAAAAGTTTAGAGATTCTTCTCTATACTCATTATCTACATCTTTAATTTGTTCAATGATTTTGCTTAGTAATTCAGCACCATCAATTGGCTTTGGATGAAGACCTTGACTTTTACGCTCTTCGATCTCCTTAAGGTAATCTGTATAAATGCTCATTAAAAATTGATTTGTGTGTTAGTTTAGACGTTGAGTATGTAGTTTAATTTCTATTTCGTTCTGAAGATTTGTTGTTGAAATGAAATTCATGATAACTACAAACTGACAGAAACAATTGATATGAATACATATTATTGATGTAGCACAATATATACTTGTTTAAATCCATCAATGTCAAATGTCATCTGTTAATTAATATTAAGTTAACGCAATTTCGTAAAATTACGTAATATAGAACGGATTTAAAATTAATTAAGTATGATTACTTATTTTTTCTCAAATGATATAATAAGGGCGTAGATATTAAACAATAGTAATGTTTAAAGAGCTTAATTTCACTTAAAAACGCAGAAAACAAGGTGTTTTATTAAAGTAACTTATCAATAATATCCTCTTCACTGATACCTTCTGCCTCTGCTTTGTAGTTTTTTATGATACGATGACGTAGTATACCTTTAACAACGGCATGTACATCTTCTATGTCTGGAGAGAACTTTCCGTGAATGGCAGCATTTGCCTTTGCCCCTAAGATAAGGTTCTGAGATGCTCTTGGTCCTGCTCCCCAATCTAAATATTGTTTTACGTAATCTGAAGCTGAGTCTAAGTTAGGTCTTGTACTATTTACCAATTTTACCGCATACTCCACAACATTATCTGCCACAGGTATTCTACGTACCAAATCTTGAATAGCTATAATATCTTTAGCATTGAAAAGTGCGTTAATAACCGGCTTGCTATTCGCAGTAGTATTCTTCACCACTTGTATTTCTTCGGCTATAGATGGGTATTTTAATTCTATGGCAAACATAAAACGGTCTAATTGCGCTTCTGGTAAAGGGTAGGTTCCCTCCTGCTCAATCGGGTTTTGTGTAGCCAAAACAAAGTATGGCAAATCTAACTTATGCTGATGACCGGCAATAGTTACCGCTCGCTCTTGCATAGCCTCTAAAAGTGCTGCCTGAGTTTTTGGCGGAGTTCTATTGATCTCATCTGCCAAAATAATATTTGAAAATATAGGACCTTTTATAAACTTAAAGTTTCTGTTCTGGTCCAAAACCTCACTACCAAGAATATCACTTGGCATTAAATCTGGCGTAAACTGTATTCTTTTAAAATCGAGACCTAATGCTTGGGCAATGGTATTCACCATTAAAGTTTTTGCCAAGCCTGGCACGCCGATCAGCAAAGAGTGACCACCTGTGTAAATAGAAAGCAAAATCTGTTCAATAACCTCATCTTGACCTACAATGATCTTGGCTATTTCTTTTTTAAGCTCCGCATGTTTTACAACTAGGCGTTCTATTGCCGCAACGTCTGACATATATTTATTCTTTTACCCAGTTATTAGCGAACTCACAATCTTTGTTTTCATCATTAACGCTGATATAGGTATCCTTAATATGCTTGTCCATCCATTTTTTAATGGCGTTGTATTTCTTTTCAGTAAGTGCCAATTCCTGAATTTTTGTGTAATCTTTAGAAAAATCGGCTACGTGCTCATCATACCTATTGGTAATCTTTAGAATTTTATATTTGGGCGCTCCACCTCTTGGATCTTCTTCAAGTACAGGATATGTAATTTCATTGTCCTTTAAATTTTGTACTTGATTATATAAGGTTGGATCCATTTTTGTCAACTCAAATTTAGAATCGAAGTTTACAGGGTTACGCAACAATCCGCCATCAAATTTTGTCTCTTTTTCATCAGAAAAATTCAGTGCCGCTTCTGCAAAAGTAAATTCACCATCTATAATTTTCTTTCTAATGCTATCTAGCTCTGCCTTTGCCTCGTCCATTACTGCTTGAGATATTTCTGGCTGAATCAATATATGTCTTAAATCCAACTCTTGGCCTCTGATTTTTTCTATATAAATAATATGAAAACCGAAAACTGTCTCAAAAGGTTCAGAAACCTCACCTTCCCTTAAACTAAAAGCTACATCTTTAAACTTCTTGTCAAAACCGGTATCTTTTGTTATGCTATAAAAACCACCTTTAGATTTAGAACCTGGATCTTGAGAATACAGAATTGCCTTTACACTAAAACTAGAGTCGTTATCTTCTACATCTGCCTTGATCTGGTTCAACTTATCTATTACCTTTTGCTTTTCTTCCTCAGATGGCTCCGGCTCTTTGGTAATCTGTGCAATTTCTAGTTCAGCACCAAATACAGGTCTTTCGTCTTCAGGAATTTTATTGAAGAACTGACGAACCTCTTCTGGTGTAATTTCAATTTCCTTAATGATATCTTGTTGCATACGCTCAGAAAGCATACGTAGTTTATTGATTTTGTAAAGTTCTTCCCTAAAACTGGCTTCATCGGTTTTCTTATAATATTTTAAAACCTTCTCCATTGAACCTATCTGTTGCACCAGAGATTGCAATTGACGATCACCGGTTGCATTTACCTCATCATCTGAAACCAAAATACTATCTTGAACTGCCTGGTTGGCATACAAACGATCCTCCATCAATTTACCTAGGAGTCCGCAATGCGTAATATCTTCAGTAGACGCTCCTTGGCTCTTTAAATCAATAAGTGTTTTTTCAATATCAGAATCCAAGATTACATAATCACCCACTACGGCAGCTATACCGTCAAGTTTTATTCTCTTAAAATTAACCGACGAATCTTTTTTTATTGGTTCCGCTTCTGCGATGTCTTCCATTGGTTCAGCTGCATTGGCAGAAACATCTGGTATAGAATCTTGTGCTGTTGCAGCACCTGCAAATAGTAAAATTGCGCCTATGTAAATACTATTTTTTGTTTTCGAAAACTTCAAATTCATTATCCTTGATTGCTTCATCTAATAATTCAGTTTCTAATTTGCGTAGGTAGTCCATTTTTCTACGACTTAATAAAACTTGTTCTATAGTAGGTTTAATAAAGGACAAAGGCGCAACGTCGTTAACATCTTTGGTTTCCTCTATTTTTCCCAAATATACCCCGATTGCATCCTCTAATTCAAAAAATTGTGAATTTTTTAAGTACTTGTCCGCATTGTCAAGTGTAATTGGCGGTATTTCTTCAAAAATTCTAGTGTAGCGCACCCAAATAGAATCATTAAAGTTCAATTTAGTGAACTGAACGCCAATAGAGTCTAAATATCTAATATCCTCTTGTTTAAATCTTTTTAACCGTTTACCTACCTCATCTTGATTTAAAAATCCCTTTGGCAAAGCAACAAAACGTATTCTTGCAATACGCTCTTTAAGCTTAAAATTCTCTTTGGCATTTTCGTAGAACGCATTTAACTGCTCGTCTGTAATAACCGAATCTGTAGCCTGTGCCACCAACGCCTCTTTATAAACACTTGTGTATAGTTCAGTTCTATAGTCATCTACCAAAGCATTATATTCTGCCAGTTTTTCTTCTGATAGATTAATTTTTGCTTTAGAAAGCAACAACTGCTTAGAAGCCCAATTGTTTATATAATTGACGGCAAAAGAAGCACTATCCCCTTTTGTCATATTCTCTGTGATCAACGGCGCCAGGTCATCTTCATATAAAAAAGACTCGCCTACCCTAGCAATAACCTTCTTTTCCTCTTCTTTCTTAAACAGACCGTCACAAGAAACGAAAGCAAAAGAAATTAGCCCTATGGTCACAATAGGGTAGAACTTACGTAGTAAAAACATTGATTTCTTAAAAAACATCGAGCAAAAATAGCAATAACCAAATCGTGTGCAAATGCATAATGATTTACTTAACACATTTTTTTAGGTCTCACAAGATATAACAAATAGCTAATAATGAACTAAAAATAGTAATTCAACCCATAGTAATCTCATTACGTACTAACCACAAACTGCCATTTTTTAGGTAAATTTGTTACTTATTTTATAACCTAATACAACATATTCTTGAACCGACAGATAAAACTAATATGGGACTTTAGAGGTCCTGCTGCATTAAAAACGGCAGAACATCATG
The DNA here is from genome assembly GCA_020629285.1 of Maribacter sp. Taxonomy (GTDB): domain Bacteria; phylum Bacteroidota; class Bacteroidia; order Flavobacteriales; family Flavobacteriaceae; genus Maribacter. The sequence goes on from JAHDDP010000018.1 coordinate 66,097, forward strand.
TTAAACACCTAAATGAATTCATAGCTTCAGAAAAAACAGCGTTAAACATTACCGGTTTTAAAGAAATAAACGACATGTACAGTATTGCATTTATGGTCGTGGAAGAAAAGGAAATGATTACGGTAAGAGACTTATTGAAACCTCACCGCGGCGAAGTCTATATTCCATAAATAAATCATAGTAGCATGAAGCACTTTCTTCTTTTTATATGTGGTGTCCTTTTATCTTCTTGCGCTCAAGAACAACGGAATTTAAATTTTCTTGAGGTTGCACTATCTTCTGATAATCCTAAAATAAAAAGGGTGATGGATAGTGTTGAAAACTATCAAGTTCAAATTAGATACACACAAATCGATAGAAGAAATGATAGCGTCTTTTTTACCGATTATGATTTTCAGGTAAACGACAGCGTGTATTTTTATCCTGCAAGCACAGTTAAATTCCCAACTGCCGTACTAGCTCTAGAAAAGTTAAATCAAATAGACAGCTTAACCATAAACACCAGGTATTATATAGAAGGTGACACTATTGAAAGTACGTTTGCCAAAGATGTATCCAAAATTTTTGCTGTTAGCGATAATTTAGCAAACAATAGATTGGTGGAATTCTTAGGGTTTGAAGCCATCAATGAGAGTTTGAACAATAAAAAAATATCACCTGTTAGACTTAGCCACAGATTAGGTTATCATTCAGATGATTTAAGAACAAAGCCCTTAATTATCTATTTAAACGATTCAACAACGGGCATTACTAATTCTTTACTCAACAAAACACCTAAAAAGTTAGAACTGTTAAATATTGAAAAGGGCGTAGGTTATTATGAAGGTGAAGAGTTAATTAAAGAACCTTTCGATTTTAGTTTGAAAAACTATTACCCTATTCAATCGCAACACAACCTTTTAAAAAGAGTAGTATTTCCTCAAAAGTATAAAGCATCAGAACAATTTGACCTGAGTACCGAACAGCGTGAACATTTATTAACAGCAATGTATACCGTTCCTCAAAAAGTAGGTTATGACCCTACCACATATTACGATGGCTATTGTAAGTTTTTTATATATGGCGATACTAAAAAAGACATACCCCAGCATATTGAAATTTATAATAAAGTAGGATTTGCCTACGGTACGCTAACCGATTGCGCATATATCAAAGACACAGAAAAGAATATCGACTTTCTTTTAACCGCCACAATTTTAGTGAACAAAGACGGTATCTTCAATGACGATGCTTATGAGTATGACGAAATCGGAATTCCGTTTTTAGCACAACTAGGAAGAGAGATCTACCAACAAGAAGTAAATCGAAATCAACATTAGAAACAGCAAGCTGATTATGCAAGACAACACCAATAAAACTAGAATAAACAAATACCTTAGCGAAGCTGGATATTGCTCACGTAGAGCTGCAGACAAATTGATCGATCAAGGCAGAGTAACCATTAATGGAGAAGTGCCAGAAATGGGAACTAAAATATCAGCCGGTGATGTTGTTAAAGTTGATGGAGAACTAATTAAAGCACCTAAGGGAAAATCTACGTATTTGGCATTCAACAAACCTATAGGTATTGTTTGTACTACAGATACAGGTGTAGAAAAGGATAATATTATAGATTATATTAACTACCCGAAGCGTATTTTCCCAATTGGGAGATTAGACAAACCAAGTGAGGGCCTTATATTTTTAACCGATGATGGCGATATCGTAAACAAGATTCTACGCGCGCGTAACAATCATGAGAAAGAGTATTTGGTAACGGTAGACAAACCTATTACGATAGATTTTTTAAATAGGATGCGAAAAGGAATTCCCATTCTTGATCAAGTAACTAGGGAATGCGAAGTTTTTGAAGTAAGTACGTATCAATTCAGGATCATTCTAACTCAAGGTCTAAACAGGCAAATTCGTAGAATGTGCGAATATTTAGATTACAGGGTAAAGAAGTTGAAACGCATTAGAATTATGAACGTGCAATTAGATGTACCCGTTGGAAAATGGCGTGATCTAACCGAAGAAGAATTAAAGGAAATCAATAGACTGGTAAGCACCTCGTCTAAAACATTTGATGGCAACAAATAGATTTCAGCATACTACCTACGTTATTAAGGCTTTAACAATATTTAGCTTAATAATTCACGAATAATCATTATCTTAATAAGAAAAATTACATCATGCTAAAAGAGAACAATTTTTCAACAAAACCTTCTTCCATTAAATTTGTATTATTATTTCTTGTTTGTATAGGAATAGGAAGCAATACCATGTGGGCACAGACTATTAATTACACCGAATACACCGGTGAAGTTTTAGATGCCGACAGTAAGAAACCATTAATTTTCGCAACACTAACCGTTGACAATACCAATGTAACCACCATCACCAACTCTGAAGGTCAGTTCTCGCTGAAAGTTCCAAATGAGTATACCGAAAACAATTTAACCATTGCCTTTTTAGGATATAAAACCAAACAAATTGCCATTACTGAATTAGAAGAAAAGAAGAATAAAATCTTCATGACAGAATTTGTTATGGCTTTATCTGAGGCAAGTATAGATGCCCCAAATGATGCTGAAGCTTTAGTAAAAGAGACACTGAACAAAAAAGGGGACAATTATTTAAATGAAAGTACTGTAATGACCGCCTTTTACAGAGAAACTATTAAAAAAAGAAGAAAAAACGTAAGTCTTTCCGAAGCGGTAGTGAATATTTACAAAACTCCATATTCATCTAAAAAGACAGATGCAATGAAACTTTACAAGGCACGAAAAAGTACTGATTACACCAAATTAGATACTGTTGCCTTAAAACTTCAAGGAGGACCGTTCAACACCTTGTTCGTAGATATGGTAAAATACCCTAACTACATATTTACTCCCGAGACATTAGCATATTATAATTTCTCATTTGACACTTCTACACGAGTAAACGACCAATTGATTTATGTTATTGATTTCAAGCAAAAGCCTGAAATTATAGACCCATTATATAACGGTAAATTATATATCGATGCAGAAAACAAGATTTTAACCAGCGCTATTTACTCTCTTAACATTACAGATAAAAGATTGGCATCTCAAATGTTTGTAAGAAGAAAACCAAAAAACGCAGACGTATGGCCAACAGAGGTTTCTTACCGTGTTGACTACAGAGAAAAAGATGGAAAATGGTACTATGGATATAGCAATGTGCTGTTAGAGTTTAAAATAGATTGGGACAAACGCTTATTCAACTCGATTTACAGCATGAATTGCGAAATGGCCATTACAGATTGGGAGAAAAATACCGACAATGCCTTCCCAAAATATAAAGATAGAATGAAGTCTTCTATTATACTAAGTGATGAAGCTATTGGCTTTGCCGATCCAGATTTCTGGGGAGAATATAATATTATTGAACCGGAAAAATCAATAGAATCCGCCATCAAAAAAATACAAAGACAATTACGAAAAGGTAAATCTATCAGTGGTACAGCTGCGAGATAGAAAGTTTTAAGTAGTGTTTAAAAAAAATCCCTTTGCTATTCTATAACAGAATTACAAAGGGATTTTTATTTCTAGTTTTTTGAATACCTTATTTAGGCATCACTACAGCGTCTATAGCATGTATTACTCCGTTGCTAGCAGCTACATCTGCCATAACTACGGTTGCCATATTCCCTTTTTCATCTTTCAACATTACCTTATCACCGCTAAGTGATAATGTAATCATTCCACCCTGTACTGTTTTAACTGAAAACATACCATCATTTTCACTGATTGCCTTTACCACATCTGCAGCCATGAACTTACCAGCTACTACATGGTAAGTTAAAATACCGGTCAATGCGTCTTTACTTTCTGGCTTTAATAATGTATCTACAGTTCCTGCTGGCAATGCTTCAAAAGCTGTGTTTACAGGTGCAAAAACAGTAAACGGACCTTCACTATTTAATGTTTCTACCAAATCAGCCGCTTTTACTGCAGCTACTAATGTTGTAAAATTGTCATTTCCTGCTGCAACACCTACAATAGTTTCTGTCTGGGCAGAAATGTTCGTTACAAATAATGTAATTGCACTTAATAATGTAATTTTTAAAATTTTCATAGTTCTTTTTTTTTAGATTTCTGTAAAAGTATAACGGAACTACGAGCAATAGTCTTAAATTTTGTTTAAAGTTTTAATTATAATATTAAACAAAATATAATTTATTGAAAATCAATAAATTAAAAATAAATAAATGAGATGAAATTTGATTTATCACGTTTCTTAAGTTTAAAACAGAACAGATATAGTTACAATTCACCCAAAAAGTTAACATGAATCACTCATGAAAAAGCTATTAAAAAAAAATCCATTATCCAATTTAAATTGGGTAATGGATTTGTAAATAAATTATAGCTAATTAGATTAGTTCGCTACTTCACTGATGAATTTTAATCGATACAATCTTAACTCTTCTTCTTCATACTCACCGTCAAATTCGGTCATTGCTTCCTCAAGATTATCACTATCTGCCTCTAAAAAGTACTCATGTATTTCTTCTTGTTGATCTTCATCTAAAATCTCATCGATCCAATAATTCAGGTTCAACCTTGTACCGCTGTATACAATTTGCTCCATTTCTTTAATAAGATCAGGAATTTCCAATCCTTTTGCCGATGCAATATCAGACAAAGGTAATTTTCTATCTACATTCTGTATAACATATAATTTCAAGGCAGAATTAGCCCCAGTACTTTTAACTACAAGATCATCTGGTCTAATGATTTCATTTTCCTCAACATAAGTGGCAATAAAAGCAATGAATGGCTTACCGTATTTCTTAGCCTTACCTTCTCCTACTCCATGAACATTCAACATTTCTTCATGTGAAATAGGATATTTCAAAGCCATATCCTCCAATGAAGGATCTTGAAAAACTACAAATGGCGGAACACCTATTTTCTTTGCCTGTGCTTTTCGTAAATCTTTTAATTGTTTTAATAATTTCTCATCGGCAATACCGCCAGATTTAGCGGCACCAACAATGGCATTATCATTTTCGGCATTGTAAACATGATCCTTGGTCATCATAAAAGATGATGGCTTAGTTAAAAACTCCTTACCATTATCCGTTACATGTAATACGCCGTATTGTTCTATCTCTTTTCTCAATAATCCGGCAACCAGTGTCTGGCGAATAAGTGCCATCCAATAGCTTTTATCTTTATCAGAACCAATGCCAAAAAACTCTTTTTCATTGGTCTTATGTGAAGATATTATCGCATTTGTTTTACCACGCAATGCATTTACAATCTCTTTAGATTTAAACTTTTCACTTGTACCAGTTACTACCTTAAGTAACTTCTCAACATTATCCTTCGCCTCTTCTTTCTCTTTAGGGTTTCTGGTATTGTCATCCATTTCGGCACCTTCACCGTTTACGTCGTCAAATTCCTCTCCAAAATAATGAAGCATGAACTTACGTCTAGACATGGAGGTTTCTGCATAGGCCACCACTTCTTGCAATAAAGCATTTCCTATTTCTTGTTCAGCAACAGGTTTACCAGACATAAACTTCTCTAGCTTTTCAATATCCTTATAAGAATAATAAGCTAAACAATGTCCTTCCCCACCATCTCGACCAGCTCTACCAGTTTCTTGATAATAACTTTCAATACTTTTTGGAATATCATGATGAATAACAAAACGCACATCTGGCTTATCGATACCCATACCAAAAGCAATGGTGGCGACAACCACATCTACATCTTCCATCAAGAACATATCTTGATATTTTGATCTTGTTTTAGCATCAAAACCTGCATGGTATGGTACGGCACTTACTCCGTTTACCTGCAATACTTGAGCTAACTCTTCTACCTTTTTACGACTAAGGCAATATATGATTCCTGATTTACCAGAATTTTGTTTCACGAAACGGATGATATCCGCTTCTATATTCTCTGTCTTGGTTCGTACTTCGTAAAATAAATTAGGTCGATTAAAAGAAGCTTTAAAAAGTTTTGCCCCACCTATACCTAAATTCTTAATGATATCTTCTTGAACCTTTGGGGTTGCCGTTGCTGTAAGTCCAATGATAGGAATATCATCTCCTAATCGTGCAACTATAGATTTCAAATTTCTATACTCAGGTCTAAAATCATGCCCCCATTCAGATATACAATGCGCTTCATCTACAGCTACAAATGAGACCTTTACCGAACGTAGAAATTCTACATTTTCTTCTTTTGTCAAAGATTCTGGTGCAACATACAGTAGTTTAGTAACTCCATTGGTGATATCTTCTTTCACTTGTTTTATCTCCCCTTTATTTAATGAGGAATTTAAAACATGGGCTATACCTACCTCAGAAGAAACCCCACGTATGGCATCTACCTGATTTTTCATTAAAGCGATCAACGGAGATACGATAATTGCAGTACCCTCTTGCATAAGGGCAGGTAACTGGTAACACATAGATTTACCACCACCAGTTGGCATGATTACAAACGTATTATTCTGCTTTAAAACATTTTTAATTACTTCTTCTTGAAGTCCTTTAAACTGAGAAAAACCAAAATATTTTTTTAATGAGGAATGTAAATCGATATTGTCAAATTCTTTACTGT
>JAHDDP010000019.1 GCA_020629285.1 Maribacter sp.
TGGTTGATTTTATAGTTTAAGTTTTAAAACCTCGGCAATACCTGCCGAGGTTTTTATTTTTTACAACTTAGTGTTCAAATGCCTTTACCCCTACTTTAATTTCAGTATCTAAATTATTTACGGCAGGTACCAGAGGACAACTGAACTTTTTATTATAGGCACAATACGGGTTGTATGCTTTATTAAAATCAAGAATAATTGTATTACCATCAGGAATTCTTAAATCTAAATATCTACCACCACCATAAGTTTCCTTACCATTCGTATTATCTGTAAAAGGCAAAAACAGGTAATCCTCATATTCTTCTTGAGTAATTAAATCTGGAGATTGGTAAATTTCCAATTCATGGGCTTTTCCATTAATAGAGAACTTAGCGATAGCATATACAACCTCTGTGGACTCCCTATCTGTAGTAGTAGGCATTGAAAATGGCAACGCTTCAGGAGTTCTTATAAATTCTGCCTCAATAACATAACTGGTATCTGGCTCAAAGAAATCCAAGCTTTCAAAATCAATACGAAAGCGATCCGCTAATGGAGAAGTTTCAGGGTCTTTAAATTCAGCATTTAATTCTTTCTGAAAAATTAAAATATCCGCCAATTTGTCTGATGTTGCAGTAGCAACTACTTCATCTTTTACATCGTGATATTTCTTTTCTTGTCCGCATGAAACAAACATTCCTAAAACCAAAACTGCAATACATAATCTCATATCTCTAACTTTACATTTCAAAAATACAATTTATTCATTGTACCTTTTTTTACATATAATCGTACTTTAGAACCTTATACTTTTTCCATATGAAATTTAAACATGTTTTGCCGTTTTTACTTTTAACTATATTTAGCTGTCAAGAAAATAAGATAACACAAGAGAAAGAGGTTGAAATAGAAAAGACAAGAGTAATGCCAGAGCTAAATCCTGAAAACTACAATGTTGCTTTTTTAATTATGGACGGTACTTTTAACACTGAATTTACTGCACCATTCGATATTTTTCAACACACAAAATACAGAGAGAATATAAAGGCAATGAACACTTTTATAGTTGCCAACACTTTAGAACCGATTACCACTTTTGAGGGTGTTCGTATACTGCCAGATTATGATTATACAAAAGACGAGCTCCCCAAAATAGATATTTTAGTAGTTCCTAGCGCAGAACATTCAATGGACAGTGATTTGGAAGACACGGTAATGTTAGATTTTATTAAAGAAGTTGATAAAACGGCACTTTACATGACAAGCCATTGCGATGGAGCCTTCCCTTTGGCAAAAACAGGAATTTTAGATTCAGTTGCTTCAACCACCTTCCCTAGTGATGTGGAAAATTATAGAAAGATGTTTCCTGATTTGAATATAAAAGACAATGTTCTATTCGTTCACGATGGAAAATACATTACTTCTGCAGGCGGAGCAAAAAGTTTTGAAGCAGCCTTATATCTTTGTGAAGTACTTTATGGAAAAAAAATTACCAAATCTCTTGCAAAGGGTTTGGTCATAGATTGGGATTTAGAAAAGGTGCCGCACCTTACTGTTCAATAACATCATATCTAGCATCTTTTAGATATTTTTCAATCATCTCATTAAACTCAGGCATAATTTTAAATAGTGATGCATGTTCTATTGAATATAGCTTTTCTTTATCAGAGTACCCTGTTTTCAAAAGCTCTTCTAAATAAAAAAGCGCCGTACCATAATCTTCCATCTTAGAACTAGCGGATATCACATTCAAATACCCTTCATGTTCCGTTGGTGCCGTTATAGTTTTTATCATGTTCAATAAATTTAAAGCTTCCCAATCAACCTTTTCATCCGCAGCTATAAAATCGATATTATCAGAAACCAAAGCATTGATATATCCCCTTAATCTAGAAGACATTTGGCGCTCAAACAGATTGGTACTCTTATCCAATTTATTCAATTCATCCATCTGATAGTTCCACCAACCCAAATTAGCATAATTATAAGAAATGATATCTTCTTCTAAATAATAACCATAATCCTCTTTGGTAAAAGATTCTTTTAAAAAGTAACTATTCTGACTTCTATTAGCTTGTCTGTAAGCAGTACTTCTTCTCAATACCTTTTGCGAAGCTTTTAAAGAATCCAATTCCATTAAAGGACGGAAAACTTTCTCCATATCTAACATTTGATAGGTTGCCAATAATGGTTTCTGCTTAGAAACATTAGCATTAACATCTATTAAAAACTCATTATAAGATGCATGGATCAAACTGTCGTTTCGCTGTAAATATCCTTTTGCCATACCGGTCAATGTCAACATTCTAAACGCTTTTGCAATTGTTTCTTTTTCCGGCAAATTTCTATCCCCATCAAACACTAATAATTCATTAGGAAATTTTAATTTATTAAGGTGAAATTTAGACTCATACATTGATGAAAAATTAAAATCTGCTCTATTGACTATACCTATAAACTGAAATGGTTTTTTAGGATTTAAAACTTCAAAACTACCAATTTCAGCTCCTATAGAAATCACCCCTTTTAATTCACTTATAAAAGCCGGTAAAATAGATGCAAACATAGCTCCCTCATCAAAACCGATAGTATATATACGATATTTTGCCGTCGGTATGGTATTAAAAACAGAGTTTAGCACTCTATTGGCTATAAGTACATTTTCAGAAATAGCTAAGGAATCATTTAGATTGTTTGGACTAGCCAATACATAACCTTCTTGTTCTGCAGTACTGATCAGTAAAGATAAAGCTGCATCACCCCTACCCTTCAAATCAGTTACAAAAGCCACTGGCCAAGCGCTGTCAACATCAAAATTAGATGGTAAATAAAGTGAGTATGTTTCATTGATGGTATCATTTACAATCAAATTTTTAGTAATGGACCCTTTTAAAAGCCTAAGCTCTTGAGAATAGGATACCAAAGAAATCAAAACAAATGCTAGGAGTAGTATTTTTTTCATCAATTATTTTATATCAAAAATCTAGCCAAAATAATTTTCAACCAAGAGTCTTTTAAATTCGTTTTCCAAACAATACTTAAAGCTAATTAAAACAATTATAAATTTCTACTTAATCTTATGCATAGGTGCATTTGAAATCACTTGCGATAAAACAATATGTGTTCTAGTTTCGCCATATTGAATTAGTTGATCAATAAACTTCTCTAAATGAAATTGATCCTTCAATACGACCTCCATAACAATATTTTCATTGCCGGTAATTCTATAACAATTTATGACCTCTTGTAATGTAGGAACTACTGCTAAAAAGGGCTTTAACTTTCCCATAAAAGCTCTCAACGTTATAATTGCTTTTAATTGGTGACCTGTCAATGCATGAGACACGGTAGCCTTGTAACCATGTATAATACCGAGATCCTCCATTTTCTTAACACGTTCAGCAACTGCGGGGGCTGTGAGCCCAACAGTACGTCCAATATTCGCGAAAGATTCCCTCGCATTATCTTGCAATTGCTTCAGTATTTTCCAATTCAGCTCGTCTATCTTTGGATTCAAAAGTTTTTCCGTTTAATTATTTATTATCAAAGGTAAAAATACAAATTACGTTTCTATTCAATAGAAAATTTACAAATAACTAACGTAATTTTATAATACGCTAATTACATCCCACATAATGGCATACCGAAGTTTAAAACATTTACCTATTTACAGAAAAGCATTGGAACTCTGCACAATGAGTAGAGAGATTGCCTCATATGTATCTTTCAACAAAGATTTAATGCGCCTTTGCGAGTCTACTAGTCTTAGAGATATTATGGCTAATTCTATTTTAACTGATTCCATTTTAATTCCTCAAAAAATTGCCCAAGTAGAATATTCTAATTGTAGCAATGAGCGCTTAGAAACTATTTCTTACATCAACATTATCATAAGAAATATCAACTCATATTGCATGGGTCTTGAGAAACATGGTGTAAAAGAAACCGAGTATATTAACTTACTTAGAAAAGAGATAAAAAGCTTTAGAAAATCTTATAAGGCTTGGAAATCCGAGCACTCATAAATTACCCCAAATATCTGGCATTATAACGGTTAATGAATATCAATTCAAGATTTATGGACTATTTTTGAAATTAAAAATACCATACAATTGAAAACAACAATTCTAATCCACTGTCCAGATCAAGCAGGTATCATTTGTACCGTAACCGGGTTCATTAGCAAAAACAAAGGGAACATTGTTTACCTTGACCAGCATGTAGATAAACCGGCCAACGTATTTTTTATGCGCACTGTGGTAGAATTCGAAGAAGACTTCTCAGATTTGGACCATTTTAAATCTCTATTTCAAAAAGAATTAGCGATTAATTATAATATGGAGTGGAGTTTACATACAGATGACAAATTGCCAAAAATGGCCATTTTCGTTTCGAAATATAAACATTGTCTTTATGATCTATTAAGCAGGTACCGCTCAGGAGAATTACCAGTTGAGATACCTTTTATACTAAGTAACCACAATGACCTTAAAGAAATAGCGGATCAATTCAATATTCCTTTCTACCATATACCCTTTACTAAAGAGAATAGAATTGAAGCGGAAAAAGAACAACTGGCATTATTAGAAAAATATAATATCGACTTCATTGTTTTAGCTAGATATATGCAAATAGTTAGCGGAACTTTAATCAATAAATTCCCTAATAGAATCATTAATATTCATCATTCATTCTTACCTGCGTTTGCCGGGGCAAAACCTTATCATGCAGCTTTTAAGAGAGGGGTGAAAATCATAGGTGCAACTAGCCATTATGTAACAGAAGAATTAGATGCAGGACCAATTATCGAGCAAGATGTAACCACGGTAACCCACTCCCACTCCATCAAAGATTTTATAGCAAAAGGTAGAGATTTGGAAAAAATAGTGCTTGCCAGGGGTGTAAAGCTACATATTGCGCGTAAAACAATGGTGTACAACAATAAAACCGTAATATTCTCGTAAGTACATTAGGCTCTAAATAAATTTTAAAAAGATGATAAAAAAAATAAGCTTAGCCATCTGCGTACTATTTATAGTTTCATGTGCAGAACTACAACAAGTAGTAAATCAATTACCAACTTCTACAGAAGGTGTTTTAAATAACGAAACAATCGCAAACGGACTTAAAGAAGCCCTAGATCAAGGTATAGAGAAACAGGTAAGTAAATTAACAGCAACAGATGGTTTTTATAGAAATGAATTAGTAAAAATACTTTTACCCGAAGATTTACAAAAAGTAGATAAGACATTAAGAGATATTGGTTTAGGTAATTTAGCAGACGAGGGATTAAAAGTTCTAAATCGTGCGGCCGAAGATGCGGTTGCCGAAGCAACACCAATTTTCGTAAATGCTGTCAAAGAAATGTCTTTCGCAGACGCCAAAAACATATTACTAGGCAGTAATGATGCAGCAACTACTTATTTAGAAACTAAAACCAATACTGAGTTGTACTCAAAGTTTAACCCTGTAATAAGTGAGTCATTCAAAAAAGTAGGTGCCGATAAAATATGGAGTTCTATTATTACAAAGTATAATTCTATACCACTTACAAATAATGTTAATCCTGATTTAACAGACTATGTTACTGAAGAAGCATTATCGGGAGTTTATAAAATGATAGCTGTGGAAGAAGAAGAAATTAGAACAAAATATTCTTCTAGAACAACAGATGTACTTAAAAAAGTATTTGCTCTTCAAGATAAAAAGTAGATTTTCTAGAGCTCTTACAATAACTTAAAAAGTTATGCGTTAAAATTAAACAGAACAATATTAAAGCATTCATTTTCAATTTTTTGAGTTAGTTATTTTTTGAGTTAGTTAGTTAGTTAAAACCGGTGGGAGCACCGGTTTTTTTTTGTTATATTCTCACAAAAAATCAATAATTTTACATTTAATATAACTTTTTAGAGGTTACGGTTAAACCTTTTAAATTTGAGATTGTCTTAATTATTAAGAGTTATTTATATCCTTAAAATACTTTTGTGCTTTCAAACTACTTTTCCTTAACACTTGTATTATTATTATCGTTTTTCAACTATCTAATTCCACAACCGATTGCAGGAAATTTGATAGATTGTGAACGTGCATCTGTTACTATTTCTACCAAACAGATCGATGAATATAGCGCCGAAGATTTTTACATTTTAGGGGTATGTGAATACGAAAACAACAACTTTAACAAAGCGTACAATTATTTTATTTCAGCAAAATCTCTAGGTTTTGCAGATGAGCAAACCCTACAAAACTATCTAAACGATTCTAGAAACGAGTTGACTAAATTAGAAGTGAAAGATGAATTAAATTTAGAGAAAGGAGATGAAGTTGCCATCAATAACTACAAACATAAAGTACAAGTTTATCTACTAAATATAATATTCGTTCTAATAGCGTTCATAGGACTCATTACAGCTTTTACCTTAATCTATAAATACAGAAATGTAGTCAACAATATATATTTAGGCATTTTTCTTTTTGCCATATCCTTGGCATTGATAGAGCTAGTACTATATTGGCAAGATTTTTTCTCTTACTCCCCTACTGTTTCAATTTACAGGATCTTATTTTTCTTATGGGCCCCTTCTTTGTATTTATATGTAAAAACCAAATATTCAGATACACATATTAGCAGAAAAGAAATTGCGCTACACTACCTACCATTTTTTCTTGTTTTGGTTTCTTTACTGATTTTTGGAAATTTTTATGACACCGTAAATGCTGAAAATAATATTTTTTTGAACGCGTTAGATTTTGTCATGAACGATAATTGGATCAAAACCATTCACTTATCCGCCTATTTAATGTTGATTATTTTAGACTTTGAATTAAAAAGAAAAGAGTTAGACCAAGGGTTTAAAAAATGGATGCTAACACTAATTGGTTTCATAATCATATTGATATTATTTATTATTGCAAGAGCCGCTTTTGAACACATTTACGTATTTGACTATATTTCAAAGTATTTTATAGCAGTATATCTTATACTGTTCATCTCTGTGCTGGAAGTTTTATTGATTATTCAACCAAATATTATTTTAGGTACTATAAACCTTGAAGAGAAGAATAAATTAAACAATAAGTACAAGAACTCAAGTTTGACAGAGAATATGAGTTTGCGTGTTAAAGACCAGTTATTAGATTCACTGAATATTGACAAAGTATATTTGGATAACACTTTAACACTGTCCAAACTTGCCAAAAAAATCAATGTAGACCGTTACAGCTTATCACAGGTAATAAATCAAGAATTAAATAAAAATTTCTACGAATTAATTAATGATTTTAGAATAGCGGAAGCCGTTAAAATAATTGAAACAGATAACAACAAACAGGTTATAGATTTAATTTACGAATGTGGTTTCAATAATAAAGTTTCATTCTACAAGGCATTTAAACAAAGAATGCATATGACCCCAAAAGACTTTATAGAAAATAGGAAGAAATAATAAGTAATCGTAATATTTACTTAATTCTACTAAAATTTTCACAATTACACCTCACATATTACAACACCTTAATTAACAATTAATTACCGTTTTAGTAAAGGTAAATTTAAGTCAGATCTGCATTAACTTAGGTCGGAATCTACCTATTGATCAGCCAACTCCTTCTATTTTCGCTACCGGTATAAGGAGTCGGTTCGCATCAAAAAAATTATTGTTTTTTGGTCTCATTTTTAAGAATTAGCTATCTAAAAAATCGACCGACTCTTCTACACCATATTTACTAACCTTTTTCTAACTAACACTCAAATTAAATTTATGAGAACAAACGCGAGAAATTTTCTTACTCTGTTACTTTCTTTTGTGGCGTACATTGGTTTCGCCCAAGATAAAAGTATAACGGGTACAGTAACAGATCAAACTGGTTTACCCCTGCCGGGTGTAAACATTCTTATCGGAGGAACTACAAGTGGAACACAAACAGATTTTGATGGAAATTACTCCATTAGCGCAAGTACGGGCGACGTACTGGTATTTACCTATATAGGGTTAAAAGAAACATCTAAAACGGTGGGCGGTTCAAACACCATTAATGTTCAGATGGAAGAAGACGCACAAGCATTAGATGAAGTTGTCGTTACGGCACTTGGTATTTCAAGAGAGAAAAAATCATTGGGTTATGCCACCCAAGAAGTACAAGGCGATCAGGTGAATACCGCTAAAGACCAGAACTTTGTAAACTCTTTATCTGGTAAAGTAGCAGGTTTGGACATTAAAAAGAGTTCAACATTAGGTGGGTCTGCCAACGTGGTAATTAGAGGATACTCGTCGATTACCGGAAACAACCAAGCTTTGTTTGTAGTAGATGGTGTGCCATTGAACAATGATACCAACAACTCTACATCACAATCAGAAGGCGGCGATGGCTATGATTATGGTAATGCAGCTAGTGACATTAATCCTGATGATATTGAAAGCATCAATGTATTAAAAGGATCGGCAGCGACGGCATTATATGGATCACGTGCAGCGAACGGTGTTATTATCATTAACACAAAAAAGGGTAAAAAAGGAGAAGGCTTAGGCGTATCTATTACAAGTTCTGTAAACATTGGTAAATATGACAAAGATACCTTTCCGATTTTTCAACAAGAATATGGACAAGGGTATGGTCCATTCTACGGTGCAGGTTATTTAGATTCTATAGATGTTGATGGTGACGGTATTGAAGACCTTACGCCGGCAACTGGAGAAGACGGTTCTTTTGGTCAAAGATATGATCCAAATTTATTACTGTACCAATGGGATTCGTACTTTCCTCAACTTGACACTTACCTGCAAAAAAGTCCATGGGTAGCACCAGAAAACGGTCCTGAATATATTTTTCAGAATAGCGTAACAAGCTCTCAGAACATTGCAATTAGTCAAGGTTTTGAAACAGGAAGTTTAAGAATGAGTTACACCAGATTAGATCAAACAGGTATTTTACCAAACAGTGAGATTGGTAGACATAATGTTGATTTAGTAGGCGTTATGGACCTGAACGATAAAATAACGGTAACCGGTAAGGCTACGTATACAAAAAGTTCTGGTCTAGGTAGATATGGAACAGGTTATGATGCAGAAAACATTATGACGAATTTTAGACAATGGTGGGCAACAAGCACAGATTTAAAAGATCAACGCGATGCATATTTTTCTACCGGTCAGAATATATCTTGGAATCCGTCAGGACCATCTAGCTTAGCCCCAAAATATTGGGATAACCCATACTTTACAAGGTATGAAAACTTCAATACCGATGAAAGAAATAGATTGTTCGGGTATGGTAGTATTTCTTATGATGTTTTACCATGGTTAGAAATTTTTGGTAGAGCAACAGTTGACACCTATGCTGAACTAAGAGAAGAAAGAAATAATATTGGAAGTATTGATACACCAGAATATTCTAGAAAAAACATTAATTTTTCTGAGTACAACTATGATTTCTTTTTGAATTTTAACGGAGACATCTCTGATAAATTCGGTGTATCGGGTGTTTTAGGTACTACGTACAGACAAACAAAAAACAATTATGTTACTGCAACTACTGATGGCGGACTAAAACTAGCCGGTATTTACGCATTATCTAACTCGGTTAACCCGATTGTTTTTGATGCAAGTTCTGAATATGATGCAGATGTACGTGTATTCGGTGCTTTTGCAAATGCCAGTATTGATTATGACAATATGTTATTCTTAGAAGGTTCTATTAGAAACGATACCTTCTCTACACTGCCCGATGGATCAAATTCATTCTACTACCCAGCAATATCTGCGAGTTTTGTTTTTTCTAATTTATTTGAAAGTAATATGGTTTCCTTTGGAAAGCTTAGAGCTGGTTATGCAGAAGTAGGTAACGGTGCAACCTCTTACCAATTATTAAATACCTTTAACCCTATTGCCGGGTTTGGAGGAGCAACGCTTTACTCTAACCCAGGAACATCGAATAACCCTAATCTTAAAGAAGAAAGAACTGAGAGTAAGGAATTAGGTTTAGAAATGAATTTCTGGAACAGACGAATTGGTTTTGATGTTTCTCTTTATGAGCAAATTACTAGCGATGCAATCATACCAGTAGAAATAACTCCTGCAACTGGTTTTACCAATACTGTAGTAAATTCTGCAGAAGTATCTAACAAAGGTGTGGAAGCACAACTATACTTTACCACTATTAAAACTCCAGATTTTTCTTGGAGAACCGACGTAAACTTTTCAGCTTACAAAAGTGAAGTATTAGATCTTTTTGAAGACTCTCAGAACATTCTAGTCAATAGTTTCTTTGGTGTTAGTTTAAATGCTGCAAAAGGTGAAGCTTACGGTACTTTAAAAGGTACGGATTATGTGTATATAGATGGAGAAAGAGTTGTTGGTGAAGACGGACTTTACCTAAAAACAGAATCTTCTCAAGAAGTACTTGGAGACATCAACCCAGATTGGAAAATGGGTCTTTCGAATACATTTAAATATAAAGATATCAGCTTAAGCTTTTTAATAGATATTCAAGAAGGCGGATCTGTATTTAGTGGAGATACTTATTTTGGTATGGCTACTGGTGTTTATGATGTTACAGCCGGTGTAAATGACTTAGGTAATCCTTTAAGAGACCCGGTAACAGACGACAATACCTCTGGTGGTGTAATTTTACCTGGTGTTCAAGAAGATGGTTCAGCGAATACGGTAAGAGCAGACTTTACAACGTATGAAAACCCTTATGGTAGATACGGTAATGCACCAGATGCACAGTTTGTTTATGACGCATCATATGTAAAATTAAGAGAGGTTACATTAGGCTACTCTTTACCTAAAAAATTCACAGATAAATTACCGTTCAACGCTGTTACATTCACTGCAGTAGGTAGAAATTTATGGATAATCAGTAAAGATCTTCCTTACGCCGATCCAGAGCAAAGTTTTGGAGCTGGTAATTTACAAGGTTTCCAGATTGGGGCATATCCTTCTGTTAAGGAATATGGCTTTAATATTAAATTACAATTTTAAAAATAAAACAATGAGGAAAATATATATAATATTAGCTTCGGCAGGCATGCTACTGTCTAGTTGCACAGAAGATATAACGGATTATAACAATGATCCAAAATTACCAACTGCAGTTCCACCAGAGACTCTTGTTGCCAATGCTGAAAAGAATTTAGCAGATAGAATTACCACTATTAGCGGCAGTAATGTTTTTCGCTTATGGTCTCAGCACTGGGCACAAGCTACTTACGTAGATGAATCGAATTATTTAATTATTGGTAGAGATCCGTCACAAACGTATTGGACAACTTATTACAATAACGTAATCAACGATTTAAATTCTGCTGTAGCATTAATAGAGGCCGACGAAATTTTAGACGCCACTACTAAAGCGAATCAATTGGCAGTCATTGAGACGATTAAAGTATATACGTATCAACATTTAGTAGATTTAAATGGTAATATACCTTATAGCGAATCAGCGGATATTAATAACCTATTTCCGGTTTATGATGATGCAGAAACTATATACTTAGATTTAATAAGTAGAATTTCTTCGGCTCAGGCTGCGTTAGCAAATGGAGGTGAGTCATTTGGTTCAAATGATATTTTCTACGGTGGTGACGTTGTTCAATGGAGAAAATTAGCAAATTCAGTAAAGCTTAGGTTAGGTATGCGATTGGCAGACTTTAATTCTGCACTAGCCAGTACAACTGTTTCAGAAGCTGTAAATGCCGGTGTATTTACATCAAATGATGATAATACGATCATTTATTATGAATCTTCACCAACTACAAATGTCAACCCTATTTATAGCTTATTTGAAGTTGATAACAGAAGAGAAGATTACATAGCTGGTGAAACTTCGTTGAATACATTGGTTGATTTAAACGACCCTCGTTTAGACAACTATTTCGCAGATAACAAAGATCCTTACATAGGCGGTCCTATCGGTGGAAACAATTCATACGCAAATTTCACCCATCTTAATTTTGATATTGTAGGCGATCCAACATACCCAGGTTCAATAATGGATTATGCAGAAGTTGCATTCTTTCAAGCTGAAGCTGTAGAAAGAGGATACATTGCCGGCGATGCAGAAGAGTTCTATAACGCCGCAATAACCGCTTCAATTCTGTATTATGGTGGTACACAAGATGAAGTTGACGCATATTTAGCGCAACCATCTGTTGCCTATTCGACGGCAACTGGAGATTACAAGCAAAAAATCGGAACTCAAAAGTGGATCTCTTTATTTAACAGAGGCTTTGAAGCTTGGACAGAGTATAGAAGATTAGACTGGCCAGAGTTGGCGCTATCTACTCAAACTCAACAAGAAGTTCCATTAAGAATGATATATCCTGTAAAAGAATCTGCTGTAAATGGTGCAAACTATGATGCCGCTTCTAGTGCAATAGGAGGAGATAATTTAACTACACCTCTATTTTGGGATGTAAACTAAGATTTAGTTATAGTTCAGTTTGATGTCTAAAGACCGGTGTGAGAACATCGGTCTTTTTCTTTATAATACTCAAGGCAAAAATTAGTCTCTTTTATATTAAGCTAATATATAATGTTTGTTACTGACCTAACAAATAAGCCACCACCTTCTCGTTAAAAAAATTAGGCTGTTCAACATTTACCACGTGACCACAGTCTTCAACTACGATCAATTGCGAATGTTGGTGAGATTTTGCTATTTTACGTATGCTTGGCAGAAACAAATAATCTTCCTCTCCCATAACATAAAGTGTAGGTATTTTTATATCGGCAGATCTAAAAAACTGCAGTAATGGATTTATCTCTGACGTTAGCTTAAACCATCTAATAAATTCTTTTTGATACAATTTCTTTGCTTCACGAACAAAGAGCAACCTAGACTCTCTATGGTTCTTATTCGGCATTATTATAAACGCAAAGAATTTATATAACCATAAATAGGGTATTACGCTTTTAAAGATGATTCCAAGCTTTATCAATATTTGAGAACGCAGGTTCAATTTCATGATAGCACCACCCATTACCATACTTTCTACCCGTTCAGGATGGTTTTCCGCTAGATTTCTAATGAGTATTGTTCCTAAGGAAATACCGACAAAATGCGATTTCTCAATCTTTTCATGATCAATTACCTCTACAATATCATTTGTAATGACATCAAACGTGTATTTCTCATCAAAAACATTCTTGAGACTAGGTTTTGAATTACCGTGACCTCTTAAATCTAAAAGTAAAACGTTGAAATGTTTTTTAAACTCTCGTATCTGTTTAAACCAAATAGAAGAACTACCACCTGCACCATGTACAAATGTAACCCACGTAGTAGCTGTTTTATGTTGATACGTTATATAATGAAGCAAATGAAATTTTTATTTAAGACACGGTTAATTTACAATGTATTAATTCTTTTTCATATAACATTTAGGATAATGAAATTTCGCTCAAAATCATCGACCTTTTAAGTTTTTATTTACATATATGTTAAAAAAAAGACATATTACCTATTAATTAGATGTACAGCCCAACATACCCACGTCCAAAACTTGATTCTGAACGTATATTTGTAAGAACAAAATATAGTATAATGAACAAGCAGTATTGCAAGGTAGGATCGGTAACACCAATGGAGGCTAATAATGATATTATTAGTCTATTAGAGTATCAATATCAGACATTCGTCGAAAAAGCTTCGAACATTCAGTCAAACACTCAATTGGGAGAGTTTTTCGAATTGAAAGCTCAAAGAATTAAAAAAACTTTAGAAGATTTAGTTTAATTTTTCTAGTTCAGTTTTCATTGCCTGCTGTAACTCTTTTGCCTTGGCTTTAGCAGCATCTGCAAAGTTCTCTTGATCAGATGCATAAATTATTCCACGGGAAGAATTTATAAGTAGTCCCACATTTTTAGACATTCCGTACTTACAAACCTCTTCAAGACTCCCCCCTTGTGCCCCTACTCCAGGTACTAACAAGAAGCTATTTGGTACAATTTCACGTATTTCAGTAAGATATTCAGCTTTAGTAGCACCAACCACATACATAAGGTTCTCCGCTCCCTCATATGTTGTAGAAACCGATAATACTTCTTTATACAGTTCTTTACCCTCTATCTTTTTAGTTTGCAAATCAAAAGCACCTTGATTAGAAGTTAACGCAAGTAAAATAGTGTGCTTGTCCTTAAATGCTAAAAAAGGTTCAACAGAGTCTCTGCCCATATACGGAGCTATAGTAATAGAATCAAAATTTAAATCTTCAAAAAATGCCTTGGCATACCTGGTAGAAGTGTTCCCTATATCTCCTCTTTTTGCATCTGCAATGGTAAATATTTCAGGATAGTTTTCATTTAGGTATTTGATAGTCTTGCGTAATGCCGACCAGCCTTGAACTCCGTATGCTTCATAAAAAGCAATATTAGGCTTATAAGCTACGCACAAATCATGAGTTGAATCTATTATGGCTTTGTTGAAAGCAAAAATAGGATCTTCCTCTTCCAATAAATAAGAAGGAATCTTTTCTAGATCAGTGTCTAAACCAATACACAAAAAAGATTGTTTTTTATGTATTTGGGCAACTAACTCTTGAGTGGTCATAACTTAAAATATCTCAGAGGCTTCCCTCAATTTCTCTGTATTCTCTACAAAACTTAATTCGTCTATTATTTTCTGAATATCTCCATCTATAATATTAGACAAATCGTATAGCGTAAGGCCAATACGGTGATCGGTAACCCTACCCTGAGGGTAGTTATACGTTCTAATCTTTGCAGAACGGTCACCACTACTAACTTGAGAGTTTCGTTTAGCAGCATCTTCTTCTTGCTTCTTAGCCAATTCTAAATCGTACAATCTAGAACGAAGTACCCTAAATGCCTTATCCTTATTCTTGTGCTGTGATTTTTGATCTTGGCATTGCGCAATCAACCCAGTTGGTATGTGCGTTAAACGAACAGCAGAATATGTTGTGTTTACAGACTGACCACCAGGACCAGAAGAACAAAAGAAATCTATTCTAACATCTTTTGGATCTATTTGCACATCAAAATCTTCAGCTTCAGGCAGAACCATTACCGTGGCGGCACTTGTGTGTACTCTACCTTGTGTTTCTGTTTGTGGAACACGTTGCACACGGTGAACACCCGCTTCAAACTTTAACGTTCCATAAACGTTAGCTCCAGAAACTTCAAATTGTATTTCTTTATAACCACCGCTAGTACCTTCACTAAGGTCGATTACATTGGTTTTCCATCCTTTGCCTTCACAATACTTGGTATACATTCTAAAAAGATCGCCCGCAAATATACTTGCTTCATCACCACCCGTTCCTGCTCGTATTTCAACAACTACATCTTTTGCATCTTCAGGATCTTTCGGGATCAACATCAGTTTAATATCCTCTTCAAGCTTTGGCAATCCTTCTTTAGCTTCTTCCATTTGCATTTTTGCCATTTCTAGCATTTCCGCATCACTTCCGTCAGCAATAATTTCCTCCGCTTCGGCGATATTATTGGTAAGCTCAAGATATTCTTCTCGCTTATCCATTAAATCTTTAAGATCCTTGTATTCTTTTGTGAGCTTTACATATTTACTCTGATCGGATATGATATCCGGCTGAATTATAAGGTCTGAAACCTCATCAAAACGTTGTTTTACTATGTTTAACTTGTCTATCATATGCTTACTTCACTTGTATGGCAAATTTACAATAAAATAATAGACACCCTAAGGGGATTATTGCGGTAAGAACTAAAATTTAAAATCTAGTTAAGTAAAACCCCGTTACTTTTGTGCATTTTATTGGTACTATCAACTATGATCACCTCAGTATCGCCCAATTGATTAATCAAAGCGAGACCTGCATCGAGCCCCATGACAAATATAGAAGTAGCTAAGGCATCTGATGTTTCTGCACTTTTTGCAAAAACCGACACACTATTAATACCCGTAGCGGGGTACCCTGTTCTAGGGTCTATAATGTGAGTGTATTTATTATTGCCGGACATTATAAAATTACCATCGCCACCAGTGGTTGCTACAGAAGACTCTAAAATGGGAATCCATGAAGATATACCACCCTTTTGATCTGGGTTTACTACACCAATGAGCCATTTGTCTCCGGTTACTTTTGTACCCCAGGTAGTAATATCACCATCGATATTTATAATACCCGCCTTAACATCGTTAGAAACCAACAACGCCTTTGCCTTATCAGCAGCAAAACCTTTACCGATGCCACCAAAGCTAATTCGCATTCCCTTTTTATTCAAGAAAACGGTTCGATCTTTACTATTTAATGTAATGTTCTTATAACCGACCTTATTCTTTACCTCTCTAACTTCTGTTGAGTTAGGCACAGCTATCATAGTACCGTCAAGATTCCAAATCTCATTTAACGGTGTATAAGTAATATCAAAAGCACCATTGGTTATTTCTGACAATAAAATAGAACGCTCTATTAGCTTGTACAACTCCCAACTAACAGAAACAGGTTTTATACCCGCGTTCTTATTGATTAAACTTGTTTCAGAGTCCGCATCCCAAGAAGAAATAAGCTTTTCTATTCTTTGCACCTCTGCCAATGCCTCTAGTATATAAATGTACCCTAATTCTTCATCTTCAGAAATAACGGTAATATCAAATTCACCGCCCATTACCTCATAAGATTTTTTGACCGTTACATACTTTTTCTCTTGACCGTACATATAGCAGGTCATAAGGCATAATAAAAAGGCAAAAATCTTTTTCACTTACTTCTCTAGTTGGGGGTAATTATGGTCATAAAGAATAATAAATTAGGTTGGTGTAGTTTTATTGGTCTGTACGCATTAATTATTCAAATACTCGCAAAATAGAACCCTCTAACGATGTATTGTAAATTTTTAATGCTTTTGAAGTACTGTTGGGAATCTCATTTAAAGGTGTACCGGTCTGTGAAAATTTAGACCCGTGAACATCACAATAAAAGATACCTCCATCTTGATTTACGAAACGTACTTGATCATATTGCTCATGGCTACAAATTTGTGTAGCAGCCACAAATTCGCCCTCTAAATTTTTAACGACGACAACAAGGTTTTTAAGAATGAATCCGCCATTTTCAGCGAGATTGGAAGCTTCGTCAGAAGTAAGGTCTATCGTAAAATCAATATTTGTTGGCTGAGCAACGATATCGCCTTCTACTTCACTATCTTTTGAGCAACTTCCAAGACAAGGAAATGTTATTGCAAAGGCAGCACCTGCACCTAGTGTTCGTAAAAATTTTTTTCTTTCCATAGCAAGATAGGTTTATACAAAAAGAACGATTTTTTTACGCTATTCGTATGTGCTAATACACAAAGGTGCCGTAGTTACTTGAAATTGTAAGTTTTTTTGAATTTGAAGCCTCCACTCTACCTATAATCTGAGCATTTACACCAAAACTTTTAGAAATTTCAATAATATCATATGCTACATCTTCAGGAAGATAAAACTCTAATCGATGTCCACAATTAAAGACCTTATACATCTCTTTCCAATCGGTACCCGACTGCTCTTGAATCAGTTGAAAGAGCGGCGGAACATCAAATAAATTATCTTTTACCACATGCAATTCGTCAATAAAATGAAGAATTTTGGTTTGTGCCCCTCCACTACAATGAATCATTCCGTGGATGTCTTCTGAACTATATTTAGAAAGTATTTTTTTAACTATAGGCGCATATGTACGTGTTGGGGACAATATCAATTTACCTGCATCTAAAGGAGAATTCTCAACGGTATCCGTCAATTTTACATTACCAGAATAAACAAGATCCTTAGGCACTTCAGCATCAAAACTCTCAGGAAATTTTTCTGCCAAATAATTTGAAAAAACATCATGTCTAGCAGAAGTTAGTCCGTTACTTCCCATTCCGCCATTATATTCTTTCTCATAATTAGCCTGACCAAATGATTCTAGACCAACAATGACATCACCAGCCTTAATATTGGCATTGTCGATAACATCACTTCTTTTTAACCTAGCCGTTACCGTAGAATCTACAATAATAGTTCTAACCAAATCTCCTACATCTGCTGTTTCACCACCAGTGGAATGAATGGTAATACCAAACTCACCCAAGTCATTTATCAATTCTTCGGTGCCGTTGATAATAGCCGAGAGTACTTCACCCGGAATCTTATTTTTATTTCTACCAATAGTGGAAGAAAGCATAATATTATCAGTTGCCCCAACACAAATTAAATCATCTATGTTCATGATCAAAGCATCTTGCGCGATACCTTTCCAAACAGAAATATCTCCCGTTTCTTTCCAGTACATATAAGCTAAAGAAGATTTAGTACCTGCACCATCTGCATGCATTACCAAACAATATTCCTCATCTCCCGTCAAGTAATCAGGAACTATTTTACAAAAAGCCTTTGGAAAAAGACCCTTGTCAATATTTTTAATAGCATTGTGTACATCTTCCTTTGATGCAGACACACCGCGTTGCTGATATCTTTCACTGCTTGATGTGGACATAATTTAAATTTGTGGCAAAAATAAGGGAATCATTAAAACTGTAACCGCTGAACAGCTTAATATTCCCTTAATTTCTTTAATTATTAAAAAAGACTACTCAATAAATAGCAATTCTCTATACTTGGTCAATGGCCATAACCTGTTGTCCATTAGTTTTTCTAACTTATCGCTATGAGTTCTAATTTCTAAAAAATATGGTTTTACATTGTGGCAATATGCATCTGCCTTCTTTTTGGTATCCTTTAAGGCATTAGCTTTTTTACGAGCATCTGCCATGGCGTCTACCATCTTTTTAATACTGACTACATGCTCGGCAATATCTTCTATCATAGTCAACTGTCCCTCTGAGAATTTTTTATGAGCTGCACCATAAATCTCTTTTAGTCCAGATACATTTTTAATCAGTTTGTTTTGATATTCTAAAGCAGCTGGTATAATATAGCCATAGACCAATTCATTATATACCCTACCTTCTATCTGCAGGTGCATGATATAATTCTCTAAATCTACTTCTTGGCGTGCACTAACCTCTACTTGGCTCATTACATTCATTGACTCGAACAACGCAATGCTATCTTTAGACGTCAAAACTTCTAATGCCTCTGGTGTATTTTTATTATTACTTAATTTTCTTCTTTTGGCTTCATTTTCCCATTCCGTGCTGTACCCATCACCATCAAAACGAATACGTTTAGAAGTTTTTATATACTCGCGCAAGACATTAAAAACGGCTTCATCTTTCTTTAAGCTTTTCTTATCGATGAGAACATCAACTTCTTTTTTAAAATCCTTTAATTGTTTAGCAACAATGGTATTTAAAATGGTCATTGGTTTAGAACAATTCATTTTTGCACCAACGCCACGCATTTCAAATTTATTACCGGTAAAAGCAAAAGGTGATGTTCTATTACGATCGGTATTGTCCATCAAAATTTCAGGAATCTTACCTACTACGTTCAGTTTTAGCTCCGTTTTTTCTTCAGGAGATAATTTTCCTTTGGAAACACCTTCAAGTTCATCTAGAACGTTACTTAATTGCGAACCAATAAAAATTGAAAAAATAGCTGGCGGAGCTTCATTTGCACCCAAACGATGATCATTACCTGCAGATGCTATTGAAGAACGCAAAAGCTCTTCGTACGTATCTACCGCTTTAATGGTATTGATAAAGAAGGTTAAAAACTGAAGGTTTTTCATTGGCGTAGAACCCGGACTCAACAAATTAACTCCTGTATCGGTTGCCAATGACCAATTGTTATGTTTACCAGAACCGTTTATACCTGCAAATGGTTTTTCGTGAAAAAGCACTTTAAAATGATGCTTGTCGGCAATCTTATCCATCACATCCATCAACAATAGATTATGATCAATGGCAAGATTGGCCTCTTCGAAAACAGGAGCCAATTCGAACTGATTAGGAGCTACTTCATTATGTCTCGTTTTAACAGGAATTCCCAATTTGGTACATTCCTTTTCTAAATCGCTCATAAAGCTTAATACACGACTAGGTATAACTCCAAAATAATGATCGTCTAACTGCTGGCCTTTAGCTGGAGTTTCGCCCACCAAAGTACGACCTGTCATCATAATATCTGGTCTAGAATGCGCCAATGCTTTATCGATTAAAAAATACTCTTGCTCCCAGCCTAAAGTAGCGTTGACTTTGGTTACCGTTTTATCAAAATACTTTGCAACGGCAGTAGCCGCTTCATCAACAGCACCTAAGGCTCTTAACAAAGGAGCTTTATTATCTAATGCTTCACCGGTATATGAAACAAAAATTGTAGGAATGCATAAGGTAGTACCATAGATAAAAGCTGGTGATGAAGGATCCCATGCCGTATATCCCCTAGCTTCAAACGTATTTCTAATTCCGCCACTAGGAAAACTGGAAGCATCAGGTTCTTGTTGTACCAACTGTCCTCCACCAAATTTTTCTAACGCAGTACCATCTGGCAAAAGATCAAAAAATGCATCGTGCTTTTCTGCAGTTGAACCAGTTAATGGTTGAAACCAGTGCGTGTAATGCGTAGCGCCCATAGTAATAGCCCAACCCTTTATAGCCTCAGCTACCTGATCCGCAATTTTACGGTCGATTTTAGACCCCGACTCCATTGCACCTTTTAAACCTTCAAAAGCGTCTTTCGTCAAGTATTGCAACATCTTTTTTTCATTGAACACGTTGATTCCAAACAAATCGGAACGTCTTCCATTCTCCTCTACAGCAATACTATTTCTTTTCTGACTTTCATTAATAGCAGCAAAACGTGATGACTTCATATATAAATACATTGTTAATTTGACAAAATTACGATCAATAAATATAAATATGACAAAATACCCGATAAAAAATAGGGGTAGATAACAAAAAATTTAATTTTTACACATTAACACCCTCAAAAATTCATACAGATTGATAAAAAACATATTTTTGTTTGTCTTTTATTAAAAAATAACGAACATATTATGGCCAAAATTAAATTAGAATACATCTGGTTAGATGGATACTTTCCAACTCAGAACATGAGAAGTAAAACGAAAGTTGAAGAACATGAAAATTTTCAAGGTACTATTGAAGAACTAGGTATGTGGTCTTTTGATGGATCATCTACAAGACAAGCTTCTGGAGGTTCTTCTGACTGCTTGTTAAAACCAGTTGCAATCTATCCAGATCCTGCAAGAATCAACGGTTATTTAGTAATGACAGAGGTTTTGAATGCAGATGGTACTCCACATGTTTCTAACGGAAGAGCTACAATTGAAGATGAAGATAATGATTTCTGGTTCGGTTTTGAGCAAGAGTACTTTATCATGGACACTAAAACGCAATTACCTTTAGGTTTCCCAATTGGCGGATATCCTGCACCACAAGGTATGTACTACTGTTCTGTTGGTGGAAAAAACACTCACGGTAGACTTTTAGTTGAAAAACATGCCGATTTATGTATAGAGGCTGGTTTAAACTTTGAAGGTATCAACCAAGAAGTTGCATCTGGACAGTGGGAATTTCAATTGTTCGCTAAAGGAGCTAAAAAAGCTGGTGATGAAATTTGGATCGCTCGTTATTTATTAGACAGATTATCTGAACAATATGGTTACTATATAGACTACCACCCAAAACCATTAGGTAAAGATATGGATTGGAATGGTTCTGGTATGCACGCAAACTTCTCTAACACAACTTTGAGAACTTGTGGTTCTAAAGAAATTTACGAGAAAATATGTGAAGCATTTAGACCTGTTGTTAAAGAACATATTGCTGTTTATGGTGAGTTCAACGACCAACGTTTAACTGGTGACCACGAAACTGCATCTATTAACGATTTCTCTTACGGAGTATCTGATAGAGGTGCTTCAATTAGAATACCGATCATCACCGTAGAAAAAGGATGGAAAGGTTGGTTAGAAGACAGAAGACCTGCTTCTAATGGAGATCCATACAAAATTGCCGGTAGAATTATTAAAACGGTAAAAACTGCAAAAGTTTAATATCAAATTAATTGTTGATTATACTGAAAACGCCTTGAACTAGTTCAAGGCGTTTTTTTTGTCAATATCATTATAAACGAATGCAACTATCCGATAGTTACATATATAAAGGCTAAATATAGACTTATCAATATTAAGCCATCTCTCCAACCCAATCGCAATCCTCTGGGTATAAAAACCAAGGGAAGAATAAGAAAAGAAATACCCAACATCCAGAAGATATCATTTGTCAAAAGACCCTCGTCCATAACCGATATTGGTGTAATTATAGATGTAATTCCTAAAACGGCAAGAAGGTTAAAAATGTTAGAACCTATAAGGTTACCTAAAGAGATTGCTTTTTCTTTCTGAACTACTGCAATTATCGAGGCCGCCAATTCTGGAATACTTGTACCTACAGAAACAATAGTTATGGCAATTAAACGCTCACTAACACCAAATATAGTCGCCATACCAACAGCTCCACTGATCAAAAGTTCAGAGCCTCCCCAAAGTGCACCTCCACCTAACCCTAAAAATAAGGCTGTTTTGTAGGTAGGCATCATAACATCTGGCTCATCTTCTTCGTCTATAACCGCAGGTTTTTGAAAACGCAAAAGATATATCAAGAATAGAAAAAGAAAAACTACCATGATTATACCTTCATATTGCACAAGCACTCCATCAAAATATATAAAAAAGAAAAAGAGTAAAGAAGCCACCATCATTACAGGCCAATCTGTAGTATAGAAACTTTTACTAACATTAATAGGACTAAGTAAAATAGTTATGGCAAGCACCAAACCTATATTTGCGATATTAGACCCTACTACGTTACCGAAAGCCAAATCTGGAAATCCGTCTAAAGCAGCATTTATACTCACTATTAGCTCTGGTGCCGATGTAGCAAAAGATACAACGGTCATTCCAATTACGATTTTAGGAATTTTTAGTTTCAACGATAAATCTACCGCAGCTTTTAAAAGCCAGTTTCCACCTGCGATAAGCAGTACCAACCCGCCAACAATAAATAAGAAATCTTGCATGTAAAGAATTTTGACAAATATAATTAGAAGATATGTGACTACACATGACAAATGATGTCATCTACAAACTAAAATCTTTACCAAGTAATCATTAAATCTATATGCTAATAATGCATAGCTTATTTACTCAAAAAAGAACGGAAAGGCACTTTCCATGTAATAACTTTAAATTTTAGCTCTACGTTTTCTAAACATCATTAAAAAACAACCTTCAATTATTACAATTTAATACACATACGAATAATACTATTATATATTAAAACTCAATCGTAGATTAAAAGTTACTAATTATAACCTATTTAATTTCTACTCTTACATATTAGTATTCAAACTCATTATTTTAACGATTTTCACTTGTGGGAACACTACTACAATCATATCTTTCGAGAACAATCTAAAAATAATCAACCACTAAAACCTTAAAATATGATTACCGTTATAAAAGTTCTTGTTGTCTTCATCTTAAGTGTAATCGTAACCTTAATATATCACTAAATACTTTATAAAAATATATGCATATCCACTTAACAACTTGATCAAGCGTTGAGTAATTTATGTATTTTTATAAAAATTTTAATTTGAAAAAGAAGCTCTACAAATTAATAGCCAAGCTAAACAAAGCTATCTTACCTTCTTACAGCAAGCAGCAATTAGATTTATCTAAAGCTAACAAGCTACAAATGGCCCTAATTGGCTGGCGTTATTTTATAACCAAAAAAGCGTTAGACTAGTATTTTACCAAAGATTTTATGTCATAGTCATCTATTTTAGATCCACCTTCTAAAAAAGTGAGTTCTATTAGAAAATTACATTGCACTATTTCCCCTCCCAATCTTTCAATTAAATTGCACGTGGCTTTAGCGGTACCACCAGTTGCTAATACATCATCATGTACTAAGACCTTATCCCCTTTCTCAATACCATCCATATGAATTTCCAGGGTATCTGATCCATACTCTAAATCGTAAGTCTCGCTCAACGTGCTAGACGGTAGCTTACCAGTTTTACGAACAGGTACAAAGCCAGCATTTAACATATGAGCTAACATAGGACCAAAAATAAATCCTCTGCTTTCCATGCCAACTACCTTGTCAATCTTTTGACCATTTAACAAATCAAACAAAGCATTAGCTGTTTTATCGAGTGCTTTAGGGTTTTGAAGTAACAATGTTATGTCTTTAAATACTACTCCTTCTTTAGGAAAATCGGGCACATCTCTAATTAAGCTTTTAAAATCCATTTAATATTGTGTTCTTTATTTTGTGGTAAATGTAAAAAGAAATATATTTGCACCCCGCTAAGGGAAAATTAAAAATGGCCTCGTGGCGCAACTGAATAGCGCACTTGATTACGGCTCAAGAGGTTACAGGTTTGAATCCTGTCGAGGTCACAATAAAAAGAACCCTGCAAATATTAAATTTTGCAGGGTTTCTTGATTTTATTTTGTAATTTTTCAACTAATGAACAATAAAGTCCTCACTTATAAAATAAATTAATCCAGTTTTTTAAATACGTGTAACACAAATTAATTAAATTACTAGCCGTAAGTTTAAAAAAGATGGGATACTTAAAGAAGTGGAATAGTAAATACTTAAAATTTAAATTAAAACATTCTCCGCAACAAAACTTATTTTACGGTTTTCTAACATATATAGTAGTAGGGTTTATTTTACTTTCGCTACCTATTTTTCAAAAAACATCAGCACCACTATTAGACCATCTATTTACAGCAACATCTGCAGTTTCTACAACCGGCCTAGTTACCATTAGTATCTTTGACAGTTATAATTTTGGTGGTCAATTTATAATTATGCTGTTATTTCAATTAGGGGGCATAGGCTACCTCACCTTTACTACTTTTATGTTACTTTCAACTACCAAGAGAATTACAAGATGGCACAAGGCTATTCTAAATTCAGAATTTACACTACCCGTCACCATAAAAATCAAAGACTTTTTAAAATCGGTAATTATTTTTACCGTAATTATGGAAGTCATAGGAGCCATATTATTTTTCATTGCATTTAAAATGGATGGCATGGACAATTTACACGCCATATGGAATGCTATTTTTCATAGCATTAGTGCCTTTTGCACCGCCGGTTTTAGTTTGTTCAATTCTGGTTTTACCAATTATATAGGCAATGGTTTCGTAAACTTTATAATCTCTTTCTTGGCCATTGGCGGCTCACTTGGCTTTATTGTAGTGACCGACTTTGTACTTTGGTTTAAACACAGGTCGCACAAACTTAGCTTCACCACTAAAATAATTTTAATAGGTCTTTCAATTTTATTAAGTATTGCGTTCTTATTCTTTTATTTTTACGAACCATCAATCACTAACTTAGATGGTTCAACAAGGGCTTATGCTGCCTTTTTTCAAGCGATGTCCGCTATGACTACCGTCGGCTTTAATACCTTAGATTTTGGAACATTTACCACTCCTATTTTAATAGCTACAGTCTTTTTAATGTATATAGGAGCATCTCCATCTGGTACAGCGGGCGGACTTAAAATAACTACTTTAACAGCGGTATTTTCAATAATAAAAAGTCGTCTAAGAGGTAGGCAACAAATAACATTTTTTGGTAGAGTTATCCCATTAGAACGTTTGTACATTGCAACCTCTTCTTTCATATTTTACACTTCACTAATTTTTTTAGGAATTTTTATTCTCACATTTTCAGAAGATTTCGATTTAGAAAAAATAATTTTCGAAGTAGCCTCGGCTCTTGGCACAGTAGGTATAAGCATGGGTATAACAGGCGATTTAAGCGCAGTTGGTAAGATTACAATTATTCTCTTAATGTTTATTGGGCGATTGGGTGTTCTCACATTTGGTCTTGCAATTTGGTCGAAATCAATTGTCGAAAAAGAACATACAACCATAGAAGACGACATAGCTGTGTAAAGGTATTAGTTGTTGTCTTTAAAATTATTTTCTATGCTCATAATCGAAAGTACAATTATTAATTCCCTCATCAAGAAAATACATTAAAGATCTTCTTTTATACTTTCCTCTAAAATTCTAGACCACAAAATCTCTAGTTCTCCAGAGTGTCTTTTTGAAGTATATAATTCATGCACAACAATCCTTTTCTTATTCTTTTGTAAAGAAATATTTCAGAAATCGATGATCATGTTTAGTAAAAAACAACATTTTTTCATCTCAGTACAGTACAGGATGCTTATTCGGTTAAACTCTTATATACTTGTGATAGGCCATAATTGTTTTTTTAGGGCATCATCATAATTCTATAACATATTTCGAATGAAAAGAAAAGAATTCATTGAACTCTCTGCATTTGGCAGCTTAGGGTTAACAATCCCTCTATCTAGCTTACTAAATTCCTGTAACAATAAAGTTACCACAGAACCGCATTCACCAGAATTCAAAAAATTAACATTCGATTTATTAAAAGATTGGTGCGATGGCCTAATACAAACTCAGATATTGGATTCAAAAGATCCAGCTATACAGGGTATGTTTATTTGCCCGGCCTGTAACAAAGTTCATGGTAGAATGATGGATGCTGTCTACCCACTTCTTGCAATGGCAAAATACACAGGCGACAAAAAATATCTTCAATCAGGTATTGCTGTAATGGAGTGGGCAAAAAATGTAACATTACCAAGTGGTGGGTGGTCTAATGATTTGAATCCAAAATCATGGAACGGAATCACGGTTTTTGGAGCCATTTCTCTTGCAGAAGCCTTACATTATCATGGTGATTTATTAGATGATAATCGAAGAAAACAATGGACAGATAGATTGGAAAAAGCAACGGATTTCGTATACAAAAAGTTCCCTTCAATCGATGCCACCAATGTAAATTATGGAGCAACTACAATTTATGCATTGAACCTAATTGGCAAGATGCTCAATAAACAAGAATACATTACCAGAAGCAAAGAACTTGCGCATGCAATAAAACCCTATTTCACAAACCCTAACCACTTTCTATATGGAGAAATAAAGCCAAGTGCCCACAAATTGAGTGCTAAAAAATTACCGGGTATTGATTTAGGCTATAACGTAGAAGAATCTTTAAACAATATTGTATTATATGCAGTTCACGAAGACGATCAAGAACTTTTAGAACTTTTAGAAAAATCATTAAGCACGCATTTAGAATTTATGTTACCTGACGGTGGATGGGATAATGGCTGGGGAACCCGTATGTTTAAATGGACGTATTGGGGAAGCCGAACTTGTGACGGTAGCCAACCTGCTTTGGTCTTAATGGCCGATAGAAACCCTGCATTAGGTACGGCAGCGGTTAAATATACCGAGTTACTAAAAAGATGTACAAATAACGGTTTGTTACATGGTGGCATACACTATGTTTCACACGGTATTAAACCTTGTATACACCACACATTTGCTCACACAAAGCCATTGGCCCATTTATTGGATAATTGGGATGAACTCCCAAAGATAGATACTTCAATCCCGTTACCTAGAAGTATAGCCGATGGTGTAAAGCACTATAAAGAAATAGACACCAGTTTGTTTGCTCGTGGAGATTGGAGAGGTACCGTAACCGCATATGACGCAATATACAAAGACGGTCATTACCGCCAAGCTACAGGTGGGGCAATGTCCCTATTATACCATAATAAAGTTGGTCTATTATTAGCTGCAAGTATGGCAGAATACAAACTGGTAGAATCGTTAAATCAACAACCTAACCCAGGTGAAGATTTTCCCTTCACTTCAAGAGTAGAAACCATAGCAAATGGTCAATTATATTCAAACATTTTTGACCGTTCGGCAATTATTTCTTCTGATGACGCTGATGGAGAAATACGAATAGATGCTCAATGTAAATTAAAGGACCACAACAATATTTCTGTAGAAAAAACTGCTTCAGAATTTGATGTCTTATATAAAGTTTCGAAAAACGAGATACGTATTATTGCGAAGACCAATCAAAAAATTACTATAGATACGGCTTTCGTTTTACCAATAATATCACCTTCTAATGAAGTTGTCACGCAAGTAAGCAACAATCAAATTACAGTGCGCAAACCAGAGGGTCTTGTAACTATAACTTCTAGTGTACCTCTTAAAATAAAAAAGACTTCGAAAAAACGAATGTTCAATATGGTCCCAGGGGCAGAAGCAATTCCAATAATGGCATATTTTGATGTAAACTCCAATGAACTAAACATCTCTATACAGATATCATAGCCGCTAATTCAACCAATGAATACAATTTCACAAAAACTAATATTACCATTAAGCATATTATTATTTATTTATCTGCCGGTAATTTCCAATTCTCAAAAAGAAGTAAATTTAGTAGCAACAAACTTAACAGTTAGTGAAGGATTTAAAAATCCTGTAGGGTTTTATGATGCGTCTCCAACTTTTTCTTGGAAGCTTCCCCCAGAGGTAAAATCACAAACGGCATATTCAATTATTGCGGCAAGTTCACCAAAGCTGCTCCCTGATAATCCTGATATATGGAAAAGCGAGAAAATCAATTCGGACAAATCTACTTTCGTAGACTATAAAGGTCCTAAATTGGTATCGAGGCAAAAAGTATATTGGCAAATAAAGTTTTGGGATGAAAAAAACCAACCTTCTAAATGGAGTCTAACGGCAAATTTCGAATTAGGTCTTCTAAAGAATAGTGATTGGAAAGCAAAATGGACAGGATTAGATACTGCAAAAGACAGCATTAAAGGAGTACGGAATTTTTTAATGCACAGACCCCAATATTTAAGAAAAAACTTTGAGCTATCAACAGTTGTTAAATCTGCACGCCTATATATAACGGCCAAAGGTGTTTTTGATGTCTATTTAAATGGAAAAAATGTTAGTAATGATGTGCTTTCTCCAGGTTGGACACCATACAATAAACGCATAGAAACACTTACTTATGATGTGACCGAACTAGTAACAGCTGGCAAAAACATTCTTGCTGTAGAGTTGGCATCTGGATGGCATTCAGGAAGAATTAGCAGAGGCAAGTCAGTATATAATAACTTTGCCTCGCCTAAAATCTTATGTCAGTTAGAAATAACACTAAAAGATGGTTCTAAAAAAATAATAGTTTCCGATGAATCTTGGAAAGGTACCACAAACGGTCCTAGAAGATTTGCAAGTCTTTATGATGGAGAAGTATATGATGCTAATTTAGAAATTAAAGGTTGGACAAAAGCTACTTTTGATGCTTCAACTTGGGAAACTACCCGAAATGCAGCTATTTCAGATAGTGTTAATCTACGACCAAAACGTCATGAAACAGTTAAAACAACTGAGGTTTTAGAAGATGTAGAAATTGTATCAACTACAAAATCTTCGGTTGTATTTAATATGAAACAGAATATGCTGGGCGTTCCAAAAGTAAAAGTACCTATGAAAAAAGGTGATACGCTAACCATACGATTTTCTGAAATGTTGTTATCAGACGGTACATTTTATACAGAAAATTACCGTTCTGCCAAATCTACCGACTATTATATCGCGGCAAAAAATGGCGTAATAGAATGGTCTCCAAAATTTACGTTTCATGGATTTCAATTTGTTGAATTATCAGGATATGATAAATCTGTAGAACCAACTACAAATTGGATAAAAGGCATGGTACAACATTCAAATATTCAAAAAATTGGTTCATTTACATCTTCACATGAAAAATTAAACCAACTTCAAAGTAATATTACCTGGGGCTTACGTGATAACCTTTTAGATGTACCTACAGACTGTCCGCAACGTGATGAGCGCTTGGGGTGGACGGGAGATGCACAGGTAATTTCACCAACTGCTATGTTTAATTTTGACACTCATGCATTTTGGACGGCTTGGTTGCGAAGCATGCGCGAAACACAATCTGAACATAGTGATGGGTTAGTCCCATTTATTATTCCAGATGTGTTACAAAATAATAAAGCTAGTTCAGGTTGGGGCGATGCAGCTGTTATTATTCCTTGGGATATTTATAACATTACAGGCGACAAAAAAGTACTTGAAGAGAATTATGAAATGGCAAAAAAATGGGTAGGGTATTACGAATCTAAATCTCAAAATTTTATCCCGACCATACATTCTTTTGCCGACTGGTTACAGCCTTACCCCGAAAAAACAGGAAAAATAGGTAATAGAGGCGATACACCAAGGCTTTTTGTAAACACGGCATATTTTGCACATTCGTCACATTTAGTTTCTAAAATAGCTAGTGTATTGGGTAAAACTGATGATGAAAAAAAATACAAAGATTTATATAAAAACATTGCTTCTGCTTTTGAAAATAATTTTTTTGATATCAACGGAAAATTTAAAAATAAAAAGCAAACTCAAACTAGTTATTTACTCGCTATCTATTTTGATTTATTAAAACCCGAAACGAAAATAAAAGCGCAACAGCATTTATTGCAAGAAATCAAAAAAGCAGACTACCATTTAGGTACCGGTTTTTTAGGTACTCCTATTTTACCCAAAGTTTTAGATAATATGGGCGAAATAGATTTAATGTATAAAATCCTTTTCAAGGAAACGTATCCGTCTTGGTTATATTCTATAAATCAAGGAGCAACAACTATGTGGGAACGTTGGAATAGTTTTAGCAAAGAAGATGGTTATAATCCGCAAAGTATGAATAGTCTTAACCATTATGCATACGGGGCTGTTGGGCAATGGATGTATGAACGAATTGCCGGTCTTTCATCTTTAGAACCTGGCTATAAAAAAATAAAAATTGCACCAATACCCAATACCCAGTTTATAAATATGGCTTCTGCCAGTTTAGATACGCCTTATGGCAAAGCCTCTTCTTCATGGAAGATAGTAAATAACAATTTCTATCTTAATACAGTTATACCTGCAAATACAACGGCAGAGATACATATTCCATATAATACTATAGATAGTCTATTAGAAAACGGAAATACGTTCAAAGAAAATTCAAACTTGAAAATAATAAACATAGAAAAGAATGCTATTAAGATTATGGCTCAGCCAGGCAGCTATAATTTTCATACCAAAACTCAATAAAATGATGCCAAAAACAACAAATTTTTTACTGAGAACAATAATTGGCATCACTATTCTAAGCCAATTATCTTGTAATCATAAAAAAACATTAGCAGCCGCTAAGGAATTAAATGTTTCTGAAGGGTTTAAGAATCCAATTGGATTTTATGATCACGAACCAACTTTTTCTTGGAAACTCCCCATTAAATCAACTGTCACTGCCCAATCCGCTTATCAAATAGTTGTTGCAACCAATCAAGATTTATTGCCGGACCAACCTGATTTATGGGACTCAAAAAAGCAAAACACAGACCAATCTACTTGGGTAAAATACAAAGGGTCTACATTAAAATCCCGCCAAAAAGTATACTGGCAAATAAGATATTGGGATCAGAATGGCGAAGCTTCAGAATGGAGTACTTTACAAAACTTCGAATTAGGATTACTTAAAAACAGTGATTGGAAAGCAAAATGGGTAGGTCTTAACACTGCAAAAGACAGTATTCGTGGTCGCAGTAACATACTTATTCATAAACCACAATATCTAAGAAAAGAATTTAAGCTGTCCAAAACAATTTCTTCTGCCAGGCTATACATTACAGCTAAAGGTGTGTTTGATGTTTCTATAAACGGCAAAAACGTAAGCAATGATGTAATGTCGCCAGGGTTTACTTCCTATGATAAAAGAATTGAAACTTTAACCTATGACGTTACCGATTTAATCAAATCTGATCAAAATACTATTGGTGTTGAATTAGCATCTGGCTGGTATTCCGGAAGGTTACTTTGGGGAAAAACACCATGGGACAATACTATTTCACCAAAAATATTATGCCAATTAGAAATACACATGAAAGATGGCTCTAAAGAAATTATTACTTCAGATGATAGTTGGAAAGGAACTACCAACGGACCCATCCAATTTTCCGAAATTTATGATGGTGAAATTTACAATGCCGCTTTAGAAATGCCCAAATGGTCTACCACTGAATTTGATGATCATAAATGGCATAATGTAGAAACCACCAATCTCGACGATCACATTGCTTTAACACCAAAAAGGCACACAACGGTAAAAGCAAAAATAGAGCTGAACCCGAAACAAATAACAAAAATTGATAATACCGTAATCTTCGATCTAAAGCAGAATATGGTAGGGGTACCTAAAGTTAAAGTCCCGATGAAGAAGGGAGATACCTTAAAAATTAGGTTCGCAGAGATGTTATCACCAGACGGGTCTTTTTATACCAAAAATTACCGATCGGCGAAATCTACCGATTATTATATTGCCGCTAAAGATGGTAATATAGTATATACGCCAAAATTTACATTCCACGGTTTCAGATATATTGAATTAAGCGGTTTCGATACTACTAAAGAGCCTACAAATGATTGGGTAACTGGTATTGTACAGTATTCAGATTTTAATAACAACGGTACGTTTACATCTTCAAATGACAAATTGAACCAACTACAAAGTAATATTGTCTGGGGCTTAAGAGGAAATTTCTTTGATATACCCACAGATTGCCCACAGCGTGATGAACGTTTAGGGTGGACAGGTGATGCACAGGTTTTTGGACCAACATCTATGTTCAATGCAGATGTGTATAAATTTTGGGCAAGTTGGTTACAAAGTGTCAAAGAAGCTCAATTTGAAAATGGAGGTATTCCATGGACGGTGCCAGATGCACGTGGCAACAAAATAGGCAGTTCTGGTTGGGGCGATGTTTGTACCATCATTCCTTGGAAAATTTATTTGCGCACAGGTGACAAGAGTATATTGGAAGATAATTTTGAAATGATGCAAGAATGGGTAACATATCATAAACTGAAATCGAAAGACAATATTTCCAATATGATGTCTTTTTCAGATTGGTTACAGCCCTACCCAGAAAATGGAGACAATAGAGGAGACACTTCACTTCATCTTATTGGCACTGCATTTTATGCCCATTCGGCAAAACTTACTTCGCAAAGTGCTGCCGTATTGGGGAGAGTTGAAGAACAAAAAAAATATGAAGAGATATTTAAAACAGTATCCAAATCTTTTGAAGATACCTTTTTTGACGAAAGCGGCAAAATTAAGGGCGTATCGTCTACACAAACTTCTTATTTGTTGGCCTTGGCTTTTGATTTGCTATCCGAAAACAAAAAAATAAATGCCAAAAAGCATTTAATGGAAGAAATCTCTAAAGCTGATGACCATTTACGCACAGGATTTCTAGGCACCCCATTATTATCTGAAGTTTTAGATAAAACCGGCGAAACAGATAAGATGTATAAATTGTTGTTCAATGAAACATATCCGTCATGGTTTTACTCTATTAATCAAGGTGCTACCACTATTTGGGAACGTTGGAACAGCTATAGCAAAGAAGAAGGTTTCAACCCACAGAATATGAACAGTTTAAACCACTACGCGTACGGCGCCATTGGTGAATGGATGTATGAAAGAATCGCTGGCATATCACCATTGAAAGCTGGTTATAAAGTCATTAAAATAGCACCTGTACCTAATACTCATTACCTAACAAATGCTTCCGCTTCTTTACAAACTCCATTTGGTACGGTATCAAATTCGTGGAAAATTTCCAATGATCAATTTAAAATGGAAACACAAATACCACCAAACACTACAGCTAAAATTATCATTCCTAAAATAGGCACTGAAGAACTAATAGTAAATGAACAAGAACTAACAGCAATTAAAGAAATCAAATTATTGAGCACTAGTGATGATTTTATAGAAATAATGGTTCAACCCGGCACATACAACTTTGTAACACCTTATAATCATGACAAATGAAATATAATAAGCTTATCTTTTTAGTAGTTGCTCTTTCACTGATCAGTTCCTGTAAAGAGAAAGAAAAACCTATTGAAAAAAATGAACAGAATAAACCGAATGTTCTCTTTATAGCCGTAGATGACCTCAATACAATGATAGGTAGTTTTGATGGCCCTGCCAAAACTCCAAATATTGATAGACTAGCATCTATGGGTGTTTCTTTTACAGATGCTCATTGTCAAGCACCATTATGCGGTCCATCAAGAGCATCATTAATGACGGGGTTAAGACCTTCTACCACAGGAATTTACGGAATGACACCGGATAATGAAATTCGACGAGAAGGAAATTCTACCACAAAAGATATTACATT
Organism: Maribacter sp.; assembly: GCA_020629285.1. Lineage (GTDB taxonomy): Bacteria > Bacteroidota > Bacteroidia > Flavobacteriales > Flavobacteriaceae > Maribacter. The sequence continues at coordinate 34,102 of JAHDDP010000019.1, forward strand.
TCTACAAGAGTACTTTGAAAACCACGGGTACCACACAATGGGGATTGGTAAGTTATTTCACATACATGCTCCAGACAGTACTTTTAATGAATCTGGAGGTCGTGTAAAAGGCTTTGGACCCTATCCAGAAGAAAGATTTGTTTGGGATGGATTTGGTACGGCAGACAGAAAAAAATATGGTAGAACTAGCACAGATTGGGGCGCCTTTCCTGAGAATGACACACTAATGCCAGACCACAAATCCGTTGATTGGGTTATTGATAGGTTACATAAGAAATATGAAAAACCATTTTTTATGGGTCTAGGATTTTTGAGAGTACATGTACCTTTATATGTGCCACAAAAATGGTTTGATCTATATCCTTTAGAAAATATTAAGACACCGCCATATAAAGTAGACGATTTAGAAGACATACCACCTATAGGACTTCAAATAAACGATTTACCTATGATGCCTACTACAGAATGGGCAAAAGAAAGTGGAGAGTGGAAAAAAATAGTCAAAGCATATTTAGCCTGTATTAGTTATGTAGACAATGAATTAGGTCGTGTTCTAGATGCCTTGGAGAATAGTGAATATGGCAACAATACGATAATTGTATTGTGGTCTGATCACGGATATCGCCTAGGAGAAAAAGGAACATTTGCTAAACACGCATTATGGGAAACTGCCACTAAGGCGCCTTTAATATTTTCGGCACCGAATTTACCTAAAGGAAAGAAAATTGATGCTCCTGTGGAAATGCTTTCAATTTATCCCACACTTTTAGAATTAAGTGGACTACCTAAATATTCAAAAAACGAAGGGCTTAGCTTAGTGAATATGATGAAAAATAATGAAGGATTAGAAGATGCACACGCCATTACTACTTTTGGCATGAACAACCATACAATTAAAACAAACGGATATAGATATATTCGATATGAAGATGGCACTGAAGAGTTTTATGACCATAGTACAGATCCCAATGAATGGACAAACCAAGCAAAAAATTCGAAGTACAAATCTCAAATCGCTTCAATGAAAGAAAAATTGCCTAAAATAAATTCCAATTGGGATGAAAGTTCGTCTTACAGTTTTCAGCCGTATTATGTAGAGCAGAAACAAAGAACTAGTAGTACAAATTATAACCCTCCGAAAATAATTGGTGCAGATCGGTAATCAGTTTTTACAAAAGTTATTCAAGACCCCTTTAATTTTTAAAGGGGTTTTATTTTTCCCATTAATTTCAATAGTCTAGAATGCTTAATGTTTTATCTGAATCTGTAAACCAATCAAGCTCATTTTTTCCACTATCCGCATACAGCAAGAATTATCATTTTTAAATTCTAAAGCCCATTTAATAATCAATTTAAAAATTAAAATGACATATTTTATGAATTTAATTTTTTATTAAGAAAACCCGTAAACATTCTATAAATCCGCTATTTCACTATAAAAATAGTTCACCACTACAGTACAGTACAGGATGATTAAAAAAAACCTTAACGATAGTTTAACATAATCAAAATGAAATTTTCAACTTTATGAGACAATTCTATGAAAACTAAACTAACACTATTTAAAATTAAAACTAAGGTATTTACTGTACTGTTTGCCTTAGTTACATTATCATCATGGTCTCAACAAACCGTGAGTGGTAACGTATCGGACGAAGAAGGACCTTTACCTGGAGCATCGGTAATTGTTCAAGGAACAACTAGAGGTACTACTACCGATTTTGATGGTAATTTTACCATTGAAGCAAACACTGAAGACGCACTACAGGTTTCTTACATTGGTTATGAACCACAAAGTGTTGTCATTGGCGACCAAACTCAATTAAATATAATTCTTAAAGCAGGCAATAAGCTTGACGAAGTTGTTGTAATTGGTTATGGTACTACTAAAAAATCAGATTTAACGGGTTCTGTAGCGTCTGTGAGTTCTGAAGAAATCACACAAGTACCCTCAGCAAGGGTAGATCAGGTTTTACAAGGTAGGGCTGCAGGAGTTCAAGTAACACAAACAAGTGGGGCACCTGGTGCTGGAACCGCTATTCGTGTAAGAGGTGGTAACTCTATTACCGGTAGTAATGAACCATTATGGGTAATTGACGGCATTGTTGTTGGTACAAATTTCAACCTGAATAATATTAACGCAAGCGATATTAAATCTATTGAAATTCTTAAAGATGCTTCATCTATTGCCATATATGGCTCTAGGGGTGCCAACGGGGTAGTTCTGGTAACAACTAAAAATGGTTTAGGCGTAGGTACTGGAAAACCTGAAATTAGCGTAAATGTTTTTACAAGTATGCAAATGCTACCTGAATTACCAGACTTACTAAGTCAAGAAGAACAAATTGCATTTACAAACGAAAGTGCCGATTTTAGAAACGTATCTGCACCTTTTCCAAATGATCCATCTACCTACCCAAATAATGATTGGATAGATTTAACAACAGGTCCTGCACCAATTTATAATGCAGATATAAGCCTATCAGGTTCTTCTGAAAATGTAAACTATTATAATTCAATCAATTACTTTAATCAAGAAGGTATCGTAAAAAGCACCGGTATCGAAAAATTCATATTTAGGTCAAATTTAGATTTAAAATTAAGTGATAAAGTAAAGGCAGGCTTTCGTATCAATTATTCTAGAATTAAAAATGAAAATGGCCTAACCTCCTTTGGCGGTAATGCTTTTGGAACCTTACGCACACAACCTGTATTTAATGATGACGGCACATTTAATGGTTTTGACGATGTCATAGGGGCACCATTTAACAATCCGCTGGCAAATTTTGCACTGAACACTAATGAAACGTTTACCAATAATCTATTGGCAACTGCTTATTTAGAGTATCGTCCAGCTCCTGGTTGGTTTATACGTTCTACATTCAGTCCAGAATTCAACAATACTAAACGAAACCGTTTTAATTCAAGTCAATCTCCAGGTAACCTTGCTATAGGGGTGCAAGATGGTGGTACCGCTAGTGTACGTACTCTAGCAAGTACAGGTTGGAACAACGAAAATACGGTACAGTATACTACAGATTTTGGCGAAAACCATAGTTTAACAGTACTAGGCGGTGCATCATTTCAAAAAGTAGAAACTGAAATAACAGAATCCGAGGCAGCAGGTATCACTAGTGATGCAACAGGTTTTAATAATTTAGGAAACTCTGACCCTATCAGAGCTATTGTAAGCAGTGATTATAATGGGTTTCAAATTGCTTCATTTTTTGGAAGGATAAATTATGACTATAAAGACAAATATCTCTTAACATTGGTAGGTAGATCAGATGGTAGTTCTGTATTTGCCCCGGGTAACAAGTATGAATTTTATCCTTCAATAGCCGGTGCCTGGAAAATCAGTGAAGAAGAATTCATGCAAGACCAGACTTTGTTCAAAGATTTAAAATTCAGAGCTAGTTGGGGTCGTTCAGGTAATCAGGCGATTGGTCCATATAGAACATTGGGTGTACTTACTGAGGCTAACACAACCTTGAATGGATCAGAGGTTCCTGGCTTAACATTAGGAAGACCTGCAAATCCAAATCTACAATGGGAAACCACAACTTCTTTAGATATCGCTCTAGAAGCATCAATGTTCAATGGTAGACTTTTTGCGGAGTTTAACTACTACCAAAAAGAAACTAATGATTTACTTTTAGATGTTACCATACCAAGACAAACAGGTTTCACAAGTCAACTACAAAATGTAGGTTCACTTTCAAACAAGGGTTGGGAACTTTTATTAACATCTACCAACATATCCAAAACAGATTTTAGCTGGAATTCTTCAGTAGCCTTATCTTCTAACGACAACGAGATTTTAGATTTAGGGGGACAAGAGTTTATAGATGTTGTCGTAGATCCTATTATTGGTTCTGGAAACACAAGACTTATCGTAGGTGAGTCGGTTCCAGTATACACAGGTCTAAACTACTTAGGTACTTGGAAGAGCCAAGAAGAAATTGATGCATCTGGCAGAACCGACCCACAAGTTGTTGGTGGATCACACTTTGAGGATATTAATGGTGATGGCATTGCATCTACAGAGGACAATGTTATCTTAGGTAGCCCAATTCCCGATTTAATTTTTGGTATTGAAAACTCTATTTCTTATAAGAATTTAGACTTTTCATTTTTCTTTCAAGGCACTATAGGTAATGAGGTGTATAACCTAAGAATGCGTAATCATTATTTCAACAGAGGTGAGACAGTAAAATTTGGCGACTTACGAGACCGTTGGACCGTAAACAACCCAACCTCAGATATTCCCAGAGCAGGAGCCGATACGGTGACCAATACACCGAGTAATTCCCAATATGTAGAAGATGGTTCTCACCTGCGTTTGAAGACAGTAAGATTGGCATATAATTTCCCTACTGATAAAATAGGACTTGACGGCCTTAAAAAAGCTACCATTTATTTATCGGGAGCTAACTTATTGTTGTTCTCTAAAACTAGACTGATCGAACCAGAGGCCAGTAATTTTGGTAGAACTGGCTTGGGTAATATTGCACAAGGATATTTAAATGCCAATTATCCTAACCCACGTGTTATAACGCTTGGTGTAAACGTAACTTTTTAAAAAAACAACTATGAAAACAAAGAACATTTTTTTATACATCTTCATTATATTCTCCGCCATTGGATGTGAGAAGTTTTTAGAAGAAGATCCAAGAGCCATTGTGGCTCCCGAAACCTTTTTTGCATCTGAAAGTGATGCAAGACAAGCTATTAATGGAACCTATGCCATATTAAAAAACAATTCTATCTATGGTCAAGTAGGCCTAGATCATTTTTATGATAATGGTGCTGATATTATCGAACCTAATCGTGCTGCAAATTTTGTAGAACCGATTGGTAATTATTCAATGAACGAGGCTCTTGCAGATGTATCGGTCCAAAAAATGAGTGTTTCAGATACATGGAAAGACCTTTATAAAGTTATATTCAATACAAACATAATTATAGATAGGGTACAAGACAATGAGGGTATTTTAGAAGGCTCACGAACAGAAATTATCGCAGAGGCCCGTTTTTTAAGAGCACTATGCTATTGGCACATTACCAATCTTTGGGGAGATGCCCCATATTACAATGAAGTACTTACATTAGAAGAAGTAAGTTCATTACCAAGAACAGATGAGTCCACTATTATCGCTGGAGTAATAGATGATTTACAATTTGCCCAGTCTATTTTACCTTCTACGTACCCAGATGATCAAAGAGGCCGTGCCACGAAATGGGTAGCTGCCATTATTGAGGCTAAAATTTATATGAAGCAACAAGAGTGGACAGTTGGTTTAGGTAAATGTCTGGAAATTATAGATGAATCTCCACATGCACTATTACCAACCTATAATGAGGTTTTTGATCCAGCTAATGAATATAACCCAGAAATTATTTGGTCTTTAGATTTCGCTAGGGATATCGAAGGAATTTTCGACCCTGCCTTTCCGGGTAGATCATTTGCCGGTAACAACAGCTGGAGACCAAGCATGTTCAACCCTCGCTTAAGAGATGAGCCTAAAAATGCAGATGAAAGATCTGCTTTAAGAGATGCCCTTTCAGAAAGAGGCGAAGCATTTAATGGTACAGGCTTACAAGTTGCTTCTAAAGATTTTGCTGAAAAATTTCCATTAAATGATTTAAGAAGAGAATTGAACATTGTAGATAATTATTTAGGTTTCGAATTAAATTTCCCATACATGGCTAAATTCTGGAATTTAGATTTAGAAAGCTCTCCTCGTTTCAATCACTCGGACAATAGAATGGTTTTTCGTTTAGCAGATGTCTATTTAATGGCGGCAGAATGTGAAAACGAGGCTAATGGTCCTGGTAATGCTTATCAATATATTGAGCCAATTAGAAAGCGTGCTTTTGAAACTGAAGAAGAATGGAAACTAGAAGGTCTTACCCAACAAGGCTTTAGAGAGGCTATCTATGATGAACGAAAGTGGGAGCTTGCAGGCGAAGCACATAGAAGATATGACCTAATACGTTGGGGTATCTTAATAGATGTTGTTACAAACTTAGAATATCGTTTTTGGGAACCGAATTTAAATATTAGACCATGGCATGTTAAACTTCCTATTCCGCTACAAGAACTGGAACAAAATCCTGTCTTATTAGAATCTGACCCTACAAATAATGGGTATAGATAAAAATTGATATTATTATAAAATAGTTACCAGAATTGGTAATTCATATTAGTTGTTTGAAGTTAGTTGGTAGAGTGGGACAAAACATGTTTTTGTCCCACTCTCTTTTTACCATGTATCATTAAATACAGAAACTCAAACAATGTGTCACTTCCAACTTTTAAAAAATTATATCATGAAAAAAACATTCTTAATTTTCCTTTTAGTTTTTGCCGGTAATATAACCTGTTCAGCTCAAATTAAACATGGTCTACGAGATAGCCAAGGAAGACACGTTATACCAAGAGGTTTCGTAATAAACACAAATGATCACAAAGGCGAAGTCTACTTTAATTCTGATGACTATACCCGTATGGTTCGCATGGGTAGTAATACACAGGTAATAAGATTAGAGCTGGGCAAGCTTAGTAGTTTTCCTGGCGGAAAATTAGACGACAACTATTTAATAAAATTAGATTCTTTGGTTGAACTAGGTAGACATGCCGGGTTCAAAACCATATTTAAAATGACCGTCTATGGTATAGATAGTTTTATTTGGGAAGATTTTTGGTTAAATAAAAATAATGAATACAATACCTATATAGAAGCTTGGCAAGTAATATGGAAAAGATATGCCAAAGAATCTTCGGTTTTAGGCTATGACATTGTCAACGAACCTAGAAAGCTTACAATGGATATCACGTATAATGAACTTACTAGAAAATACTTAATTCCGTTATATCAAAAAATTATAGATGCCAGCAATTTAATAAACCCGGATAAAAAGATACTGTTACAGTCCATTTTCATGAATAAAGGTGAAGCTATTGATAATAACCAATATGCCGAAATAACCACAAATGTGAATAGAAAAAATATAGTGTTTGCACCTCACATTTATCAAAATAAAATAGAATACATTAAACCGGTTATGAATCGCTTTGATAAAGAATCTACCTTTTTGAACGCACCAATTCTAATTGGTGAATGGGGTTTTCCTACATTTACAACAACAGACACTTTGGTTTCGGGTAAACTAGGTCAATTAGAATATCGAGAGCTTTACATTAAAACCGCAGAAGTTTTTGACAAAATGGGAGTTGGCAGTATAAAAGCATGGTTTTTGGGTAATCGAAGTATGCAGAATTTTTTACCCGGTGGTCCGTCAACATGGGCAATATTCAGTGATAAAAAAGCTGCAGGTACTGTAGAAAGAAAATACATTACAGATATCATTTCCAGACCTTATCCACAAACCATTGCCGGTGACATTAAATCATTTTTGTTCAACCATGCCACACGCACTCTAGACTTAACGATAAAACCAGATAGTAAAAAAGGATCTTCAGAAATCTTCATTGGTGCCAACAGACATTATCCAGATGGGTTCTCAATTCTTATAGACGATGATTTTATCATGTACCACGACCCGATTAAAAATAAAGGTCTAGAGGTATTTAAATGCCCAAAAAGCATGCAACCAAAAAATTTTATCTGGAATTCCTTCACCCAAAAACTTACCATATTACAATGGCCTGACAATAAAACTGAACTTCAAATTAAAATAGTACCCGGTATTAGAAATTATATTGAAGGGTCAAATTAGAAACAAGTATAATGTACTCTCAATTCAAAAATCATAATATTATCTATAATCTTTGAATTGAAGGCACTACGAAAATATCAAATAATAAATTATTTATTGACTTTTACAATGTCACTTGGTTTAAAACCAATTCTGTGGGCTTGTACTTTAAGAGTACTATTATCCTGCAATTCAAAAGGACCGGTATAAACCTGCCACTCCGCCGGTTCCTTTTTATTGTTCATAGTTACTTTATAACCAATAGAAGCACCTTCTGTATTACAAGCAATAGATACTGAAGACTTATTAATATCAACACTAGGCTGTAAGGTAACGGGCTGTACTTTTTCCCCTTTCCATAATTGCTTTAACAGCTCACCTTCAGGTAAGTTTGGTTGATCACCAATTTTTGCTATCCAATTATCCAACTCGCTACTCAATTCCTCTAAAGTGTCGGCATAATCCGGGTTTTCTGCCAAGTTATTTATTTCGTGAGGATCAATTTCACAATCATAAAGTTCATGTACGGGCTTTGTAGTACCGAACCATAAAGCTTGTACTGAATCTAATTTACCTGCATCTCTTAAGCGCAATAACTCTTGCATGGTCGGTATATTTTCTCTGTAATCTATTGGTAAATAATAACCTTGTTCCGGTCTATAATTTCTAATATATTTAAAACGATTGTTTCTTACTGCTCTAATGGCATCAGTAAACCCATCAAAGCGATCAGCGGCAGCATAGATATATTCTCTCTCATTTTTAGCTTTAAATTCGCCTAAAAAAGCTTGTCCTTGCATATATTTTCTTGGTTCGGTATTAATTAATGAAAGTAATGTTGGTGCAAAATCCACAAAACTAATTAAGCGATCATCTTTAGAACCTGCATTTGCTTTATGTGGGAATCTAACTATCATAGGGGTGTTCAAGCCCGAGTCGTAAATTAATCGTTTTTGTCTAGGCATTGTTCCACCGTGATCTCCGTAAAAAAAGATAATTGTATTTTCTAATAACCCATCATCTTCCAATTGCTTTAGAACCGCACCCAGCTGGCTATCCATTTCTGCGATATTATTATACATTTTCCACATATCTCTCTGCACAATTTCAGTATCGGGCAGATAAGGAGGTATATTAAACTTTATGTCTTTAGAAATATGCTCTGGTGTTTCTTCTTCGGGCATTCTACCTTCTTTCCACTTAAAACTTTTATCCCCAAGCTTATAATGTCTTTGCTCTATATACCGATGTCCGTAAGGTTCAAATAATCCAGATTCATGTGTTTCGGTAAAATTAACGACTGAAAAAAAAGGCTGATCCTCACCTCTATTACGCCAATGCGCGTAAGGACCACTTTCATTCCAAGCCGTTTTAGGTGCCTTGAACTGATAATCTGTTTTATAATTGTTGGTACAATAATACCCTTCTTTACGCAGCAATTCACTGATCATTTTAACTTCTGGTGGAGGTACCGCGCCATATGCCGGTAAACCGGTTACCTCTGTATAAGATGTAGTTCTCATATGATTGGCTCCTATACTTGATGGATACATACCCGTTGTAATAGCCGCCCTACTAGGAGCACAAACACCAGATGTAGAAAACAGATTTGGATAAATAACACCTTCTTTTGCCAACCTACTTAAATTGGGAGTCACAATTGTAGAGTTTCCAAACGGAGGTAAATAAGCGCTCATATCTTCTGTAACCAACCATAGAATATTTGGCCGTTCTGATAGACTTACCTCAGTAGATATTTCAACAGCCTCCTTTTTTTTATTGTTATCATTACAGCTTATCATCAATAAAATAAGACAGAAGGTTACAACCCTTGAAAAGCTAGACGCTATATATTTCATAATTTAATGTTTGAGTATATGGTATAAGCTAAAATTAGTCTTCTCCAAAAGAATAACCATACTGGTGTGTAGGCTATAAAACCAATAAACATAATTCCATTATTTTTAAACAAACATTTAAATTACATTACCCTTAACATGTTCAGGACAGCACAGGATGGATACTATGACCTTGAAACTTAAGTTTGGTAATGCGGTCCAAAAAAAAGACCGAACAACAAATCAACAAAAACAATAAAACTAAAATCAACGTATGCTTAAGATAATAAGACGTTTAGCTGTATTCTTATTTTGTTTAATAGGAAGCTTATCATATGGTCAAAACAAAGAACAAAAAAGCGCGAAACCTAATATCATATTCATTTTAACAGATGACCAGAGATTTGATGCTATAGGTTATGCTGGAAATAAATTTGTAGAAACTCCAGAAATGGATGCTTTGGCAAAAGCTGGTACTTATTTTAATAAAGCAATTGTTACCACGCCCATTTGTGCAGCTAGTAGAGCTAGTATTATAACCGGTCTACATGAGAGAGCACATAATTTCAATTTTCAAACCGGTAATGTTCGCGAAGAGTATATGGAAAACTCCTATCCTACGCTATTAAAAAACAACGGTTATTACACAGGTTTTTACGGGAAGTACGGTGTTAGATACGATGATTTAGAGAAGCAATTCGACGAATTTGAATCTTATGATAGAAACAACCGATATAAAGATCGAAGAGGATATTATTACAAGACAATTGATAATGATACTGTTCATTTAACTAGATATACAGGGCAAAAAGCCTTAGATTTCATTGACAGTAACGCATCTGGCAATGAGCCGTTTTGCCTATCCTTAAGCTTTAGCGCTCCTCATGCTCATGATCCCGCGGAGGATCAATACTTTTGGCAGAATAGTACAAATAGTTTATTGACTAATATTACCATACCCGAACCTGCCCTATCAGATGATAAATATTTTAATGCGCAACCTGAAATAGTTAGACAAGGCTTTAATAGATTGCGCTGGACATGGAGATATGACACCCCAGAAAAATATCAACATAGCTTAAAAGGCTATTACAGAATGATTTCCGGAATTGACTTAGAGATTAAGCAAATTAGAAAAAGACTGAAGGAGAAAGGCATTGAAGACAACACGGTCATAATAGTTATGGGCGATAATGGCTACTTTTTAGGTGAGCGCCAACTTGCCGGAAAATGGTTAATGTATGATAATTCTATACGTGTACCATTGATAATTTTTGACCCACGAGTAAACAAACATCAAGATATTAATGACATGGTTCTAAATATAGATGTTACTTCTACAATTGCAGATCTGGCTAATGTAGAAATACCTAACACATGGCAAGGAAAAAGTCTTATGCCACTTGTAAATCAAGAAAAAAAATCCATAGACAGAGATACCGTTTTAATAGAACATATTTGGGATTTTGAAAGCATTGCCCCCAGTGAAGGTGTGCGTACCAACGAATGGAAATATTTTAGATACGTAAATGACAAAACAATAGAAGAATTATACAACCTTAAAAAAGACCCTCTAGAAATCAACAACTTAATCGGTAAGAAAAAATATGTTGAAACGGCAAACAAGTTACGATCTAAACTAGATGAACTTATAAAAAAGAATAGTAACGAATATAGAGCTGCCCCTACAGATTTAACGGTTGAATTGATCAGGGCACCAGAAACAGAGGTTGAAATTTTTGACCTACAACCAGAATTTGGTTGGACGGTACCTTCGGCATCCAAATTTCAATCGGCATATCAAATTTTAGTAGCTAGCGATAAGTCAACAATCGATGCCAATAATGGAAATGTTTGGGATAGCCAACGAGTAGCTTCTAATCTATCAACAAATGTAGAATATAAAGGTAAGCCCTTAGAAACAGGAAAAACGTATTATTGGAAAGTAAGAATTTGGGATGAAGATAATCGCTTGGTAGATTATTCTGAAATGCAAAAATTTACTACAGGGCAAAGTGATAGTTATATTATCTCTACCGAAAACAAATTTGTGACAACAAAGGTAGATCCGGTTGTATTCGAAAAAAGAGGTGATGTGTATTTTATGGATTTTGGTAAAGCAGCCTTCGCAACTATCGATTTTAACTATAATGCGAAGAAACCACACACCTTGACATTTAGAATTGGTGAAATGGTAGATGAAGAAGGCAATGTCAATAGAACCCCTCCAGCGAAAAGTAATATTCGCTATCAAGAGATTCAAGTTGATGTAAAACCAGGACAAAAAAAATATCAGATCGAAGTACAAAAAAATGAAAGAAATACTAGACCTAACCAAGCTGTAGCATTACCTAAAGGGTTCCCCCCACTTCTTCCATTTAGATATGCCGAGGTAGAAGGAGCTCAAGAAACAGTTTCTAAAGAAGACTTTCAGCAATTAGCATTTCATACCTATTGGGATGAAGAAGCAAGTAGTTTTGAGAGTGATGACGACATACTTAATCAAGTTTGGGATTTATGTAAGTACTCTATAAAAGCAACCACATTTAATGGACTTTATGTGGATGGAGATAGAGAAAGAATACCTTATGAAGCAGATGCTTACCTGAATCAGCTAAGTCATTATACCACTGATCGTGAATTCGCTATGGCAAGACGTACTATAGAGTATTTCATGAAAAACCCAACATGGCCAACAGAATGGCAACAACATGTAGCTCTTTTAATTTATGCGGATTATATGTATACCGGCAACACTGAGTTAATTGAGAGATATTATGATGCACTTAAACATAAATCATTATTTGAACTTTCTAATGAAGACGGTCTAATAACTTCAACGAAAGTTGATAAAGAATTTATGCGAAAATTGGGCTTTCCTGACGGATATAAAAAACCATTAACGGATATTGTTGATTGGCCTCCTGCGAATTTCAATGGTAGTAAAACGGCCGGTGAACTTGACGGTTTTGAATTTATGCCATACAGTACCGTAATTAATTCGTTTTTTTATGAGAACATGAAGATTATGGCCGAGTTTGCAAAAATCCTCGGAAAAACCCAAGAAGTATTAGACTTTGAACTAAGAGCTGCAAAAGCCAAGAAAGCGGTTAACGAACAAATGTTCGATAAAGAGAGAGGAATTTATGTAGACGGTATTGGCTCAAAACATGCATCTTTACACGCTAATATGATGCCATTGGCATTTGGTTTGGTGCCAGAAGAGCACTACCAAACTGTTGTTGACTATGTTAAGTCTAGAGGTTTAGCATGTAGTGTTTATGGGGCGCAATTTTTAATGGACGGACTCTATAATGCCGGAGAACAAGATTATGCCTTAGACTTACTGACAGATACCAGTGATAGAAGTTGGTACAACATGATTAAAATTGGCTCTACAATCACATTAGAAGCATGGGATAATAAATATAAAAATAACCTTGACTGGAATCATGCTTGGGGTGCAGTGCCTGCCAATGTAATACCAAGAGGACTTTGGGGCATTAAACCTAAAACACCTGGTTTTGGCATTGCCACTATTAAACCTCAAATGAGCACATTGAAATCAAGCTCCATTGAAGTACCAACGGTAAGAGGTACTATTAAGGGGGAATATAAATACAATGGCCCTAGGCTTCAAACCTACGAAATAGAAATACCGGCAAATATGGTAGCCGAATTTAGCTTGAATAACTTAGATGGTAAAGATTTTATCCATAACGGCGAAAAGGTACCATCTGCATTTGAAAGTATTCGACTTTCACCTGGTAAACACACCATTCAATTAAAAATCAATTCTTTTTAAACACTAAACATTAACTATAATTGACATCAAAAATTACATTTTTTAAATTTTTAATAATGAGGTTTTTTAAACTTAAAAAATCTCATTATTAGCTTGTTTACTAAAGTTTAATTTATGAGTTCATTTCACCACGTATTTAAGGTCAAAGACATTCAATCAACAAGAGAGTTCTATGTTAATTTTCTTAGCGCTAAAGAAGGTAGATCTACTGAAACGTGAATTAATTTTAATTTTTTTTGACAATCAATTGTCTGCCCACGTGATAATCTCAAGTTAACGCAAAAAAACTAGACTATATGAATTTACGAAACAACCCGTCATCTTTACATGCAAAAATCGGGTATGTACTACTTTGCTTTTTGCTCGGTTATTCCTGTAAACCGGTACAAAAACAAGAAACAGTAACGAAGGTTAAACAAAAACCCAATATCCTTTTTATTGCAGTGGATGATTTGCGACCAGAGCTGAATTTTTATGGTGCAGCACATATCAGTTCCCCAAATCTGGATGCATTGGCCGCGGAGAGTTTGGTCTTTGACAGAGCCTATTGCAGCGTTCCTACCTGCGGTGCCTCTAGGGCTAGTATTCTAACAGGAACACGCCCAACACGTTATAGATTTTTGACCCACGACGTAAAAGTGGACGAAGAAATTCCCGAAGCGGTTACCCTACCAGAACTGTTTAAGGCCAACGGATATACTACCATTTCCAACGGAAAAGTGCTGCATCATAAAAACGATAGAAAAAAAGCTTGGGACGAAATATGGCGACCTGAAAATGCAACTACTAAGTATTTAACCAAGGAAAATAAAAGCTTAATCGCAGTACCCAATCAAAGAGGAAACCCTTTTGAAAGTTCTACAACGAATGAAAGTGAATATTTAGACGGTCAGATTGCTACTAAGGGTATCGCCGACCTTAAAAAACTTAAAGCATCTGGTAAACCCTTTTTCTTGGCTATGGGTTTTATGAAACCCCACCTACCCTTTAATGCACCACAGAAATATTGGGATACCTATCCTATCGAAAACATTCACCTACCCGAAAGCTATCAACAACCAAAAACGACACCCTCCAAAGCATTTCATGGTTTTGGAGAACTTCGTAGTTATCACGGAGTGCCAAAGAAAGGTCCGGTAACAGATGATATGGCCAAAAAGCTCATTCAAGGCTACTATGCCTGCGTGAGTTTTGTAGATGCCCAAATAGGTAAGGTATTGCAGGAACTGGAAGACTCGGGATTGGCAGAAAATACCATTGTTGTACTTTGGGGAGATCATGGTTGGAATTTAGGCGAACACCAACTATGGTGCAAGCATTGTACGTTTGAGACCTCTTTACATAGTCCGTTGGTGATAAAAGTACCCGGTAAAACCAAAGGAAACCATGTTTCCAATATTACAGAGTTTATTGATGTCTATCCAAGTTTGGCAGAACTAGCTGGTTTAGAAGTTCCAGAAAACCAATTGGAAGGAGAAAGTTTTGTGTCGCTCATTAACAATACACCCGAAAAACGGCAAAAGAATTACGCGATATCTAAATTTAAGGATGCGGTTACCTTAATACAAGGGAACTATTTTTATACCGAATGGACCGACCACAAAGGAACCGCCTATGCCAGAATGCTATTTGACCACAGTAGCGACCCCTTGGAACTGGATAATCTAGCTGAGAAAGCAACCCACCAAGATATCGTAAAGGAAATGGCAAAAGTACTTCGTGAAAAATGGGGTGCTAGTTTTCTTGTGAACACTATTGCAACTACTGAGGCAGAATAGCTAAACAACAAATTAATATAGTAAGGAATTGATCGAATAAAAAAATCCCCGAGTTAAAAAACTCGGGGATTTTTTTTATTTCGTTACAACATAAACTTAGATTTCCAAGATTCCTCATAGGGTTTACCCCAATGTTGCATGGCTTCTCCATTGAACATGGTACCTTTTATACTATCAATATCAAAATTTTGATCTATACGCGATGCTACATTTGCGTAATGAACCATGGCCATTGAAACGTTTGCATCATCAATAGGCGCTTGTAAAGATTCATTTCCTCTAATAGCTTCAAAAAAGTTCATAACATGAATGGTAGACATATCACCACCTCCACCAAGAGCAACACCACCTTCTTGACCACCGCTTGAAACTTCTTCTATGAGCTTTCCTTTTCTATCGAACAATTTATAATGACCGCGGTTTACAAAAACGGTACCTTCGGTTCCGTAGATGATAACACCACGACCGCTACCGTAAGTATTATATGCGTTTCTACTTTTTCCGTCCCATTCGATCTGCTTATTCCCCTCAAATGTAAATTTAGCCATCATGGTATCATACATTTCCCATCCATCATCTTTAAAGTGCCTTTTGGTAGCATCTACTTCTACTCTTTGTGGTAAATCAACATTTAAGGCCCAACGTGCCACATCTAATTCATGGGTTGCGTTATTGCCCATTTCAGCAGTACCGTAATTCCATCCATACCAGTGCCAATTATAGTTCCAAGTTTCCGAGGTATATTCCCTGTGAACTGCTGGTCCTTGCCAATTGTTCCAGTTTAGACCTTCGGGAACAGCCGCTTGTTTCTGGTGTGGCACCTCGCCTCTCCCATTATTATAGAATGCCAAGGCCTTATAAGCTTCCCCAATTGCACCATCATGTATTTTCTTAATTACTTGCTGAGTATGCGCAGAAGAACGTTGCTGATTACCCATTTGCACTATTTTTCCATATTTTTTAGTAGCTTCCACTAAAAGTTCATTTTCTTCCATGGTACAACTGCTAGGTTTTTCAACATAAACATGTTTACCATTTTTCATTGCCATAATTGCCCCAGGCGTATGCCAATGGTCTGGCATAGCATTAATAAGTACATCTACCTTATCGTCATCTAAAACTTTAAAAATATCTTGTTCAAGTTTGGGGCTATAAGTAATATGTTTTTCAAAATTAACAGCTGCCTTAGTCATTTGTGATTGCATTGCGTCACATAAGTATACCAATTTAACATTACTCTTTTTATGGGCAATTGGCTCGTAAAATGCTCCCAATCTACGACCTAAGCCTGCAACGGCAACGTGAAGGCGATCATTGGCTCCAACAATACTATTATAACTTTTTGCACTCATACTCATTGAAGATGCACTTGCCAAACCTAGACCAGCTAATGTAGATTTTTTAACAAAACTTCTTCTACTATTGTTCTTACTCATAAGTTTTAATTTTAATGTTTTTAAATGACACCAAATCACCATGGTCTTGTAACAGAATATTGCCTTTTTGCAATAGTCCAAAATTTGGCCAATCTTTATATTTACTTTCACTAACAAGTTTCAGAAACTCTTCGCTTCCGCGATTATATTCTAATACTTTGACACCATTGAGCCAATGTTCAACTTTATTGTTCTTTGAAACGATATGTGCAGTATTCCACTCCCCTATTGGGGTCATATGTTTTGCCGTATCTGCTTCAATTAAATCATAAAGAGACCCAACTGTTCTGCTTCCCTCATGACTACCTAACTTAGCATCTGGGTGTCGTTGATCGTCTAAAATTTGAAACTCAAGACCAATTGATGACCCTTCACCTTTATTAAGCTCGGTATCAACGTAATATTTAATACCGCTATTTGCACCTTCTGTAATTTTGAAATCGGTTTTCATTTCAAAATCAGCATACATCTTTTCTGTTACAATATCGCCACCGGCAGTTGATTCACCGCCACCTGTTGCCAGTACACTAAGTTCACCGTTTTTAATTTCCCATCCTTTTTTAGGAAAAGAATCTAGCTTCGCACCGCGCCAGCCCTCGGTCGTTTTACCGTCCCAAAGCATTTGCCAACCATCTTTTTTCTCTTGAAAAGTAAGTTGATTTTTAGTGATAATTGGTTCTAAGGGAGATGACTTACTATATTCCTCTAAGTTCTCAGTAATAAGCTCCACATTTTTCCATTTGATTTCTACTCCTGGTTTCCCTTTTTTGCCAATACTATGTACTTGTAGGGCAATAAAACCCTCTTGTGTCATATCATCTATTAAATGAGCGGCAGGTATGTCATTGACCCATGTTTTTAGGGTATCGCCAATAGCTTCTATTCTAAAATGGTTCCATTCATTTGGTTTATAAGATTTTTGGGCAGCTTCATTACCTTCTAGTGGACTTAGCCATTTTCTTCTTTTTTCATCATAAATACCACCACTCCAAGATCTTCTTGAAGGATCAATCTCAATTTGGTAACCGTGAACAATACCATCTCTATACCAGGGAAAACTATTACTTCTAATTTGAACACCAGAATTTGAAACCGAATCTGTTTTAAAATCGAGTTCAAGTATAAAATCGGTATATGTTGAGTCTGTGGCCAAAAAAGTATTTGGTGTGTTTGCCACGGTTGTTCCAATTATTTCCCCGTTATCTACTCTGTAGGTAGCATCACCCCCAATAATATGCCAACCTTTTAAATCGTTTCCGTTAAAAATAGGTGTTAAATGGTTTTTATTTTCAGCTGTACAACTTGACAAAAAGGCAAAAAATAAGGCATAATAAATTCCTTTAAATTTTTTTTTCATTCTAATTTAGGTTTAAAATATAATTTACTTAGTGCTTAAAGTTAGCTCAAATACGCTCAGAACTATCCTGTGCTTACATGCATATATCTACCCTATTATGATAGAATTCGCAATATCACTCCCTTAAAATTACAAGCCTAACACTACAGGATAGCATAAAGATGTCAAAACCTTAAATTGCTATAATTCAAAAATTCATAAATGAAAATTGCTGTTCAATATATTATAGTACCATTAATATTGATTTTTAGTTTTAATAATTATTCAATTGCACAAGTTTCTAATTTAACAGCGCCAATTATAAATGAAAACAACTTCTTTCAAACACAAAACAACCATGTCGCTGTTGAAGCTGAATATTTTTATGAACAATCTAAAAGCGACTTACGACAGTGGTACAGATTCACCAAACATAAAAGCGCAAATACAACAGACGACATAATTGAGAACCATAGTATTGGTGCAGGCAACAGTAGTTACATACAAATTTTACCAGACACTAGAATTACCCATACTGATGAACTTTTACCAGGTGAGAACTTCTCTAACAAACCAGGTGAACTTGCTATTTTAAATTATAAAATTAAAATAAACGAACCAGGTCGTTATTATGTTTGGGTTAGAGCATATAGTTCCGGTAGTGAAGATAATAGTATACATATTGGTTTAAATGGACAATGGCCAGAACATGGTCAACGTATGCAATGGTGCGATGGTAAAAATGAATGGTCGTGGTCAAATAAACAAAGAACGAAAGAAGAACATTGCGGAGTTCCTCATGAAATTTATCTAGATATCAAAAAAAGTGGTATTCATGACATTCAATTTAGCATGCGTGAAGATGGCTTTAAATTCGATAAATTCATTTTAACAAAGGACAAGAATTACCAACCGGAAAGCAAAGATAGACCGGCAATAATTAAATGGCCGGAGCCTACGTATTATCAGTTAATTTCTTTATCGGATATAGATAACAAAACCTTACCTGTAGCAGATTTCCCAATGGAGAATACTGGTTATTATAAAGATGCCGGTGGCCAATGGTTTGCCATAAACCCAAATAAGAATAGGAAAGCAAGCACTACCACGAATTTTAATTTTAAAGATGGAGCTTATGACATTGTATTTGTTGGTGTCGGCGAAAATGATGGACAATCTAAGTTTACAGTTTTAATAAATAATAAAGAATTAGGGTCGTTCACACCATCCTTAACCTCTAAAATGTTTGATGAAGGGGAAGATTTTAATGGCTTGTGGCAAAATGTCTCCCTTAAAAAAGGAGACAAAATTACGGTCCAATCTACCATAGGAAGTGCCGACGGTAAAGAATGGGCCAGAGCAAGATGGTCCGGTCTAATTTTTACACCAGTTGGTAAAGGCGAAAAAGTAAAAAAAGCCGATGGCACACTACAAAACACAGCTGTTAATAGCATTCCAAAGGTGAAACCACCAAAGGGTCGTATTGCCATTATAGCCGATGGAAATTCTCCTGACCCCGATGATCTTGGAGGTACTGCAGTTTCATTGGCCCTTTTAAAGGCGACAGGGTTTGAAAATAAACTTGTGCATTACTCCCATAGCTGTGATCTAATCCGAGTAAAACGAATATCTGAACGAGCAGAAAAAGAAAGACACGCCATGATGCAAACTGTTTGTGATGTAACGGCAAGGCGTTGGGGAGGCTTTGATGATATTACCTTTTTTGATGCCAAATGGCAACAAGAGCAAACTATTAATGATTTAAAAAACGCCATAAACGCATCATCGACTAATGATCCTTTATGGATTGTAGAAGCAGGCGAACCAGATATTATTGGATATGCTTTACAGGCGTCAAAAAAATCTAAACACAAGTATGTTAAAGTAATAACCCACCACCCGGCCAACGATGATGCGGGAGATTTCTTTTCATGGCAAGATATTTTGGATTTTGGTGTAGACGAAATAAGAATACCTGATCAAAATACACATTTAAAAGTTGCCTTACCTGAGTGGGATTGGGCAAAAAATCATACCGACCCTAGAATGCAATGGGTTTGGCTTCAAGGTAAAATTGCCGAAGTAGATGATGTAGTAAAATTTCAAAAAGGAAAATGGGACTGCTCTGATGCGGGTATGGTACTTTATTGGCTAACTGGTGCTACAAACGGCGGTTTACAACTAGGTACCGTAGAAGATGTAAAAAATATATTGTTGAGTTTTATCGAAAAGAAATAAACAAGACACAGTCAACCATAAATATTAAAGGTTATGAAAAATATTATTATTGGTATGCTATTGGCAATGAGTGTAGTTTGTACGGCACAGGAAAAAATCAAAGTACTTATCGTCGATGGTCAAAACAACCATCAAATTTGGCCCAAATCGACCATAATGATGAAACAGTATTTAGAAGAAACTGGCTTGTTCAATGTAGATATATCACGTACTCAATATATATGGAAAGCTGAACGAGAACAACAATATTTAAAGCTTGCGACCGATCAAAAACAGCAACAAGTAGAACAACCTATAACCGACCCAAATTTTAGACCCAAGTTCCATAATTATGATGTAGTCATATCTAACTTTGGATGGAAGGCCGCACCATGGCCAAAAAAAACACAGAAATCTTTTGAAAGATTTATTAAAAAAGGTGGTGGCTTTGTAAGCATACATGCCGCAGACAATTCTTTTCCACAATGGGATGCCTATAATCAAATGATTGGATTAGGCGGCTGGGGAGACCGATCAGAAAAAGATGGACCGTACATGTATTACGATAATACCAACAAATTGGTTATTGATTCATCAAAAGGACCAGCTGGCTTTCATGGGGAAAGACACAGGTTTCCTATTACCGTAAGAAATACAGAACACCCTATAATCAAGGGAATGCCCAAAATGTGGCTAACAGGTATTGATGAGTGTTATGCCAAATTACGTGGTCCTGCAAAGAACATGACCATATTGGCAACAGGCAAAGACCAGAGTGCAAAAGCCCCAACTGATCGTCATGAACCCATGCTAATGGCAATTAACTATGGTAAGGGAAGGATTTTTCATAATACACTTGGTCATGATTTAGATGCTTTTGAAAACGTAGGTTTTATTGTTTCCATTTTACGAGGTACGGAATGGGCTGCAACAGGAAAAGTTACACAGCCCATACCAGATAATTTTCCAACAGAATCAAAAGCTACTAGACGTCCCTTTCAACTAAATAAATAATGATAAAATTAAATGCTGCTTTAGTTGCAAAAATTAACAGGTATATCCATTTATGAATTCAAAAAAAAATCAACATATAACTAATTATATCTCCTTTATCTGTTTTCTGATTATTATTGGCTTTACAAATGCACAATCTTTAGAGCACCCGGTAATAATGACCACCAAAGGTGAAAAAATAAAAATACTAGATAATATTGAAAAATACAGATGGGCAAAAAGCTTGGTAAATCAATTACACAGTCAAGTTGATAGTACCCTAACAGAACATCTTAGCAACCCTGAACTTCTACTAAATAGAATACCAAAATTTGCGACAAGTGATCATCAAAACAAAGAGAAAAAAGCCGGACCGGTTGCAGCTGCCCATAATAAAGTTCTAAAAATGGCCGCAAATGCCGGGATGTTGTTTTACCTAACGGAGGAGGAAAAATATGCACAACTTTCAGCAGACATTCTTAATGTTTATTTTGACCATATTTCGCAGCTCACCCCAGAGACCACTACAATTTGTGGTTACGCTTTTTTTGACCCTAGAACAACATATGACCAAATTGCAATTGCTTACGACTTTATATATGACTATCTAAAAAAGCCAAATGCTAAAGTATATAATCTAAAAAAAGGGATATCTACCGCCTTTGACAACAATAAAGCACAAAAAGCCTTAAAGAATATAGTGGGCAATGTGCTACAAGAATATGGTAAACCTGATAGGCATGGTCAAGTTATATCAAATCACCCAATTCTTACGGCTCCAGGAGCTTTGTTCGGTATTTTATGTATAGAAGATGATGCTGAACGTGAACGTCTGTTCCATATATTTTGGGAAACTGGTACGGCTCATCAAAACTCATTCACTAAAACCATATTACCCATGTTCTCTGGTCAAGGAATATGGCCAGAATCTTTAAGCTACAGTTTCATGCCCATAATCACTATGGTATTAAATATAGTAGATAGGGTAAAACCAGAAATGAACGTAACAGAAAATAATCAACATATTTTTGAAGGAAATTTTCTTTTCGATTATTTAAGGAATCCTGATCGTACTTTTGTGCGGTACGGCGATTCTAAACGATACAATGACTTTACTGCACCGCTATATCGATATACCTTAAGTATTGCAGATCGCCGAGGGTATACTTCCTTAAAGCAAAAAGCAGAAGTTGCGCTACAACTGTCGTACCAGTCGCAAGGCGGCTACCACCCTAATATTGGCCAAGACAATATTTTCAACAATTACAATGCGTTACAATTGTTCTGGGGAATACCATTATCAGATACTATAGATGAAAATATAGACCTCAACAAACCGACCGTTATAGTTGACCATGCAGGTATAGCGTTACAACGAAACTTTGTTAAAACAGATAACGAATTATATGGGCTATGCGGCATAATTGGTGGCGCACACTATGTTCACTCTCACCTCACCGGTATTGGTATGGAGTTATATGGAGCAGGTTATATTATGGGGCCAAATGCCGGACTACCACCAACAGTCTCTGAGCGTCAAATACCATTACACGAACATTATTTTAGACTTTATGCAGGTAATAACACGGTAATAGTAAACGGTACATCGCATGGTCTAGATGAGGGTTCATGGAAAAGAAAAGCAAACGTTTGGCAGAACACCACAATAAATATTGCGGCAGAACCAAAACATTTAGAAGACCCTATTTCAAAAGAATTTAGTTTCGCAACCCAGTTTTTAAATGATACCGTTAATGATGCACAACAAGAGCGGACTTTAAGTACTATTCGCACAAGTGCTACCACTGGTTATTATTTTGATATGTTCCGATCAAAAGCAAATAATACCAACAATTTTCATGATTATATCTATCATAATATTGGCGACCGAACATTACTGACTAACGTTAAGGATAAGGAGCTAAACCTACAACCAACCGACCGTTACCAAAATGATATTGGCGATGTGGTAAAGTCGCCCGGATGGCGATATTTTGAAAATACCGAAACAACGAAAAACATTAACGATGGTATTCAGGTAAGGTTTGATATAGATTTTAACAAAAGCTATATGCACATGATAATACCTAAAGAAACGAAACGTGCATTTACTACTGCATTGGCACCACCTACGCGTGAAGCAAAAAACGGCTACGTAGATAAAAAAACCCAAGTTTTGGTAATTCGGCAAGATGGTGAAGCTTGGAAAAATCCTTTCATTTCAATATTTGAACCTTCAACAAACAAAAAATCTAGTGTTCAACAAGTAAAAACTTTAAAAGAAAAGGATAAAACCGTTGGGGCTGTTGTCATTTCAAAAATCGGAAACACCTTAATTACCGATTATATAATTTGCCAAGATAATAACGATGCTTTCTATGAGAACAAAAAATTGAAACTTGGTTTTCATGGTCGTTTCGCCATAGTACGAACTACTAAAATTGATGACAAGACAGACATTACCCTGTATATAGGTGATGGTAAAAAACTAAAATTTGACGATAAAGTATTAGAGCCAAGGCATAAAACATATGATGTAATACACTTTAATTCGCAAGCTCTATGAAGTTACATTATAAGTTAACCATTTTAATAGCTTCAATTCTTCTTTTTGGATGTAAAACAGCAGCTCAAAAGAAAAATATCCTCTTCATACTAGTAGACGATTTTGGATATAACGACATGAGTTTTAGAAACAGTAGTTTCTATGAGACTCCGAATATTGACCAACTAGCGAAAGAAAGTACCGTTTTTAATGAAGGTTATGCAAATTCTAGGGTATGTAGTCCTTCTAGAGCTAGTATCATGACAGGTAAATTTACGGCTAGACATGGTATTACAGATTGGATAGGTGCACCTGTAAAAGAAGAGTGGCGAAAAAAAAAAAGATTCAATAAACTATTACCACCTGAATACATTGAGAATTTACCTGCAGAAAATATCACTTTAGCAGAAGCTTTGCAACAAAATGGGTACAACACATTCTTTGCTGGCAAATGGCATTTGGGAGAAAAAGGATCTTGGCCAGAAGACCATGGTTTTGATATTAATATTGCCGGTAATGGTGCAGGAAGCCCTAGGGGAGGCTATTTTTCTCCATTTAACAATCCTAAATTAAAAAACAACCTAAAGGGTGAAAACCTTAGTATGCGATTAGCCGATGAAACTGCAAAATTTATAAAGAACAATAAAGAGAAACCTTTTTTTGCTTTCCTATCTTTTTATGCGGTACACGGACCAATAGAAACTACACAAGAAAAATGGCAAAAGTACAGAGAGAAAGCTAAGTTTAACGGTATTGAAAACAGTGGTTATACCATGGGGCACTTTTTACCGATACGTCAAGTACAAGACAATCCTATTTATGGTGGATTAGTTGAAAATATGGACGATGCCGTTGGTCATATTTTAGGCTCATTAAAAGAAATGGGGCTAGATAAAAATACTCTGGTAGTTTTTACATCAGACAATGGTGGCGTTGCATCGGGAGATAATTATTCCACATCAAATTTGCCATTACGTGGCGGTAAAGGATATCAGTTTGAAGGTGGTATCAAAGAGCCCTATTTTATAAAAGCTCCTTGGATCAAAAATACTATCAAAGAAACCAACATCCCTGTAACTGCAGCCGACCTCTACCCTACTATTTTAGATTTAGTCGATGCTAATTTACTACCTGAACAGCATGCTGATGGTTTAAGTTTGAAATCAGTATTGAAAGGTACAAACTTGCCAGAGAGACCCCTAATATGGCATTATCCTCATTACGGTAACCAAGGCGGTGAACCTTCATCAATTATAAGAAAAGGCAAATGGAAATTGATTCACTATTACGAAGACAAAAGAAACGAGCTATATAATTTGGAAAACGACGAAGCTGAACGAAATGATATTTCTTTAGAACATAATTCCTTAACTAAATCTATGTTGAGTGAGCTATTGAATTATTTAGATGGTGTTGGCGCTAAATATCCAGTAAAAGACCCCAGCTACGATAAAAATTTAGAACAAAATTATCTCAACAGAATCAGTACCGAAAAATTAAGGAATTTAGAAAGTGAAAGGTTAAAGATATTAGACCCAGATTTTAAACCTAATGCTGATTGGTGGGGAAGTAAATTAACAAAAGAGTAATATGTATTTAAAATTTAAAAATTATAAAATTTCGACTTTACTAATGATTGCATTACTGATCACCGGTATTTCATGTAAAAAAGAGAAGGAAAAACTGTCAGAAAAATTAGTACAAAATTTTAAGAATCCGCCAAACGAATTCAAGCCAATGCCTTTTTGGCATATAAATGGTGAGGTAACAACTGCTGGCATAAAAAAACAAATGACCGATGCCAAAGAACAAGCAGGTTTCAGTGGTATTAGCGTATTACCGCTAGCTCCTAAAAAAAATGGAAGACCTGGTACAACACCAAAATTTCTTTCGAAAAAATACCTAGAACGTTATCAAGACGTCTTAAATACAGCTGAAGACTTAGACATGCAGGTAATTCTATATGACGACAATGATTTTCCTAGCGGAATGGCCGGCGGAAAAATAGGTGAACTTTTTCCTCAGCATACCATGAAACGTTTAGATAAGGTAGAAAAGTTTATTAAAGGCCCTCAAAAAATTGCACAGAAAGTTCCAGAAGGCAAACTAATTTCGGTTGTAGCAATGAATGCAACAACATTACAACGTATAGAGCTAAGTGGGTATATTGAAAATGGAAGTTTACAATGGCAGGTACCCCAAGGATCATGGAAAATAATGTTCTTTATTATGGTCACAGATAGTTACCACAAAGCATTTCCGGTGGTAGATTATATGGACACTACTGCGGTAAGGGAAATGATACGTTTAACCTATGATGTTTACAAAGAAAATTTTGAACCGTACTTTGGGAATACCATAAAAATGACATTTTTTGACGATGTTGGTTTTTTTAAACATCCACGAACCTGGACCGGTCTTTTCAATGAAAAATTTACAGAGCTTAATGGTTTTGACCCTAAACCTTGGTATCCGGCTTTGTGGTATGATATCGGTCCTGAAACCGAAGCCGTTAGGCATGCATTTTTCAATACCCGAGCAGAACTTCTTGCAGAAGGTTTTCCAAAACTAGTTGGGCAATGGACCAAAGAAAACGGACTTAAAGACACAGGGCATCCACCAGGTAATTACGACCCTACTCCTATAGATATGAACGGAGATATCTTTAAGTTTTTCCGTCATACAGAAATTCCGCTAACCGATGCCATAATCGAATATCAATTTGGTCAAAACGGTCATAAACTTATAAGTTCAGCGGCAGATTATTACGACAAACCTATCGTATCTACTGAAATTTACGGTGCCTATAAGGAACAAGCTTTCGATTCGTTAATGCTTTACCGTTCTGCAATGGATCTTTTTTCTCGCGGTGTAAATTTGGTTGTTCCCCATGGTATGTGGTATAATCCAGATCAGGTATACATTTCACCCTTGGTCTCTTCTGATAGTGAAAAATTAGCACCCACCCTACCCCGTTATTCAAACTTTGTTGGTAGGTCGTGTATGTTATTGCAAGGAGGTAAAAGAGTAGCCAATATTGCAGTGTTGTATCCGTTCGAAGAATTGGCTGGTTGGTATCATTTTGAGGCGCCAGACAATCCTCGACAGGGTTTCTACGTATCGCCAGAAACCAACTACCAAAAAATTAGTGGCCTATTGACAAATGATATTCGACAAGACTTTACATTTATTCATCCAGAATATTTCTTAGATAACAAATATAAAATAGAGCAAGGATCAGTACTATTGAACAATGTTACTAACAAACAAAAATACGACGCACTTATAATTACTGGATGTAAAATTATTTCATTAAAAACATTACAAAAAGTAAAGAGCTATTTTGACCAAGGTGGTTTGGTAATTTCTACCGGGCAACTACCATTTAAATCTTCAGAATTGGGCCAAGATGAAAAAATTAAGAAATTAATAATTGAAATTTTCAATATAAACCCTGAAGACACCCAAGTTTCTGAAATTAAAATTAATGGTAATTCTAATGGTGGAAAAGCTATTTATATCTCAGAACCAAATGAACATACCCTATCTGGAGCTATCACAGAAAATGTGGTAACAGATGTTGCATTCAACCCAACTCCAAAACTGTCTACCAACAAGGGCAAATTCAATTATATTCATAAAATAAAAGATGGAAAGAATATCTATTTCTTTTCTAATTCTAGCGACGAAACCATTACTACTGAGGTAACGCTAC
Source organism: Maribacter sp. (assembly GCA_020629285.1). Classification (GTDB taxonomy): domain Bacteria; phylum Bacteroidota; class Bacteroidia; order Flavobacteriales; family Flavobacteriaceae; genus Maribacter. Next base: position 61,487 of record JAHDDP010000019.1, read on the forward strand.
AAGGTAAACATTACCTATTTAATGCAAACCCGCATAATGGAGACATTCAAGAAATAAAAAACCTTACTCATTCAAAATTCAACAATCAAGAGTTTACAAAAGCTACACTAATGTTAAAACCAGTAAGCTCAACATTTTGGTTATCAAATCAATAGAAATATGAAAACAATAAATCAAGCCCTTATTCTAACCTTCTTTTATGCAGCTTTTGTAAGTTGTAATAATGAAGTAAAGACAAAAGCTGTTGAACAGCATAAAAAACCAAACATTGTATATATTTTAACCGATCAGTGGCGCGGAGATGCTTTAGGCTATGCTGGTGATCCTAACGTAAGAACACCAAATCTCGATGCCTTCTCGCAAGAATCTGTAAACTTCACCAATGCCGTATCCGTAACCCCGGTTTGTACCCCTCATCGCGCAGCACTTTTAACAGGTAAATTTCCAACTACTACAGGCATGGTCTTAAACGACATTTATTTACCAGAAGAGGAATTGACAATGGCCAAAATTTTCAAAGCAGAAGGTTATAAAACGGGGTACGTGGGTAAGTGGCACTTAGATGGCCACGGCCGTTCAACCTATATTCCTGAAGAAAGAAGACAAGGTTTTGAGTATTGGAAAGCGCTAGAATGTTCTCATAACTATACAAAAATGCCCTACTATGATAATAATGATACCATTCTAAAGCATTGGCCTGAATATTCACCTTTTGCCATTACACAAGATGCAAATGAATATATTACCAGACATGCCAAAGAAGAAGAACCCTTTTTATTGGTTTTATCCATAGGCACGCCACACTACCCACATGGCAGTGCTCCAAAAAAATATATGGACATGTACGCGCCAGAAAAATTAGAATTAGCTCCTAATATATCTAGTGAATTTGAAGAAAGAGCTAGAAAAGAACTACAAGGCTATTATGCGCATGCAACAGCTACAGATGAGGCCATAGGTACCGTAATAAATAAAATTAAAGAATTAAAACTTTTAGAGAATACTATAGTAGTATTCTCATCTGATCATGGAGAAATGATGGGTGCCCATGGTGTAAAACCATTTGTAAAACAATTGGCCTGGGATGAATCTTTAAGAGTGCCATTTTTAATTAGATACCCTTCAATTGATAATAATAAGGGTAGTATTATTAATGCCCCTATAACAACTCCTGATATTTTACCTTCTCTATTAGGCTTGTCAAAAATAAAAATCCCTGAAGGTATTGAAGGAGAAGATTTGTCTAAATTAATAAAAAATCCAGACCCAAATATAGACCGGGCAGCTTTGGTAATGAATGCTACACCTTTTGGGTCTAATTATAACGACGAACCATATAGAGCCATTAAAACTAAGCGATATACCTATGTGAAAACACCAAACGGAGCAAGTAATCTATATGATAACTTAAAAGATCCGCACCAAATGAATAATTTATTGAATTCTGAAGAATTTGAAGAAGTGCAACAAGAGCTGGACCAAAAACTTGTAGTGTCTTTAAATGCTATTGGAGACGAATTTAAAGATAGAGATTACTACATGAAGAAGTGGAATTATAAATTCTCTATGGACAGAAAGGCAATTCCATTTTGGAAATTTGATGAAGGTATAGGCGAAGTTCAATCTCCAAAACCTATTAAATAACAGATGAAAAATCAACGAAGAAATTTTGTGAAAAACATTTCACTTTTTGGTTTTGCAAGTACTACCTACCCCCTAATAACATCTTTTCTTGACCATAAATCCAACACCCTTAAAAGTGAAAAAATTACAAAAATTGAGTTGTATAGATACGATATAAATATCCCAAGGTATTTTTCGTTTGGCACATGGTACAACCGCCAACATTTGTTTATGAAGGTTTCTGCCGGAGACTACTATGGTTGGTCAGAAATACCGGCTTCTCGCAATACTCCAAACCTAAACCCAATTACTTGGGTAAATTATGTAAAACAATTTAAAGGGCTAACTATAGAGAGCGCTCAAAAGTTATTGATATCTCAACAAATATCAGAAAGCGACACAAGCTTAAAAGAGATGGAGTTTATGGACATAGCCTTGTTGGATATCATAGGGAAAATACAAAAAAAACCCGCGATTGAGTTACTAAACCTACCCCACAGAGCAGAAGTACCCCGTCTTTATTGTATACTTTACAAAGATGTAGAAGAAGTTAGAAAAGAAGCCGAAAAAAGTATAGAACAAAATTTGGCTCACCATCTAAAATTTAAAATGTATGGCGATAAAAAGCTAGATTTAAATCTGCTAAAAACCATACGAACGGTACTAGGCGATGAGGCACAAGTCATTTCTGATGTTAATGGTGGCTATAAAAACTGGAACACTATAGAAGAGTTGGCAGTCACATTGAAAATCTTTAAATCTAATGGATTAAATGCAATTGAAGACCCTGCCGAGCTATCGAATAAACAGTGGACAGAACTTCAAAATTTGGTTGGTAATCTATCGTTAATACCAGACAAGCCATTAAGACCTTCTTGGAATGGCATCAAGACCATATCACCTGGTATGGGTCGTATTTATAACTTACATCCATCAACCATGGGCAGCTTTAAACAAACTGCCTTTTTAGCTAAAAAAATTAAAGCCTTTGGAGGAAAAATCATGATTGGGGATGATAGTTTGGTTGGTCCTGCATGTTCTGCATGGCAACAAGTAGCCATAGGTTCAGGTGCCGAATGGGTAGAAGCTATAGAAAAAAAAGAAGATTCAAAAGAGTATATGGAATGTGTACTTCAATCACCTACAAAAAAACAATCTAACGGGTACTATTCTTTAGACCCTGCACCCGGTTTTGGTTTAATACTAGATGAGAAACGACTAAGAAATATCTGTTCATTATATATCGATGTCATATAACTTACGAGCTTCCTAGCCATAAAATTTATCGAAATATAATCCTTGAGTAAATGAAAAACTTCAAAAAATCTTTTAGAAGTTCAATTGAGCATGACATTACAGGATGATATATATAAACCCTAAAAGTAGATTTATATCAATTATTTACAAATGAAAAAATTAATTTTATTTCTTGCTTTTATTTGCATAAACAATTCGTTTGCACAAGAATTAACCTCTTTAAAACAAGGTTTTCAAACCCCACCACAAGAATCAAAACCACGTACTTGGTACCATATTAATAGTAGCAATGCCTCTAAAGAAGGATTTACCAAAGATTTAAAAGCGATTAAAGACGCTGGTATAGGCGGTGTTTTAGTATTTAACGTGTCTATGGGATTACCAGAAGGCGATATTGCCTACAATTCTCAAGAGCATCGTAATATTTTAACACATGCCGCTAAAGAATGTGAAAAATTAGGATTGAGTTTTGGGGTGCATAATTGCGATGGATGGACTTCTAGTGGTGGCCCTTGGGTAAAACCAGAGCACGCTATGAAAGTGGTGGTGAATAGCGAAGTCATTGTAAAAGGCGGTAAAGCAATAGAAATAAAATTGCCACAACCTCCTGCACGATATAATTATTATAATGACATTTCTGTGGTAGCATATCCGTCTTTAGAAACAGAATTGATAGATGCGCAAATGCAACCTGTTATTACGGCTTCAAATCCAGAAATCAATATTGAACTAGCTACAGATAATCAAACAACTACCCATGCCGATTTAAAAGCAAAAGAGTGGGTGCAATATGATTTTGGAAAGGCACATACCATACGTTCTATGTCTGTTTTTATTAATAAACGAAAAGGTAAATTAACCTTATTGAAATCAGATGACGGTATTAATTTTTCAGTGGCTCATAAACCTAATGAAGAACGAATAGGTAAAGATGAATGTTATTTTTCAGAACATTTTGATCCCATTACAGCCCGTTATTTTAGAATTGTAACCGATTTAGACGCTGGTTTTTATGAAATGAATTTATCTGCAAGTCATACCCTGGGGAACCAATTAGAATTTACCTCGTACAGAAAAAATAAACGCCCTATTGGAAATCCAGATGAAGCAAGTTACATCAAAAAAAGTGACATTATTGATATAACAAATCAAATGGACGCCAATGGTGTGTTGAAAACAACCTTGCCAAAAGGAGATTGGACTATTTTGCGTTTTGGTTTTACAGCATCTGGAGCAACAAACGAACCTGCATCTCCTGAAGGAACAGGGCTTGAAGTAGATAAGTTTAGTAAAGAAGCCTTAAAAATTCATTACGATGCTTTTGTTGGTAAATTAGCAAAACAAGCTAAAATTGATGCGCCTAATGCGTTGCAATATGCAGAAATTGATAGTTATGAAGTAGGCCCGCAAAACTGGACGGATGATATGGAGCAAATATTCCAAAAGCGTTTTGGTTATGACTTTGTACCATTCCTACCCTTGTATGCAGGAAAATATATAGAAAACAACGAAACTATTGAAAGCGTTTTTTGGGATATTAAACAATTGATAAGCGACTTAATGGTTACTAATTATTTTGATTATTTTACAGAATTATGTCATCAAGATGGTTTAATATCTTACATAGAGCCTTATGGTTTTGTTGGACCTTTCAATAGTTTAGATGCGGGTAGAAGTGCTGATATTCCTATGGGCGAATTTTGGTTAGGCAAACCTAATAATCATAAACGTGCTGCTGTATCTTCAGGACATATTTATAGTAAAAACGTTATTTCAGCAGAAGCCTTTACCAGTACCGCATTAAACTGGAGCTTTCATCCAGCCTTAGCCAAAGAAAAAGGCGATTACGAATGGACAAACGGAATTAATGAATACATGTTCCATCGTTTTGCACATCAATCCAATACCCATGTAAAACCTGGCATGAGTATGAGTTTTGTGGGGTCACATATAGACCGAACACAAACGTGGTGGGAAAATGCAGGTCCTGAGTGGTTCAACTATTTGGCTAGAGGGTCATATATGTTACGTCAAGGAAACCCTGTGGTAGATATATTGGTTTTTGTGGGCGATAGAGCGCCTAGTCATGTTATTCATGCTTCTCAAATGCGTCCCAAATTACCTTCGGCTTATAAATACGATTGTGTAAATGCAGATGTTATTATAAATCGTTTATCTGTAGAAAATGGCAAGTTGAAACTACCAAATGGCATTACCTACAACGCTTTGGTTTTGCAACGAAGCGATGTTATGAATTTGGAAACGCTAAAAGGTATTGCCAATTTAGTAGAACAAGGCGCTATAATTATTGGTGAAAAACCTACCACTTTGGGAGGTTATAACCACAACCAGAAAACAATTGATGAGTTTAAAACTCTGGTAGATACAATTTGGGAAAAACGAGAAGTGTATAATAATATGGATTGGGTGTCTATTTTTGAAGAAAACAATATTCAAAAAGATTTAATTGTAGAAGGGCAACCCGATTTCAATTATTACCACAGACGTTCAGATTCAGAAGATATTTATTTCGTTTACAATCATAATCAAACAGAAGCTGAAACACTAGAGTGTAGTTTTTTAGTAGATGGTAAAGTGCCAGAATTATGGAATTCTGAAACTGGTAAGATTAAGAAATTAGTAGAATACACAAACCAAAATGGAAGAACTAATATTTCTATTCAATTGAATCCTCAAGAATCTGTTTTTGTAGTTTTTAAAGAAGCAAAGAAGGTATTGCCAAAAGTAACTTACCTGAAGTCAAATAACTTGCCAAAACCTTCATTTTCTCTAGATGAGAATGATAATCTTATAATGCAAGTTTATAAAAATGGAAGTTATTCTAGTTTGGTAAATACTACTGAAAAATGGAATGTGACCGTTAAAGACCTTCCTAATCCTATGGAAATAAAAGGAAATTGGCAAATTGATTTTAGAGAAGAAGATTTTTTTAAAGCAACAGTAAAAACGGACACCTTGTTTGATTGGACAACACACAGCACAGAGGAAATTAAACATTATTCTGGAACCGCTATTTACAAAACAACATTCAATTTAGAAAAAAGGTTTTTGAAGTCTGATAGACAATTTCAACTTAATTTAGGGGAAGTTAATGTTATTGCAAAAGTGATTTTAAATGGGAAAGAAATTGGAGTTAGTTGGATAGCACCATATAGTTTAAATGTTACGTCTGCACTAAAGGAAGGTGAAAACTTATTAGAAATAGAAATTACCAACCAATGGACAAACCGTTTAATTGGCGATGAAAAACTACCCAACCAAACTGGTTATGACGTTAGAAGAGGACAGCCTGGTTTTGGCGATGCAGAATTTAGAGGTAAGTTTAAAAAAATGCCAGAATGGTTTAGAAATAATGAGCCATTACCTGAAGGCCCTAGAAAAACTTTTAGTGCTTATGGGTTTCAAAAAGCAACCGATCCATTATTGCCTTCTGGATTGTTAGGTCCTATTACCATTTCTACATCAAAAATTATAAAAAAATAACCAACGAAGTAATGAAAAAAGTATATATCATTTCTTTTGTGCTGCTATGTTTGTGCTTCAGTAATTGTGCTAAGAATAAAAGTACAAGTAAAAGTTTAGCCTTAGAACAAGGTTTTAAGAATCCACCAAACGAAGCAAAAGCGAGAACTTGGTGGCATTGGATCAGTGGCAACGTTTCTAAATCGGGCATTACAAAAGATTTAGAGGCCATGAAAGCAGTTGGCATTCAAGAAGCACAATTGTTCAATGTGCACTTAGGTTTCCCAAAGGGTCCTATAAAATATTTAAGCGAAGAATGGCTAGACTTATTTAAATTCTCTGCCGAAGAAGCAAAGCGTTTAGGTTTAGAATTGGCATTTCATAATAGTCCGGGCTGGTCATCTTCTGGCGGTCCTTGGGTGACAGAAGAAAACGCAATGCAAACAGTAGTTTATAGTGAACTTGAAGTTGCAGGCGGAAACACCATAAAAGAACTACTACCAAAACCTAAAACCAAATTTGAGTATTATCAAGACATCGCTATATTGGCATTTCCAAAGCCAAAAGAATTCAAGAAAATAGACGGATTAGATTATAAAATACTATCTGAGCGTATTCGTAATCATTTGTTACCTGATACTACATCTATTTCTAACGCGTCTATTATTTCAAAAGAAAGTGTTTTAGATGTTACTTCTAAAGTCTCAAAAGATGGACTTTTGGAATGGAACGCACCAAAAGGCGAATGGATTATTTTAAGATTCGGGCATACACCTATAGGTACAACTAATCGTCCTGCACCACCAGAAGCGAAAGGCTTAGAAGTGGATAAAATGAGTAAAAGCGCAGTAGATGCTTATTGGAAAGGAGGCGTGCAACCTATAATTGATAAATTAGGCAATTTAATAGGAACTACTGTTAACAATTGCCTAATTGATAGTTACGAAGTAGAAACCACTAATTGGACAAGTGGTTTTGAAACACAATTTAAAAACTTACGAGGTTATGATTTAATATCTTATCTACCAACATTGGCTGGCTATTATGTTGAAAGCGGCACAATTTCAGAACGTTTTCTGTGGGATTTTAGAAGAACCATAGGCGATTTGATTGCCGAAAACTACTATGAACATTTTGCAGATCTATGTCATAAAAACGGCATGCAATTTTCTGTAGAACCCTATTGGGGCCCTTTTGACAATATGCAAGTGGGTGTGACCGGCGATATCGTAATGTGCGAATTCTGGAGCGGTGGTTATCCATTTTTTGATTCTGCCAAGTTTGTGTCATCTATAGCACATTTAAACGGCAGCTCTATTGTAGGTGCAGAGTCCTTTACGGGTATCGGTGGTTGGGACAAACACCCAGCTGACTTAAAATCTATTGGAGATCGCGCTTGGACAGAGGGTATAACGCGCTTTATTTTTCATACCTATGTGCATCAACCTTGGGATGTTGCACCAGGATTAGCATTAAGTTATCATGGTTTTGATTTTAACAGATTAAATACATGGTGGTCGCAAAGTAAAGCCTACATGGATTATTTGGCACGTTCCCAATACTTGTTACAGCAAGGTAAAAATGTTGCAGATGTATTGGTATTTACAGGAGAATCTTCTCCGAATATCGGATTTATAAAACCCCAAATCAAAAAAATGGGTTTCGATTATGATTTAATTGGAGCCAACAAGTTAAAAGACCTATCTGTAAAAGACGGGATCATCTATTCATCTGTTGGTAATACTTATACGGTGTTAGTATTACCAGAATCTGATTTTATAAAACCTGAAACTTTAGAAAAAGTAATAGAATTGGTACAAGGTGGTGCAATGGTAATTGGTAAAAAACCAATGCAATCGCCAAGTTTAACCAATTATCCTGATTGTGATAATGATATTAAAAAACAAATTGAAGAATTATGGAGTTCTGGTTTGGTAAAAGATATTGCTATAGAAACTGTCTTAAACAAAAATACGCCAGATGTTAAGGTCATATTGGGAGATGAATCAGACTTGGGTTTCATCCACAGAAAAACAGAAGAAGCAGATATTTACTTTGTAGCCAATGCCAGAAAAGAAGCAAGAGCTATAACGACCAGTTTTAGAGTTACAGGAAAACAACCCGAACTTTGGAATTCAGAAAAAGGAACTATAGAAGATATCGTTGTTTTTAAAGAGAATGAAGATGGCACTACCACTATTCCATTACAATTAGGTTCAGAAGAAGCAGTATTTATCGTCTTTAAAAAATCGATAATTAACAACCATTTAGTAGCAACCAAAATGGATTTGGATAAACCCAAAGCACAACCACTACCTAATCTTAAAATTATAAAAGCAGAATACGGTACATTTTTACAAGAAGGGTTAATTGACATAACCGATAAGGTTAATGATGCTATAAAAAACGGAACATTAGAATTTACTATGTCGCGCGCTTTTTGTGATTGCGACCCAGCAATGGGCTACAAAAAAGAGTTTCGAATGGAATATCAACTTGGTGACACTAGAAAGCAATTGTATGCCGAAGAACGTGAGCATATTAAAATTAATGCAGGCAATCAAAAATTAAAAGTACTCAGCGCCGTATTCGGTAAATTTAAAGGTGAAACCAAAGGTATTCCGCAACATTATAAAACGTATGATGTTACCCAAGAGATACAGAAGCAAGTACTATCTAGCAATTATAACATACCTGTTACCAACAAATTAATCGAAAATAAAATTCCTGAAGGCAATAAAACAACCCTAAAGATCACCTTTATTACAGAAGGTGAAGAACGTACTCTTTTTATACCTAAAGGTCAAACAGTAAACCTGTCAAAAGAAATAATTAAACCAAAATTTATTTATAAAGATAATGCCATCACTTTGGTAACACCATATACAGGTAAGGTTACCTACACAACTAAAATGGACAAAACCAAAACGATTGATGTAAAGCTTATTCCAGATGCAATTGATTTATCGAATTCATGGAATGTAGAATTTCCGTTATTATCTGGTGCCAGTATACACGATAAATATGATCACTTAATTTCTTGGTCTACTAATGAAGATGATAAAACAAAATACTTTTCAGGAACGGCATCTTACAAGAAAGAGTTTGAATTAAGTGCCCAATATCTTGAATCAGATAAAAGCTTAGAACTCGACTTAGGAAGTGTAGCGGTCGTAGCAGAAGTATTTGTAAATGGTAAAAAAGTAAACACTTTATGGAAAGCCCCTTATAGAACGGTTATTGACGGTTTTGTAAAAAAAGGAAAAAACACAATTGAAGTGAAAGTGACCAATCTCTGGTCAAATAGATTGATTGGTGATGAGTTATTACCATTGGATATTGAACGAAATGGCCAACAATTAAAGAATATACCCAGTTGGTTGAAAAATAAAACCGAACGTATATCTGGGAGAAGCACATTTCCTTCATGGAATCATTATGACAAAAATTCAGAGTTACGTAAATCAGGCTTACTAGGTCCTGTGCAAATAATTAGTTCAACAGTTATAAAATTAAAAAATACTGATTAAAAATTTGTGAACAATAAGGCTCAATGAAATGAAAAATTTAAATGTCATAATAATTCTTTTATCTTTTGCAATTAATGTCTCATGTAAGGAGCATGAAAACATTAAAGATAAATTAGAAAACTCAACTCTGCCGAATATCATTTTCTATTTGGCAGATGACCAAGATGTATATGATTATGGTTGCTATG
>JAHDDP010000080.1 GCA_020629285.1 Maribacter sp.
AATTTTTGTTTGTGCTTTCCATCACTTCTAGTGTTTGGAGAACAAGTGATGGAAACTACCTATATAAGATGCACAAACGTGAGAACTAATTTGATACTGCAAGTTCTAAAATCTAATAGTTTATTGTGTAAGATGGGTACTATATTTTTAATGCTATTCATCTGATTATTAACCCAATTCAAAGGAGTTAATCCAATTTGTTTTCAAGGTAAAAAAGACCGATTATCTACTATAAATTTGAATTCAAAATAAAGCATATGTTAGATTTAGTAATAGGTATTTTAATCATGGGCATTTTAGGCTATATAGCTTTTTTAGTGCAAGATTATTTAATTGAAAGTACATTGAAAGATTTAACCGAAGACGAGAACGATGCAGCTTTTGAGATTGATATGGAACACGTGCTAATGTATTCGAATCAATCTAAACCAAAAGACTTAAACGAACTTAAAAGGAAATTACAAGATTTCAAGAATAGAAATAAATTTTATAGGATGTAAATGTGGTTTACATCTTAAAATAAAAAACCACATCATTAAAATAATATACAATGAGTACATATACAGAAGAAGTAGGAAACAAGTTAAACGATCTTTTAGAAAAAACATACGATGCCGAGAGAGGCTTTAAGAAGGCAGCTGAAAATACCGAGAACGCCCAATTAAAATCATATTTTGAAACAAAGGCGCAACAACGTTACGATTTTGGGCATGAACTAAAATCTGAAATCAAGACCTTCGGTCAAGAAATAGATAAAGGCGATAGCGTAACAGGAAAAGCCCATAGAGCTTGGATGGATGTAAAAGCATTATTCTCATTAGATAATGCAGAAGCTATGCTAGAGGAAGCCATTAGAGGTGAGAAAGCCGCAATAGAGGAGTATGACGATGTTTTAGAAGACACCTCGTTACCATCTACAACGGCAACTGTTTTAACAAGCCAAAAACAGGCAATTAAAAACGGGCTATCAAACATTAAAATGTTAGAGGATATTAGATAAATTCATGTTTATCCAATTTAAAAAGAGGCTATCAAGGCCTCTTTTTTTTTGCTTTGTTTTAAACAAAAATCAAGCTCAAAGTAAGAATTTAGAGCTCTTTTTTAATGCGTTATCTTTTTATGTTTCTGCAATAACGACGCAGTGGTTATTTGCCGAACTTTATGTTTAAAGCAAAAGATTGATATGTATTTTAAAATTTCGAATACAGCAAAAATGAGGGAGATAGAGCGAGATGTAAATGCTTTGTTCAAGTATCCAAATTTATATAGTCCACAAGTGGTCATTAGCGGTTTAACAGAGGTTTCCATACCTATAATAACTATGAATGAGCCGAAAGTCATTAACTTGGCAATTTGGGGTTTGTTGCCAAGTAATTTCAATGATGATTGGGAGTTGTTTCAAAAGCTTACCAATACACTGACCCTACCGGCACACAAATTAGAATCTGATATTTGGTACCATGATTCTTTCATGAATCGGCGGTGTATAATACCTGTAACCGGCTTCTTTACTTCGGTATTGAAAAATGGAGAGATCTATCCGTATCATATTAGCAGTAAGAAAGGCGAAATTCTGTACTTAGCGGGTATTTATACTATTCTGAACGATGGTTTTATTACGTGTTCTTTATTGACCGGACCTTTAGAAAAAGAAGTGGTCAATTTTCAGAACCTAGTAGATTATATGCCGGTAATAATTGACCGCGATGATAAATACGAGTGGTTCTTTAGTGATACTACCAGTGAAAGGGCCCAAGAGATATTACGCCCCCCTCATAAAACAGATTTGGAGATAAGACCTATTGCCAAAAATCTGTTCAATCAAGGCATATCGTACGATAGTATGCTAATGCCTTATGAATATCCAGAAAGTTAGCGAATTGCAGCATTTTTATTCTTTATGTGCTTTCTATATTCCGTGGGTAGAATACCATAAGTCTCAAAGAAAATCTTAGAAAAGTAACTTCTACTTTTAATGCCTATGGCGTATACGATTTCAGATATTGATAGGTCAGAATTTTTAAGATAGTCTTTTGATATCTCTAATTTTAATTGTCTTACATACTCGTTTACAGTTTTTGAGTATAGAATTTTGAATCCTAATTGCAATTTTTTAGGGCTCAACCCAGATTCTGTACTTAAAGCGGAAATAGATATATTATCGGAAATATGTTCTAAAATATAGGTTGTAAGTTTATGAATTTTAAGAATATCTTCTTTTGAAATAGCTTCAGGTAAATTCATATTTTCTTCAAATTTTTTATGTTCCAATAATTGCAATGATAGAATAATGTACAGTCTGCCTTCTAAAGAAAGTGACCTTAGCATACCATCATTTGCATCGATATCGTTCAATAATTTAATCTCGTCTGCAATTCTTAGGCTAAAGTTTCCTTCGTGCTGAAAGGAGATTTCGCCTTTACTGTCATTAAACAGTGAAACCAATAGCTGATTTAATTGAGAAACATTATTGTTTTTCTTTTGTAAATATTCTTTTCTATCTACACGAATAAAGTTGATTTTTAGAAGTTCATCTTTAGGAAACAGAAAGGTCTTTTTCGTATCTCGTTTGTGAGATATTATCGTGTTTTGAAATTGTTCTAACCTGGTATATTTATCCGTATTATCATTACTATACTTAAAGTATCCTTCGGAAATAAATATAAATTCTATAGGAGTTAAATTTTGGTTTTGAAAAACAACCTTAACATCCTCATTAAGTTTAATGTTACAGTCAATAAATGAAACACCTCGTTCAAAGCTGATTGTTCTTAATGTTCCTTTGCCACAACTATTGTTAAAGGTTATAATACTCTCGCCCCATTTTTTCAACAGCCTACCTTTAAGGCTATTCTGTATTTGAGCCACTATATCGTCAGAGGTAGAAGTGGTTATATTTAGTTCGTTCATATTTTAGGTTCGAGTACAATATTAATTGTACACCACAAAAAAAACGAAAACAGAATTTTAAGATTAACATTTATGAAATGTTAATTAACACGAATGAGCACTTTGTAAATAATTAAAGTGTTAAAATATATGCAATAAAGATTAGATGATTATTATTTTATTTCTGTATTTGAACTATTTGAAGATGCCAATTTTTGCATGTATTGTTTTGGAGACATTGCATATCTTTCTTTAAATAATTTAGAAAAATAGCTTCTAGAATTAATTCCAATTCTATAGGTAATTTCTGTTATATTCAAAGTTGTAGTCTCCATTAATTTACGAGCTTTTTCCATTTTCTTGTCTTGGGTAAATTCTTTGACCGATAAACCAAATAAACTTTGAAAACCATTTTGCAATGTATTTTGGTTGAGTCCAACTTTTTTAGCTAGTGTAATTATATCTGGAGTTTCTTCTAGGTTTTTATTTAAAATATTTGCTGCTTCCTCAATTTTAACTACTGTAGATTGCCTTAATATTGTTCTCTTATCCGATGGCGACGCATCGTCTAAATACTGCCTTAAGTGGTGTGCAAGAATTTCATAACATTTACCCTCTATAAAAACACTTTTGGTAAAACCTTCATCTTCGGTATCGTTAATTGCATCAATACATTTAGCGATATCTAAACTATAATGGCCTTTATGAAAAAACAGGTTTATGCCATTTACATCTCTAAAAAGCCCTTCAAGATCTTCATTCATTTCTGGTAGAAACGATTCTATTTTTTCTTCAAATAGTTTTCTGTTGATCTCAAGATTAAAAAAGCACATAGGTTCATTCGCTTTTAGGGTAAGAACATTACCATACTTACTATTACAAGAAAAAATTGCACTTTCTAAATGCTTGATTTCTGTCTGTTTTTCTTGTCCATCAAACTCATGTAGCAATGTTTTTTCTCTATTGAATACTATTTCCAATGGCTGAACCAAAGACTGATTTAGCACAAACCGAACATCTTTTTTAAGCGTGATATCAACGTCCATAATGCCAACACCATGAGAAAAACTAATTGCTTTTATATGTCCGGTACCCGATTCTTCAGGAATATCCATACAAATCTCATTATTTTCTTCCTTATAGTTCACACCTAATCTTAGTGCAATGTCTTTTACCACATCTATAACATTCAATTCTTTAAGTTCTTTTTTTGTGCTCATTGACAACGGAATAGATGTACAATATAGGTTAAATTTTTAAAGATGATGTACGTTAAAAAACCGTAGTTTAAACATATAAAACATAGTAAGCGTCAAATTGATTATAGTAATTGGGTAGATGAGTTAATATCCTTTTTTTTACAACTAAGCGCTCTCTCTTAAAAAACGCATCTTTGGCATGAAAGGTATTGGAAACTATATAGTTAACAAGTCATCCAATATACTTTCATATTAAAATGTTAACCTAATTATTAAAATCACATATTATGAAAAAGTCACTATTAATGATTGTATTTGCATTTGCTACAATGAGCATTGCAACAAGCTGTAGAGAAGAAAAAACTACTGGAGAGAAAATTGAAGAAGGAATGGATGATGTTGGAGATGAAATAGAAGATGGCGCCGACGAAGTTGAAGACGCGGTAGAAGATGCTACAGATGACAACTAGAATATAAAATTGCTATGAAAATCGAAGCCAGATAGTTTAACTATCTGGCTTTTTTATTTACAACGGTACTTCAATCTTTTTTTCCGTTTCCAGTTAATACACTTAACAAGCCGTCTTGAAGATTGATCCATAAATAATTGAAGAATGATTTGTTTTTGACCCGTTCAGTAGATATTTCGCCGTATCTATAACCGTCAATGTCTGTTTTTGAACCATCGTTTATAAATAGGTTGCCTATAAAGGAGAGTACGCTTTTGACCCCGTTTCTTTCTTTGTTGAGCACTTGAAATTTAAAATCTTCATATTTCATTTTAATATCTCCTCTAGCGGCATACTCATCACCTGATATAGTGAAATAAAGCTGGTCAATAGTTCCTGTAGTCTGTGTTCTTAAATTAGGCACCAAAAAATCGTTTAAACTAGCCGTATTGAAATTAGATAAACCACCCGATATAAGAAAAGTACTTTTAGGATCGTAAACATTAAACTGCCAATTAAGATCGAATTTTCCCGTGCCCATTAAATCGGCATTAAGCTGAATTTGAACAGGGTTTTCAACATTTCTTTTGTTCGATAAATTGCTGATTTTTACATCTAAATTTTCAAAACTCAATGCACCTGCGCCAACATTATTTGGAATATTCTCTTCATACATAATTGTTCCTTTTTCAATAAAAATGGAGTCAATTGCAACTTTAAAAGGTAGTTTCTGCAATAATTTGCCATAAAGTGGCTTATTTCTAAAATCTTCTAATCTAGCTTTATCGCGATATATTTCTAATTTAGCGTTAGATAGCAGAAGCTCTTTAAAGTTTACTTGTAAAGAGTCGTTGGAGACCGTATAATTATGTTTGTCTACTTTTATAGCAGGAACCGATAAGTAAATATGGTCTCTTTCATACCTGATTTTTTTACTTAATTCAGCTTTAGAATATACTGTAGAAAGTACTATGTCAGTAATATTTATAGCCGTGTTATTCATTAGTAAAGAAGCCATTTCAAGCTCTTCGAATTCACCCAATGGTGCATTGATGTTATTGACCTCTATGTTATAATCAGCAAATTCAAAAGGAACATATTTTGTTATGATATCTGGATCGGTAGCAACTTTTTTTAATGAAAGGTTTATTTGCTCAATAGCTATGAGTTCTTTTTCTTCATTAGAATCCCAGATATTAACCTTACCTGCATCAAAAATAATTTCTTCTACGAAAATCTCTTTCAATAGATTAATCGGGTTGCTTTTATTCGCAACTACATTATTTGGTTCTTGCGGGCAAGTCTTAAAGTTTAGATGAGGTTTAGTAAGGGTAAGCGATTTTATGTAGATGGCGTTCTGAAATAATATTTTCCAGTAGTCGAAACCTTTTATAGATAACAATTTTGCATCTACTTTAATTTCGCAAGAAGAGGTCTGTTTACCAGAACTAACTACGGCTACATTTTTAAACGCTATGTTGCCCTTTATTAGGTTGATATTTAACTTGTCGTAAGAGAAGTCTATATGATCGGGCACCTTTCTTTCTAAAAAGTTAACGACCTCTTTTTTCATTTTCCATTCGGCAAGCATATAACCGCCCACGCAGAAAACAATTATTAAAACAAGCCATTTTAAAATTTTGGACATAAGGTATATTTAAAGCAATGGTGTTAGAAGTTAAGTAAACCCTATTTTTCAAAAATAAATTAAGTGCTATTTAAAAAAATCCTTACTTATAAGGTTTTTCTATACCGGCACTATCAGAATCCATATATTGCTTAAAGTCTGATGCACTTGTAAGCTCAACAAACTCCTTACCTTTTATGACAATGGCGTTTTTCAAAAAACTCGGGTTTTTGTCCAATATTTTCAACCAACCGTCATCATCAAGATTTACGGTATCTTCACCATAAGCATCTTTAAAATCTGGGTGATCGGTATTGATCAGATCAGAAAGGTTTTTACCAAGACCATCGGCTAACTCGGCCCATTGGGTGCCTGTTACATTCGTTTTAGAAATGTCTATTGTTAAATGTTCTTTATCAGAAGACTGCACGTAGGCATTCAATTGTTTTCCAATAGAGTTTTCTGAACTGTAGTATAATGTTATCTGTTTTTTATCCATAGCAATTACTCCCATTACTTTTTTTTAAATGTACTCACTATCAAAACCAATAATTGACTCTTTTAAAATGAAAAGTATCTTCATAGGGTTTTAAGGTTTTAGGCTGGGGTTATTTATAGTATATTGATGTAAAAGAAATAATAAGGTGGTAAATACAATTCTTTGGCTTGTTTATATTGCAGTTACACTGTGGAGCATTGTCAATATAATCTTCAATGGATCAAAGGCAACTAAAATGATCAGTTGGTCTTTGTCCGTAATTATATTTCCCTTTTTAGGACCGCTTTTGTACTATCTTTTTGGAATTAACAGAAGAAAATTTAAACTCTTTAAGTTAAAGCAGACCGAGAAACGAAAGCTATATTCCGAAACCCATAAAGAATTAGAAGGCGGAGAGCAAAGTGTACATGAATTCGATAATTATAAGCACGACAAGCTAGCTAGTTTAATTAGAAAGAACAGTTATTTTGCCCCTTATGAGGGTAATGAGATT
This sequence comes from Maribacter sp., assembly GCA_020629285.1. Lineage (GTDB taxonomy): Bacteria > Bacteroidota > Bacteroidia > Flavobacteriales > Flavobacteriaceae > Maribacter. The sequence goes on from JAHDDP010000080.1 coordinate 7,157, forward strand.
ACCTTATTAAATGATGGGGAAGAGGCATTTGGTTCTATATTCAAGGCCATAGATGAAGCAAAAGATTTTATACACCTTCAATACTATATTTTAGAAGAAGGTATGTTATTGGATCGGTTTCATGAGCTCTTTGCCAAAAAAGTAAAAGAAGGGGTAGAAATTAGAATGTTATACGATTCTTTTGGTAGTAATTCTATGCGTGGTAAACGAGTAAAAAGATTTAAGGATATAGGTGTAAAAGCATTTTCTACCATGCCGATAAGGTTTGGAAATTTACTGTTTACCTTAAATTATAGAAATCATAGAAAAATTATGATAATTGATGGTAAGGTTGGTTTCACCGGCGGATTCAATGTATCGGATAAGTATATGAAACCAGTATCTGAATTGGGTGTTTGGCAAGACCTTCATTTAAAGATCCAGGGTCCTTTGGTGAACAGTTTACAGCGTATTTTTGTTAAAGATTATCATTTTGCCGGTGAGGAAGAATTGTTGTTGCAAGACAAATATTTTCCAAAGGTAGCGCCTGTAGGTAGCACCATAGCTCAGATAATATCTAGCGGACCAGATTCTACATACCCTGCCATTATGCAGCAATATTTGGCAATGATCAATATTGCTACAAAAAGTATTTGTATAGCCAACCCTTATTTTATTCCAGGAGAACCGGTATTGGAAGCCATAAGAATTGCGGCATTAAGTGGTGTAGAAGTTACGCTTTTGACCCCTAAAATATCAGATTCTTTATTGGCTCAATACAGTATGTTCTCAACCTTTGAGGCTTTGTTAGAAGTTGGGGCTAATATTTACCTAAGACCAGATTTTTCTCATAGTAAAGTCATAATCATAGATTCAGAAATAGTTTCTGTAGGTTCTGGTAATTTCGATTACCGAAGCTTTGAGCATAATTTTGAAACCAATGCCATATTATATGACAAAGAAAAAGCATCACGTATAGAAAAATTTTTTACAAAGCATTGTACAGACGATGCAAAAGTAGATTTAGAAACATTTAAAAAGAGGTCGCCGTTCAGTAAGTTTTTAGAAGGTCTCGCCAAATTCTTTAGTCCGTTATTGTGACGAAATTATTTTATCAAATCAAATTAAACTATTTAATCTTAATACAATTAAGCTACCCTATGGTTGCATCTGCACAATATATAATACCTGAAGAAATAACAGAAGAAGCAAAAATTGCCCTTTCACATTATCCTGAGCTTGCCAATACTAAAATAGAATTTAAGTTCAAGAAGAACATCAAAAAGTCTACAATGCAGGCACAACCTTCTTTTTGGAGTATTTTCAAGTCTAAAGAGAACAGGTCGTACAATATATTTATTAGCGAGAAAATTAAGATTGCAGATTCGGTCTACTATACCGTAGACATACCATCGGAAATTATGATAGGTTGGTTGGGGCATGAACTAGGTCATATTATGGACTACCAGCAGCGAAGCGGTTTTAATTTAATAGCTTTTGGTTTTAAATATATAACTTCTGAAAATTATATACGTGATGCGGAAAGACGTGCAGATTCTTTTGCAGTAGCACATGGAATGGAAACATATATTCTGGCCACCAAAGAGTTTATCCTCAAGAAAGCAGGCTTAACACCAGAGTATGTAAATCGCATCAAAAAACTGTATTTATCTCCAGAAGAAATTATGTTGTTGGTGGAAGAAAGAGATGCTATAGGTCAAGATAAATAAGCAGTTATAAGACTACTTATTAACGAATGCTTCCCATTCGGCAAACTTTTCTTCTTTCATAACACGTTCCATCTTTACTTGTCCGCCCTTCTTTTTGTTACTATCGTTCCAATCGTAAAACACATCAGGGTTTACGGTAAAAACTTTTACTCCTTTTAGGGCTTTTGACCTCGCCACCTTATAATTTTTATTGGCAGCCTTTAAAGATTCATCTAGTTTTTCAGCTATAGCTTCAGCGTCTTGTGTTGCTGTAGTACCCAAATACCAAGTGTGGTAAAATCCGTCCTCGTATTTTTTGGCACAAAGGGTATATTCAGGTATTTCGATATCAAAGGTTTCCATGATGTCTTGTAGTGCATCATCTAATTTATTGACCGATAATTGCGAACCCACCGTATTTAAGAAGAATTTGGTACGACCCGTAATTTTAATTTCAGCACGTTCCACATCGGTAAACTCAATGGTATCACCAATAAGATAGCGCCAAGCACCACTAACTGTGCTGATTATAAGTACATAGTTCTGACCAGTTTTAACCTCTGATAAAGTTAAGGAAGGAGTATCTTGAGAAAGAGAACCATCTTCTAAAATATAATCAGGATCAAAGGGAACAAACTCAAAATAGATTCCGTTATCCGTTACTAATTTCATAGCATCGGTTTCTGGTCTTGCTTGAAATGCAATAAACCCTTCGGATGCTAAATAGGTGTCAATTACCGTTACCGGTTTCCCCATTAAGGCATTAAAACTCTTCTCGTACGGTCCAAATGCAACTCCGCCAGAAGTGTATACCTGCAGGTTAGGCCAAATCTCGTGAATGTTGTTGAGGTTGTGCTTTTTAATGACTTCTTTCAACATCAACTCAATCCATGATGGTATTCCGCTAAGAGCACCAATATCCCAATCTGCAGCTTTTTCGGCAATTTTAGCAACACGCTCGTCCCAGTCATCAATTTTGGCAATTTCTTTTCCTGGTTTGTAATATCCACTAAACCAAGATGGAATATTACTGGCACTAATACCGCTGATCTCACCTTCTAAATGGTCGTCGTTTTCAACCAAATCAGTAGAACTGCCCAGCATTAAAATTCCCGTTTCAAAGAAATCTGCCGGAAGATCGAAATTCGAAATCGCTAACACTTGCTTGATTCCTGCTTGTCTAATAGCATCGATCATAGCATCGGTCACGGGAATACGTTTGCTTGTTTTACCAGTTGTACCAGAACTCAGTGCAAAATAATCAGGACTACCAGGCCACGTTACATCGGTCTGGTCTTGGTGCAATTTATGCCACCATTTTTCATTGATTTGATTATAATCGAAATAAGGCACGGCATCACGAAATGCTTGCTGTGGATGATCACTTTCTAGAATATTATTGAAGTCATATGCTTTACCAAAAGAAGTATCTTTTGCGGTTTCTAAAAGGTTTTGAAGAACAGCTTTTTGATCTTCAATAGGGTTGTCATCACCAGTAATTTTGTCGGTGATATCGATAACTCCTTTTATAAAATTTCCTATGATATTCATGTGTAACGGTATTTTAGGTTAGTACAGCTAAATTACTGGTTACATGGGGTAAAGATTAACCCTAATCTTAAATATGTGGACTTTATTAAGCTTTAGTCGGAAATAACAAAATTCTAACTAAGCATAATAAGCACCGCACCCACAGCAGTTAATACTAAAATCATCTTTCTAAAGAAAGCTTCTTTAATGTGTTTTATAAATCGAACTCCAACGAAAAACCCTAAAAGAATACCAGGTAAAAGCATCAGGTTTAATTGTAAAGATTCAAGGGTTATGGTTTTCCAGACGAAAAAGTGAAAGGGGAGTTTAATAATATTCACAATTAAAAATAACCAAGCTGCAGTACCTATAAATTGATTTTTTGGTAAGCGCATGGCTAAAAAGTAAATGTTAGAGAAAGCTCCCGCTAAATTACCCACCATGGTGGTAATACCGGCTATGGTACCAATGGCTCCGGCAAACGTCCAGTGAGAAGGTACGTTCTTGTCCTTTTTGCGATCCCAATAAAACATCATACCAACGGTAATGATGATTATGATTGCCATGGCTATTTTAAAGAACTTTTCGGGCAGTTCGTTACCTATGAATACACCTATTAATAAACCAACGAGCATCCACGGTAAAACTTTAAAGACATATTTCCACTGTGTATATTTATTATAGTAGATAACGGAAAAAATATCAGCAAGAACTAGAAGAGGTACCACCATGCCCGTAGACTGTCTTGCGCCAAATGCCAAAGCCATTATGGTAACGTTCAAAACAGCAATTCCTTTAATTCCCGCTTTGGATAATCCTATAATAAAAGTGGCAATTGATGCCAAAATCCAAGCTGTTGGGGTAATTTCTGTAGTTATTGATAGTAGCACGTGGTACGTTTAGCGTATTAGGTATAAGAATGTCCTAAAATAATATATCTTTAACAATCAACCTAAAACCAACTTATGGAACTCAGTACGCTAGACTATGGTTTTATTATAGTTTTCTTCTCCCTTGTCTTAGGCATAGGGTTTTATGTATCAAAAACATCGGGTAAAAATTCATCGGAGTTTTTTCTATCGGGTCGTACGATGCCATGGTGGTTGCTAGGTCTTTCAATGGTGGCAACAACATTTTCAACGGATACACCCAATTTGGTAACAGATATTGTGCGTACCAACGGTGTTTCTGGTAATTGGGTTTGGTGGTGTTTTTTAATTACAGGAATGTTGACCGTTTTCGTTTATGCAAAACTATGGCGTAAATCGAACGTAAATACCGATTTAGAGTTCTACGAAATGCGATATGGCGGTAAACCGGCAAGTTTTTTAAGAAAATTTAGGGCAGTTTATTTAGGAGTGATTTTCAATGTAATAACCATGTCTGCCGTAACATTGGCAGCTATTAAAATAGGTAGCATAATGCTAGGTCTAGAACCTTGGCAAACAGTTGTAAGTGCTGGTCTGATTACAGTAACCTTTAGCGCCCTTGGAGGATTCAAAGGGGTGGTTTATACCGATTTCCTTTTATTCTTTGTTGCAATGGCAGGGGCAATTGGCGCTGCTTATTACTTGGTGAATATACCAGAGGTTGGTGGTATTGAAGCTTTAATGGCAAATGAAAATGTTTCTGAAAAACTAAACATCCTTCCAGATTTTAGTAACAAGAAAGCGTTGATTACGTTGTTTATAATTCCTCTAGCTGTACAATGGTGGAGTTCTTGGTACCCAGGTGCAGAGCCGGGTGGTGGTGGTTATATTGCGCAACGTATGTTGGCGGCAAAAGATGAAAATCATGCAATTGGCGCAACGTTCTTTTTCAATATAATGCATTACGCGCTAAGACCATGGCCATGGATCTTAGTGGCATTGGCATCTATAGTCGTATACCCAGATTTAGCGAGTATACAAGAAGCTTTCCCAAATGTTACGGCAGATAAATTAGGTCATGATCTAGCATATTCTGCCATGTTGACCAAACTACCTAGTGGATTATTGGGTGTTGTGTTGGCATCCTTGGTAGCTGCGTATATGAGTACTATTAGTACACAGTTAAATTGGGGGTCGTCATACATTGTATTTGATTTTTATAAGCAGCAGATAAATCCGAATGCATCTGAAAAAAGATTGGTAGCCGTAGGTAGAATTTCAACCATTGTTTTAATGTTGTTTAGTGCTGCATTGGCTTTGTTGCTTCAAAATGCACTTCAGTTATTTGATATTTTGTTGGCATTTGGTGCAGGTACCGGACTCATATTTATCTTAAGATGGTTCTGGTGGAGAATTAATGCTTGGAGTGAGATTACGGCAATGTTCACATCAGGTATTATTTCTATTATATTAAAATTGACTCCAGTTGGGGCATACCTTTTTGCAACGGAAACAGGTGTATTACCAGACTGGTCTGAGTATATATTTATAGTAGTTGTAACTACGATTATTTGGTTGATTGCCACTTTTATGACGCAGCCAGAATCTAACGATACCTTAAGAAGTTTCTATAAGAAAATACAACCAGGTGGTCCGGGTTGGTCAAAAGTAGTTGCCGATGCAAAAACAGATGATGTTAAGATTGTAGAAGATAAAGAGAAGTGGAGTGTGCCTGCGGGTGTAACCGCAATGTTGTTAGGAGTAATTCTAATTTATTCTATAATGTTCGCTACCGGTTATTGGATTTATGGAAGAACTACGCAAGCCATTGTTTTAACCGTAGTATCAGCAATTGCAGGTGTGTTATTGGTAAAAGCTTGGAATCGCCTAAAAGGAAACATCTTATAACATCCGTGCAAAAAAGGATAATATCGTTTAGGGCTACATTCTTATATGAGCTATGTTGTTATATGAATAGTCTTATATACTTGCCTTATATTTTGTAAAATGTATTAGGCAGACAGCTTATTTCGCCATCAACTTTGCAACATACTTCCCAATAACATCAAACTCCAGGTTTACAATGGTACCCGGTTTGTAGGTATTAAATCTAGTGTGTTCGTAGGTGTAAGGTATAATAGCTACGTCAAAAGAATTTTTTCCAGAATTAACAACGGTTAAACTAGTACCGTCAATGGTAATAGATCCTTTTTCAATGGTTGGGTTTCCAGTTTTTACATCGTAGGTGAAAGAAAATATCCAACTACCATTATCTTCTTTTACGCTAGTACATTCTCCGGTTTGATCTACATGACCTTGAACAATATGGCCGTCTAACCTAGACCCTAGGATCATGGCACGTTCCAAGTTTACAACATCATTGGTTTTAAGCGTATCTAAGTTGGTTTTATTCAGTGTTTCTGCAATAGCAGTTACCGTGTAAGTAGTATCGGTAAGACTTACAACCGTTAAGCAAACACCATTATGTGCAACACTTTGATCTATTTTAAGTTCAGGAGTTAAGCTAGATTCTATAGTGATATCTAAGTTTCCGCCTTTGGCTTCCAGAGAGGTGACTTTACCTAATGTTTCAATAATTCCCGTAAACATGTGTCGTTTAATTTAAGTAATTTTGT
>JAHDDP010000081.1 GCA_020629285.1 Maribacter sp.
CTAAGAAAGATGCAGAGGCTCTTTTTCCAAGTGTTGTTAGTATGATCGATCGTTTGGCTAAACGTAATATTATACATGATAACAAAGCTGCCAACTTAAAAAGTAAATTGGCAAAGCACGTAGCTGCATTGTAAATTTCTGCTATTATAATATTTTAAAGCCTTCCAATTATGGAAGGCTTTTTTTATTGTGAGAATATTTATTCCGTTTGTTTTATCGGTAGCCGTAATCGTCTCATGGATATGAAACCGATAATAAAACAGCAATATAAAACTGATATACAGGCGTAATGATATTTTGTAATGTTATACATACTGTATAAATCATAATTAAATGATAAGATATACATGGAGATGGGGTAGTACGTGTAAAAAAACAATAAGCCTATACTAATCCAAAATAGAAGATTTCTTCTAGGAACGAATTTTTGCTCTTCTGTAAAAATCTTATATAGATAAGTCAAGCATGCAAATATTAATATAATTGCTCCAACTATAATTGCATAGTTTTGGGGTTGGGTATAAAAATCTTGATAAAATAAATTTACTAGACAAGAAATCAAGAAAACAATACTTCCGTATTTAATTATAATCTTATTTATAGGTTTATCGGATAATTGATAAAAAACATAGAAAAAGTATAGGAAAAATACGATGTCAAAAATGTTGAAAATTATAGTATTGTAGTTATAGTATTCTGGTATATAAACCAATTGTATATCATCTATATCTCTTACAATCGCACCTAATATTTCAGACATTAGAACATAGCCTAGAATAATTGGCAAATACTTTAATACCGTGTCATAGTACAGTCTATACTTGATAACGGATAAAACCAGCGCTATAAAATAGAGTAAGATGAAATAATTATCTAAAATATACTGCAGCATAGCTTAATCGTCTATTTTTTTTGTTGAGCCCTTATTGATTTTTTGGTGGGGGCACACCGGTGCCTCTATTCAGTGTTAGACTTTCTCTTCCTTGTAATACAGCTGGTGCAACATTAGTGTTGTTTAAATTTGGTGCAAATGATGCATATGCTTTGGTATTTCTTTCTTCAGTATTTCCATATCCATTTATGTCTTCAAAACTATTGTTCATAGGTACTGCTTGCTTGCCTTCAGTACCTTGTGAAATGTAAAAGAGAACATCGCGTTTACCATCGTTAAAGGTGGGTGATAACATTAGGCTGTTCTGTCTGGGGTGTTTAATGGGAGTCTCTGAATTAGGAAAAACTTCTTCATCTGGGTAATTGGAGTAGTACAGTCTTAATGTCGAGATTTCTACATTTGCATCTGCGGCCTCTTGTTCTATATAAGCTAAGTATTGCTTAATTGTTTTGTAGTCGTAGTACACAAACCTACCCACATCGAATTCTTTTTCGATGCCTTTTTCCGTATTTATTGAATCTTCGTACTGTTGAATTAAAGGCACTCTTCTTTTTTCGTATGATTCGTACATGCTTTTAGCCTCTGATATGTCTATAATTTCATTTGGAGGTTTTACCGTTTTTTTGTCTTCTTGAATAGGGTTCTTTGGTTTTTCATTGGTTTGTTCATTACAACCTAAAGCGGCTAAAATGGTAAATACGCATAAAAATTTACAGATGAGGTTAAATGGTCTTTTCATTTTCTGAAACTTATTTTGATTAATAAAGAAAATTGCTAAAAGACTGGGGAGAGTTCTTTTGTTGAACAATAAAGATATTAAAAATATAATAGAGGCTTTGCAAAACACTGTATATCAATAAGAAAAGCGTGTAAAAGAAAAAATCCCGATTTCTATTAGAAATCGGGATTTTTTTATAATCGTTGAAAAAAGTTTTATTGATTCATAGTCATCAAAAACTCTTCGTTATTCTTAGTTTGTTTAAAACGTTGCTCTATAAACTCCATAGCTTCTACAGGGTTCATATCCGCAAGGTACTTACGCATGATCCACATACGTTGTAGTGTGTTTTCGTCTAACAACATGTCATCTCTACGTGTACTAGAAGAAGTAAGGTCAATTGCAGGGAAAATTCTTCTGTTAGCAATCTTACGATCTAACTGAAGCTCCATGTTACCTGTACCTTTAAATTCTTCAAAGATAACTTCATCCATTTTAGATCCGGTCTCTGTTAATGCCGTAGCAATAATAGATAATGATCCACCACCTTCTATATTACGTGCGGCACCAAAGAATCTTTTTGGCTTGTGTAATGCGTTGGCATCAACACCACCACTCAATACTTTACCAGAAGCTGGTTGTACGGTGTTATATGCTCTTGCCAATCGTGTTATAGAATCTAAAAGAATTACAACGTCATGTCCGCATTCTACTAAACGCTTCGCTTTTTCTAAAACAATGTTCGCTACACGTACATGCTCTGTTGGTTCTTTGTCGAACGTAGAAGCAACTACTTCGCCACGTACGTTACGTTGCATATCGGTTACCTCTTCTGGTCTTTCATCTATTAATAAGATAATTTGATATACTTCTGGATGATTTGCGGCAATACCGTTCGCAATATCTTTCAATAGCATGGTTTTACCAGACTTTGGTTGCGATACGATCATACCTCTTTGTCCTTTACCGATAGGGGAGAACAAATCGATAATACGGGTAGATATGGTACTTTGGCGTTCTGCCAAATTAAATTTTTCTTGTGGGAATAACGGAGTCAAATGTTCAAATGACACACGATCACGAACAATCTGTGGGTCTATACCGTTAATTTTATTCACCTTAATAAGAGGGAAATACTTTTCACCTTCTTTTGGTGGTCTTACGTTGCCCAGTACGGTATCGCCAGTTTTTAAGCCGAAAAGACGAATTTGCGATTGAGAAACGTAAATATCATCTGGTGATGATAAATAGTTATAATCAGAAGAACGTAAAAAACCATATCCGTCTTGCATGATATCCAATACTCCTTCACTGGCAATAATGGAGTCAAACTCATACTCAGGTTCCTTGTACCTATTTTTTAAATCCTTGTCAAAATTACTTTTGTCGTGGCTGGGTCTAGGGTTAGGTTTTTTATTGTGATTGTTATTCTGGTTAGAATTCTTTTTGTTAGGCTGGTTTGCAGCTTTTGGTCTAGGTCTAGGTCTTTTTTGTTCTACAGGTTCCTTAGATACACTTTCTGTATTATTCTCTTTCTTAACCGGGGTAACTTTCTCAGGAGTAGTTTTATCTTGAGTTGGTTTTGCAGGTACCTTAGATTCCGTACTGGTATTTTTGGCAACACGTGGTCTAGGCCTTGGCTTCGGTTTTGGTTTTGCCTCTGCAGGTTTGCTGGTCTCCTCTGTTGCGGCAGGAACTATAGCTGCGGCAACTTTCGGATTTGCAGCTTGCACGTCCAAAATTTGATAAACTAAATCTAGTTTTTTTAAGGTTTTGAATTTAGGAACCTTTAGTCCCTTAGCAATTTCCTGAAGCTCAGGTAGCTTTTTTGATTTTAAATCTGAAATCTCAAACATTAAGTAGTAGAATAAATTATATGTAGTTTGTATTGTAAGAAGTAACTGTTTTAATTGGATAATCTCAAGGAGATGTTTTCCTTACTGGTAGGCGTTATGACGTGATAACGTAGCAATATTACAAATTATTTTGAATAAAAGGGTTATATTTTTTGAAAAGACATGTATTTTTGCAGTGTAAACTGGTAATTGATATATGATTCAAAGAATACAAAGCATTTATTTGTTAGTCGTAGCAATACTTACGGGTGTTCTACCGTTCTTCTTTAACCTATGGATAGATATTGATGGTGTTGAAGTATTTGCAAATAATGAAATGCTTATATCTATTGCCTTTTATGCAAGTACTGTTCTTGCCGTTTGGGCCATAGTACAATTTAAGAATAGAAAATCTCAGTTTGTTATAAACAGACTGAACATGATATTGAACCTTATTTTATTAGGATTTTTTGTTTATCGATCACTAAACTTATCCGGAGAGACTTCGGTCTCTGAGAAGGGTATTGGGATGCTGATTCCAGTATTTTCTATCATTTTTTTGTTTCTAGCAAATAGAGCTATAAAAAAGGATGAAGATCTTGTAAAATCTGTTGATCGCTTACGTTAAACCTATAATCTTAGTAGTATTAGTGCGTTAAAACCCGGGGTAGTTTCCGGGTTTTTTTATGCCCTGATTTTTCTTGGCAACTATTGTATCTTCTTTAAATATCACAAAACTATTGCAGCTTTTCTTCCTAATGTGATAAACTGTTTACTTTTTCTTGAATTCTTCGTGATACCCCATTTCTATGTTTGTACCAAGAAACAGCAAGGCTAACGATAGTCGTTAGTTACCTGTTTTAAACTAAACATTTTAAAAATTAAAATTATGAAGAACAGAAAATTTACTCTTGTATTGTTAGCTAGTGTTATGACAACTTTTTTTATCAGTTGTTCAGATGATGATGGTGAGGTAGTAACAGTTACTGAAACAGTAGTTGAAACTGAAACAGTAGAAGTAGATTCGTCATTGCCGGTAGGTGATTTAATGGTGACCTCAAGTGGTAATCTAGTTGCTGAAAGTGGTACGCCTACACAAGGGTTGGTTGAAGTAGGTGTTGATACTAACGATGCAAACTTTGTTCGTTTTGCAGATGACTTTACTACTGAGTTGGGTACGGGTACTGTAGGTATCTTTTTATCTACCTCTGAAGTATTTACCGCTGATCCTGCAAACGGAAATCCAGATTTAATGTTAATTGGTAACGTGGCTGACAATGGTGAAATGTTCATTAAGCTAGATGCTGCCCCAGATGCTAAATATACGCACATTATACTATGGTGTGCTACTGCTAACATACCATTTGGTAATGTTGCTTTAAACTAATATAATGTATTACCGCCTTTGGGAATAGAGACACATGATTCTGTTTTTCTATGTCTCCCAAAGGCTTTTTTATAGGGGTTTTTCTATCCCTGTAACTTAATATCACAGAATTATGAAAAATATAAAAAACATCATGGTCATTTGCTGTTGCTTATTTACTTTTTATGCTCTGGCACAAAGTGGATGGACGAGAGAGGCAAAAGGATTTTATGTTCAGGCATCTGCGGCTTATTTCTCTTCTAATAACTACTATACCACAGAAGGTACATTGGCAGATCAAGGAAGTACTTTTAATACTAGTGCGTTATTAATTTATGGTGAATATGGAATATCTGATAGATTTACAGCAATTCTTGATTTACCATTGGTGCGCTTAAACAGTTTTAGTACTACGGAAACTGTAGGCGGAGTAGGCAATATTCAATTGGGTGTTAAATATAAACTTTTAAAAAGCTTCCCATTATCGTTACAAGTGGCTTTAGATATACCTACTAATGATGGTAGTAATTTTGCGCAATCTAAAAATGCTAATGCGTTTGGTCAATTTGATGAAATAAATTTACCTGTTTCTGATGGTGAATTCAATGTTTGGACCACACTTGGGGCATCTCATGGTTTTGATAACGGCAAAACATATGCTTCTACTTTCTCTAGCGTAAATTTTAGAACAGAAGGATTCAGTAACCAATTTCAAGCCGGGGTTGAGTTAGGACATTTGTTCTTTGATAAGCTGTATCTTATTGGAAAATTGAAAATTCAAGAACGTTTATCTTCTGAAAATAATGTACAAAGTGGTTCTTTCTTATTTGGAGAGGGTACTACTTTTACAAATTACGGTATTACGTCAATGTATAAGGTGACCGATCATTTTAATGTGGTAGCTCAATATTCTGATTACGCCGGCTTTTTAGTTGAGCGTAAAAATATTTATGATGGCGGCACATTTTCTTTAGGCATTTCGTTTGAGTATTAATTAGCTAGATACAGGGTTTGGTTAATTAACAAAATCCTGTATTTTATCTTTTACCCAATTCTATAACCTCTAAGTCTTTAATGTTGTCACCTTCAATTACAAAACGTAACATGGTGCGTACTTGATGAAAACCATGTTTTCCACATGCTCCAGGATTCATATGTAAAACGCCTAATTTTTTGTCCATCATTACTTTTAAAATATGCGAGTGACCGCAAATAAACAATTTTGGCGGATTTTCCTTAATAATATCTCTTGTTCTAATATTGTATTTAGGTGGGTATCCACCAATATGGGTGATTAAAACATCTACTCCTTCACAAAAAAATCTGTTATTTTCCGGGAATTCTTTTTGAATGATATGATCATCAATATTACCATGTACACCTTTTAATGGTTTTAATTTTGCAATGGCATCGGTAACTTCTAAAGAGCCAATATCGCCAGCATGCCATACTTCATCTGCCCATTTAACATGCTTTAAAATAGCATCGTCTATATGTGAATGAGTGTCGGAAAGTAAGAGTATTTTGGTCATTTTTACTTTTAGTTATGGGGATATAAAAATTGAACTTTACAGGTAATAAATTTCTTAGAATTACAGCTTAATCTAATCAATGTTAAAACGTATCCTTTTTAATACCTTTGTGCGATACAAAACTAGCACATCCTTTTGAGATTCTTTATTCAATTTTCATACTTCGGCAAAGCATATCATGGTTGGCAGAATCAGCCAAATGCCATAACCGTACAAGAAGTACTAGAGAATGGTATGTCTAAGCTTTTAAATTCTAAGGTTTCGCTCATGGGTGCCGGTCGTACGGATACAGGTGTTCATGCCAAAGAAATGTATGCTCATTTTGATGTTAATACCTTAGAAAATATTCAAGAATATGTTTTTAGATTAAATTCTTTCTTACCTAATGATATTGCTGTTGATCGCATATTTGAGGTGAAAGATGATGCACATGCCCGTTTTCATGCTACGGCTAGAACCTATGAATATCATATTGATAAAAAGAAGAATCCGTTTGCTACTGATCTGGCTCATTTTGTAAAGAAAGATTTAGATATTGAACAGATGAATACCGCGGCAGCATTGTTATTGGGTAAAAAAGATTTTGAATGTTTTTCAAAATCCAATACAGATGTTTTTACCAATATTTGTGATTTAAGAGAAGCACATTGGCAGCTAGAAAATGACAAACTTATTTTTACGATCACTGCGGATAGGTTTCTAAGAAATATGGTCAGAGCTATAGTTGGCACCTTAATTAATGTGGGTTTGGGTAAATACCCGGCAGACTATGTTAATACCATATTAAAAAGCAAGGATAGAACAAAAGCAGGTGTTTCCGTTCCTGCAAAAGGACTATATTTGACCTCTATTGTTTACCCCAATACTATTTTAAAGAATGGATAAGGATTCTGGCAAAGCATTTGACACTCGTCTTTTTAAACGCTTACTCGCCTACACAAAACCGTACAAAATCACTTTTTATGGCGTTGCTTTGGCTGCTATATCATTATCCGGTTTTGCCATTCTTACACCTTTGATCGTAAAACAAATCATAGATAAAGCTATTAAGGGCAGTAATGATGAGATGCTTCTTTATTTAACCATTGCCATGTTGGTAGTGTTACTTGGCCAAGTAATATGTCAGCTGGCTTTTAACTACTATGCCAATTGGTTGGGAGAATCCGTTATACGAGATGTGCGTATCAACTTGTTCAAAAAGATGCTTTCCTTTAAAATGACCTATTTTGATAATTCGTCTTTAGGGGTTTTGGTGACCAGGGCTGTTGCCGATATGCAACGAATTGGTGAAATTTTTAGTCAAGGATTTTTTGTTATTGTAGCAGACTTATTGAAAATGGTGGTTGCTGCAATGGTAATGCTTTTTATCAACTGGAAGCTTTCCCTTATCGTTTTTGCATTATTACCTATAATCGTATATGCTACAAGGTGGTTTCAAAAAGCCATGAAAGTTGCTTTTACAGAGGTTAGGGCAGAGGTTTCTAATCTAAATTCCTTTGTTCAGGAACGTATAACGGGTATGAAAATAGTTCAACTATTTACCCGGGAAAAAATTGAGAGCGACAAGTTTAGGGAAATAAATGAAAAACATAAAAAGGCTTGGTTGAAAACGGTATGGTATAACTCTATTTTCTTTCCTATCGCAGAAATTGTTTCTTCTATTACGGTGGGGTTAATTGTATGGTATGGAGGTTTGCAAAATGTTGCCAATATTTCTACGGATATAGCAGGTACTATTTTCGCATTTATCATGTTAATAGATTTGCTTTTTAGACCGCTTCGTCAAATTGCAGATAAATTCAATACCCTACAAATGGGTATGGTTGCAGCAAATAGAGTGTTTAAAATTTTAGATACCGATAGCCATATACAAGATGTAGGTTCTTATGAAAAGGAAACCGTAAATGGTGATATCAGTTTTGATAATGTACATTTTGGATATTTAGAGGATGAAGAGGTTTTACACGGAATTTCTTTTGAAGTAAAAGCAGGGGATACCGTTGCTATTGTTGGTGCAACAGGTGCAGGAAAAAGTACGATCATTAATTTGTTGAATAGGTTTTACGAAATTAATTCTGGTGCTATCTCCGTTGATGGTGTGGATATAAAAGATTATGATTTAGCTTCTTTACGGTCGCATATTGCCGTAGTGTTACAAGATGTATTCTTGTTTGCCGATACCATCGCCAATAATATTTCTCTTAAAGACCCTAATATCACTGTTGCAGATATTGAGAATGCTGCAAAAGCTATTGGTGTAGATGAATTTATTTCTAGTCTACCTGGTGGTTATCATTACAATGTAAAAGAAAGAGGTACTATGCTTTCAAGTGGTCAACGACAATTGATTGCTTTTCTTAGAGCATATGTTAGTAACCCTAGTATTTTAATTTTAGACGAGGCAACATCTTCTGTCGATACTTATTCTGAACAGTTAATACAATTAGCTACAGATAAAATTACCCAAGGCAGAACTTCTATTGTAATTGCCCACCGTTTGGCTACGATTAAAAAAGCAGATAAGATTATTGTAATGGATGCCGGTAACATCGTAGAAACCGGTACGCATAAACAGTTGCTTAAAAAAGGTGGTTACTATAGTAATCTTTACGAAGCTCAGTTCTTAGCTGAGGAGGTAGCGTGATTAAGAAGCCATTTTCTGAAATGAGTCGGTGAAAAGGGCTAAATAGACAATCCCAATTATAAATAGCACAAAACAAATCGCAGCGAATAAAACAATAAAGAGTAAAAGTTTTAATATGGTCTGCTTAGTGGTCAAATTAAAAAGTTTGTAAAATACCCATGTGAAGAAGCCAATTTGAAATACCACATTGACCATGGAAACGTAGTAAAGCAATTTGGAATTCCATAAAACCAACATATAAACGGTGTTGATGATTATGGATAAATGAGAGTAAGCATAGATGTTTATAACAAAATATTCGCTAAGGTTAAATTGTTTTTTATTGATAAATACAAGTCTAGAAATCAATGCTAAAAATGGAAGCATAGCTATGTAAAAGAGACTTTGGTATTTGAATAGGTATGTATTCCATTTCTTCTGAATATCTTGTCCAAATTTTTCAGCTTCGGTTAAAGACGAAGAATTTTCATACCTAAAATCAAAATCTAATGCATTAGGGAAGAATTCCGTGTACACATAAACGAATAATCCTCCAAAAGTAATTGCTATTGTAAAATAGCTAATTGGGTTTAAATATTTCCTTCTGACACCATTAATGTAGCCACCAATAACTTCATCTGGTTTTGTAAAAAGGTGTTTGAAAGTTATGAGAAAGGTATTGTCAACATTGAAAAATCGTTCAGTGGCATCATTGATCAGATTCTTCACTGTAAGTCTGTTCCGTATTACCTTAGCACCGCAATCAGGACAATAATTATTATCATTATCTAAGTTGCTTTGGCAGTTCTTACAATTCATTAAACCAAATCTTGTTTAAGCATATTCCCTAATTGTGTAATGGAGTCATACAGCACAAATTCTCCATTTTTAATGTAAGAGATGAGTCCGGTTTCCTCACTAACCACAATGCTTATTGCATCGGTTTTTTCACTGATACCCACAGCTGCTCTATGTCGTAAGCCAAAACGAAGCGGAATATTACGCTCATTGGAGACAGGTAAAATTACCCTGGTAGCAACTATGTAATTTCCAACGATAACAGCGGCACCATCATGTAATGTGCTATTTTTATAAAAGATGCTTTCTAAAATTGGTTGATTGATCTCAATATTCATGCGGTCTCCCGTACTTTTAATAAAATCTAGGGAGTTGTTTCTTTCAATAACCAAAATAGCTCCCGTTTTACTACTCGCCATCTTTTCGCAGGCTTTTAGTATAGCATCTACATCGGTATCGGTAGATAAACCTTCTTGTTTTAAAAATTTAAAATGCTTTACAAAATTTCTCTTATTGGCAAAATTGGTGGAGCCTATCATTAAAAGAAATTTTCTGATCTCTTGTTGAAAAACTATAATCAGTGCAATAAGTCCGACTTGCATAAATGCACCGACCATACTGCTGATCATTTGCATGTCTAATAATTCGGTCAATTTCCAAAAAGCCCAAACTATAACGATTCCAATAAATATATTGATGGCAACAGACCCTCTAACTAGTTTGTAGATGTAGTAAAGAAGTACGGCGACAAAAATGATGTCAAGAACATCCGTAATCTTAAAGTCAAGAAAATTTAAAAAATCCAATCAGTACCGTTTTAGTAAAATTAAGAAATTAGTTGACAAGAAATTCATATAAACTTAGGCATTTAATTGTTCATGAAGTTTTACACATTCCATAGCCTCTTTAACATCATGCACGCGTAGTATTTTAGCACCTTTTTGTAGACAAATCATATGTAGAGCCGTTGATCCGTTTAATGCCTGGTCTGCAGTAGTACCTAAAGTCTTGTAAATCATCGATTTTCTACTTATGCCGGCTAATATTGGGTGTTCAATGATATTCATGACTTCCATTTGATTTAAAAGCTTATAGTTTTGTGCTAAGTTCTTTGCAAAACCAAAACCTGGATCTATAATAACATCCTTTATTCCTAATGCTTTTGCAGCTACCAATCTTTTGGAAAAATAGAAGAGTACTTCTTTTATAATATCTTCATAGTTTGTTTGCTTTTGCATGTTTTGTGGTGTGCCACGCATATGCATCATAATGTAAGGTGCATTCAATTTTGCAACTGTAGATAGCATATTCTCATCCTGTAATCCCGCAGAAATATCATTGACAATGGCAGCACCTTTTTCTATGCATGCTTTAGCAACGCTACTTCTAAAAGTGTCAATGGAAAGAATAGTATCAGGGAATTTTTCTAGAATTAAACTGACAATGGGTGTAATTCGCTTTAATTCGGTTGCTTCATCTACCTCTAAAGCTCCGGGTCTAGAACTATAGGCGCCAATATCAATAAAGGTGGCACCTTCATTAAGCATTTTTTCAACCTGATGTAGAATACTAGATTCGTCTTTGTATTTTCCGCCATCAAAAAAAGAATCTGGAGTAACGTTTAAAATGCCCATTACCTTAGGCTGGTCTAGTGATATAAGTTTACCGTTGCAATTTATGGTCATTATCAATTATTATCAGGAAATTGTGGCATTTTCCAAGTTTAAACCATCTATCTTGATGGTTACAATTTTTTAAGCGAAATTTACACAAATTAGATAGAATTACATGCTAGATACGGCAAAGGAATACGATGAGGTCATTCAGGTTTGTTTAAATCTGTACCAAAAAAAAATGTCAGATTATGGTAGTGCTTGGCGCATTTTACGATTACCATCATTAACGGATCAAATTTTTATAAAAGCACAGCGCATACGTAGTCTTCAAGAAAATGACGTACGTAAGGTTGATGAAGGTGAGCGATCAGAGTTTATTGGTATTATAAATTATTCTGTAATGGCTTTAATTCAGCTTGAATTAGGTGTTGCCGATCAACCTGATTTAACTACTGAAAAAGCTGTAGCCCTTTATGCTAAGCATATTAAAATTACCAAAGAATTGATGCTGAACAAGAACCACGATTATGGTGAAGCTTGGAGAGATATGAGAGTTAGTTCACTTACAGATTTAATTTTACAGAAACTACTTCGTGTTAAGCAAATAGAAGATAATAAAGGTAAAACCTTGGTAAGTGAAGGTATAGATGCCAATTATCAAGACATGATCAATTATGCGGTTTTTGCATTGATACACCTAGGTTCAGAATCAGAAAAATAATAATAAGAATGAAGTATTTAGTAGGGGTCGTTAGAATTTTTGTTGGTATACTTTTTATTATAAGCGGATTTATAAAATTAAATGACCCTGTAGGTTTTTCTTTTAAGTTAGAGGAATACTTTAGTCAAGGTGTTTTGGATCTTCCTTTTTTAACTCCGTTCGCATTAGCTATTTCAATACTTGTGGTCATCGTAGAAGTTATGGTAGGTGTAATGCTGATACTTGGGTATAAGCGAAAAATTACCGTATGGACATTGATTGCAATGATCGTGTTCTTCACTTTCTTGACTTTTTATTCCGCGTATTTCAATAAAGTGACCGATTGCGGCTGCTTTGGTGATGCCATAAAACTGACACCTTGGGAGTCTTTTACTAAAGATGTAGTACTGTTAGTTTTGATATTGATTATTTATTTCGGAAGAAAATACATTACTCCGTTAGTAAATTCAAAAGTGTTGATGACCGCATTAACGGTGTCGTTTTTTGCTTGTGTAGGTTATGTATACTATGTATTAAATCATTTGCCAGTAATAGATTTTAGACCCTATGAAATTGGCAAGAACATTGAAGAGGGGATGAGTACGCCAGATGATGCGCCTAAAGCTATTTTTGAGTACAGATGGAAGTTCAATGTAAATGGTAAAGAAGAAATTCATATTAGTAATGGAGATTACCCAACAGTAGATGGGGAATTTATCGATGTTGAAACAGAAGAGATACAAGCGGGGTATGAACCACCTGTTCATGATTTTACCATAGAGCAAGCGGGCGAAGATTTTGCGGCGTCTTTATTACAAGAACCTAAATTGGTTATGGTCATAGCCTACGATTTAAGAAAATCGAACTTAATAGAGTTCAAGAATATAAAAACAGTAGCCGATAAAGCTATAAAAGCTGGCTATAAAGTAATAGGCATGTCAGCATCTGGTCCTGACCAAACAAATGCTTTGATTAAAGAGTATAGTTTGGATTTTGATTTTTACTTTACAGATGAGACAACATTGAAGACCATTGTTCGATCTAATCCGGGAGTATTGGTTTTAGAAAAAGGTACCATAAAACAGAAAGTACATTATAACGATATAGGAGATTTAATCTTCAATTAAGATATTACATTGAAATAATATAATTAGAAACAAAAACAACATGAGAGCAAAGATAGTAGCAGGTAACTGGAAGATGAATAAGAATTTGGCTGAGACCGAAACACTTTTAGCAGAGTTATCTGCAAAATTGCCAGATACCAATGCAGAAGTTATGGTAGCGCCAACATATGTGAATTTGACCAGTGCGGTTCATGCTTTAGAAAGTTCTAAGATTGAGGTTATAGCCCAGAATATGCATTATGCTGAAAGCGGAGCATTTACCGGAGAAATTTCTGCGGATATGTTATTGAATATCGGTATTGATACTGCTATTATCGGGCACTCTGAAAGAAGAGCTTATTTTGGCGAAGATGATGAAATTCTTTCAAAGAAAGTAACAACTGCTTTGAACAAAGGTATACGCGTTATGTTTTGCTTTGGTGAAGAATTAGAAGATCGTAAATCTGGAAATCACTTTAATCTAGTTGAGAGTCAGTTAAAGAACGTTCTTTTTGATTTAGAACCATCTGCTTGGTCTAAAATTGTTTTGGCTTATGAGCCTGTATGGGCAATTGGTACTGGTGAAACGGCTTCTCCTGAGCAAGCTCAGGAAATGCACGCATTTATCCGTAAAACTATTTCAGAGGCTTTTGATGCTACAATAG
>JAHDDP010000082.1 GCA_020629285.1 Maribacter sp.
CGGAGGAACATGGACCGCAACGGATGCGGATATTTCGGGACTTACAAACGGAACGATCACGGTAACGGCGAACGTAACCGATGTAGCGTTGAACCCTGCAACGGACAATGATCCTTTCACTTTAGATAATTCAATCCCAACGATCGATATCACGACTCCTATAGAAGGGGACAATATCGTAAACGCATCGGAAGATGGCGATGTAACGATATCGGGAACAACTACCGGTGTAGAGGATAATCAAACCGTAACGGTAAGCTTCTCAGATGGAACAACTACCGTAACAACAACGGCAACGGTAAGCGGAGGAACATGGACGGCAACGGATGCGGATATCTCCGCATTGACCAATGGAACGATCACGGTAACGGCGAACGTGACCGATGTAGCATTGAACCCGGCGACGGACAATGATCCTTTCACTTTAGATAATTCAATCCCAACGATCGATATCACGACTCCTATAGAAGGGGACAATATCGTAAATGCTGCGGAAGATGGCGATGTTTCCATTTCTGGTACCACTACTGGAGTAGAGGATGATCAAATCGTAACGGTTACCTTTAGTGACGGTACGAATATGGTAACCACGACAGCTACCGTAACGGGTGATGCTTGGACGGCTTCGGATGCTGATATATCTGGCTTGACTAACGGACCGATTACTGTTACCGCCGATGTTACGGATGTTGCATTGAACCCTGCAAGCGACAATGATCCTATCACTTTAGATAATTCAATCCCAACGATCGATATCACGACTCCTATAGAAGGGGACAATATCGTAAACGCATCGGAAGATGGAGATGTAACGATATCGGGTACCACTACCGGTGTAGAGGATAATCAAATCGTAACGGTTACTTTTAGTGACGGTACGAATACGGTAACCACGACGGCTACCGTTACGGGTGATGCTTGGACGGCTTTGGATGCTGATATTTCCAGTTTGACTAACGGACCAATTACTGTTACCGCCGATGTTACGGATATTGCATTGAACCCTGCAAGCGACAATGATCCTATCACTTTAGATAATTCAGCTCCTATTGTAGATAGTTTCAATACCATTGATATCACACCGGTATTAACTGGTCAAGGAAATCCTAACGAAGCTCTTACGATTGATTTGGATACAGATGGAGATAATGTAATAGATGTTGTGTATTCTGTGACCACTGATGCTTTAGGGAACTGGATTTTAGATACGGAGACGGTAATACCTGATTCAGGAATCTTCCCAATTTTAGGAGATCAAGATGTAATTAATATTACGGCTACCGATCCTGCTGGTAATACAGGAACGGGAATTGTAAATATTTCCGTGGATACGGACAATGACGGTATCAATGATAATGATGAGGCTATTTTAGGAACTGACCCGAGTAATCCTGATTCTGATGGTGATGGTATAAATGATGGTCAAGAAGTAAACGTAGACACAACAGATCCTTTAAATGATTGTGACTCTGTAAATGGTAGTCCGTTAGGTAATAGTGATTGTGATGAAGATGGTCTGTCTACCGATGAGGAAGTTGCCACTGGTACTGATCCTAATAATCCAGATTCAGATAATGATGGTCTTTTAGATGGAGAAGAGGTATTATTAGGTACTAATCCAAATAATTCAGATACTGATGGCGATACAATACAAGATGGTCAAGAAGTCACTGACAATACAAGTCCGCTTGATGATTGTGATTATATAAATGGTACTGCATTACCGGCTAGTGATTGTGATGGTGATGGATTGACCACTTCTCAAGAAGATGCTATAGGTACGAACCCAGAAGTTGCGGATACCGATGGCGATACTATAACAGACGGTCAAGAGATATTAGACGGTACGGATCCGCTTAACCCATGTGATTCATTGAACGGCGTGCCTACTTTAGAAGCGGGTTGTGATGAAGAGTTGGTAGAAACCGGTATTGCTGTTGCCAATGAGATAATTAGCCCAGATGGCGATGGTGTAAATGATTCTTTCTTGATTCAGAATATCGAGTCATTCCCTAACAATACGGTAGAAGTATATAATAGATGGGGGGTAAGTGTGTACAAGATGTCTGGCTATGATAACGTAAGTAATTTATTTAAAGGATTATCTGACGGTAGAGCAACCATAGATAAAGATTCGGAATTGCCAGTGGGTGTCTATTTCTATGTCATTACATATTCTAAAGATGGAAATATTTTAAATAAGTCCGGTTACCTATACATCAACAGATAGAAAAATCCCCTTTAAAAAAGATACGATGAACAAATATTTTCTAGCCATTATAATTACCGTTGCGGGACTCTTCATGGGCTATGCCCAGCAAGATGCGCAGTACACGCAGTACATGTACAATACGATATCGGTGAACCCTGCGTACGCAGGTTCACGGGGCATGTTCAGCATAGCCGCACTTCACCGTTCTCAGTGGGTGGGGCTCGATGGCGCGCCGACGACGCAGACGCTGAACTTCCATACCCCTGTATCCGAACATGTAGGATTGGGACTATCGGTGGTGAACGACGAGATCGGTAACGGTACCAACCAGGATACGTATATAGACGCGGCGTTCAGTTATACGGTGAACACCTCTGAGGAGGGGAAGCTGTCGTTCGGTCTAAAAGCGGGCGGTCACCTGTTCAACGTGGACTTCACGAAGCTGAGAAACTACGGGGCGGAGAGCAACCTGCCGAACATTGACAACAAGTTCTCGCCGAACTTCGGAGCTGGTATCTATTACCATACCGATCAATTCTATGCAGGGCTATCGGTACCCAACTTTTTGCAGACCGAGCATTTCGACAGTTCCGATTCGAACAGTTCGAGTTTGATCGCGCAGGAGCGTATGAACCTCTATCTGATCACGGGGTACGTGTTCGACCTGAACCCGAACGTAAAGTTCAAGCCTGCGGCACTTGTAAAAGCTGTAAAGGGGGCACCTTTACAGGTAGACCTGAGCGCGAACTTCCTTTTCAACGACAAGTTCTCTTTGGGAGCGGCGTACAGGTGGGACGCGGCGATCAGCGCCCTGTTCGGTTTTCAGATGACCGACCAGTTGATGCTCGGTCTGGCGTACGATAAGGAAACCACCGACCTTGGGGCGACCAGGTTCAACGACGGTTCTTTCGAGATCATGCTGAGGTACGAGTTCCTGAACAGGTACAAACGAGTACTGACCCCAAGATTCTTTTAAATAAATATTAATAGCTTGGTAGTTATGTAAGGTATGGCAAGTAAAAATGGAAGGAGTTTAGAAATGAGATAACTGGTATGAATATGAATAATATATTTATAGTGGCATAATTTAATGAACGCGATATAGAAAAGCTAAGTTTTTAGGCTTAATATTTTTAGTAAATGTGCGGATTTGGCTATTAACTATATATGTTATCTTACACACATAAAACAAGTGTATCCTAAATGGTTGGAACTTGCTCGTAAAATACAAATGCTCAAGATATAATGGGAAAATTGATAGCTGTTTGATATAAGTAGAGCATTATTAAATCTACTTAGATATTTTTAGAGGATAGTCGGGCAATTTTTTTTTTTTGTAATATCATGATAATTTTAAAATTTGGTATGTTAAATCACTTTTCGTTGTATAGTTTTATTCTTTTATTCATAAAAAAGGATAAATAAAAATTAATAAGGTTACAACGCAAATTGATTGATCTGAAATATATCAAAAGGCAGATTAGATAATAAATGAAGTTTTAATAATTGTGCTAAAAGTGCCTTAAATAAATTTGTTAAATAGGCTAATTCGTATAATTGAATATTATAGCTATAACAGTATTGAATATTTAATGAGTAAAAATAAATATCTAAATAAAAGGTTCTAACATTTATATGACAGCATAAAAAAATGGGTAAAGGTTACCGTATTAAAGTAAAATGGTTTCGTCAATTTATAATATTTTAGATCCATTAAAAAGAAGGATTCTAAACAATACTCGACCAATCCAATTCATGTAAGTCAGAGTATTTCCAATCGCCAAATCGACCTAATGGAATAATGTCGTTTTGCTTTAAAACATTTATACTATCCAGAGTGTCTGGTGTCGAAATAAGCTCCACAGGGTAGGACATAGGTACAAAAAGCTCTTTGGCAAATTTAAGTTCTTTAATGCTTGGAACTAATCTTTGAATTCTTTTTTGAATCTTTTCTGTTGATATTTGACCGTGTTTGTCACTTCTTAATTGAGCTAAAAGAAAGTTGTCTTTTACAGAAAAAATTCGAAGAATATCTGATTTAAAATCACAGTCATAAATTATTTGATTAGCATTGAAACCGTTTTTATATTCAAAAAAATAAAAATACGAGCTGGCATAATTAGTGTTATGATCTTGCTTTAAGTTGCATATGTCTAGTAAAAAATGAATAGGTACTGTTGATATTAGTTTATTATATTTAATAATGTAATCGTCGGTATGCACCTCTTTCTTTTCAATATCTACTTTCTCCAAATTAGCATAATCCAAAACTTCAGGATTTAGCTTATCTACAGCATATTTGAATAAAGATAGACCATTTACATATCCCATTCTAGTATTCCCACCGCTTGAAATATAATGCCTTTTAATTTTATCTTGAACTTGACTAAATGGTGTAGTAAGCATATCATCCCCCCATTGTTTTAGTCCTAAGCATAACCTTGTGTCTATACCATCATTAGAAAGCATGAATGATGCAAGTGATCCATCTTTTATTTGATAATCTTTATGATTGAAATTATCAAGTGTTGAAAAACTTACCGATATAGGTTCTTGCTTAGGTACATTATTAAATAAACTTGATTGATACAATTTTGACTCTTCTACGGGAAAAATAGGTAACGGACTAAAAGAATGTCCCTCATGCTCGATAGTAAAAATTGGAGAAGTATTTTTGTTACGTAAAATTAAAATTTCTTTATGGTTCGAAATTTCAAGTAATTTGTGATAGCCTATTAGAGATGCATAGCCATGGCCTAAAAAGCAATTTTTTATTTGTATTATTTTTTTGTTCATTTTTTGGTAAGATGGTTTTCTAAATAAAATGAATGACGATAAGGTACATAATGAAATAAAATTATAATCTAGATTGTATCAGATATAATATGTAATATGTAATATATATAAGCTTTATTGAAAATAGGGTTGACTTAATAAGTTTTTTTATTCACTAAGTATGATTTAAAAGAATATTGTTAAGGTTTTTAAATTTATATTTTTGGTCAGCATAAATGTTTCAAATACGGTATAAAATTTTTACAAGTTAATAACGTTCTATTTTTTAATAAATTTTAATGAAAAAAGTTTTATTAAGTGCTTATGCTTGCTCTCCATATAAAGGATCGGAATTTTGTGTTGGTTGGTCTTGGGCTGCTGGACTGGCAAAAAAAGGTTTTGAGGTGTGGTGTGTTACGAATATTGAAGATTATGAAGAATGTGAGGAAGAAAAACGTAAACTAAATCTCATTAATTTACATTTCGTGCCCGTACGAATTTCTTCTTTGATAGATAAGCACTGGCTCGATAATAATAAAAAGACAATTTACATTCATTACTTTTTATGGAAGATTAAAGCAGCAAGAGTTGTTGAAAAATTACATTTACTGCATGATTTCGATGTTGCCCAACATGTCAGTTATGGTAGTTTTCAACAAGGAAGTAGTTTGTATAGATTAACTGATTGTAACGTGATATTCGGTCCTGTTGGTGGAGGTCAGATGTCTTTACCTATTTTTAAGCCTTACTTTGGTTCTTCTTGGAAAATTGAGAAAATCAGAAAATTTGTTTCGAATTACTTAGTCAATTATGGTAGAGCCTTAAATGAAACACTTAAAATAGCGGATGTAGTTTTAGCGGTTAATCAAGAAACAGAAGATCTGCTTAAAACTTCTAGGCATTACAAAGAAGGCAGTAGCTTTGGAATAAGTGATTCTGCGTTGCCAGTACAATTTGAAAATAACTTGTTTATAGACAGAGTTCCTGAAAAGGAATTTAGAATACTATGGGTTGGAAGGTTCTTGCCACGCAGAGGACTTGAGTTGTCTTTAAAGGCAATTTCTTATTTGCCAAATAATGTAAAGTATAAATTAATAATTATTGGCGATGGAGTACAAGGGGGTAATTTGCCGCAATGGATCAAAAAATACGATTTAAATACCGAAAAAATTGAGCATTTAGGTTGGATACCCTATGAGCAAATGCGCGAGGAATATATTAAGGCTGATGTTATGCTTTTTTGTCCCTTAAGAGATACGGCAGGTTTACAGGCTACAGAGGCCATGGGATTTAGTTTGCCTATTATTACTATGAACATAAGTGGTATGAGAACAATAGTTTCAGACGAGTGTGGAATAAAAATTACACCGAGTACAACTGACGGTACTGCTGTAGACATAGCCAAAGCTATCGAACATATGTATTATAATTTAGACTTTAGAAAAAAAGCAGCTAGAGCGGCATATAATAGAGCCATGAAATATACTTGGGAGCATAAAATTAATGAAGTTGTTTCAAGGTTTTATTAAAAAATCTTTTTTCATTACTTCTAAAAAACAAAAAAACCTCCAAATAGTACATATTTGAAGGTTTTAAAGTGACCTGGCTGGGGCTCGAACCCAGGACCCTCTCCTTAAAAGGGAGATGCTCTACCAACTGAGCTACCAGGTCAAAATATATCAAGAACTTACTAGGTCTTTAAGTGAAATTAATCAACTTAAAATGTTAAATAAAAAAGCCTCTTTTTTTTCAAGAGGCTAATATTTAGTGGTGACCTGGCTGGGGCTCGAACCCAGGACCCTCTCCTTAAAAGGGAGATGCTCTACCAACTGAGCTACCAGGTCAAAAGCATATTCAGAATTAATATTCCCTCAATGCGGGTGCAAATATACGTCGATTACTTTATTTTGCAAGCCATTTATGAGATAAATTTATTTTTTTTTGAAAACCCTTTTATTTAGTCCAATTTTGTGCAAATGAAAGATGTGAAAATAGTTTTGGTCGGTTATATGGGTAGTGGTAAAACAACTGTGGGCAGAATAGTTGCTAACCATTTGAATATTAAATTTTTAGATTTAGATGATTATATAGAAGAAGCTGAGGAGATGTCTATTCCTTCCATTTTTGAGACAAAAGGAGAGATATATTTTAGAAAAAAGGAAATAGAATACCTGCAAAAAGTTTTTTCAAATGAAGATAGTTTTGTGCTTTCATTAGGTGGTGGTACGCCTTGTTTTGGAAAAAATATGGAAATTATCAATGAACAGACCGCTAATTCTTTTTATTTAAATGTGGGTATAGATGAACTTACAAATCGTTTAAAGGAAGAAAAAAGTCATCGCCCTATGATTTCTCATTTAGAAGATGAAACGTTAACCGAGTTTATTGGCATGCATTTATTCGAGAGAAGCTTTTTCTATAATCAGGCACATCAGAAAATAAAAAGCAATAATAATACCCCAACTGAAATTGCAGAAATGATCGTAAATAAATTAGTCTAAATAGACCCTGTCGTTTTTGGTTTCAAAATGTACGTTTACATGTTCTTGTAATGAAGTAGATAAAGAAATTCCTTTATAATCTGCTTTAACCGGATATTTTTTGTGGTTTCTATTGACCAATACAGCAGTTTTAAGTTGCTTTAAAGGGGTTTTTAGAAAGTGGTGTACTCCATATATTAATGTGGTACCGGAATTTAGAACATCATCAACGATTACGACCGATTTATTTATAAAGTCATTATTGGGCAAAGAGGTAGTTACACCACTAGCTAACGGATTTTTCTTATCCATAGATAGTTTGCATAATACAATTTTAGCTTCGGTTATCTTTTTAAGCTTA
The DNA here is from genome assembly GCA_020629285.1 of Maribacter sp. Taxonomy (GTDB): domain Bacteria; phylum Bacteroidota; class Bacteroidia; order Flavobacteriales; family Flavobacteriaceae; genus Maribacter. The sequence continues at coordinate 7,829 of JAHDDP010000082.1, forward strand.
GCAACGATTTTCTTCGCAAATTGTAATCCGCCGCCATCTATACCTGCTATAATAATTTCTTCTTCAGAAACATTGGCTTCATAGATTTGGTACGCTATTCGTTCTATTTTATGTTGTATTTGTTGATGTGAAAGTATATTCTGTTGCATATGCTGTTCTTAAGGCATTAAAGATAGGTATGTTTTAGAAAATTGATTAATCTTTGGGTTTACTTTCTGAGTCATTTTCTAAACTAGTTTTATCGTCAGTAGTTGACGGTCCTTCTAGATATTCATCTATATCCCTTCTATCTTTTTTTGTAGGTCTGCCAATTCCTTTTTTACGATAATAGTCTTTTGAATATTGCAATAGTTCATTATGCTCAAAGGCTTCTTTTGGTGTAGTATCTTTTCTATAGATGTCTACTAATTTGGCACCAATACGACTTGGTGGTATGTCAAGAACAGTAAGTTGATAATCGATTTGATTTTTGCGCACCACTATTTCATCCATCGGAAAAACCTCTTTGCCGGGCTTAGCAGTGTTTCCATTGATTTTTACATGTCCTTTTTTGCAAGCGGTAGATGCAATGTTTCGGGTTTTAAAATATCGTATACTCCACAAGAATTTATCTATGCGCATTATGGGTTGCATTTCTTTGTTAACTTCCAAACAAAAATAGGGGAAAATTGTATCTTGCGCGTTCAAAATATATTATTGATGAAATTGAGAAATGCTTATTTGATTATAGCTGGTTTACTGATTATAACTTCATGTAAAAAAGACGATGATGGTGTAGAAGCTGTGCAGCCAAGACTATTGAGTGAAGTTACTGTTGAGGACGATGCTGAAATCATAGATTTTTTAAAGACACATTTCTACAATGAAGATGAGTTCGCGAACCCACCGGAAGATTTTGATTTTAAAATAAAATTTGGAACAATTGAAGGGGAGAATAGTGAGAGGGAATCAATATTTGATAGTCAGAAATTAATTACCGAAACCATCATATTAGATTCAGAAGATTTAGGAAGAGATGATGGTGAAAAGATTGAGCAAAAACTATATACGTTAGTTGTAAGGCAGGGTGTTGTAGAAGGTAAACCAACTATTGGTGATAATGTGATTCTAAGATATGAGGGTTCTTTTTTGGATGGAAGTCTTTTTGATGCTTCCTCAAATCAACCCATACCTCTAAATTTATCTGGAGTTGTAAGAGGTTTTGGAAATGGAATGAAAAATTTTCAAACAGGAATTGGTCCTAATGATAATGGTGATGGAACCGTTAGTTATGAAGGTTACGGAATAGGTGCAATATTTATTCCTTCAGGTCTTGGATATTTTGATTCCAGTCCAGTAACTGGCAATATTCCTGCTTATTCTCCATTGATATTTAAGGTTGATGCGTTTGAATATGAGGCTGATACAGATGCCGATGGTGATGGTATTCCTTCAATACAAGAAGATTTGGACGGCAACGGTAATCTAAATGATGACAATACAGATTTGGATTTATCGCCTAACTATAATGATAATGACGATGACGGTGACGGTATTTTAACAATTGATGAAATTGAGTTGGATGCCGAAGGTAATTTTGTTGGCTTCTTAGATACCGATGGTGACGGAACTCCCGATCATCTTGATAACGACTTATAGAAATTTATTCTAAAGCATAAAAAAACCTCTTAAGTAGTCTTAAGAGGTTTTTTGTTTCTTGTTGTTTTGTTTACATCGTTAAAGACAAACTTAATATCAATTGATCTGGTCTAGTGTCTATTCTACTTGGTCCTAGATTTGTAATGTTCGTATTTATAAAAGAAGCTTCGTTGTCACTAAATCCTCTCTCATAGCGTAAATCTATCCCTAATTTACCAAGGTTAACTCCAGCACCGATATTCATCCCAACGGAAAAATCATTTTCCACATCGTCAATAGTAATACCGTCAAATTCAGTGTCTAAAATGTATTGAAAACTAGGTCCGGCAAAAACATGCAACGGTCCAACCAAGTTGATGCCTAATAATACCGGTACATCTAATTTGCTCATATCAAAATCAGCTCCGTCATAATCAGATTTTGTTTTAGTATATACCAACTCTGGTCTTACATAAACTTTAGAAGCACCAATTTTTCCGAAGATACCTACGTGGTACCCAATGTTTCTATCAGGATTTCTAGCAACATCTCCCGCAGATTCAAAATAATCTCCGTTTGCGTTGTAATTTAATCCCCCTTTAATACCAAATCCCGAATCACTCTGTGCCATTCCATAAAACCCAGAGAGTGCCATGAAGACAACTAAAATTGTTTTTTTCATATCGTTGTTGTTTTAAGTGGTACATGTAGCAAATACGATACCAAATGTTCCATTTCTCGTTATACCATCAGAACGGAGGTAAAATATCTTTATTGTTTTGTATTTCGTTTGGGTCAATTTCAATTTTATAAAGTCACGCTTTGTAATTTATTGGTTTCATTAACATCTTTGCTTTTTATTAAGTTTTTCCCACAGACAGTTCATTATATTTGCAGCTAGATTTAGAAATTTTGAAGTTTACACTACACAATACCGATTTACAATCAAAAGCTAGGGCAGGTACTATTGTTACCGATCATGGTACCATTGAAACCCCAATATTTATGCCGGTGGGCACGGTAGCCTCTGTAAAAGGAGTGCATCAAAAAGAACTAAGAGAAGAGGTAAACCCAGATATTATTCTTGGAAATACCTATCATTTATTTCTTAGACCCAAAACTGAGATTTTAAAGAAAGCAGGCGGACTCCATAAATTTATGGGTTGGGATAGAAATATTCTTACCGATAGTGGTGGTTACCAAGTATATTCTTTATCTGGTAATAGAAAGATTAAAGAAGAAGGGGTCAAGTTTAAATCGCACATTGACGGATCCATGCATTTGTTTACACCAGAAAACGTAATGGAAATTCAGCGTGTAATCGGTGCGGATATCATTATGGCTTTTGATGAGTGTACGCCTTACCCGTGTGAGTATAATTATGCAAAACGATCTATGCATATGACGCATAGGTGGTTAGATAGATGTATCAATCATTTGAAGAAAACACCTTTTGAGTATGATTATGCACAAACATTTTTTCCTATCGTACAAGGGTCTACTTATAAAGATTTAAGAAGGCAATCTGCAGAATATATTGCAAATGCAGGAGCTGAAGGGAATGCAATTGGCGGATTATCTGTTGGTGAGCCTGCCGAAGAAATGTATGGTATGACAGAGGTGGTGTGTGAAATTCTACCTGAAGATAAACCAAGGTACCTTATGGGGGTTGGTACACCTATTAATATATTGGAGAATATTGCCTTGGGCATAGATATGTTCGATTGTGTGATGCCAACTAGAAACGCTAGAAACGGAATGTTGTTTACCGCACACGGTACCATTAACATTAAGAACAAAAAGTGGGAAGATGATTTTTCTCCTATTGACGAAATGGGAACCACTTTTGTAGACCGTGAATATTCTAAAGCGTATTTAAGACATTTATTCGCTGCTAATGAATATTTGGGTAAACAAATTGCCACAATTCATAACTTAGGCTTTTATATGTGGTTGGTGCGTGAAGCACGAAAGCATATTATTGCAGGAGATTTTAGAATGTGGAAAGATATGATGGTAAAACAAATGGATAAAAGGCTATAATGCTATCAATAATAGATAAATACATTCTAAAACGGTATCTAGCGACTTTTTCGCTAATGCTTTTGTTATTCATTCCCATTGGTATTATGGTGAATTTGGCAGAACAGATCGGTAAAATGATCGATAATGAAGCCCCGTTGAATGAAATAGTTATGTATTATGTGAATTTCACCATTTACATTGGTAATCTATTGTTCCCTATTTTTTTATTCTTATCTGTAATTTTCTTTACCTCTAAACTTGCTAATAATACCGAGATTGTTGCCATATTAAGTTCAGGGGTTTCTTATGGTCGGTTTTTAAGACCTTATATTATTGGGGCTTCTATGGTAGCTGTTTTAATGTTCTTTATGACCATGTTCATTGTACCCAACGCTAGTGTGGGCTTCAATGAATTTAAATACAAATACCTTAAAAAAGGCAAACAAGATCGGGTCACCAACAATATCTTTAATCAGCTCAATGAAACCGATTTTATTTATGTGAGTAGTTTTGATCCGGCTAGGCAGTTAGGTCATAATTTTACATTTGAGCGTTTTAAAGAAAACAATGAATTAGATTTTAAAATATCTGCCGCAAATATTAGATGGGTAGATAAGGATTCTAGTTACCGATTAACTTCTTATAAAAAACGTACCATTATGGGTGATACGGCAATTATTGAAAGTAAACGTAGGTTAGATACCATTTTTGCTTTTGATATAGGTGATCTTACCCCGGTTTCATACGTTGCAGAAACAAAGAATCTTTTTGAATTGGACACCTTTATAAAGGACCAAAGGAGAAAGGGTGCATCTAATATCAATACCTATGTTTTGGTTAAATATAAGCGTTGGGCGTTGCCGTTGACAGCTTTTATTTTGACTATTATCGCTGTTTCTGTATCGTCGGTTAAAAGACGTGGCGGCATGGGGGCTAACTTGGCATTTGGTATCTTAATTGCTTTTATATTTATATTTTTTGATAAGGTATTCGGTGTACTGGCAGAGCAATCGGGCTTTTCTCCTTTGCTTGCGGTTATCATACCTAATGTAGTTTTTGGATGTCTGGCATTTTATCTACTTCAAAATGCAAAAAGATAGAATACTTAATCTACTACACTTACATTTCATTGTCTTTATTTGGGGCTTTACAGCCATTCTAGGAAAGTTAATCACTATAGATTCTTTACCCTTGGTATGGATTAGAATGGGTATGGCAACCTTATTTATAGCAGTATATATACTTTTTGCCAAATTCAGTTTAAAAGTTTCAAGGAAAACATTTTGGTGGTTGTTAGGTGGGGGAGTGGTTGTCGCTTTACATTGGGTAACCTTTTTCTTGGCAATTAAAGTCTCTACAGTATCCGTAGCATTGGCCATGATGTCTACAGGTGCTTTTTTTACAGCTTTAATGGAGCCCTTTTGGTATAAGCGAAAGATAATAGGCTATGAGATATTCTTCGGATTAATGGTCGTAGCGGGGCTCTATTTAATATTTAAGGTAGAAACAGAATATGTTTTTGGTATGGTCATCGCATTGATATCGGCATTTTTGGCAGCGGTTTTTTCATTGATAAACGGTAAGCTGGTTCAAACTCATCGTCCATCGGTTATATCTTTTTATGAATTAGGCGTGGGCATGGTTTTCTTATCAATAATTTTAATTGTTAGGGGTGATTTTAGTATGTCATTAATAACCCTGCCGCAAATGGATTGGGTTTATTTAGTAGTATTAGCGCTTATTTGCACGGCGTATGCCTTTATTGCGTCGGTAAAGATTATGCGTGTTTTAACTCCATATACGGTTATGCTTACTACAAATCTAGAACCGGTCTATGGTATTCTTTTAGCTTGGTTTATATTTGGATCAGAAGAAAAAATGAAACCTATGTTTTATGTGGGAGCCTTAATCATACTCAGTA
>JAHDDP010000083.1 GCA_020629285.1 Maribacter sp.
GACCTTTTTCATGATGCTTTTTATGAGCATACTTATCACCTTTGTTCTTCTTTCTTTTCGTTCCCATAAATCTCTTTTAGCGATAGTTTATTTTGCTATATAGGCCCAAGCTTTTTTCCCCGATGCCAATTGAATCTCAATTCTTTCGTATGCTTCACCTTCGTATCTATCTGCTTTATGTAATTCTTGATGAGATAGTGTATAAACTTGACCTTTGATTGAATCTTCTTTTGATCCTGTGTGTTGCAGTGTAGGGTAGAGGTCGGCTACTTTTATATCTGATATTGTATATAATGGTAATTCGTCTTCAAATCCGTTTAAAGGTCTTGCGAATACCCCCAATTGTACTTCTCTTTCCTGTAAAGTTCCATAGGTAAATAAATAGTGCGTTGCTGTGGCTCTTTGTACAAAGAACTCATCTACTACTTCTAATTCTGTTTTAAAAGAAACCAACTGACCTGCAAATTTCTTTTGAATACTTTCTATTAGCGCCGGTGCATCCTCTTCATAATATCTGTCTAAAGTAGCTTTGTCTGGTACGGTGTATTGAACTGAATAGGTATAGCCACCCATATCTTCTTCTACCAAAACTTTAGTGAATTTTGCGCTTAAGAATTTACCAGTTGAAAGAACTTGTGGTATGTGCGTTTCTTTCATCCATTGCAGCCAAGTATCATGGGCCGTTTCTTCTATATTGGTGGTAACGTTATATATGTACATGTATTATTTCAAGTTCTATTTGAATTGCAAAGTTAGTTCAACTAGGGCTTAAAACGAATTAGATAGGTAGCGATTTTAATTTATGGCGTCTCCCCTTAAAATTCTAAAGTTTTTTCGTGCTTCAGGAAAGTAATAGCTGTCTTGATAATTGTAGATGATTTTCTCGTACTGCTCTTTTGCCTTTATGGGGTCATTGAATTGTTTACGGTAAAGTTCGCCCAGTGCATAATATGCATCATCGGCAAGAATACCATTGCCATAAAATGTGATGATTTTTTGATAGTTTAATTGAGCGTCTTCGTATTTGTTTTGCTTTTCAAATAGTTGTGCTTGTTTTAAAAGTGCTTCATCTTCGATCTTTTCTCCCTTATGATTTTCTAATATATCTCCCAAAGCGGTAATGGCTTCATCGATTTTATTTTGATAGGCCAAGAAATCTGCTCTCGCATATTTTTTTAAGGCAGTTTGCGTAGAGTCTTCCAACGAATTGTCTGATATCAAAAGGCTCAACTGCATAGCGTCATTTGCGATGAGCTGAGAAGTAGAACTTCGTAGTACTTTTAATTGCGTTAATGCCCAATCGAAATCTCCTTTGTAAAAACTGGTTTGTGCTACTTTATAACGTGCATCTTGACCAAGTATATCGTTTTTTAATTTTTGCTGAATTTGAGAAAAATAGATAAGTGCTTCATTAAACTTTTTGTCATACACCAAAATATCGCCTAGTGCTAGTTTTAAATAAGCGGTACCTCTATCGCTTAACGGTAATTCTAGACTATTTTTTAGTAATTTTTCTGCAGGTGCAGGATCGTTCTTTTTAAACGTAAGAAAATTTGCATAGGCAACTTGCAGCTGTAATGATTGCGATTTATATCCGTAAATATCTACAAGAGCGTCGTACTTTTTATGAATAGCATCTAACTGTCCGTTTGTAGCATTTCTTAAATCAATATCAATAAGGTTTAGTTCTGCATCTAATTGCGTAATCTTATTACTGGTGTTCTCAATGATGTAACCGTAGATATCTTTTGCGGTTTCATATTCTTCATTATCCAAGGCATCGTTGCCTAAATTCTCCAATCTGGTGGTAGAGCTGCCGTTCATGCGTTTAAAAATGGCTTTTTCTTGCCTAAATGCACTACCGTATTGCTTTTGCTGAACAAATAACCAGCTTAAAAGCTCATTCCAAAGAACATCTGGGTTTTTCTGTGCACGCTCTAGCAATACCTTTTTTAATAGGGTGTTATTTTTATCCGTTGCATCTTCAGAGATAAAATCATCTATACTTCTTAGAATATTGGATTTAGACGTTTTTCCATCAATAACAAGATTGAGGTATGAGTTGTACATGGCTTCAACATTACCTTGCTCTCCATATATTCTGGCAAGTTGAAAATTAAAGTTTAAAGCAGGATTCAATTCCATTGAATTTTTAAAAGCTTTAATCGCTAAGTCCAGCAGGCTGTATTTTTGAAATTGAAGACCTAAGGCGTAACCGTAATTAGGGTTTTTAGGGATAACATCTAGCGCCTTATCATAATACGTTTGTGCCATCTGTTCATTGTTTTGTAACTTGTAGTTATAACCTAGATCAATCAATAATGTGGGATAGGGATTTCGGTCTTTTAAACGCTGATTTAAAAAATCTTCAGCATCTTGGTAGCGTTCTAATTGCTGATAGCAGGCAACTAAATCTTGAACGTATTCCGTTCTTCTAGGGCTTTTTTCTACTAGTTTTTCATAAAAAACTACTGCTTTTTCAAAATCACCATCCGCAAAATATTGCTTCGCCAAGAAATCATCTTGGGCAAAACCGAATGTTGACAGAGCTAAAAATGTAATTATGAAAAAGATTAAGCGCATAATCAAAGATACATAGAATGCAGTAAGTTGTTGTTAAGACTATCGTAACTAGCCTAGTATTTCAAAGGAGATTCAACAACTTCAGTATTTAGCAATATTATTTAATTGGACTTTGAATTTTTTAGTACAGGTTTTTTTCTGTGTTTGGTGCCCTGTTCATAAGAATAGGTAAGGCCTATTAAAACAGGCTCGTCATACATTCTGCCTAAAAACTGAAGTCCCGCAGGTAAATTTTTACTTGTAAAACCCATAGGAACGGTAAAAGCTGGCTGTCCTGTATGCGGACTAATAATTTGACTATTATCTCCCTTGTATTCTTCTTGAAATTGATCAATTGGTGCTGGAGGGTTGTTCCATGATGGATATACTATAGCATCTAATTGTAAAGAGTCCATCATATTTTCAATTGCCTCTCTAAAAGCAACTCTGCGTATATCTGTGTAGGCATCTAAACAGGGTATATCTGAATCTTCCCATCTTCCATTGTAGGCGGCATTTCTAATTAATCTTTCTCGCGCAAAATCAGACTTGCTTCCTATTTCAATAATATCTTCAATGGTTTTTAGTGAATCATTTTTAACGTAATCTGATAAAAAAGTCTCGACATCTGTTCTGAATGTTGCACACCATTGGTTTTGTCTTAAGTTTTGAAAATCAGGTACGATCACCGAATCGATGACCGAAGCTCCCAAAGAGTCTAATTGGGCAAGTGCATTATTAAATAATTGATTTATTTCAGGATGCGGATTGTCATCACTTAAGGTTCTTAGAACACCTATTCTAGAACCTTTCAGGGCATCTTTTTTAAGAAACTGTGTGTAATCTGTTGGTGTCTTCCCTTCTGAATATGTTGTAAGTGGGTCTTTAGGGTCTATACTTGCAATAACTTCTAAAACTTTAGTTGCATCTTCAACAGAACGGCACATAGGACCGACTACATCATTTCTCAAATAAAGCGGAACAATTGCGCTTCTACTTACTAACCCTAGGGAGGTTCTAAACCCTACTAGGGCATTATGAGATGAAGGTCCTCTAATGGAATTTCCAGTATCTGTTCCTAGTCCTATAGTTCCAAAATTAGCAGCGATTGAAGCACCGGTACCACCACTAGATCCAGCAGGTACATAATTGGTGTTATATGGATTTCTAGTTGTACCAGCTGTTGAACTTTCGCTATGCATAGGGCTAAATGCCCATTCTGCCATGTTAGATTTTGCAATGATTATAGCACCGGCTTCAACAAGTTTTTCAATGATAAATGCATCTTCTTCAGGTATATAGTTTTGGAGTGCTAGTGATCCGGCAGTAGTAGGTAAACCTTCTGTATTGATATTATCTTTAACAATTAACGGTATGCCGTGTAAAGGACGTAAAATGCCTGTTTGCTGGTATTCTTCATCAAGTTCTTTTGCTATTTTTAGCGCTTGTGGGTTAACCACAGTAACTGCGTTTAAAGTGCTATCATAATTTTTAATTCTTTCAAGATAGGTATTCACTAGCTGTTCACTGTTGAAGGTTTTATCTTGATATGTCTTATGTATATCGGAAATGGTTAATTCTTCAATATTTATCTCTTTTTCTTTTATACTTTTTTCATCAGAGCAGCCAAGAAAAATTATACTTATAAGTAATAAACAGTAATTGAATTTGAAATTCATAATGAAGAAGGTTTTAAATTTTGTCAATTTATGTTTCTGATGAAAATAGAACCTTCTACTAAAATAGTGAATATAGATGTGGTTAGGCGGTAGCGTTAGTAATGAAAAGTTGATTTTATCATTTCTATAATTTTAGGTATATTTTTTTAATATAAAACGTCGTACAACAGAGGTTGTACGGCGTTTAATTCAATACTATATATTAGAAAAATCTCTCCGTTACTAAAAAGCAACACTTTTAGAAATTAATCAATCATATCAAAACCACAATAAGGTACTAATACATCCGGTATTTTAATGCCGTCTGCAGTTTGATAATTTTCTAGAATCCCTGCCAAAACACGTGGTAAGGCCAATGAGCTACCGTTTAACGTATGAGCTAGTTGATTTTTTCCGTTTTCATCTTTAAAACGTAGTTTTAATCTATTAGCCTGGTATGTTTCAAAGTTAGAAACAGAGCTTATTTCTAACCATCTGTCTTGTGCAGTTGAGAACACTTCAAAGTCAAACGTAAGTGCAGCTGTAAAACCTAAATCACCACCACATAGTCTTAGAATTCGGTATGGTAATTTTAATTCTCGTAGAATATTTTTAACATGCTCCACCATACCATCTAAGGCATTATATGATTTTGAAGGATGCTCTACACGTACAATTTCTACTTTATCGAATTGGTGTAGACGGTTTAGGCCACGCACATGTGCGCCATAACTACCTGCTTCTCTTCTAAAACATGGAGTATACCCCGTGTAGGTAATAGGAAAATCACTTTCCTTTACAATAACGTCTCTAAATATGTTTGTTACGGGAACCTCTGCCGTTGGTATCAAATAAAGGTCGTCTGCTGTTATATGGTACATTTGACCTTCCTTGTCTGGCAATTGACCTGTGCCATAACCAGATAGTTCGTTTACCAAATGTGGCACCTGAATTTCAGTATAACCTGCTTCGGTATTTTTATCTAAGAAATAAGTGATTAAAGCGCGTTGCAAACGGGCACCCTTACCTTTGTAAACCGGAAAACCGGCTCCAGCGATTTTAACACCTAATTCAAAATCTATAATATCATATTTCTTCGCCAACTCCCAATGCGGTAGGGCGCCTTCAACCAATTTAGGAACATCACCTTCGTTGAATATTTCTTCATTATCTTCTTCAGTTGAACCTTTTTTTACAGAAGCATGCGGTGCATTCGGTAATTGGTAGAGAAGGTTTTGTAGCTCTTCTTCTGCCGCGTTTAAATCTTCACCTAATTGTTTAGATTCTTCTTTTAGCTTTACCGTTTGTTCTTTTAATAAATTTGCTTCTTGAACTTTTCCAGTTTTGTACAAAACACCGATTTCTTTGGAAATTTTATTCGATTCTGCCAAAACGTTGTCCAAACTTGTTTGGGCAGCACGTCTGTTTTCATCTAATTGAAGCACTTTTTCAATTAAGGGTTGTGCATCAATATTTCTTTTTCCAAGGGCAAGGATAATAGCTTCTTGATTATCTCTTATGGTCTGTATTTGTAACATTATTAAATTGTATTTGACTGCAAATTTACGTTAATCTTATATTTATAGCGGGTACTTTTAAGGACTAAACACGTATTAGTTAGTTTTTAGAGTTCCCGATGTTAGAGGGGAGAATCCAGTCGTGATGTTTTGTTTGGTACCATGTCTCTGCCGCCAAATCAGTTTTAGCATCTATAAAGGGTACATACGGTTTGCGGTTGATACTGATTTTAGAGTTTTCTAGGTATACCGAAACGTTTCTATCTTCTTGTTCAAACTCCTTTTCTAAATATTGGGCAAACTGCCAAGCAAAATCAGGGTAGGCAAATATTTTACGTTCTTGACCTCGAGTAACATAGTCTTTCGGTTTAATGAAAAACGCTTCTTTAGTGTCTTTGTCAACTACTTTAAATCTGCCTTTACCCTGTCTGCTACGTAGCATCATTCGCCAGCTCATTCTATGACCTTCTTCGCTCCACAGCACATCATCTTTAATTGCATGGTGTCTTACAGGTAATACTAATTGAATTATGAAGTAGATAGTTGCTATTACTAGCATTGTGTTGCTGTAATTTGGTGTTGTAGAATAGGATGATACAAATGCCGGTTTCGTCTTGAAGAACATCTTACGAATGGTTTCTGGCTCAAAAAAGAAAACACTGAAGGCAATGGATAAATAAGGGAATATGCCAATCTGAAATATGATGGAATTGAATAGATGAAAGAAAAGTGAGATAAAGAAAGCCGCTTTCCTTGTTGGTTTCCAGAGTAGGGCGGGTACAATAAGTAAATCAAACAGAATGCCAACGGATCCAATAATACTATGTATCCAAGGTTCTTGTAAAATAGCACCAACTAACCAATAACTTTTTTTAGAATGCATTAATACGGCTATGGTACTAAAATCAAGCCAATCTCCATACATTTTAGCAATTGAGGCGTATACGTAGACGATAAACAATTGAAGCACTACTACCCATTTTACATAGGCGTACATTGAATTGCTTTCTAGTTCGGGTTTCATTTTTACAACATAGGACCGGCTTCTTTCCGCAGGAAAAAAACACATTATCAATGCTATTAATATGAGTAAGTAGTAATGATTGTTATAAGCCGTTTTTTGCATTAAATATGTTGCAGTCCACAGCACGGTAAATGATATGATACTTAATCGATATTTGAACCCTACGGCAATGAAAAGACCTAGTAACCCCATTAATACAAAATAGAAATACATGCCGTTACCGGGCAGTGGCTGTAGAAATTCAAAATCTATAAAAGGGAAAGTGTACTTGGGGGAGATTAAATTCCGCTTTACCCAACCAGTAGCAATAGCGCCAAAGCATTCAAGAGAAACGAGTATGCCAAAAAATATGCGAAAGATAATTAATGGGCTATTATCTATACGTTGAAATAATAACCTGTTGAGCATATTTACCGATTAATGTATTGAAGCGATTTTTCTTTGTCTTTTGCTAATTGTGCTTTAAGAGCATCAACAGATTCAAATTTATGCTCATCTCGTAAACGAACCAAAATATTAACTTGAATTTTTAAGTCGTACAAATCCCTATCAAAATCGAAAAAATTAATTTCAATGGATTTTTCCGTGCCATTTACGGTTGGGTTATACCCAATGTTCATCATGCCGTAAACAACTTTATCGTTCAAGATACTATTTACAATGTAAGCACCGTTTTTAGGTATTAGCTTGTAATCTTCAGCTATTGAAAGGTTCGCTGTCGGGTATCCCAATTTATTACCGATCCCTTTACCCTTAATGATTGTTCCGGTAAGCATATATTCATAGCCTAAGTAGCTATTAGCAGTTTCAATATCACCGTCTTCTAATGCTTTTCTGATTTTTGTTGAACTTACCGATACATCGTCAATTTCTTGAGCAGGTATCTCATCTACCGTAAAGTCATAAGTGCTTCCAAATGTAATCAAATCAGTAATGTTCGCATTTCTATTGCGACCAAATCTATGATCATAACCTATAATTACTTTTTTTATCTTTAACGTATTTACGAGCATATCGCGAACAAATTCGGTTGCTGTAAGTCTAGAGAATTCTTTGGTAAAAGGATGAATAATAAGTATGTCAAGACCGAGTTTCTCCAAGATGCCTATTTTTTCCTCTATGGTATTCAATAATTTTATATTGGTGTCTTTTTGTAACACCATTCTTGGGTGCGGAAAAAATGTAAGTACCGAAGATTTTAATTCGGTATTCTTGGCATGGTTTATGATTTTGTTAAGTATTTTCAAGTGACCTATATGCACGCCGTCAAAGGTGCCTATGGTAATGACCGTAGGGTGTTCTTCTTTGTATTTAGAAATGTTGCGGACTGTAATCACCTGTGATAGAAAATAAAAAGACTTATATTTGATTTTGAGTTAAAAGCCTCTTAATGATTGCAAAATTACGCCTTGTTTTTACAATTACCATAGTATTTCTTTCCTTTTCCGGTTTGGCTCAAACTGCATATTGGAAAAATACGGAATTAAACAATACGGCTAAACAATTCACTAAGCAGCAGTTACGAGTAAATAAGGGAACTGCGTTTACCCTTGATCAGCAGCAGTTTTTACGGGCACTTACAAAGAACGAATCTTCTATAATTATTGATTTTCCAGATGAAACCGGTAATTTAATTCCGTTTTTAGTGGAAGATGCATACCTTTTTTCCAAAGGACTTTCCCTTAAATACCCATCTATAAAATCTTATAAAGGTATTGCCTTGCACGATGCTACTAAACAGATTCGATTTAGTGTTTCGAATAGAGGGATACAAAGTACCATGATGACATCTGGGGATAACGGAGCTTTGTTTATGCAAAAATCTGCTGATGACACCTATGTTTTGTATCGTAGAACAGATCAAGATGAACGCGATGTGGATTTTGTATGTAAGACTGTACCCGAGATCAAAGAATATTCGCAAAATCTTACGGCTAAACTGGTAGATGATCAAACGTTAAGAAAATTTAGGGTGGCAATCTCAGCTTCAGGGGAGTATACGGAGTTTCATGGTGGTACAAAGGCAGATGCCCTTGCAGCAATTAATGCTACGCTGACAAGAATCAATGCCGTATTTGAACGCGATTTGGCGATTACCCTAGAGTTGATAGACAATACCGATCTTGTAATTTATACAGATCCAGATACAGATCCTTATACGGGTAGTTTAAGTAGTCAAGTACAAAATACATTAACAAGTGTAATTGGTGAGGCCAATTATGATATCGGGCATCTTTTCAATCAACAGGATAATACATTAGACGGTAATTCAGGTTTTATCGGTGCCGTTTGTACAGATAGTAGAAAGGGTAGTGGTTATACTACTTTATCCTCACCTGTGGGTGATGCTTTTGATATTGATTTGGTTGCGCATGAAATGGGGCACCAGTTTGGGGCAAATCACTCTTTTTCACATATTTCAGAAGGTACTAATGTACAAGTAGAGCCTGCTAGTGGTACTACGATTATGGGGTATGCAGGTATTACCGGTGTAAATAATGTCGATTCTAACAGTGATGATTATTTTCATTACGTCAGTATAGTTCAGATAAGGGATTACCTTGAAACTATTTCATGTGGCGCGACAGAGGTTCTTACCAATAACCCTCCAACAATTACTCCTTTAACAGATTACGTGATACCGAAAGGTACACCATTTGTGCTTACTGGTGAAGCCACCGATGTTGATGCTACAAACGTATTGAGCTATACTTGGGAACAGATTGATAACGGTATAGTTACACAAGCTACATTTGGACCGGATAATCCTGCAGGATCTAATTTTAGATCATTGCCGCCTAAACTAACTCCAGAACGCTATTTTCCTAATTTAAATAGAATTTTAAATGGTGAATTAACGCAAACAGTACCGACCTCAGGTTCGGCTTGGGAAACGCTGTCTAATGTTGGTCGTGATTTAAATTTTTCATTGACGGTTAGAGATAATGCCTTAAATGGCGGACAGTCAGATTCTGATGAAATGACGGTAACTGTAAGTAACGAAGCAGGTCCTTTTTTAATAAGTTCGCAAGCTACACAAGAGTCTTTTGAAGCTGGCTCTATACAAACCATTACTTGGGATGTTGCCAATACAGATATATCACCCGTAAACACTGAAACTGTTTCCATATTTTTATCTACGGATAACGGAGTCACTTTTCCTATTGTTCTAGAAGAAAATACTTTGAACGATGGTAGTCAGACTATTAGTATACCAAATATAACTACTAGTACAGGGCGTATTATGATAAAGGCAGATGGTAATATTTTCTTTGCTGTCAATGATGCTAATTTTTCTATTACCCCATCAGAAGTCGTGCTTAATTTTGACGAGTTGGTTTTTGATATTTGTAAACCCGATGATTTAAGTATTGATTTCACTTATGAAACTGATTTGGGCTTTGACGAGGAAAGTACGTTTAGTGTGCTAGATTTGCCAATAGGTATCACGGCAACTTTTATACCTACAGTTGCTGATGCCGACGATACGTTGGTTACTGTTGATTTCGAAGGTATTTCTGCCGTAGACGCCGGTATTTACCCTATTAGGGTTGTGTCTAGCTCAGATACGGTTACAAAAGAAATCACATTACAGTTAAGAATTTATGACGATGAATTTGAAGAAGTAGTTCTAGTTTCTCCTATAGATGGTTTTGAGAATGCCTCTACAGATGTAATACTGGAATGGGAAACATCTACAGGGAATACACTATACGATGTTGAAATTGCAGCTGATGCTATTTTTACAACTATTATAGAATCAAGTACTGTTAACGGCGGTTCGTTCTTACCAACTCTAGTGGATAACAATAGCACTTATTTTTGGAGGGTAAAACCAAAAAACGATTGTGGTGAAGGTGTTTTTAGTGCTCCTTTTAGCTTTTCTACGGTACAATTTAATTGCACTACAAAAAGTGCTACAGGTACGCCGATCGCTATATCAAGTAGCGGTACGCCGGTGATTACATCTAAAATCGTGTTTTTTGAGGATTTACCTGTTGCGGACATTAATGTGCAGCTTGATATAGAACATACCTTTTTGGCTGATTTGGTAATTAGTCTTACTTCACCTACTGGTACTACGGTAACCTTGGTTTCTAATTCTTGTGGAGATTCACGTGATATCAATGCGACTTTTGATGATGATAGTGCGGCATTTAACTGTTCTGTAAGTCCGGGTATTAGTGGTTCGATCAAACCATTGGGAAGTTTAAGTTCATTTAATGGTGAATCGATTCTTGGTGAGTGGACATTAGAGGTTAAAGATAACGCCCCTTCTGACGGTGGTAGTTTAAATTCATTTGTTCTTGAAGCTTGTGTAGAGGGTGAATTTAGACCAGATGCAGATAATGATGGAGTATTTGATGATGGTGATGATTTGTGTCTAGGTACTCCGGCTGGTCAAGAGGTAGATGCTTCTGGTTGTGCTATCTATCGTTTTCCGGAAGAGAACTTTATTGTTAGCTTAGAAAGTGAAACATGTAGAGATAATAATGACGGTTCTTTGTCTATAGTACCCAAATTGGCTCTTGATTATGAAGTAGTAGTTACTGGTGACGGATTAAATCTAACCCAGAACTTTTCAAATGCGTTCAATTTGGCTAATCTGGAATCTGGCACATATACTTTGTGTATAACTGGGACTGATGGTGTAATAGCGTATCAAGAATATTGTGTTGAGGTTCAGATTACCGAACCTTCAGCGTTAAGTGTAACTTCTAAAGTTGCAGTAGATGGCTCTCAGGTAACGCTTGAAATGAATGGTTCTTCTTTTTATACAGTTGAATTGAACGGTGTAGCTGTGCAAACGGAAGAATCAACGATAGCATTAGATTTGAATAAAGGATTGAATACATTGAAAGTGTACACCGATATACCTTGCCAAGGTGTTTATGAAGAACAGATTGGTTTTTATGTAGAACCGGTAGTGTATCCAAATCCCGTGAGAGATATTGTTGAGGTGTATTTAGGTGCGCAACAAGAAGAAGTAACCGTAAGTGTTTTTAGTGCCGATGGCAGGTATATTTTTAATAAGAAGATTATGGTGATCGGTGGGGTAATGCAGCTTGATTTGAGTTCGCTTTCTACGGGTATTTATTATTTGAAGTATGAGGGTAGAACTATTAAAGGAACTTCTAAAGTAATTAAAGAATGATGCGTTTTTTAGTGCTTATAATATGTTTGTTTATGGCTGTGACCAGCTGTAAAAAGAAAAGTGCGGCGAACCCACCAGAAGCGGTTCTTTTGGTGTTTCCCGAAGAAAATTCTGAGTGCACTACAGGTGTCAGCTTAGGAGAGGAGACCAGTCAAGTAGAGTTTAGGTGGAATTTAGCTGATAATACGGAGACCTATGAATTGCGTGTTACCAATATAGAAACAAGTACTGTACAGACAATTGTATCAGCTTCTAGTTCGGCTAAACTACCCTTGGCCAAAGGAGCACAATTTTCTTGGTTTGTACGTTCTAGAAATAGTGAAGTAGCAGAAACTGTTTCTAGTCAAGAATGGTATTTTTATAATTCAGGATCCAGATCCACATTTGCACCATTTCCTGCAACTATAATAAGTCCCGCTTCTTCAGATAACGTATTCAAGGATATTAATAACGAGGTGGAGCTATCGTGGTCTGCGTCTGATTTAGACGATGATATTGCTAGCTATGAAGTATATTTCTCTGTAGAAACACCGCCAATAGATCTAATTAGGGAAGTATCTGCCACCGTAACAAGTGTAAACGTTTCAGTAACATCAGATACTGTCTATTACTGGAAAGTCATTGTAATTGACGAAGAGGGTAATAGATCGGATACCGGGGTGTATTCCTTTAAAGTACTTTAAGAATTGTTAAATTGATTCATGGTTCTTGCTATTCCGGCAAGTGCGAAGGAATTAATAATTTCTGTGGATTTTTTTAAACGTTCTGGCATTAATTCTTTTTCCTCATCATTCCATTGTCCCAATACATATTCTACCTGTCTGCCTTTGCCAAAATCTGCTCCCACGCCAAATCTATACCTATTATATAGAATGGTTTGAAGAAACAGCTCTATATCCTTTAATCCGTTATGACCGCCATTGCTTCCCTTTGTTTTTATGCGAATAGTTCCAAAAGGTAAATTGATATCGTCGGTTATCACTAAAACATTACTTTGAGGAATTTTTTCTTTATCCATCCAATACTTTAAAGCTTTACCGCTGCGGTTCATATAAGTAGATGGTTTAAGGCAAATAATTGTTCTGCCTTTAATTTTATATGATCCAATATCACCAAGTTTAGCGGTTTCAAAAGTAAAGTCATTTACTTTGGCTACTTCGTCCAGTACTTTAAAACCTATATTATGACGGGTTTCTGCATATTCCTCTCCTATATTACCAAGGCCAACGATTAAAAATTTCTTCATGGGGTCTTTCTCTTCTGTAATTATGTTCTGGTTATTAAAAAGAGATTTTAAAAACTGGAACATGGGTAGTTTAATTTAGGGTGTAAAAATACAAAAGCATCCTGATACAAGTACCAGGATGCTTTAATGTATAATTTAG
>JAHDDP010000084.1 GCA_020629285.1 Maribacter sp.
CACTCAAAAAACTTTTTAAACAAACTGCAATCTATGGCTTGGCAACTGTCTTGCCAAGGATGATTTCGTTTTTACTTGTGCCTATTTACACTGATGTAATGGCGCCTGGTAAGTATGGAGAAGTAACACTTATATTTTCTTGGTTTGCAATTTTCAATGTTTTTTTGGCCTACGGAATGGAAACTGCGTTTTTCCGTTTTTATAAGAAGTCAGAAAATAGAAAAAAAGTTGTTAGTACATCATTGTTGTCCATCATGGGCTCTACAGCCTTATTGGTACTAATAGGTCTTCTATTTAAGGAAAAATTATCCTTAGCTTTAAATATCGATTTGCCTTTCATGAACTATGTGTTAGGAATTTTAGCACTTGATGCCTTGGCAATTATACCTTTTGCATGGTTGAGAGCAAATGAAAAACCAATGCGTTATGCAATAGTCAAAATACTTAATGTATCACTTAACTTAGGTCTTACCTTGTTTTTCTTGATTCTGTTACCTAAGATAGCAGAAGGAACTTCTGAGGGGTTTCTGCAATCTCTTTATAAACCTGATTACGAAATTCCATATATCTTAATTGCAAATCTGTTTGCCAGTGGAGTTACTTTATTGTTAATGATTAGGGTTTACATTCGTAGACCTTACGTATTCGATAAAGATCTTTGGAAAAGAATGGTTCGTTATGCAATGCCAGTGATGGTTGCCGGTGTTGCATTTACAATCAATGAGGTATTTGACAGGTACTTACTTTCTGAATTGTTGCCTGTGGATATTGCAAAAAGTGAAATGGGTAAATATTCTGCATGTTATAAATTGGCGCTTTTTATGACATTATTTGCTACTGCCTTCCGTATGGGTATTGAACCATTTTTCTTTAGTCACTCTGACACTAAAAATCCAGAAAAGGCTTACGCACAAATAACAAATTATTTTGTGGTTATGGGAAGTGTAATATTGTTAAGTGTAGTGGTATTCGCTGACATTTTAAAACAGTTCTTAGTATTGAACGAGGCTTATTGGGACGCCATGCCAATTGTTCCTTTAATTGTATTGGCAAGTTTCTTTTTAGGTATTTACCACAATTTATCGGTTTGGTATAAAGTTACCGATCGAACAAAATTCGGTGCATATATTTCAATGATAGGTGCTGTGTTGACTATTATCATCAATCTAATATTCATTCCGTATTTCGGATATATGGCATCAGCCGTTGCAACTTTATTAGCCTACGGGACCATGATGTTGCTTTCATTCTATTTTGGGAGAATGTATTATCCTATTCCGTATAACTTTAGAAAAATTATCTTTTATTTAGGAATATCCATATTGTTTTCTATTCTTTCATTTTACATTTTTGATAGAAACCTTTTTGTTGGTATACCGCTATTAATTCTGTTCTTGGGTCTAGTGTATAAATTAGAGTTTGAGAATCTTAAAAAACTATATGTAAACAGATGAACATAAAAATCATAAATAAGTCGAATCACGATTTACCGCATTACGAAACAAGTGCTTCTGCAGGTATGGACTTAAGAGCTAACCTTACCGAAGCTGTTACCTTACAACCTTTAGGAAGAGCTATTATACCAACTGGTCTTTTCATTGAATTGCCGGTAGGTATCGAAGCTCAAGTAAGACCTAGAAGTGGTCTTGCCGCTAAAAAAGGTGTAACTGTACTTAACGCGCCTGGAACAATTGATGCAGATTATAGAGGTGAAGTGGGAGTAATATTGATAAATCTTGGTAGTGAAGATTTTGTAGTTGAAAACGGAGAACGTATTGCACAAATGGTAATCGCCAAGCATGAACGTGCAGATTGGAATCTTGTCGATAATTTGTCTGAGACTGCAAGAGGTGAGGGCGGATTTGGTAGTACCGGTGTAAAGTAATTTTATAAAATTGAAATGAAGAAGTTGATTTTTTTGGGCGTGCTCTTTGGTGTTTTTGTTACACCGAGGTTAGTACATGCGCAAGAAAATCAAGAACTGGAGGTGGAGCAAAGCTCAGAGGTTTTTCTGGAAGAATATTCAGATACTTTTCAGGAGAACTTTTTTGAAGGGCTAAAGCAAATGGGGATACGAAATTATGATCGTGCTATCACCTATTTTCTGGAATGCAAACGTCTTCAGCCGCAAAATACGGTTGTTTCTTTTGAACTTGCCAAGTTTCATTTGTATGATAAGCAATTTATACGTGCTCAAGAATATGCATTAGAAGCGCTAAACGGTGAGCCTGAGAATTATTGGTATGCAGAAACATTGGTTGATGTTGTAGATGCCAAAAAATCTGTAATAGAAGAAGTAAAGGGAGAATTACCATGGAGCAATGTTGAGCTTAGGGGTAATTTGGCGGAAATCTATTATCTAAATGAAGATTACCTTACCGCTAAGACCATGTTAAAAGGGATTAAAACTTCTAAAAAGCAAGAGTATCTAGAAAGTAAAATAAATGACTCTATTGCTCAACAAAAAAGGGAACTGGTACCTGTAGCAAAAAAAAAAGGTGTCGTGCCTTCTGAAGATTTAAATAGTGTAGAAGGGTTCAAGTCAAAAATCGAAACCTTGCTTATTACTGGTTTTGACAATGATAATTTACTTGAAACAACTGAGGAGGCAATGGAGCGTTTCCCTTCTCAACCGTATTTTTATTATGCCAACGGAACCGCTTTGAATAAAGCCCTGAAATATAAAGATGCTATAGATATTCTAGAAACCGCTTTAGATTATATTATTGATGACACTGCCTTAGAACATGCCGTTTATAAAGAATTGGCAAATGCGTATACGGCTACCAACAATACCTCTAAAGCAAATATGTACCTTAGTAAAATTAAATAGGAATTACAGATGACGAAGTTTTTGAATATGATGAAGATAAAGTATGTTTTACTAATAGTAGTAATAGCTTTTACTGCATCCTGTAAAAGTACAAAGGTGATTTCTGGTGGTACTGTAGATGCTAAATTAACGTCTAAATCGGTTATAAAAGCGCATTACCAAAATGAAGCAGGTTTTAATACATTGGCAGGTAGGGTTAAAATCGATTATTCTGATGGCGAATCTTCTCAAGGTGTTTCCGTAAGCTTGAGAATGGAGAAGGATAAAGCCATATGGATGAGCGCACCACTTGGTATTGTTAAAGCTTATATTACCCCAGATAGAGTATCGTTTTATAATAAGTTGGAAAACGAATATTTTGATGGTGATTTTTCATATTTAAGCGATTTACTGGGGACCGAGGTAGATTTTTCTATTCTACAAAATTTATTGACCGGTCAGGCAATAGTAGATTTGAGAGAAAAGAAATATGATGTTGGTATTTTTGAAGACACGTATAAGCTTACGCCTAAGCAGCAAGGTACTTTATACAAAACCTTATTTCAGATAGAGCCTAAAAATTTTAAAATGACATTGCAGCAGCTTTCTCAACCTGCAGACAAACGCTTATTAGAAATTGCTTATAAAAATTATCAAATTATAGATAAAGTAGTTTTACCCAATGAAATTATGGTAAAGGCTATAAGTAAGGATAAGATGAATACGATCGACCTTGAGTTTAAAAATTTAGAATTGAACGGAAAAGTCAATTTTCCATATTCAATACCAAAAGGGTTTAATGAAATAGAGTTGTAAGCAGATGTTGTTCAAATTAAAAAATGTTTTTTTTCTATTAGTACTGTTCACTGCAGTCTCTGCTTTTGCGCAGACTAGTGAGCAAAAAGCCTTAGAGGAAAAACGGGAGCAGCTTCAATCTGAAATACGTGACATCAATAGATTGCTTTTTGCCGAGAAAAAGGAAAAAGGGAATGTCTTGGATCAAATGGAGGCGTTGGATAAAAAAATTACCGTTCGTCAACAGTTAATTCGTGTTACCAATCAACAATCAAATTTGTTGAATAGGCAGATCAATACCAATATTAGAAATATAGGTAAGCTAAAGACAGAGCTGCAAGAAGTAAAGGATGAGTATGCTAAAATGATTCAGAAGTCATATCAGAACAAATCCAAACAAAATAGATTAATGTTCCTGTTGTCTTCGGAAAGCTTTTTTCAGGCGTTTAAAAGGCTTCAGTATATGAAACAGTATACAGACTATAGAAAAGAACAGGGAGCTCAAATATTGGCTAAAACCGAAGAACTTTCGCGCTTAAATGCAGATTTGAACGAAGAGCGAAAAGTGAAAGAGGTTTTATTGGCTCAAAATAAAAAGGCAAAAAATCAATTATTTGCTGAAATACAGACTCAGAAAGCATTGTTGGGAACTATCCGTAAGAATGAGAGTAAGTATACCACTGCCATTGATAAGAAAAAGAAGGAAGCTAGAAAGATCGATCAGCAGATAGAAAAGCTGATCAGAAGTGCTATTGCAGCTTCTAATAAAAAATCTGGTAGCAAGACTAAAAATACTAGTAAGTTCGTTTTAACTCCTGAAGCAACCGTAATTGCAAATAACTTTTCCGCAAATAAAGGCAAGCTTATCTGGCCGGTTGAAAAAGGAATTAAAAGTCAAGGTTTTGGAGTATATGCCGATCCTGTTTATCCAGGAATAAAACATCAAAGTAACGGCGTTATCATTGCAACTGATGAGGGTTCTAAAGCCCGTGCCATTTTTGAAGGTGAGGTAATTGCTATTTTAGCGGTACCTGGTGGTAATAAAGGGGTGCAGATCAAACATGGTAATTTCATTAGTACCTATTATAACCTTTCTGAGCTTTACGTGAAAAAGGGCGATAAAGTAGCCAGTAAAGAAGAACTTGGCATAGTTTACACGAATAAGAACAATGGTCAGACACGATTAAAATTCTATCTATATCAAGATACATCTCGTCTTAATCCAGAAGAATGGGTGTATCGTCTTTAAAACTTTACACAAATGAAACAGCAACAAACAATTACGGATATTATAGGAAGCTTTGAACTGCGCAATGGGGTTCAAATGCCTTATTTAGGCTTAGGTACTTACCAATCAGATAATGATCAAGAGGTTGTAGATGCAATAAAGAGTGCACTTCAATTGGGATATCGTCATATAGATACTGCTGCTGCTTATAAAAATGAAGAGGGCGTAGGTAAGGGTATACGAGAAAGTGGATTAAATAGAAGTGAAATTTTCTTGGTGACCAAAGTTTGGAATTCCGATCAAGGATATGAAGAAACATTGAAAGCTTTTGATGCGAGTTTAGAACGTTTAGGTGTTGACTACCTTGATTTATATCTTATTCATTGGCCGGTTGAAGGTAAATACAAGGATACTTGGAGAGCTTTAGAGTATTTGTACGCGCAAAAGAAGATTAGAGCTATTGGTGTAAGTAATTTTCTTAAACATCATTTAGAAGATTTGATGAGTGATTGTACCGTGGTGCCTATGGTGAACCAAATGGAGTTTCATCCGCATTTAGTTCAGCAAAACCTGATCGATTTTTGTGTCGATAACGGAATTCAATACGAATCTTGGTCTCCTTTTATGCAGGGTAAGGTTTTTGAGTTGGATATTTGTGCAGATTTAGCCAGTAAGTATCATAAGAGTGTTGCACAGATTATTTTACGCTACAACCTTCAAAAAGGTGTTGTTGCCATCCCAAAGTCTGTTCATGCAAAACGTATTGCATCTAATGCCGATATTTTTGATTTTGAGCTGTCTGATGCTGATATTACCTTTTTAGATGGCTTGGAAACTGGAGAACGTTCAGGTCCTGATCCCGATAACTTCAATTTTTAGTAGCTAATTTTATTAATACTATTTTTCTGTTATTTAAATAATATGATTTCTTTAATTCTGAGTTATCATATTGATTTTCATGATATTATGTAAGGCTAGGTTGGTTGTTTTTTCCGAATTTTACGGTATTAATCAGTAAAAGGGAACTATTATGAGCAACACGATCACTTTGAATTCAGAGTCTACTCAAAATCAATTAGAGAAGAATACTAAACCATCAAGTTTAAATTTAAACTGGTCTCTTAAGCCAATTTTGGTATATGTTGCTTTTTTTGCTACATGTTTGACTTTAGCTTATGGGGGATTAATTGTCTATTCCATTTTCTTCTTTTTAATTGGAAGCATTGGTCTGGCTGCACTTTATATCTGGAATAATGCAAACAAAATTGAAATGGATCTTTCTTTTAAGATTGATTTAGAACAATCAGAACTAGAAAAAGATTTATATAGAGAAGTGGCTTAGCAGAATTTTTTCTATAATAAGGTATAATATAGTTACATCCTCAGCTCCTAATATTTACTTCGAAAATAATTCGGTAAGCTACTTATATTTTAATAGGCATACTACTTCGTAAACAATGCCTTAAGTTCAGTAGCATTATCAGGTTTCATTTTACCTGCAAGAACTAAACTTAATTGCTTTCTACGTAATGCTCCTTCAAAACGTGTAATTTCCAATGGAGTCTCGGGCGTTAGTTCGGGTACTTCGGTTGGCTTACCTGTTTCGTCTACGGCAACAAAGGTATAGATAGCTTCATTAGCTTTCGTTCTTTTGCCGCTGTAGCGGTCTTCTATCCAAACATCGATATAAACCTCCATAGAAGTATTATATGCTCTAGAAACAGCAGCTTCTACAGTAACAACACTACCAAGCGGAATGGCTAAATTAAATGCGACGTGGTTTACAGATGCGGTTACGGTAATTCTGCGGCTATGTCTACCGGCAGCAATACTAGCTGCACGATCCATACGTGCCAATAATTCGCCACCAAATAAATTTTGAAGTGCATTGGTCTCACTCGGTAAAACCAAATCGGTCATTGTAGTACGTGATGCTGCAGGAGTCTTTGCTTCCATTATTTGAAATTTTCCGCAAAGATACGGGCATCAATAGTACTTATAAAATGTGTACGGGTTTATTTTTCGGTTAATAACCAAGCGTCTTTAGACTGCTTACGTTTAATTTGACGCAAGGCTTTTAATGCATCGTTTGCATTGGTATAACTATCAAAAGTTACCATGTGCAGTCCGTAAGCGTTAGTACCATAATAGCCGGCATTAAATCCGCTAGCTTTAAGCTGTTCTATCTTTCTATCCGCATTACCTCTAACCCTAAAAGCTCCTGCAACAATAAAATGTGTTACTTCACCCTTGCTTATTACTGGTTTTGCAGCCGAAGTTGTAATAGCATCAACCGTAACCGTTGGTAATTCTAATGGCGATAGGTCGAAGAAAGTAGCTTCTTGTATTTGCTTGTTTACAAACTCTTCCGCATCTTGTCTAGCAACTTGCTCGTTTGTATTTTTTTGTTGGTATGCACGATAGCCGGTTATCCCTGTAGAAAATGCCAACATTAGAATAGCGGCATATTTTAAATAAGGTCTAAAACGGCTGGTTTCTCTACGTTCAGGACTAATAACGAACGGTATTTTTTCTTCGATTTCTTCTACTTCAACCTTTAATACTTCTCTAGTAACAGGTATTGAATTAAAATTAGATAGACCGAATGATGAAGTTAAATAGTTTGTTTCATTTGCAGGTTGAAACAATATTTTATCTTCTTGATTTCTAGTTAAAGAACCAATATTATTTAAGTGCAAAGAAGTTTCTTTAACTAAAACCTCTTGCCAAGATTTTACTTGATTTTCAATTTCAACCAATGCCGTTTCAAAAGACACCTTTTCTGCATTAGATACGTAAGAAACCAAAAGGCCATCATTTGAGATGAGCTGTCTATTGAAAACAATAGATTTATTTGGCGCGCTAAACGTGTTTGTAACCACATTTAATTGGGCTGAATTTTTTTGGGTAAGGAATGCTCCAAAACCAGGAACAACAACACAGTTGTACCTATAAAGTAAATCGCTTATATAGTGTTCTAAAACCATAGGATCACAAATATGAAAAAAATAAAGAGGTATAAAAACCCCTTTGGTAACTTTTTATTAACATATTTTTTTCGCTTATTTGTGAACAAGAAATGAAAACTACACAACATACTGCTGATGAACTCATTGCAATTCTTCGTTTGCAACATGTACCAAATATTGGTGATGTACTTGCAAAGAAATTAATTTCACATTGTGGTAGTCCATCCGCAATTTTTGAAGATAAAAAGCAAAATCTTCTAAAAATTGATGGTATAGGTACGCATACCATCAGACATTTATTTGACTTGGAGCATTTAGAAGCTGCGGAGTCAGAATACAATTATATTCTTAAGAATGATATTAGTTGTACCTATTTTTTAGATAATGATTATCCTAAATATTTAAAGCATTGTATAGACGGACCTATTCTCATGTTTAAAAAAGGGAATATTGATTTACAGAACCGTAAGTTAATAAGCGTGGTAGGCACTCGTAATATTACGAGCTATGGAATGTCTTTTTGTGAGCAGTTTATTGAAGAAGTAGCGCCTTTAGACCCGGTCATTATTAGTGGTTTTGCATACGGTGTAGATATTTGCATTCAAAAAGAAGCGATTAAGCACGGATTGCAAACCATAGGTTGTTTGGCGCACGGATTAAATCAAATATACCCAAAAGTACATGCCAAGTACCAAGGCGATGTTCTAAAGAATGGTGGATTTTATACGGAATTCTGGAGTACCAGTAATCCTGAAAGAGAAAATTTCCTAAAACGAAACAGAATTATTGCTGGCGTTAGTGAAGCTACGGTTGTTGTGGAATCTGCCGAAAAAGGCGGAAGCCTAGTAACCGCTGATATTGCCAATAGTTACAATAGAGATGTTTTTGCCGTACCTGGCAGAACTACGGATAAATATAGTCTGGGCTGTAATAACCTGATCAAGCAGCAAAAAGCGCATGTTATGACTTCGGCGGCAGATTTGATTTATTTGTTGGATTGGGATATTGAAGAGAAACAGAATAAGAGCATTCAGAAACAATTGTTCATTGAGCTTGATGATATTGAACAAAGTATTTATACCTATTTACAGAATAACGGGAAGCAAATTTTGGATAGTATCGCCTTAGAGTGTAAACTGCCTATTTATAGAACATTTTCTACCTTGTTAACGATGGAAATGAAAGGTGTAATACGACCTTTGCCAGGAAAATTGTTCGAGGCTATTTGAGAATTTTACAAACCATTCGGTTTGTTTTTTCAATATTCAAAGTACAAAATGATATAAATAATCGCTTTATCGGTAAAATGCATTTTCATATCGGGAAAATTGCCACGAGTTCAGTAGAAATTAAAACAAAAAACCGACCACTAGGTCGGTTTTTGATATTTGTGATTTTTAGACGTTGACAGTTAATAACCTAACTTTTCACGAACTCTTTCTAATACTCCGTCAGCTACTTTTCTTGCTTTTTCAGCACCTAAAGCTAGCGCATCATCAATCTCGTTTAAATTGTTCATGTAGTATTCAAACTTCTCGCGAGGTTCTTCAAACTTATTTACAATCACTTCGTAAAGTGCTTGTTTTGCATGACCATATCCATAGTTTCCTGCTAAATAATTAGCACTCATTTCTTCTATTTGTGGCTCACTTGCCAATATTTTATATAGTGCGAATACATTGTCAGTAGAAGGGTCTTTAGGATCCTCCATTGGTGTGCTGTCTGTTTGTATCCCCATAATCTGCTTACGTAACTTTTTATCGGTCTGAAAAAGACTGATTAAATTACCTTTGCTCTTACTCATTTTTGCACCGTCTGTACCAGGTATGTACATGGTTTCTTCTTGCACCTTTCCATCAGGTATAACAAAAGTTTCACCTAATTGCGCGTGAAAACGAGAGGCAACATCTCTTGTCATTTCTATATGTTGCATTTGATCTTTGCCTACAGGCACAATATCTGCATCATATAATAGAATATCCGCAGCCATTAACATGGGGTAGGTAAAGAGTCCGGCATTTACATCGTCTAATCTATCTGCCTTGTCCTTAAAAGAATGCGCTAGTGTAAGACGTTGGTATGGAAAAAAGCAGCTTAGGTACCAAGACAACTCGGTGGTTTGTGGTACGTCACTCTGTCTGTAAAAAACTGTATTCTCTATATCCAAACCAAAAGCAAGCCAGGTTGCGGCAACAGCGTAGGTGTTATGACGTAGTTCTGCGCCATTTTTAATCTGTGTCAACGAATGCATATCTGCGATAAATAGAAAAGATTCGTTAGCCGGATCATTTGCCATTTCAATTGCTGGCTTGATCGCTCCTAGAATATTTCCTAAATGCGGAGTTCCTGTACTTTGTATGCCTGTTAAAATTCTTGCCATTTTCTTTATTCTAAAAAAGCAAAGGTAAAAACAAAT
The DNA here is from genome assembly GCA_020629285.1 of Maribacter sp. Lineage (GTDB taxonomy): Bacteria > Bacteroidota > Bacteroidia > Flavobacteriales > Flavobacteriaceae > Maribacter. Next base: position 10,221 of record JAHDDP010000084.1, read on the forward strand.
ACAAAAAAACTATCGTAAATAACTACTTTTGATTTATGCTTAAATTGCTTAAACAAACCGGTCAAACGATATATCGTATTTGGTTTTATATTCTAGTGGCCATTCCTATTCTACTCTTTTTTCCATTTCTTGTCATTTTTGCTTCAAGAGAAGCTTGGTACCCACAGTTTTTTTGGATGGCCAGAAACTTATGGGCAAGATTTATACTATATGGTATGTTTTGTTTCCCTAGAGTGAAATATGATCAGCGGTTAGTTAAAAAGAAGAGTTATATGTTGGTGGCTAATCATACCAGTATGCTTGATATTATGCTAATGTTAATCGTTAGTAGAAATCCGTTTGTATTCGTAGGTAAGAAAGAATTGGTTAAAATACCTTTATTTGGATTCTTTTATAAGCGCGTATGTATCATGGTAGATAGAGATAATACCCAAAGTAGAACGGCTGTCTATAGAAGGGCACAAAGAAGATTGCAACATGGTTTAAGTATCTGTATTTTTCCTGAAGGTGGTGTGCCCGAAGAGCATATCTTGTTAGATAAGTTTAAAGATGGGGCTTTTAAAATGGCCATTGCTCATAAAATACCGGTGGTACCCATGACTTTTTATGATAATAAGGAGCGTTTTTCTTTTACATTTTTTAGTGGAGGTCCAGGTAAATGTAGGGCTAGGGTGCATTCATTCGTAGAAACACATTCTATACGGCCAGAAGATACGGCAGAGCTTAGGAATAACGTTAGGGAAACGATACTTAATGATTTAACTAAAAATAGCTAGAACCTGTAACCAAGGTTAATACCTCCTTTACCAATAATTGTAAAACCTCTATCGTTTTTAAATAGATTGCGACCTATACCCAAATCTATTTCGACTATAAAACCTCTTTTGGTTAATAATTTTACACCTGTGCCGATACCTAAAGCAAAATCGACAACATTATCATCGTATCCAGAATTTGAAAAATAGGTGTCCGTTGGTTCGTCATAATAGGAATCGTAGGTGTAATCATCAACAGAATTCAGCATTCCAAAAGCTTCTACGAAAAAACCTGAGGCATATTTTTTTCCGAAATATTGACGATAGTAGGGCGCTACATAATAGTTGACGTCAAGAGTCTCATCATCGAAAGCAAACAATAAATCAACACCTATGGCAGACTCCTCGTTTAATAAATATTGATAATCTACTTCAATAGCTCCCAAAATTAAAAAAAGACCGTTTATTTTTAATTCATGATGTTCTTCAGAAGTAATATTCGCGTCACTTTGGTTTTGAGAATACATAAAAACGCTAAAAAGACAAAAACAACTTAAAATGTACTTCTTCATATTTGATTTCTAAAATTGAAAGGTGAGTCCGCTATAAACCCCAACTGAATACGGTCTAAAAGTACCATTAATGTCAGAAAACGTATTTAACTGATATTTAAATATAGGTTCAACATTAAATCTTACTTTTCGCGAAAAATTGTAGTTAAGTCCTAGACCCATATTGGCACTAAAATTAAGGTCGTTAATATTGTTTGCCTCTCCAATTTCAGTAGTTAGATCACCAGAGGTTAGCGAAACCGAATTGTCCAATAAAAACAGTGAGCTAACACCACCAATAAGATTTATTCCAAATTTCTTATCGACCAATGCATAATTTAATTCTACAGGTAGTTCAAGATAACCCATCTGTTGAGACATAAAGCCTTCTCTTGTTGGGCTTTTTGCGGTAATATCTTGTACAGAATTCATAGTATTGAATTTTTCTGAGGCAACCCTATTGCTAGAAATTTTCAAGGTACTAGAAGTTTCAGCATAATCAATACTAGCTAATTGTCCGCTTCTGGATTCTAAAGTGGATGAAGACGAAAAAGCAACATCTTGCGTGTCGTAACCGTAATCTACTTTATTGATTCCTGAGCGTATAGTGAGTTTTTTAGTTACTGCATAAGCTACCGATACTCCGTAACTCATATTTACATTGCCTGATTTTGCATTGGGACTAAAAATAGAGTTCACCGGTGAACCTTCTCCAAGGGCATTAAAATAGACCGGTGCTACATTTGGGCCTGCAGACCATCTGTTACTAGCAACTTTCTGCTTTTTTAATCCCTCTTGATCTTCTATTTCTTCAAAAATGGATTTCTTGTTAAGCTCCTTTTCTTCCGCAATTTCTTTGACGGTAGTATTCTCAGCTATTGCATTTTCTTTATCCATATTATTGGAGTCTGACTGAATAATGGCATCCGTATGGTTGTCAGCAATCGTCACTTTTGTTTTTTGGATATGGTTAGATGAACTTTCAATATCATTTTTAGCAGTTCGTGTGTTAGCAGTATTTTCAGCCATCAATGCTTCATGCGCTGTAGCATTATTATCCGAAGCAGTTGTATTTTTTTTCGCAATAGTGCTTACTGGTTCAGAGTTCTGGTTTGAATTATTACTAACTATTGCACCCTTGTTATAATCATCTTTGTTGTTTGGTGAGTTGCTTTTAGCATCTGAAGATTGTTCTTCTTTAACCGTAGTAGATTGCTCAACTATTGGGTTGGTGTTGTTATCTATAGAATCAATAAAAACCCCGGTTTTGGTAGTTGGTTGAATATCATTTATTACTTCTGATTCGTTATCGGTATCTACCAATATTTCATTGGTAGTGTGTTCTTCGGTAAAAGGATTGAATACTAATAAACCAATCATTATAGCGGCTGCAATACCCCCAAATGACCACCATAAAGGAATGATTCTTTTCTTTTTTCTTTTGTCCAATGACGCATCAATCGCACGCCAGACCTTATTGTCTGGTGTTTGCTTGAAGTCCGATAACTTATCTCGGAAAAGTTCGTCTATATTTTTCTTCTGCATCTAGTACT
>JAHDDP010000085.1 GCA_020629285.1 Maribacter sp.
GTGTCTAAAAAGGATGCGCCTTTAAATAGAATTCCGTTTCGTGAAGCAGCTCCCAGTCCACCAAAATAACCTAACGGAATAGAGATTACCAAGGCACACGGACAAGAAATTACAAGGAAAATCAGGGCTCTATATAGCCAATCTTGGAAAACATAATTCTCTACAAAAAAGTAAGGTAAAAAGGTTAGCGCAATAGCTAGGTAGGTGACAATAGGTGTGTAGACTTTTGCGAATTTTCTAATAAACAGTTCTGTCTTAGATTTACGAGCAGTAGCATTCTGCACCATATCAAGAATACGGGCAATAGAACTGTCTTTAAAAACCTTAGTGGTTTCAATTTCAACCACTCCGTCTAAATTTATGCTTCCGCCGTATATGGCATCTCCTTTTTTAAGGGCATCAGGCTTACTTTCTCCTGTTAAGGCGGCAGTATTAAAAGAACCTCTCTCTGATTGTAGAATACCGTCTAGCGGGACTTTCTCGCCAACTCTAACTTGTATTATTTCTCCTATTTTAACCTCTTCTGGAGCGACGGAAATAAATTGATCATCACGGAAAACCAAGGCTTGATCTGGTCGCAGATCAAGTAAAGCTTTAATACTGCCTCTAGCACGCTGTACCGCAGCGCTTTGAAAAAGTTCACCCACTGCGTAGAACGCCATTACGGTAACACCTTCTGGATATTCACCAATACCAAAAGCCCCGATAGTAGCTACACCCATTAAAAAGAATTCTGTAAAGAAATTTCCTTTTTTAATGCTATCCCAGCCTTCTTTTAATACAGGTAGGCCAACGGGTATGTATGCGATTATGTACCATGCTAATCTTACATATCCTTTGAAAAAATGTAGGGTATTGAAATAGTCTAATACCATACCGGTAACAAGCATTGTAAAACTTATGAGTGCTGGTAGATATAAATTGAAATTTGATATGACTGTTGCCGTTTCGTGGCTATGCCCCTCGTCACTGCAATGGGCGCAAGTACTTTTTGTTTTTGTAAATGTTTTTAAATCTGTCATCTTCTTTTGCATTATAAAACAAAGGTGGGCAAAAGAGTGGTGCAACAGAAGTGCATTTAATGGTCACTACACGAATCGCATATACCTTTTATCACCAAATTGGCATCTTCCGCAATGTAACCTGCAGGTAAATTAATATGTGGAATTTTGTGTTCGGTCAAACAAACGGTTTTGTCACATTGTCCACAGTGAAAATGTAAGTGTAAATCTTGATCAATCTCACAATTACAGCCGGGTTGACATAATGCAAATTTTGAAATATTGGTGCCGTCATCTATTTGATGAACAATACCTTTTTCTTCAAATGTTTTTAAAGTTCTGTACAGTGTAGTTCGCTCCGCTTTTTCAAATGCATTCTCAATATCGGTAAGCGCTACTGCATTTTGTTTCCCAGCCATGAATTTGTAAATAAGAATACGCATAGCAGTAGGACGTACACTTTTGTTATCTAATGTTTTTTCTATTTCAGTCATGCAAAAACGGAGTTTAAAAATACGCTTAACACTAATGTAATCAATGTTTTAAAAGATTTCAACTTCAGAAGATCTTTAACTTTAAATTAAGCAATTTAAGGTGTTTGAAACTGCTCACTTTTTGTTGTAAAGTGCTGAAAAATATGATAAATATCGTATCTGAAAGTGATTTTTTTAAAATGGCGATTACCGATTAAAAAATCTGTAAATCATGGTCTTTCTTTACTTGAGAAATGGAGATGTTTTAGCTATAGTTGTCTTAATTTTTGAGCTCGTAGTCTAGGTTTTTGTTTGGTGGTTAATGATCCTTCAGTCAGTAAGATAGTAGATTTTAATTACAGATGATCTTTAACTTTTAAGTCTTTGGTTTTTGAAAATTCAAAAAGCGTTTGATGTCTATTCAATATCGTGGGCAATATGAAAAATAGCATCACCTTGATTTACAATAGGTGATTCGTTGATGCAAATTATATATCCTGATTCTTTTGCTTTTACTTTCTTTTCAAAATACCCGAACGGACCAGAAATACTTCCTATTTCTTCTCCCTTGTCTACTGCTTGTCCAATTTTGATTGAAGGGTGAAACATACCTGAATGTTTTGCTCGAATCCATTTAGAGGCATGAACCAATTTTGGAACAGTTTCTTTCATGGCATATTCTCCAAGTTCTTTTTCGAAATTTCGCATGCCCAAGTGATGCATCATTCGCAATGCGCCAACAATACCCGTATCGGTTATTTCACTGTCTATTTGAAGCGATTTTCCGCCTTCATATAATAATACCTTCTTATCAAGTTGATGCAGCGTCTCACGAAACGATTTTTCTCTTCCGGCGGACTTTACAATGAATTCTGCGCCAAATACTTTCGCTAGTGCTAATCCGTCCACATCATCTTTGTCGATTCTTATTTGCGGGGCGTTAAAGCGGCTGTCGCCCCCAGTGTGGTAATCTATACAGTAATCTATAACCGGTGCAATGTCTTTTACTAAATGATAGGCAAAACGGCTTGCCAAGGAACCTCTTAAGCTACCAGGGAAAACCCTGTTCAAATCTCTACCATCAGGAAATTGACGGGTCTGGTTCAAGAATCCGAATATATTAACAACGGGAATACAAATAACCATTCCACATTCTGGTTTATTGAATTTTTTGGATACTATTTGTCTAACTATTTCAACACCATTAATTTCATTACCGTGAATACCTCCAGTAATCAATAGGGTAGGACCATCTTTTTTACCGCGCTGCACAATTACCGGAACTTCAATTTTTGTTCTGGTGTGTAATTTTGCGATATCCAAATTCAATTGTGCGCCTTTGCCCTTCTGAATGGTTTCTCCTAAAAGTGTATATTTTTTATTAAACATCTTGTATTACCTACATTAAGATTTCTACTATAACCTAAAAGGTTACGGTTTGGTATATTTTGATCGGTAAAATTAGTTTATAATAAGATGAGTATTACTTAAAAAGTTATTTGTTTATGGGCGATTAATAGTGAATCATGTTCTTTGTTTGGATATTTGATTTGCTTTTTGACGCCTATTAAATGTGTTCTGTGATTGGCAAAAATTAAATTTATCTTTGAGTAGTTAATTACGTTATATTTTTAAAACTATATGAAGATTTATAAGTCCGTCTCCTATATCATATTATTGCTTTTTATATCATCTTGTAAAAATCAGAACAAAAACGAAGCTAGCGGTGTTACTCAAGAAAATCATGAATTCACCAATGATCTTATAAACGAGACTAGCCCTTACCTTTTACAACATGCACACAACCCTGTAGATTGGAAAGCTTGGTCAGACGATATTTTTAAAAAAGCGTCCGAAGAAAATAAATTAGTGGTTTTAAGTGTAGGGTATTCTACTTGTCATTGGTGTCATGTTATGGAAGAGGAGTCTTTTGAAGATACCGAAGTAGCTAAACTTATGAACGATAAGTTTGTTAGCATTAAAGTTGATAGAGAAGAACGACCGGATTTAGATATGGTTTACCAGACAGCTCTGCAACTGGTTAACGGCACAGGGGGTTGGCCTATGAACGCCATTATTATGCCAAATGGGAGTCCGGTGTTTCTAGGTACTTACTATGAGAAAGAAGAATGGAAAAATATTTTAGTCAAGTTCAGTACGGAATATGAAAAGAATCCAGAGAAAATGACTGAGTATGCAACCATGTTGGCAGGCGGCGTACAAGAGGTTTATGATCAGCCAGCAAAACAATTAGCAAATGCCATTACTTCGGATAAATTTGTAAACGGAATTACGGAGTGGGCTACTCTTTGGGATGAACAATGGGGTGGTAACCTTGGGCAGCAGAAATTTATACTACCTGCTAATTTGACGATGTTGTTAGATTATGCTGTGCTACAACAAGATGGCGAAGCGGAAAATCATGTTATCAATACATTGGATAAAGTGATACATGGTGGAATTTATGATCACGTAGATGGTGGTTTTTTTAGATACAGCACAGATAATACATGGAAAGTTCCTCATTTTGAAAAGATGCTGTATGATAATGCACAACTTGTGTATTTACTTTCAAAAGCATATAAGTTGACTAAAAATAAGGAGTACAAAACAAAGGTGGAGGAAACCCTGAAGTTTTTGAAGGTTGAAATGCGCAATAAAGATGGAGGTTATTTTAGCGCGATGGATGCTGATACTAACGGGGAAGAAGGAGTCTATTATGTTTGGAAGAAGGAAGAGCTGCAGTCATTATTAGGTGATGACTTTGAATTATTCTCCAAGTATTTCAATATAGAGGATAGTCAGGTTTGGGAAGATGGAAACTATGTGTTGAACAACACCATTTCTAAAGATAAATTTTTAAAGGAGTTCGATTTGAGTGAAAAAGCCTTTGATAAGAAAAAGGAGAATTGGAAATCGACTTTGTATCAAGCGAGGCAAAAAAGAGAAAAGCCCACTAAAGACTATAAGATTTTAACATCTTGGAACGCTCTTTTAATTGATGGGCTTTTGGAGGCATATAAAGCTTTTGGTGATGAAATATATTTAAGAGAGGCTGTGTCCATATTTAATTATTTGCAACAGCATAATTATAAAGGCGGAGAATTAGTGCATTCTTACACTAAGGATAGTAAGCAGAAAGAGGTGTTCTTAGAAGATTATGCTTTTCTAGCCAAAAGTGCTTTTGTTTTGTACGAAGTTACTTTAGATGTCTCGTATTTACAGACTTCAAAAGAGTTGATGAATATAGGTTCGGAAAAATATAAAAGTAATTCTGAGTTATTTTATTATAATGTTTCCAGTGATTTGGTACCGAGTATAATCAACACATCTGATGGGGTGGTACCTTCTGCGAATGCTGTAATGGCACAGAATTTTATGCAACTTGGTCATTTAGAGTACAATACCGACTTTTTGAAAAAGGCGGAGCTTATGGGGTCTTTGATTACAAGTGATTTTGAAAGTCATGCCGTAAGCTATGGTGCATGGGGGTCTTTACTTTTGCAACAAGCATATCCCTTTTATGAAATAGTGGTAGTTGGCAATAATGCCAAACAATTGTTGAGTGAAATACATGAAACTTATATAGTCAATTCAATTATCGTCGGCTCTACTGTTGAAAGTGATATTTCCCTTTTTAAAGATCGTTTTAATGAAGATAAAACATTCATTTATGTTTGTCAGAACAACACCTGTAAATTGCCTGTAAAAACAGTTTCCAATGCATTTGAGCAAATGAAATCTTTTGGTTATCATGGGTTTAAGTAGATTTATGAGTAGTTGATTTTTAATAGCTATTGTTTTTTATTTTTTTGAGTTGACGGAGTTTTTGTATGGACGAATGGTACGCTTATCCTTTATTAATATTAGTAGGTTTCGTTGTTGGTTTTGTTAATACATTAGCTGGTGGTGGTTCTCTTCTTTCATTACCTATTTTGATATTTCTGGGGTTACCATCAACTTTAGCAAATGGTACAAATAGGGTAGCGGTAATTTTTCAAACAGCTGTAGCTGTTGCTGGGTTTAAAAGTAAGGGTGTTTCTACATTTCCATTTAATATATATTTAGGATGCGCTGCATTTTTCGGTTCTATATTAGGAGCTCGATTAGCTGTCGATATCAGTGAGGCACTTTTCAATAGGATACTTGCTATTGTAATGGTTTGCGTGGTGCTAATAGTAGCGTTCGGACCAAAAATTGGAATGAAAGAGTTTCAAGAGCGGCTTACCGGAAAATACTTGTGGCTTGGTATTATATCATTTTTCTTTTTCGGAATTTATGGCGGATTTATAAATGCGGGACTTGGATTTATAATCATACTATTTTTGCACTATGTAAATAGAATGACCCTAGTGCGTTCAAATGCGACGAAAGTTGCCGTTGTTTTTATGTATATGGTTTCAGCATTGATTGTATTTGCATGGAACAACCAAGTAAATTGGAAAATTGGCTTAATACTGGCAATAGGTAATGCTAGTGGTGCTTGGGTAGCAAGTAGGGTGTCTGTAAATATGGGAGATGGCTTTGTGAAAAAGTTCTTGATTTTTATGGTGTCGATACTAGCTGTAAAACTTTGGTTTTACCAATAATTTAACCAAAATTTGTAATACATTATAAAATAAGATAGCATGCCAGGTTTTGAGTTGTTTGGAGAGAGTGAGAAAAGTCAAGTTCAAGATGTTTTAGATTCTGGGGTATTAATGCGCTACGGCTTTGATGGTATGCGAAATAACCATTGGAAGGCTTTAGAACTTGAAGAAGCTTTAACAAAACGAATGGACTCAAAATATGCACAATTGGTTAGTAGCGGTACTGCTGCTTTAACAGTTGCGCTTGCAAGTGCAGGTATTGGTGCGGGAGATGAGGTCATAATGCCAACCTTTACGTTTGTTGCAAGTTTTGAATCTATTTTAGCTATAGGTGCCATACCCATTCTTGTTGATGTTGATGAAACTTTAACTTTAAGCCCAAAAGCAGTTGAAAGTGCCATTACGGATAAAACCAAAGTTGTCATGCCGGTTCATATGTGTGGTTCTATGGCAGATCTTGGTGCACTGAAGGCTATTTGTGATAAACATCATTTACTGCTGTTAGAAGATGCCTGTCAAGCTATAGGAGGTAGTTATAATGGTAAACCTTTGGGTAGTTATGGTGATTTAGGTTGCTTCTCTTTTGATTATGTGAAAACGATAACTTGTGGTGAAGGTGGTGCTATCATTACCAATAACGAAACTTATAAAACAAATGCCGATCATTACTCAGATCACGGTCATGATCATGTAGGTAATAATCGCGGAGCGGAAACGCATCCGTTTTTGGGGTATAATTTTAGAATTTCAGAATTACATGCAGCTGTGGGCTGTGCACAAATAGAGCGTTTAGATGATTTCTTATCTATTCAAAAGAAAAATTACACTGTTTTAAGAGATAGCTTGTCGCCCCTTAAAAATATTACATTCAGAAAGGTGCCAACTGGCGGCGTGGAAAACTATTCATTTTTATCGTTCTTTTTGCCTAATCAAGAAAAAGCCAAAGCAGCGCATGTAGCTTTAGGTGAAGCTGGTGTTGATGCCTGTTTTTATTGGTTTGATAATAACTGGCATTACTATAAAGAGTGGGAACACCTAACCTCTAAAAGATCTTTAGGTAAATTACCGCAAGAAGTTGTAAATCAGTTGCCTGACTATTCTGAATCTGATTTTTCTAAATCTGACGCTTGGATAGGTAGAACCATCTCTTGCCTAGTAAAGCTAAGCTGGACAGAAGAAGAAGTTGTTGAACGCGCTTCTAGAATGAAAGGAGTACTTTCTAAATTTTCTTAAGTATAAAGTTTAATTAGTAAGATACGTACTCAATAATCTCTAATCCGTAACCTACAATACCTACGCGTTTTGCTTGGGTGCTGTTGGTCATTAATTTCATTTTATGAATACCTAAATCATGAAGTATTTGAGCTCCGATTCCGAAGTCACGATTATCCATTTCAATCTTAGGTGCTTTGTGAACGCCTTGTTTTTGCAATTCTTTCAACTCTTTTAATCTTGAAAGTAAATTAAGGGATTCTGAATCTTGATTAATGAATACTATGGCTCCTTTGCCTTCTTCGTTAATCTTGTTGAACATATCCTCTAACTTTTCGTCCGGGTTATGCGTAAGCGTCCCTAAAATATCATTATTGATAAGGGTAGAGTTGATTCTGGTTAAGATTTTTTCATCCGAAGACCATGAACCTTTTGTTAGTGCAATATGAATATGATTATTTGTAGTTTGCTTGTAGGCTCGTAACCTAAATTCGCCAAAACGAGTGGTAATATCGAAATCAACTTCTTTGTCTATCAAACTATCATGTTCCATTCTATAGGCAACAAGAGATTCAATAGATACAATTTTAAGATCGAATTTTTTAGCAACTTTCACCAATTGCGGTAGGCGAGCCATTGTTCCGTCCTCGTTCATGATCTCTACGATGATACCCGCAGGTTGTAATCCTGCTAATCGTGCAAAATCAATGGCAGCTTCTGTATGACCTGTTCTACGTAATACTCCACCTTCCTTAGCTACTAACGGAAAAATGTGTCCTGGTCTTGCCAAATCATGTGGTTTGGTATCGCTCTCAGTTAGTGCTATAACGGTTTTAGATCTGTCACCGGCAGAAATACCTGTGGTAACTCCTTTTCCTCTTAAATCTACAGATACGGTAAATGCAGTTTCCAAAGGATCGGTATTGGTGCTGACCATCATATGCAATCCCAGATCTTTGCAACGACCTTCTGTCAAAGGAGCGCAGATTAGACCTCTGCCGTGTGTAGCCATAAAATTGACCGTTTCTGGTGTAGCTAGTTCTGCCGCAGCCAAAAAATCCCCTTCATTTTCGCGGTTTTCATCATCAACAACGATAATTACTTTACCGGCGCGAATATCTTCAATCGCTTCTTCTATAGTGTTCAATTGTATGGTACTAATATCTGTCATGGTTATGAATCAGCTTTATCTTTTTTCTTAAATAATTTTTTGAAGAAATCGGCTATAAACCCGAAATCCATCATTCCTTTGTCTTCCGTTGCTCTTTTGGTCAAAACAACTCCTAAAGGCAACATGATCAACGTTGATAGCCAGGCGCCCAACATTGGGTGTATATTTCCTTCTTTAGCATAGTTTCCTGCGAATACACCAATGAAGTAATAGATTAAAAATAATACTATGGCGATAACCATAGGTAAGCCTAAACCACCTTTTCTAATAATAGCACCTAATGGTGCGCCAACGAAGAAAAGAATGATACAGGAGAATGCCAATGCGTATTTGTTGTGAAGCGAAAGAATATGCATGTTGTAGATTTTGTATCTCTTTTGCATTTCTTCCTTTTTACCGCTAACGGTACCTAGAATACTAGAGGTAGCGTTTTTGGCACTGCTTAAAATTTGTATTTGTTGCCAATCTGGAAAAAGCACCAGAAAATTGTCGTTTATAGAGTCTTGTAGTGCAACATTATTCTTGGCTAAAATCGCCTTTGAAGCTATGATAGAATCCTTTTTACTGATCATTTCCGTTTTGGTGGAGTCCTTCTTTTTTGGGACTAAAGGCGCAAACATTCCCGTTCTGCCTTCAATATTTTTAGAAAAAGCACGAACAATACGGTAATTGTCACCTCTTAACGAGTCGATATCTTTGCTTAGTCGAGATATGTTCTTCATTTTGTCTGTACTGATATCTCTTTCTTCCTCTAGTTCTTCGTTGTTGATTTCGGGAATGGCAATGTTCATGGTGTAAGTATCAAAATCTGCACGAGCAAAAGGAAATTTCATTTTTTTGTCATTGCTCTTGGTTTCAACATCTTGATACATGTGTCCGTCTTGCAGTACTAATTGTATTACGTCTGAATCCTCACTACTTATCAATTCCCCTTTATAGGATTTTATAACCCTTGTATTTACATTATTGGCAGATTTGGTATGGATAATGACATTTTTTAAAAAGCGGTCATTTTCGCCATATTTTTCATCTACTTTGATATTCATTCCTTCAAAATCACTAAATACCCCTTCAGAGACTACTGCGGCTGGTTTTACCTTAGCAATATTTCTACGTAGGTTGTATATTTTTCGTTGTGATAAAGGAATTATATTATTGGCGAAAAAGAAGGTAACTCCGCCTAAAATGGTAACGAATATGATTAAACTTAGCATAGATCGTTGCAAAGAAATACCTGATGCCTTCATTGCAGCGAATTCGTAATTCTCTGCTATAGATCCAAAGGTTAAAATAGAAGATAATAGTACGGTTAGGGGTAGTACTTTTTCAGTAAGATCTGGCATTAGGTAGAACAGGAACTTACCAATGATAACGATATCTAAGCCTTTACCGGCTAAATCATCGATAAAAAGCCAAATCGTTTGAAATATGAAGATGAACATCAATATTACAAACGAACTGACAAAATTAAAGACGAACCTTGATAGGATATATCGGTCTAGTATTCTCAATAGTTCTAATTTCTTAGAATGAAATAACCTTCATCCTTATATTTAGCTTCATCAAAAGTAAATAAGGTTTTGGACAAAGTTTGATCTGTTTTAAAAGAATTAACAGTGATCGTCGTTTTTGTGCCGTTCTTACCTGTTTCAATTAAGTTGTAAATGTGCTTAGTGCCCATATCAATACCCAATAATCTAGATTTTATTTCCGTATCAGAATCAATAGGTGTCAATTTTACATATTGTATTTTTCTTCCTTGAATATTTTGTAGAATATCCCAAGCATAATTATGTCCTTCCTGATAAAAAGTCAGCATTTTTGAAGGCGTCATCGCATTTTCGTCTTCAGATTGGTCTTCAATGGTCACTTCTTCGTTTTCTGGTACAATGGTATATACTTTGTTACCGTCGAATATTTGTTTTGATCCTAGGTAATTGAACATGTATTTATTACCGGCAAGGGTTACATCACCTCTTGTTTCTTGATTTATACCAGCATCTGCGTTCTTTAGGTCAAATTTAAAATCTACAAAGATGTTGTCATAACTTTGTACTTTGTTGTAAACTTCATCAAGTAGGGCTTTTGCTTTATCAGAACTTTGCGCATTTGCAATGGTTACTGTAAACATAATCGTCAATACAAAAATAATTTTCTTCATCTTTTTTAATATTATTCGTTATCCAATATTTGTTGAAGGGCAACCATATCTGCCACATATACTTGTCTGGCTTTACTTCCTTCAAACGGACCTACAATTCCTGCTGCTTCTAATTGGTCAATAATTCTACCGGCTCTATTGTAGCCTAATTTCAATTTACGTTGAATCAATGAGGCTGAACCTTGTTGTGCAATTACGATCACCTCTGCGGCTTCTCGGAACTTTGAATCCCTTTCAGACACGTTATTATCAAGACTCGTGCCAGAATCCTCGCCAACATACTCTGGTAGTTCGTGCGCTTCTGGATAAGCTCTCTGACCACCAATGAATTCAGTAATTTTAGCAACCTCAGGAGTATCCACAAAAGCACATTGTATACGGGTGACATCATTACCTTGTGTAAATAACATATCTCCTCTACCAATTAATTGATCAGCACCTGCAGTATCTAAAATGGTTCTTGAATCTATTTTAGAAGTTACCCTAAATGCTAACCTTGCAGGGAAGTTGGCTTTAATAATACCTGTAATAACATTTACAGATGGTCTTTGCGTTGCAATAATCAAATGTATACCAATTGCCCTTGCTAACTGGGCAAGTCTTGCAACGGGTGTTTCTACTTCTTTACCGGCTGTCATGATCAAATCGGCAAACTCATCAATTACCAATACAATGTATGGTAAGAATTTGTGTCCGTCATTCGGATTCAGTTTTCTAGCCTTAAACTTGGTATTGTATTCCTTTAAGTTACGTACCATTGCCAATTTTAGCAACTCGTACCTGTTGTCCATTTCAATACAAAGGGAATTCAATGTATGGATTACTTTGGTGTTATCCGTAATAATGGCTTCTTCTGAATCTGGAAGCTTAGCCAAGAAATGGCGTTCTATTTTATTGTAAAGCGTAAGTTCAACTTTCTTTGGATCTACTAAGATGAATTTTACCTCTGCTGGATGTTTTTTATATAGTAATGAAGTTAAAACAGCATTCAAACCTACCGATTTACCTTGACCTGTAGCACCTGCCATCAACATGTGAGGCATTTTTGCTAAATCGACCACAAAGGTTTCGTTACTAATAGTCTTACCAAACGCAATTGGTAATTCCATTTCGGCTTTCTGAAACTTACTAGAAGCAATTACCGAACGCATAGAAACTATCGATGAATTCTTGTTAGGTACTTCAATACCAATAGTTCCTTTACCAGGAATAGGGGCGATGATACGTATACCTAAAGCTGCTAACGATAAAGCAATATCATCTTCAAGGTTTTTAATTTTTGAAATACGAACACCAGCTTCCGGTACTATTTCATATAGGGTGACAGTAGGGCCAATGGTTGCCTTAATCTGTGCAATTCCAATTTTATAATTTTTTAGAGTTTCTACAATTCTATTCTTGTTCTCCTCTAATTCTTCTTGATTAATAGTGATACCACCAGTTGTACCGTGTTGGTCTAACAGATCAATATGTGGGAATTTGTAGTTGCCTAGTTCTAATGTTGGGTCAAATTCACCAAAATCATCTACTAATTTGTTCGCTAGAACATCAACTTCTTCGGGCTCTTCAATAACCGATTCAACCTCCATGGCTAAAGATTCCTCTGGCTCAGGTTCTGGAACGGTTACTTCAAAATCTTTTATTTCTTCTTTCTTAGTCTCTTTCTCTTTTTCTAAATGAGGAATTTCTGCTTTGTGTGTATAAGTGTCCACAATTACGGGAGCCTCTTCTTCTAAAGAGGTGGCGAGCATATCATCTTGCTCTTTTTTCTTATTTGCCTTACGTTCTTGGTTGGCTTTGAATTCTGTTGATATAGCTTCTTTTCTAGATTTAAAGAATGATGAAATACCCTCAGGGGTTACATTGAATAACCTAACAAGAATAAATATGAGTCCGAAAATCAATAATAGTAGTACACCTATTTTCCCAGCGTAGTCCTGTAGAAAATCGTTCATTTCAAAACCTATCAACCCTCCTAATAGTGGGCTAGTGGTTGCAAAGAAACCTAAGGCAATAGAAATCCAGATTACGAATAATAATCCCCAAATCCATTTTTTGAATAATGCTTTTAAAGACAGTCCTAAAAAAAGATGTATACCCGTAATACATACTAGGAAAGGGAAAATTAGAGAAGCTACGCCAAAGCCCTTATACATGAAAAAGTGGCTAATACTTGCTCCAAATTTATTCAGTAAATTTTTTGCAAGCTCATTACGGTCTTTAAACTCTGTCAATAGACTTTGGTCGTCTTGCCAGTTGAAATAGAATGAGATAAATGAAAAGAACAGCGCAATACTAAAAAGCATCAATAAACTACCCAAAATGATTTTATTCTGTTTGGATAATTTAAACGGTGCTCGTTTTTTAGTAGGTTTTGGCTTTG
>JAHDDP010000086.1 GCA_020629285.1 Maribacter sp.
CATGCTATACCAGCGGCGTTAATTAAGCGGCAAAGGTACTGCTAATAATTGAATCGGTATAATTTAATTGAAAAGTAATCTTACGGTGCCAGTGTATAGCCATATATAGAAAGAAAAGTACCTGTAATACCAAAGATGATCATTAAGCCTATAAGTCCCTTTTGTAAAACAGGATTGTCGTATATGATAATACATACGGCACCTAGAACAATACAGATTTGAAAAAATAGTAGCGCGTAGTCAAATTTTTTGGTAGCGTAATCATAGGTTTGGGTTAGTTTTTCCCATTGTTTTACTCCGGTGATTTTTCCCATTTTACCTTCAATGTCCTGAACCCAGTTTTCTTTACCTACCACAGAAGAACCTAAAAGTATTTCTGTTTTTTCTGACTTGTATTTAGTTATTTTTTTCTCAACTTGCGCCATTTTAAGTTCGATCGGCTCAATTTTATCACCTGTAACAATACCACTTTCAATTAAAGCGCTTAAATAATCGAGTTCACTTTCCTTTAAGCTTTCTTTTATACTTTTAGATTGATACCAACTAGAATAACTTACAACGTTGTTGTGTGCGATCATCATCTCTTCTTCTAGCTCGCCGTTTACCATTTGTGATATGGCCATTAATGCAGCGAATAGTGCTATAAGTACACCGCCTATAGCTTCTGCACGTTCAGATGCAACAGATACCTCTACCGTTTCATTATTTTTTTTACCCTGTAACATGAATACTGTTTAAATATGCAATCAGTTTTTTAAATGCTTGTGCC
The DNA here is from genome assembly GCA_020629285.1 of Maribacter sp. Taxonomy (GTDB): domain Bacteria; phylum Bacteroidota; class Bacteroidia; order Flavobacteriales; family Flavobacteriaceae; genus Maribacter. The sequence continues at coordinate 770 of JAHDDP010000086.1, forward strand.
CTGTGGCTTATTTCATTTTTAGTGGCTAGCGGTAATTCGGCAAATGTTTCTTTATACCCGTTTGGTTGAAAAATAGGGTCATATCCAAAGCCGTTTTTACCGCTTTTGTTCTCGGTGATCACACCTTCGATTTTTCCTTCAAATATATGTGTTTTACCATTGAGGTTTAAAGCAATTACGGTTTTAAAGTATGCAGATCTATCCTTTTTGCCTTTAAGATTTTCCAATAGCTTGTCCATATTTGCGTTTGCGTCATTATGGCTGCCGGCATAACGGGCAGAATATACGCCGGGTTCTCCGTTGAGCGATTTCACTAGAAGTCCTGTATCATCTGCAAAACAAGATAGTTCATAGTTATCGGTTACAAAGTCCGCTTTTATTTTGGCGTTACCTTCTAAAGTAGTCGCTGTTTCCGGTATATCTGTAGTGCAGCCTATGGTTTCTAAATTTATAAGTTCTATTTGGGAAGGGACCAAAGGTTGAACTTCTTTTAATTTGTTGGGATTGTGAGTAGCAAAAACGAGCTTCATGGGAACAATTTGGAATCTGGTTTGTGAATTTACAGCAGCAAAAGTAGTAATTTTATAAAATGGAGTTAAAAGTACCACCTGCTTTAGTGTTTGTATGTTTTGGATTGTTGATGTATTTGTTGGCAAAATTTTTACCGATCGGTTATTTCGATTTTTTTGGTAGGCTATTACTAACAAAGATTTTGATCGGTTTGGGAATAGTAATCGCACTTTTCGCTTTGCTTCAATTTAGAAAGGCAAGTACCACGATAGATCCAACTCAACCAAATAAAGCTTCTAACTTAGTGGTTAATGGCATCTTTAAATTTTCTAGAAACCCTATGTATTTAGCACTACTTCTTTTGCTATTGGCCTTAGGTGTATTTTTAGGTAATGCTTTTAACATATTGATTGCTGCGGGGTTTGTAAGCTATATGAACCGTTTTCAGATTATACCGGAAGAACGCATTCTCTTAAATAAATTTGGGCGTTCCTTTAAAGATTATTGTATCTTAACCAGACGCTGGTTTTAATTCGAGTTTTGTTTGTTTACATTATTGACTACGCTTATAATGACAAATATTATCTAATTTGCTTATAATTTAATATATTAGCGTTTTAACTAATAATCATGATAGCTATAATTACCGGAGATATAATTAATTCTGAAAATCATCCTAGTGCTCAATGGATGGATTTATTAAAGGATTATTTCAAAGAATTTGGAGCATCGCCCATGAATTGGGAGATTTATCGTGGTGATGAATTTCAATTAAAGGTTACGGAAAAAAATGCCTTATTCACAGCTATTCGTATAAAAGCAATGCTGAAAACAATTAAAGGCTTAGATGTAAGAATGGGCATAGGTATAGGTTTGGAGACCTATATTGGCACTGGTGTAACAGAATCTAACGGACCAGCATATCAGCGTTCTGGGCGTAATTTTGAAACACTTAAAGAAAGTAAGGTCAACCTAAGTATTGCAACCGGAGAAAAGGAACATGACCGTACATTAAATTTAATGTTACAATTAGCTTTGGATTTTATGGATAATTGGAGCGTTGTTTCTGCAGAAATTGTAACATTGTCGCTAGACTACCCGCATTATTCACAAAAAGAAATTGCACAACAGTTGGGTATTAAACAGTCTGCAGTAAGTCAGCGTTTAAAAAGAGCAAGATTAGATTTGGTTTTAGATGTATTGTCATATTATAAAGAATTAATTACCGGTAAATAAATATGTTGATTTTCATAAAACTAATATTGGCTCATTTAATTGGAGACTTCGTTTTACAACCCACAAGATGGGTACTTCACAAACAATCAAATAAGATAAAATCTAAATTTCTATACGGGCATGTACTATTGCATTTCGCTTTATATATGCTTCTTTTATGGGACTTGTCACTTTTTAAAATAGCATTGACCGTTACTGTAGCACATTTTGGCATAGATGTGCTAAAACTGTATGCCAATGAATGGTTCAAGAGCAAAAGTGTTCCGTTTTTTATAGATCAAGTATTACATATTCTTGTTATTTATTGTTGTGCTTTTTATACCGATTTATATGCTCATACTTTATCGCTATTCGAAAATTTAGATTGGTACTTGGTAACGGCAATTGTATTTGTAACCTATCCGGCAGCAATTATCATGGGTATGATTTTGGAAGGAATGTCCAATCAGATCGAAACAGATCATAAATCGCTCCCCAATGCCGGTAAATATATTGGTATAATAGAACGTTTATTTGTTTTGATTTTTATAGTGCTTGGTAGGTGGGAAGTTATTGGTTTATTGATAGCTGCAAAATCGGTTTTTAGATTCAATGACCTAAAAGAACGCAATAATAGAAAGCTAACAGAGTATATCTTAATAGGAACTTTAGTGAGTTTTGGCTTAGCGATATTAGCAGGTCTTCTGTATATATCTTAAATAAGAAATAATGTCCAAAAGATATTTTTTACTCTGTTTTTTACTAATAATCTTCTCTCATGTAATTAACTCTCAATCAAACAAATTTAAATCATTTGATGGTGTACAGATTGTCTATACCGATGAAGGTAACGGTGAGGTGGTATTATTGTTACACGGATTTATAAACTCTAGAAAATCTTGGGAAAAAACAGCTCTAAAAAAAGATTTGATTGATGCCGGTTACCGAGTAATCATTCCCGATTTACGTGGCAATGGTGATTCTGATAAGCCGCAAAGCGAAGAAGCATATCAAAACAATGCCGAAGTTAAAGATTTAATAATGCTGATGAATCATCTAAATATTGAGAAATATAAGGCAATAGGTTATTCTAGGGGAAGTATTGTCTTGGCAAAATTACTTACCCTAGAAAATAAAATAGAAAAAGCGGTTCTGGGCGGAATGGGAATAGATTTTACCAACCCAAATTGGGACAGAAGAATCATGTTCGCTAAAGCTTTTAATGGCGATGTAAATGAAATAACCAAAGGTGCGGTAGACTATGCAAAATCGATTAATGCAGATTTACGATCGTTGCACTTACAGCAAAAGTATCAACCGGTAACAGCAATAAGTGAGCTAAATGAAATTGGAGTTGATGTATTGGTTATTTGTGGAGATGATGATAATGATAACGGTAATGCGCAAGAATTAAGTAACGCTTTTAAATTTGGTAGCTTAAAAAGAGTGCCCGGCAATCATAATGGTACATATAAAACAAAAGAATTCTCATTATCGGTTCTTCAGTTTTTAGACTAAAAGTTTGTCATTTTGTCAAATTACATCATAACATAACCTTTTTGTTTTATTTACAAGATATCATTTATCAGGATAAATTAAATTTTTACTTTTGTTGCTTAATTTAATAGCAAAAATTCTTATCCAACCAAAAGAGAATAATGGTAGAAGTTAGTAGAAAATACGTTTTTGATTTTGACAGTACGTTGACTAGGGTAGAGGCATTGGATGTTCTTGCCGAAATGACTTTAGAAGGAAGATCCAACAAAGACGAAGTTATTAAAGAAATACAGAAAATTACCAATTTAGGAATAGATGGTGATATTTCGTTTACCGAGTCTTTAGAGCGTAGAATTAAGTTATTGCATGCCAAAAAAGAAGATTTAGACGGTTTGGTTGAAAATCTTAGAAACAAAATTTCTAAGTCAATCGCCGCTAATAAAGAGTTTTTTGAAAAGTACGCAGATGATATCTATGTAATATCTTGCGGTTTCAAAGAGTTTATTGATCCTATTGTAAAAGAATACAATATACCGTCTGATCGAGTGTATGCAAATACGTTTAAATTCGACCAAGACGGAAATATCATCGGTTTCGATGAAAAGAATGTACTATCTCAGCATAACGGCAAGATCGATTGTCTAAAGCAGATGAATTTGGACGGTGAAGTTCAAGTAATAGGAGATGGTTACAGTGATTACGTAATGCGCGAAGCGGGTATTGCAGATAAGTTTTTTGCATATACCGAAAACGTGCATAGAGAAAAAGCCGCTGACAATGCGGATTATGTTACACCAAGTTTAGATGAATTTTTATTTGTGAACAAGTTGCCAAGAAATATCTCGTACCCAAAGAATAGAATCAAGGTTCTATTATTAGAAAACGTGCACACCGCTGCATTCGATAATTTATCAGAAGACGGTTTCTCCGTTGAATTGATTAAACATAGTTTATCTGAAGAAGAACTTTTAGAAAAAATTAAGGGCGTTCACGTTCTTGGTATTCGTTCTAAAACACAGGTGACACAGACGGTTTTAGACGCTGCCGATAAGTTATTGGTAGTCGGTGCCTTTTGTATAGGTACCACTCAAATCGATTTAGATACTGCCAAGAAAAAAGGTGTTGTAGTTTTCAATGCTCCTTATAGTAATACCAGGTCTGTAGTAGAATTGGCTATTGGTGAAATTATTATGCTAATGCGAAGTGTATTTGATCGTAGTCGCGAAATTCATGAAGGGCAATGGCAAAAAACTGCGGCAGGATCAAGAGAAGTTCGTGGTAAGAACTTAGGTATTATTGGTTATGGTAACATCGGTAAGCAATTGTCGGTTTTAGCAGAAGCTATGGGTATGCGTGTGTATTACTATGATGTAGATGATAAATTGGCTTTAGGTAATGCCGTTAAATGTAATTCATTAGAAGATTTATTAAATGTATCTGATGTTGTTACCTTGCATATAGATGATAATAAGGCAAACAAGAATTTCATAGGCGAGCGTGAAATAAAGCAAATGAAAAAAGGAGCCATGTTAATTAATCTTTCAAGAGGCTTCGTTGTAGATATCGATGCCTTGGCAGATGGTTTAAAAAGTGGTCATGTAGGTGGTGCAGCGGTAGACGTTTACCCCGATGAGCCAAGAAGTAACGGTGAGTTTCAAACAAAATTACAAGGTTTTCCTAATGTGATTCTTACTCCGCATGTTGGTGGTAGTACAGAAGAGGCACAGCGTGATATTGCTGATTTTGTTCCTAATAAAATTATGGATTACATTAACTCTGGTAACACGGTAGATGCGGTTAATTTCCCGAATATTCGTTTGCCAAAACAAAATAAATCTCACAGATTCTTACATATCCATAAGAATGTACCGGGTATTATGGCTAAAATAAATAAGGTTTTGGCAGAGTATGAGTTAAATATCTCAAGTCAATACCTTTCTACGGATAGTGAAGTGGGTTATGTAATTACCGATTTAGATAAAGAATATAATAAAGATGTAATCAAGGCTTTAAGAAAAGTAGAGAATACAATTAAGTTTAGGGTATTGTACTAGTTTTCTTTTGATATATATGATTTAGTATTCAAAAAAAATATTTTAAAGTGCAAGTTGAGAAACTTGCACTTTTTTTGTTCAATTTTTTGTTAGTTGTTACAACATTTCTAAATCTTAAAGGTTATGATAATGACACAACTATTGTTTGTAGGAAATATCTTTAATTATGTGGAAAAAGATTTTATCGAAATTAAAATCTGGTAAAAGTTTCAATAACTATTATCTGCTGGTTTTTACGGTAATTGTATTAACGATAGTAATACAGTCTATAATACAATATTCTTTAGCTAGACAGCGGCAAGATGCCTTAAGAATAAATGTAGCAGGTAGGCAAAGAATGTTGTCACAATCAATAGTTAAGAGCGTTTACGAATGTAGGTTCGGTACTTGCGACTACGGTAAGTTACGTTTGGCAATGACTCAAATTTCTAATGCCAATAGAGCTTTACAAAGTGGAAATGATGCCACAGGTATTCCAAAATTGGACAATGTTGAAATTCAAAAAAACTTTGATAGGTTAGAACCACATCTAAATTTCATACTAGAATCAACAAACGACTTTAATAAATTAGAATTAATTGATTTAGAAATCTTATCTGCAGAAGCAGATAAATTTCTTGTGGTTATGGATACTATAGTGGGTCAATTTCAAAAAGCTTCAGAAGAGGATATTAGTACATTGATGATTATAGAACTAGAGCTGGCCGTTTTTTCTTTACTGATTTTAATATTGGAAATATTCTTTTTTATCAACCCCTCAATTAAAAAAATCACAAGTCAAAATCAGAAATTAAAAGAAATAGCGTGGCACCAAACACATGCTTTTAATGGGCACATGAAAAATATTAAGAACTACAATCACGTGCTTAAAATTGAAAAGAATGTGGAGCATAAAGAAGAGCTTATCTCTTTTCTAATGGAAGAACTTACAGATTTAGAGGGTGTTTCTGAGAATATGGTGAAATCTCTTGAAAAACAAGCCTAAGCAGAAATAATGCTCATTAAGGATACTATTGATGGTGATAGGGTTCATTTTTTAAAATGGTATACGCCCTGTAAATTTGCTCAGTTATAAATAAGCGAACCATTTGATGGCTAAAGGTCATTTTAGATAAACTTATTTTTCCAGAAGCTTTCGCATATATTTCGTTACTGAAACCGTAAGGCCCGCCAATTAAGAATACTACTTGCTTAATGCCAGAATTCATCTTCTTTTGTAAAAAGGTAGAAAATTCAACAGAGGTATATTGTTTTCCTTTTTCATCAAAAAGTATTAAAACATCTGTAGCAGATAATCTTTTAAGAATAAGCTCACCTTCTTTGTCTTTCTGTTGGTCTTCCGAAAGATTTTTTGTTTTTTTTAAATCAGGTATCAATTCAATATCAAAATTGATGTAATGTTTCAATCGTTTTTGATATACCTCAATGAGCTCTTGTAATTGAGAGCTATCGGTTTTGCCAATGGCTAAAAGTTTTATAGTCATATGCCAAAAGTAAATCAATTTCGCAAATGGATTTGTAAATTAGCAATACAATAGACTTAATACATATGATTTCAGAAGAACAATTTAAAGAAGAAATAAAATTAATCATAGCAAATGCCATCAGAGAAGATGTTGGTGATGGTGATCACAGTTCATTGGCATGTATACCGGATACAGCAACAGGTAAAGCTAAGTTGTTGGTAAAAGATGAAGGTATAATTGCTGGGGTAGACTTTGCTGAACTTGTATTTTATTTTGTTGACCCTAATTTAAAGATAGAGAAATTGATAGAAGATGGTACACCGGTAAATCACGGTGATATTGTGTTTTATGTAGAAGGTAGTTCACAAAGTATATTAAAAGCAGAACGTTTGGTGTTGAATGCTATGCAAAGAATGAGTGCAATAGCTACAAAGACCAATATGTTCGTAAACCTTTTAAAAGGTACGGGTACAAAGATTCTAGATACTAGAAAAACTACCCCAGGTATACGTGCGCTAGAGAAGTGGGCGGTAAAAATTGGAGGTGGCGAAAATCATAGATTTGCGTTGTATGACATGATCATGTTAAAAGATAATCATATTGATTTTGCAGGCGGTATTACCAAAGCAATCAATAAGACAAAGAGCTATCTGAAAGAAACGGGTCGTGATTTAAAGATTATCGTTGAAGCTAGAAACTTAGATGAGATCAAAGAAATTTTAGAGTCAGAGGGCGTATATAGAATATTGATAGATAACTTCAATTATGACGATACGCGTACTGCGGTAAAATTAATAGGTAATACGTGTTTAACCGAATCTTCTGGTGGTATCAATGAAAAGACCATACGTGAGTATGCAGAATGTGGGGTAGATTATATTTCTTCAGGAGCATTGACGCATTCGGTTTATAATTTAGATTTGAGTTTAAAAGCGGTTTAATGTCTTTAGAGGTCGAAGAAAAGCTAGAAAAAATTCCTATTGTAAATTGGTTGGTCAAATTTTTAAAACAAATTAGACTGCCCGGTTTTGAAGGACTTTCCGTTTATGACCTTATAGAAATGTATGTGCTTGGTATTTTAAGGGGAACGTTATCTACACGGGCCAGTGCAATTGCATTTAGCTTGTTTATGGCATTGTTTCCGTTGATTATATTTATGGTGACCTTAGTGCCCTTTTTGGTGTCCTATATTAGTATTGAGCACGGAGATTTTGATGTACAGTTTCAGCTGTTCTTAGAGTCGTTTTTACCAACGGCTACCGGTGATTATTTTGGAGAGGTATTTACCCAAATAAAAGATCAGAAGAGAGGTGGTTTGTTATCATCGGCATTTTTATTGTCTATATTCTTGATAGCAAATGGGGTCAACTCAATATTCGGAGGCTTTGAAACATCGTACCATATAGATCTTACCAGACATTTTTTTAGACAATACCTATATGCCTTAATGGTGGGTTTAATATTGGGTATATTGGTTATTGTAGGTTTTGTGGCATATATATACTTTGAATTTTATGTGTTAGGGTATTTATCTGAGTTTGCTGCAAAACGAGGTGGTTACATACTTGGTGAAGATGAAGTGGTAGGTGTACAGATCGCTAAAATACTTTTCTTTATTATTCTATCGTATTTAACAACGGCAATACTTTATTATTTTGGCACTAGGGAAGGTAAGCAAGCAAAATTTTTCTCTTTTGGTGCTTTAATGACAACGGTATTGTTTTTATTGACTTCTTATCTTTTTGGTATTTATGTTGAAAAATTTGCCCGGTACAATGAATTATACGGCGCGTTAGGAGGATTATTGATTTTAATGGTCTACATATGGTTAAATTCTAATATATTGCTACTTGGCTTTGAGCTGAATGCATCTCTCAACATATTACGTAAATTCACTAAAAGAAATGATAAATAAAACGGTACAATTAAGTTTTCTCTTTACATTATTTATTTCAATAAGTATTTCTGCACAGTCGGTTTTTGGCACGTGGAAAACTATTGATGACCGCACCGGTCTGCCAAAAGGCGTTATTGAAATCTATAAAAAAGACGGATTAATGTATGGCAAGGTTGTTAAGATTTTGGAAGAAGGGCAAGAAGATAGAATATGTGATAAATGTGACGGAGACTTAAAAGATAAACCTGTAACCGGTATGGAAATTATTACCGGTGGTGAAGTAAATGATGAAGGGGAATGGAAAGGAAAGCGTTTATTTGATCCAGAACAAGCAATGACTTTTCGGTTTAAGATATGGTTAAATCCAGATAATCCAGATGAGTTGAAAGTGCGTGGTTATTTGGCATTTATCTATAGAACCCAAACATGGTTACGGGTGGAAGGATAACTATGGCGAACTTTATTAATGTAATATTACCAATTCCTCTAGAAAAAAGTTTTACGTATAGTGTAACGGCTGAAGAGGCAGCATTACTGCAACCGGGAATGCGTGTTGCGGTGCCTTTTGGTAAATCCAAAATATATACCGGTGTAGTTCAGAGTATTCATCAGAATCCTCCAGAAGTCTATGAGGCAAAGGAAATACACCAATTATTAGACGATTATCCAATTGTTAACCCAACTCAGTTAAAACATTGGGAGTGGATAGCGTCTTATTACATGTGTACATTAGGCGAAGTGGTTCGTAGTGCACTACCTAGTGCATTTTTATTGGAGAGCGAAACATTGGTACTTCGAAATACGGAATATGAAATAGACGAAACCAATCTTTTAGATGATGAGTTTTTGGTGTTCGAAGCTTTGCAACATCAAACTATATTGAAAGTTCAAGAAGTTTCCGCCATTATAGAGCGTAAAAATGTCTTGCCAATTCTTCAGCGACTATTGGAGAAGAAAGTAATCGTATTAAAAGAAGAGGTGTATGAGCAATACAAGCCAAAGTTGGTTAGGTATGTAAAATTAGGTGCAGAGCATACATCCGACGAAAAACTAGAAGAACTTTTAAAAACATTGACCAGGGCGCCAAAGCAAAGTCAAGTTGTACTTTCTTTATTTCAGTTACAGGGTAGAAGTCAGCATCCGATCAAGGTTTCTGAACTTGAAGCATCTAGCAACACCTCTAAATCAGTGATAAAATCATTGGTAGATAAGGGTATTTTAGAAGAATATTACATAAAAACCGATCGAGTCAATTATGACGGTGAAGCAGATAATTCTGAAACTAAAGAATTAAATGAATACCAACAGGCTGGGCTGATAGATATTAAATCTTCATTTAAAACTGGGAAAGTTACCTTGTTAAAAGGAGTGACATCTTCTGGTAAGACCGAAGTTTATGTAAAGCTGATAGAAGAATGTTTGGAAAAAGGCTTGCAAGCATTATATCTCTTGCCTGAAATTGCTTTAACCACACAATTGATTAGTAGACTGCAAGAGTATTTTGGTGAAAAAATCGCTATTTACCATTCTAAGTATAATGTACAAGAACGTGTAGAAGTTTGGCAAAATGTTTTGCAGGCAAAACCGAAGGCTCAATTAGTTATTGGGGCTAGATCTGCAATGTACTTGCCGTTTAGTAAGTTGGGGTTGGTCATTGTAGATGAAGAACATGAGAGTTCTTTTAAGCAATTTGATCCTGCGCCAAGATATCATGCAAGAGATGCGGCAATAGTTTTAGGGCATCTACATAAAGCAAATATTCTGTTGGGTTCTGCAACACCAAGTGTAGAGAGCTACCACAATGCGCAGACAGGTAAATACGGCTATGCAGAAATAACCAGACGTTATGGTAATGTGCTCATGCCTGAGATGGAGTTAGTCGATATTAAAGAAGCATCGAGAAAAAGGAAAATGAAAGGTCATTTCTCTGAACGTCTTTTTATGGAAATGGAAGAGACCCTGCAAGAAGGTGCACAAATCATACTTTTTCAGAATAGAAGGGGTTTTGCACCGTTAATGGAGTGTTTAACATGTGGTCATACGCCGCAATGCCCAAATTGCGATGTTAGTTTAACCTATCATCAATATAGAAAACAATTACGTTGCCACTACTGTGGTCATCATACAGCATTGCCCGAAATTTGTTTTGCATGTGGTAGTCCAGATTTGGATACCAAAGGTTTTGGTACCGAACAAATAGAGAATGAAGTTTCTGAATTATTTCCCGAAGCTAAAGTAGGTCGAATGGATTTGGATACTACGCGAGGTAAACACGGTTACGAAAAGATCATTACCGCTTTTGAACAGCAAGAATTGGATATTTTGGTAGGTACCCAAATGGTAACTAAAGGGCTAGATTTTAGAAACGTGAATTTGGTGGGTGTAATGAATGCAGATTCACTTTTGAATTTCCCAGATTACCGTGCTCATGAAAGAACCTATCAATTATTGACTCAAGTATCGGGTAGGGCAGGGCGCACCAAGAAAAGAGGTCGTGTAATTATTCAGACCTATAATCCGTATCACCAAATATTAAAACAGGTAACCACCGGTGATTATGAGGGTATGTATACAGAACAATTATATGAAAGGGAGCAGTTTAAATATCCTCCGGTAAATAGAATTATCAAAGTTACATTTAAACATAAAAATTACAATATTCTAAATGAAGCTGCAGATTGGTTTGCAGGTGCATTACGTACTAATTTTGGAGGTACCGTATTAGGGCCGGAATATCCGCCGGTAGCAAGAATTAGAAATCAATATTTGAAACATATTGTAATCAAAGTTCAAAAAGCACATTCACTTGCGCAAACAAAAGCGAATATTAGACGAATAGAAAAATCATTTAAAGCCGTGGCAATGTATAGAAGTGTAAGGGTCATATATAATGTAGACCATATATAAACTAAAAAAGACCGCTAATTAGCGGTCTTTTTTGAAAGTAAAATTATACCATATATTATACGTTACTTAGCGCTTCGGCTAGTTCTGTCTTTTTATTTCTACTTAGAGGTATTGATCTACCGCTAACTTCAACATTCTTACTGTTGAATTTTTCAACCTTTTCTAGGTTAATGATATATGATTTGTGAATTCTTA
>JAHDDP010000087.1 GCA_020629285.1 Maribacter sp.
AACGGGTATCTCGTAACTTGTTTTGAGCATCTTCAGAATTCGCATCCTGAAAAATAATATCTCTAATATCTACTTTTATGGTGTCTAACAGTAAATCGGCACAAATATCTACAGCTTCTCTAAAAGCGCTTTCCCCATCATATAGATCTTTACCCATATTTAGATACTGAGAACCCTGACCTGGAAGTAGAAATACGATTTCACTAGGAACGTTCTTTACAATTGATGATTGCATAGCATTTTTATCACCATCAACCAACAATGCAGAAGCGTCTTTTGTATCACCCGCTAAAATAAATCTACGGTTATTGAAATTAGCTTTGGTAGTACTTAGCGTATAAGCAACATCTGCCAAATTCAATTCTGGTTTAGCATCGATATGTTTTTTTAATACGGTTTCGAATCCCGCTAAACTTGTTTCGGTTTTTGCCGAAATAGGTAGTAATTGCAAAGGTCGTTGAAACTTGGAAGTCTTTTCCTCCATTTCATATTCCTCTAAAACTACATGAACATTGGTACCACCAACACCAAAAGAACTTACACCCGCTCTTCGTGAACCTTCAACATTCCAATCAGCCAATGTATTATTGACATAAAACGGACTATTCTCAAAATCAATAACAGGATTAGGTTTTTCAAAACCTAAAGAAGGCGGTATTACTTTATGATTAAATGCTAAAATTGTTTTTATTACGCCGGCAACACCTGCAGCTGCTGTCATGTGCCCCATATTGCTCTTTACAGAACCTAGACCACAAAAATTCTTTTTTGATTGCTCACCAAAAGCGAGATTAAGACCATCTATTTCTATAGGATCCCCTAACGGAGTCGCTGTACCATGTGCTTCTACATAGCTAATGGTATCCGGTGAAATATTGGCATCGTCAATAGCACTTTTAATAGCATTTGCCTGACCTTCTGCACTTGGTGCCGTAAAGCTTCCTTTACCACCACCATCGTTGTTTATACCAACACCTTTTACTACGCCGTAAATAACATCTCCGTCATTTTTGGCTTCTTCTAAATCTTTTAAAACTATTACTCCGGCACCATCGCTAAAGACCGTTCCTCTTGCTTGAGAATCAAACGGCCTACAATGACCATCTGTACTTAGCATAGAACCCTCTTGGTAAAGGTGTCCGCTATTAATAGGTGCGGTAATACTAGAACCACCCGCCAGTGCAACTTCACAATGACCATTACGTATAGACTCTACTGCTTCGGCAATTGCCAATAATGATGTAGAACATGCCGAATGCACACTAACCGCCGGACCTTTTAAATTTAATTGGTACGCGGTTCTTGAAGCCACATAATCTTTCTCGTTCACCGTATCTAACTGCAGTTGCCCTATGCTTTCTACAACCTCGTTATTTGGCAGTACATTCTTTTTATAATAGGTATTTGTACCTGTACCAGCATATACTCCTACCCTACCTGTATAATGTTCCGGTAAGTGGCCAGATTCTTCAAGAGCTTCCCAAGCCAATTCTAAAAATAAACGTTGTTGGGGATCCATAGCTTCTGCCAATTTAGGCGTTAAGCCAAAGAAACGGGCATCGAACTTTTTTGCAGAAGGCACAACACCTCTTGCGGCAACATATAACGGGTCATTTCGTAAAGACGCTGGTATACTTTGATCCAATTCTTCTTTCGTGAAAAATGAAATGGTTTCTTTTCCATTTTTCAAGACATCCCAGAATTCATCGATGGTATTTACGCCAGGAAACCGACCTGCCATACCAACAATAGCAACATCGTTAGATCGATTATTGTTTTTCACTTTGCGTTTGCCAGAAAACAATGTTGTTTTCTTATCGCCTTCCATAAATTCTGAAAGGGCAGAAATAGTAGTATGTTGATATAATTTGGTTACCGGTATTCTTACTTTCAGCGTTTTCATGATAGCGTTGACTACTTTTTGCGCTACAATAGACGTACCTCCCATTTCAAAGAAGTTATCATCTAAACCAATACCCGATACCTTTAGTTCTTTTTCCCAAATACTGGCAAGACCTTTTTCAATCTTGGTACGTGGCTTTCTAAATATGACGTCTGAAGTTGATCTAACGTAACTTGGTTCCGGTAATTTATCTTTATCTATTTTACCGTTGGAGTTTGTTGGAAACTCATCTACCCACATAAAAAATGTAGGTACCATAAATTCGGGTAGTTTCTCAACAAGTTCTTTTCTTATACTACTTATTTCAGGTTTTTCACCTTCAGCCAAAAGATAGGCAACCAATCTGGCTTCACCTTCTTCATTTGTATTTGGCAAGACCACAGTGCGTTTTATACCCACAATAGCATCAATAGAAGATTCAATTTCCCCTAATTCAACTCTGTGCCCACGGATTTTAACTTGGTGATCTATTCTACCAATATATTCTAAAGTTCCGTCTGCAAGCCTTCTTACCAAATCACCTGAGCGATACATTTTCTCACCAGGTTCAAAAGGATTATCTATAAACTTCTGATCGGTCAGTTCTGGTCTGTTCAAATAACCCCTTGCCAAACCATGACCAGAAATACATAATTCACCAATAACACCAATTGGTTGTAATTGATTATTGGCATTTACCACATGAGAGGATAATGTTGATATGCAATTACCAATATTAGAGACATTTGTTCTAATATCTTCATCATCAATAATATTAAAGGTGGTAAAGATGGTCGTTTCTGTAATACCGTACCCATTTACAAATTTGATATTCGGAAACTTACGATACCATTTTTCTAGATACTTAGGAAATAAAGCTTCGCCCCCAAAAATGACATAGCGTAAATTTAAATCGATATCACCTGTAGGCAAACTACCCATAATATTTAAAAAAGAAGAAGGCGTTTGGTTTAAAATCGTCACCTTTTCCTTAATTACCAAAGACATGAATTCGTAAGGATCTTTAATCACCTCTTTTGAAGGAATGACTAGTTTACCCCCAAACAATAATGCCCCATACATTTCCCAAACCGAGAAATCGAAACAATAGGAATGGAACATAGTCCAAACATCGGTTTCGTTGAAATCATAGAACGGTTCATCGTTTACGAACAAACTAACAATATTTCTATGCTCTAATTGTACACCTTTAGGCTTACCAGTGGTACCAGAAGTATAAATAATATAAATTAAATCGTCTGGTGTTAATTCATTGTTCTTAATATCTTCAGTAGCATATTCACTAACCTTATTTTTAAAATCTTCAATTGCCGCAGCATCAACCGTAAAATCGCAATTACTATCTTCCTTTATGTAATCGATACGCTCAACAGGGTAATTAGGATCAACAGGCACATAAACTGCCCCAGCCTTCATAATACCCAACATACTTATGATCAACCATTCGCTACGTTCTAGAATCAAACAAGCAAAATCACCTTTGGTAGCGCCATGTTTTTTTATAAGATAGTCGGCAAATTGATTCGATAGCCTATGAAGCTCTTTATATGTTAAACTAGCACCTTCATAAACTACGGCAACATTATTGGGCGTCTTTTCCGCTTGCTCCTGCAATAAATCAACAACGGTTTTTTCGTTTGGATAATTTATATGCGGTGAATTAAAATTATTCAATAACTTAAAACGCTCTTCATCTAGAAGTACATCTATACTACCTATAGAAACCGTTGGCTGTTCAATTAAACGTGACACTAAATTTTTAAAGTGCCCCATAAACTGTATAATGAAATCTTTTTCAAAAACAGCTTCATTAAAAATAACATCAAATGTGATGCTTTCGGCGTCGACATTCAATACTAACTTGATATTCGAGAAAGATTCTACTGTACCTAAAGTTTCAATACCAAGGGCATTATCATTTTCATTTGAAGTCCTTTCTTGATTGTTTAACAAATTTATAGATACAACAAAATCTAGAAGTGCATTTTCACCGTTCTCCTTTACAAGATTAAAATCTTTAATAAATTTATCCGCAGGGTACGAATTTGATTTATTTAATTCTAGAATGTGTTTTGTTTTGTTTTCTAAAGTTTTGAAATCTACCTCAGCATCAATATTATTTCTAAAGAGAGATAAATTTTTAGCTACCTCATCATTGATGGTTAAACCAAATGCAATATCCAATTGATTTGTATACCGCTGTAGAAGAACACTAACAACTGATATTAAAAAAGATGCTATATCATTTTCAGCGGAATAAATCTTTACCTTATTAACAACATCTACAGAAAATTGAGTACGCATTAACAAGCCTTTATCTACTTCTTGCTTTACAGTTCGTTTTCTACTTGGCAGATCTAATAATTTAATATCATCCAATAAAATATTCCTCCAATATTCTGTAGTAGAATCTTTTATTAAATTTTCTTTATTGGCTTTCATTCTAAAGTAATAATTAGGTATAGATTATTGGGAGCTTTAATACATATCTGCTTATGAAAATGGTCTAATAGATAAATCTTTTAAATAGATAAGCATTTAAATTGAACATTATCTCGTAAATATCCCTTCCAATTTTGTTTAAACATATAATGAGGTAAAATTACTTAATATGATGAACATTCTCATTTAAAACGGTAATAAACAATGTGTAATCTTCACAAATAATAACATGTAAACCACTGATTAATAATTGATTACAACCAACATTATATAAACAACCTTTTTTTACAGTAAAAAAATTTCATCGAGAAATAAATGACGTTCTTCGAATCTGAAATTAAAATTAGTAACAAAAGCATAAATCTATAGTTCATTTACATATTTATCCGTTCATTGGCCGAAGAAAATGTTGTTTTAAAAGGTAAGTTTTTAAAAAAAGCAACGACTTAATGATTAATATTGTAACAGGATTGGTTAACTAAAAGCTAAAATGAAAAATAAAATCGTAATATTTATTGGTAATATCCTACTATATTTATTGCCTAAAAAAGCTGAAGAATTTGCAAAAAATGGTATGACCATAACCAATAAAAAATCTATCAGTTTTACCGAGCTTTTTATGCGCAAAGCACTACTAAAAAGAGCGGAAAAAGAACAAGATTACAATTTGCTTTCAGAATTTCATGAAGCCTATTGGAAGCGCCAAGGTGACACCTATTTTTCTGAAACAGACGATTCTTTTGAAAAATCTTTCTTACCTGAATGTACTTTTTTATTCGATTTATTGGATTTAAAACTTTCTACGGAAAAACATAATTTCAATACCATTGTAGAGATAGGATGTGGCAATGGAAAAGTATTGAACTATTTAAGTACAAAGTTTCCTAATATTGAAAGGTTGGTTGGAATAGACTTAAGCCAAAAACAGGTAGAATTGAATAGACATACTTATGCAAAGAATGAAAAACTTAAATTTGTAGCTTCCGATGCTTTTGATTGGACGAAGAACAATGCCACCGAAGATATGATTTTCGTAACCTCTAGAGGTGTTTTAGAATACTTTACAGAACCTAAACTACAAGAGTTTTTACATCAATTAAATGCTCTGGGCAATACCACCTTTGTTGCTATTGAACCTAATGGGGTTCATCATAACTTAAAGACCAATACAGCATCTGAACCTTATGGATATGAACGCTCATTTTCACACAATTATGAATTCTTGTTCAAAACAGCTGGTTTTCATTTGTGGCATAATACCACGAAAAAAAGTGGCTCAGATTTTTACTTGAGATATATGGCAGCAGACAATTACATCAATACAGAAAAAACGACCATACCTACCGTGCAATCTGCCGTAAATTAATTTTATATCCTAATCGTTATTATCAAGCACTTTTTGAAGTGAACTAGCCAAAATTTGGTCATTTGGTGCCCTAAACATACTCAGGTGGTCTCCTGGTACATAATGTAGTTCAATTCCCTTTTCCGCAAAAGATTTCCAACCCAAATGTACGCTATCATGCGTATAATCAATAACGTCTTCAATTCTAAACAAATCGACTTTAATGGGCAATGGTTTTAAATGATAGCTATCTACAACCTTATTATGCGTAACAATTCGGTTTTCATACTCCCAATCATATTCTGTTTTTGCCTCTGCAGTTTTATCTTTTTTAAATCTTAAGTACAATTTCTTCAAATTAGCTTTGGTAACTCCAATTCTATATTTAAATCCTTCTACACTAGACAATTGCCTTAAAACATGTAAAGTCTTATTGGCTAAATAATTACCATAAGCCAACTTTTTACCCAACGTAGTACTTTTACCATAATGGGCGTATGCATAGGTGTCTAAAAGTGCTAGAGCAGAAATCTCTTCTCCGTTTGCCATTAATTGCTTTGCCATTTCATAGGCGATAATACCTCCAGAAGAATAACCCGCCAATTTATATGGCCCTTTTGGCTGGGTGGCCAAAAGGGCTTGATTATAATGCGCCGCTATCTCTTCTACAGAAGTCAATAAATCTTCTTTACCATCTAAACCTTTAGCCTGAAAAGCATAAATAGGCTGATCAGGATCCATATGATCTTTTAAGGTTTTAAAAGAAAGTATATTCAACCCTGCACCGTGAACTATGAATAATGGTGTTTTAGAACCGTTAGGTTGAATTGGCACTAATGAATCCCAGGTTACGGAATGCTCTTCAATTTTTAATAAACTGGCAAGACTTTTAACCGTTGAATATTCAAATAAGGAAGATAATGGTAATCTTTGACCAGACTTCTCTTCTAGCCTTGTCATTACTTTGGCCGCAATCAACGAATGCCCACCCAACTCAAAGAAATCATCATTTAAATTGATAGTATCTAAAAACAAACATTCTTTCCAAACATCTGCAATTAGTTTTTCAGCTTTCGTGAACGGTTGAATGGCCTCAACTTTATTCGTAACCAAATTGGTGCCTTCTGGCAGACTTTTTCTATCTAATTTACCATTTAAGGTAACTGGTAATTCATCTATTTTAATATAATCATGAGGCAGCATAAAAACCGGTAATTCTGATGCTAATTGATTTTTCCAAAGCGTAACATCATGATCCCAATCTTGTCCTTCATAAACTACATATGCTTTTAACCCGTTGTTTCTAACATCAGTGGCAGCTGATTGAATTCCTTTTAATTTATTTAAAGAATGCTCAATTTCACCCAATTCAATTCTATGTCCGCGAACTTTTACTTGACCATCTTTACGACCTAAACATTCAATTTGACCATTAGGTAAAAGTTTACCTATATCGCCAGACAAGTACATTTTGGAACTAGCCCCGGTCTGGAATGTATTATTTACAAAACGTTCATTGGTCAATGCTAGCTGACCCAAATATCCGTTTGTTACTCCGTCACCGCCAATAGCTATTTCACCAACTTCACCTTTTCTTACAGGATTACCTTTAGTATCTAGAATATAGATATCGGTATTGGCCACAGGCTTACCTATAGTAATTGGATTATCTTGTTCAGAAATTTTTGTGAGTATACAACAAACCGTGGTTTCTGTAGGTCCATAAATATTCCATACTTCATCACACTTTTCAAGTAGTTTTAATGAAAGTGCTTTAGAAACCGGTTCTCCGCCAATAAGTGCTTTAATATGCAATGGTTTTTTCCAACCAGAATCTAATAAAATTTGCCAAATTGTTGGTGTTCCCCAAATTACGGTAATCTGATCTTCAATGGCTTTTTGTAATAAAAGATGGCCATCTTTTCTAGTTTCCTCATCCACTAACACCACACTGGCACCATGTACCAATGGTAAGAAAATTTCCATCACCATGGCATCAAAAGAGATAGTGGTGGTCGCGAAAATTTTATCGTTTGGTGTAATACCAGGTTCATTGCCCATGGAATATAGAAGATTGATCACATTATTATGCGTAACCTGCACTCCCTTTGGCTTTCCTGTAGATCCAGAAGTATATATAATGTAAGCTCCTGCATCAGAAGCTACGTTTACATCAATTATAGTTTCACTGGTTTCATTTGCTTTGACTCGTATATCTTCAATGAAAATCGTTTGTGCTCCATGTTCTAACCCTTGCTTGGACCTATCACAAATAAAGAAAGTAGATTCAGCATCTGAAATCATTAATAAAGTGCGATTATCAGGATAGCCGGTATCTATTGGTACATATCTAGCTCCACATTGAAGAATTGCAAATAGTGTTGCAATTAAATCAGGTGATCTTTCTAGTGAAATAGCAACTGTATCTCCTGGTCTTATACCCTTTTCCCATAAGTAAACAGCGGTACTATTAATTTTGCGTTGTAAGGCTGCATAGGTTAACTTCTCATTTTTAAACTCTAAAGCAATCGCCGTTGGTGTACTTGTAGCCTGTTTATACAACAACTCATGAAGTGTAGTTTTCGGATATTCCAATACCGTACCCCTTACAGTACTCTCTTCATTAGTCAGGTCTAGTATTTCAGACAACTTAACATTAGGGCGCTCAATTAGTTTACTTAAAATAGCAGTGAAAGTTTCGCCCATTTCAAGAATCGTACTTTCTTTAAACAAGTCGGTATTGTAAGACCATTCAAGCACTATATTATCTTTTGAACCTGTAGCATTCAAGAATAGCTCAAATGTTTCATGCTTACGTTCATTACTATGGTATTGGTAAGACAGTCCTTCAAAAATAACACCATCGTCCAAATCCATATCCACATTAAAAACTACCGGCACTAAAGGTACTCTACCAGGTATTCTTGGAATATTAAGTTTCTTTAATAAACTACCAAATGACAGTTCTTGATTCTCGAATGCATCAAAATTGGCTGATTTTCTTTTCTTCAAATAATCTATAAAACTATCAATACCATCAAAATCACTTTTCATTGGTAGCAGTTTCACGCAATGACCTACTAAATGCTTCGCTCCCATAGATGATTGCCCTGCAACCGGTAAGCCAAGTACAATACTATCCTTGTGTGTAGTTTTATAAAGCAATAACTCAAAAGCCGCCATTAGTGTAAGTACCAAGCTAGTATTTCCTTTTATACCGGTTTGCTTTATATCTTTTACTAGATTTTTATCTAACAATTGATTAATTCGAGCACCGTTATAGGTTCTTTTGGTTATTTGTTTGAAATCTGTAGGAAGATTAGTTTTAGGAATATCGTTCTGAAAGACCTTCAACCAGTATTTTTCCGTTTGATCGTATTCGGGACTTACCTTTATTTCATTTTGATGTGCAACATATTCAGTATATGGTACAGCATCAGGAAGGTTATGAGGTATCTTTTTAACCTTTGCAGAATATAATGCACCCAATTCTTGCATGATGATACCTAAAGACCAACCGTCACAAACAATATGATGCGTGGTCATTATCAATTGATATTTAAAATCTTCTATTCTAAGAACCGAGAATCGGATTAATGGTTCTTTAGTTAGATCAAATGCCTTACCAGTATCATTTTTTGTAAATTCTTTTATTGCAGCTTCTTTATCTTGAGCAGACAAACCAGCATAATCCTGTAAATCAATATTGGCGATAATGGAAGAAAAAACATTAATAAATTTTCCATCAGGACTAAATACAGAGCGTAAAGACTCATGCCTACTAACAAGCATGTCAACAGACCATTGTAATGCGGTAATATCCAAATTACCTTCAAACTCAATGGTTAATGAGAGGTTATATGCTTTATTTGCATCGTCACCACCAAAATAACAAGAATACCAAATCTCTTCTTGCGCATCTGTAGTGTGCAAAATATGTTTTATCTCTGGATCTTCAAAAGGGTTAAAATGTGTCAGTACTTCCAAGATTGTTTAATAATATAGGTGTTGCAATTCAAAATTTAGGGAAACCAACAGGCACAAAGGTCTTATAATTTACAGTTACTTTAGTCCTTTTAATCAGGTATTTACTATTTCAGTAAAATAAACAAAAGCTCTACCGCTTATTAAATTAATAGTATTATGGCTGTGATTACTATTTACAATTATAACATTGTGCGATAAATATATTATTAATCTATAGATTAGAAATTTAGTTTCGCTGATGTGTAATGAATACTAGATGTGCGTATAATTTAGAAGAACAAACCGAATTTTGGATTACGATTATAAAATTATGTACACTCAATAATACATTAAAATCGTTAGCACTTTAAGAGACTACATTAAGTATTAAAAGGCAGAAAGTGCGACAATGAATTTTAAAATTCATTGTCGCACTTTCTTATTAGTACCAATTAAGCACTAACTACTTAAAACAGAAAATACTTTCATAAAGAAAACATTCCCTTCTTTTAATAGCCTAAACTTTCAACAACCTTTCAGTCATAATTTTAGCATACAAAATTTGATTTTGCTCAATGGAATTGAATGCATCTTGAACTTTTGCACTCTTAGATCTTTCACGAACCAATACCTTATCGGTCTCGTTACTCTTTGCACTATTCTTTAAGCTAAAATATGGCTTAAGGTGCATATAGCAATTTTCTAGAGAAACCAACTTTTTCCTCTGATAAGAAGATGTTAGTCTCCCGCTTAAAATGTTAGATATCATCGTATGGTGGTTTAAGTTGATAAAATAACGGGGAAAAACAATAAAAATTTTAAATCAAAACTAAAATCTATTTCTAATGTACTAAAAACGGATATTAAATTTTGATGAAATAAACTTAAGCTAAATATTAATAACCGCACTACATTTGTATGAAATTTACTAAAATTTAACATTTTTTGTTGCAATTTCACAAATATTAAAAGATTTTAAATATCTTTTGACATACTGTTATTAGCAGGGGTTAACAAATAGACCACTACACTAAAAATGTATTATTATGAGTGTAAAATAATTAACAGATGAAATTCGACACTTAAAAAGAAGTCAAGTAAGACAAAGACTACACAAGAATAAGTGTCTACTAACATTAAGATAAACGTATTACTTTTAATTTACTAAAGAACAGTACCTTATAAGTATTACTGTAGTCAAACAGCCCCTTAGTTCCATATATAAAATTGAGTATCCCTACCATTTTCACACATTACTATTCTTTATAGTTCACGAATACACAGTTTAACGAATAAATCAATAGTTGGCCTAAGGTTTGATTTTTTTCAATGGAAATACTCAAATAATACTCTAAATTTGCCCAACAACCATTAACCACAGTTAGTAATATCATTGATATTTAAGTATTATCAATTGAAGCTGACTTATTAATACTTACATTGTTATGATTTAGGTAGTGGTCATATATTTTTTGATTAAAACCTAGTAATAATAACTTTAAAAAAATGATTCCCCGTATTCACCCTAACTTCTTAAGTTTACTTATAACATCACATAATATTCTTTTCTTAAAGATATGGGTGACGGAAACATTTATTTTCAACAGATATTATACAGTAAAGCTATCTAAAGTTTTTCAATAAAATTTTAGATCATTATTAAACAATAAAACATTATAAATCCATTTTACAATAGTATGAAAGTAGCATTAATCACTGGAGTCACAGGTCAAGACGGCGCTTATTTAAGCGAATTTTTATTAAAAAAAGGATATCAAGTACATGGTCTTAAAAGAAGAGCATCTTTATTTAATACCGATAGAATTGATCATCTTTATCAAGATCCACATATTGAAAATAGAAATTTTGTACTTCATTATGGTGATATGACAGACAGTACTAATCTTATTAGATTAATACAAGAAATTCAGCCAGATGAGATTTATAATTTAGCGGCAATGAGCCATGTTCATGTATCTTTTGAAGTTCCTGAATATACTGGTAATGCCGATGGTTTAGGTACACTAAGAATTTTAGATGCAGTTCGTTTATTAGGTCTTGAGAAAAAGACCCGTATTTATCAAGCTTCCACTTCAGAATTATACGGAAAAGTACAAGAAGTACCACAATCAGAGACTACTCCTTTCTACCCACGTAGCCCATATGCAGTAGCAAAAATGTATGCTTTCTGGATCACGGTTAACTATAGAGAAGCATATAATATGTTTGCTTGTAACGGTATTCTTTTTAACCATGAATCTCCAATTAGAGGAGAAACTTTTGTTACTCGAAAAATTACAAGAGCAGCTGCAAGAATTGGTTTAGGTTTACAAGATAAAATATACTTGGGTAATTTAGATGCACAACGAGATTGGGGTCATGCAAAGGATTATGTTCGTATGATGTGGATGATTCTTCAGGCTGATGAAGCAGAAGACTGGGTAATTGCAACTGGTAAAACCACGCCTGTTCGTGAGTTCGTAAGAATGGCATTCGCTGAAATGGGAATCGAATTAGAATTCAAAGGTGAAGGTGTAGATGAAAAAGG
>JAHDDP010000088.1 GCA_020629285.1 Maribacter sp.
AAAGTAGATTTAAGATATTATCAATTACAGTAAAATGGAAAGAAGAAAATTTATACGAAACACTGCCGCATCCACTAGCCTATTAACTCTTGGTGGTTTAGGACTAAATTCTTGCAACGTATCTAAAAAGAAACACATTACCATTTTACACACCAATGATGTACACAGTCATGTTGATGCTTTCCCCAACGACCATGCAGATTTCCCCGGGTTGGGAGGCTTGGCGCGTAGAGCGGGTTTAGTAGACAGTATAAGAAAAGAGAATCCGAATACCTTTCTTTTTGACGCGGGTGATATTTTTCAAGGTACCCCCTACTTTAATTTTTATGGTGGTGAACTAGAATTTAAATTAATGAGCATGCTTAATTACGATGCCACAACAATTGGAAATCATGATTTTGATAATGGTATTGACGGACTCTTAGCTCAAATGCCCTACGCTAAGTTTAAATTTATAAGTGCCAATTACGACTTTTCCAATACCGTTTTAGACGGATTAACAGAGCCCTACAAGATTTATGAAAAAGACGGAATTAAAGTTGGTGTCTACGGATTAGGGATTAAACTAGACGGTTTGGTTACAAAACAACTCTTTAAAGAGACTGAATTTCTTGACCCTTATGAATTGGCTACCGATATGGAAACCAAGCTTAAAGAAGTAGAAAAATGCGATTTGGTTATTTGCCTTTCTCATTTAGGATACGAATATAATTCTCAAAAGCCAGATGATTTAAAACTTGCCAAAAGAACCAAATACACCGATTTAATTATTGGTGGACATACACATACCTTTCTAGATAAACCAACTATTGTTACGAACGCAGTAGAACGAGATGTATTGGTAAATCAAGTAGGGTGTTTTGGGGTAAATTTGGGTAGAATTGATTTCTATTTCGATAATAGCACTGTTAACGCAAACGGTTATACAATTAAAGTCTAAAAAAGAGACCTCTTATGCTTTACTATAAACGTTGCGCTAGCGATAACGAAAACTTTAAAGAATTAGTTGCCTTACTTGATGCTGATCTGGCACTACGAGATGGAGATGAGAATGTTTTTTATGCACAGTTCAACGGTATTGATGCGTTGAAAAATTGTGTAGTTTTTTATTCTGATGAAACCCTTGTTGCTTGCGGTGCTTTCAAAGAATTCGACAAAGATTCCGTTGAAATTAAACGTATGTACGTACAACCAAGTTTTCGGGGTAAAGGTATTGCCTCAAAAACACTCGTTGTTTTGGAAAAATGGGCAAAAGAATTAAACTATTCATACGTTGTATTAGAAACCGGATTACGACAGCCGGAAGCCATAGCACTTTATAAAAAGAATAATTACACAATTATCGATAATTACCCTCCGTACGAGCACATGGCAAATAGTGTTTGTTTTAGGAAGGTGTTGTAGATTTTCAATTAATACGATTACAAATAACAATCTAACAAGTAAAATGAAATACAATTATTGGTTTATAATTACCCTTTTTATAATTTCATATAATGCAAATTCGCAAAAATGTAAGGTTTCGAAAGACCCTTTCACAAATGAAAAGACTGTTGAATTTAAGTTTAAGGAAAGGTTGGGTAAAAAAGAAAGCTAAAGCAATTAAAGATGGTTCCGAATGCATGATTTCACATTTGTAAAAGGAGAAATTTTATCCCGTAATATTTAATATTTTTTAAAATTAAGTACAAAATGCTTTATAGTTTCTTTAGATTTAATAAAGCAATCCCAATTGTTTTTGTTATTCATTCTCGAATATACTTTAGCCAACATCAAAAAGTATCTATCTGAATTGGTCGCTCTAGCATTTTTTTAATAGGTTATCTCTTATGAAAACCAAACCATGAAAAGATTTTTTACAGTAATCTTTACACTTTCAACTGTATACAACTACGCTCAAACAAAAACAGGTTCTCTAAAAACCAATCGCATTGACATAACAAAGGGTGAGCTCAAATTTCCTCAACGAAATTTATACATCATTGATTTAGTAGTCTACCATAACAGTATTAAAACCTAGGTCGCTGAGCATGCCTTACTTGCTTCTTAATCGAAGGATAGTACTATTAAAATATTAATTATTTTAAACAGAAATTAGCATAAATCACTTCTTTAACGTGTTTTTACAGACCGATGAAAACTTATATTAATAGACTTGGAAAACAAGTATCCTTTTTGAAGAAATGAAATAAGCACGCGGTTGTAAAATGATTGATTAAGCAATATTGTAACTTCACCACTATTTTATGGTCAATGGTTTTAAATAATATAAAACCGATTGATAATTATTATATTCATTTTTTAATACAACTCAATTACTAAATGAAAATATGTAAACTGCTATTTTTAATCGTTTGTATCACTTCTTGTAAAGACCAAAAGAAGACTGAAATTTTGGGTGAATCAAAATCTAATACCACTAAAATAAATAAGTCTGAATTTCAAACTATCATTGATTCTAATAATGTTAAAGGATCTATTTTAATTTACGATTTAAATAATAATACCTATTATTCCAATAACTTTAAGTGGGCTACACATGGTAACTTACCCGCATCCACTTTTAAAATCACAAATAGTATTATTGGCTTGGAAACGGGAGTTATTGAAAGTGACAGCACCATCTTTAAATGGGATGGTGAAGAGAAATGGTCAAACTTTTGGGAGCAAGACTTAGTACTGCGAGATGCCTTTCAATTTTCATGTGTACCATGCTATCAAGAAGTTGCTGCAAAAATTGGGGCTCAACGTATGAACGAGTATGTTGAAAATCTACAATACGGAAACCTAAAAATAAATGCTGATAACATCACCGATTTCTGGTTAGAGGGTGATTCTAGAATTAGCCAAATGCAGCAAATAGATTTTCTAAAACGATATTTCAATGACCAGTTACCAATATCAAAGAGAACCAAGCATATTATGCAAGATGTCATGTTAATTGAGAAAACAACTGATTACAAGCTCAGTGGTAAAACAGGATTATCTAATAGCAACAACCAATATAATGGCTGGTTCGTTGGCTTTATAGAAGTTAAAAACCATGTTTATTTCTTTGCAACCAATTTAGAACCTATTGATAACAATATAGACCTTAACGATTTTATAAAAACTAGAAAAGAGGTTACCCTTGCGGCATTAAAAGAGTTACAGGTCATTAAATGATCTGATGATATCAAATAGTCTAAAAACAAAAATATAGATTCTTGTTATTTCAATAAAAAGAGGTAACTACACTTGATTTAATCATTAATTTCACTCCAAAAATAAATATACACATACACCACAAGCATGAAAATTATAGGTATAGGCAAGAATTACGTAGTTGATAAATCTGAAATAGACGGATTAAAGAATGATACGCAACTCATATTTACAAAGCCAGATTCTTCTTTAGTCACTGATAGTAAAGATGTAGAATTTCCTGCAATTACCAATCAATTGATATACGAAGTGGAATTGGTTGTCAAAATTGGAAAAACGGCAAAAAATGTTACCGTAGAAGAGGCTAATTCATACATCTCTGAAATAGGTATTGGTATTGATTATACCGCAAAAGATGTACTTACCGCTAGTAGAGATAAAAAAGGACCCTGGGCTTTGGCTAAAGGTTTTGACGGCGCATCACCTATTGCTGGTTTTAAGCCTGTTGCCGATTTTCCAGAATTAGACAACATTAATTTTGACTTAGTAATTAACGGTGAAAAGAAACAGGTTGGTAATACTGGATATATCATTTATAACTTTGCTGAAATCATCAGCTTTGTTTCTACATTTATGACATTGAATCCTGGTGATATGATATTCACAGGAACCCCTGCTATAGGTGCAGGTGAAACATTTAAAGGTGACCATTTACAAGCTTCTATAGAAGGAGAGTTATTATTGGATTTCAAAATGATTTAAAAGAATATATGAATCACGATTTATATTTATAGTTCATCTGTATTTGTAAATCGTGATTTTGTACCATAAAAATAGTTGACTATAATTGACCATTGATTTTGAAAATATAGATTATTTAAAAATCGGAAATGAGCGACAAGTAAGCGTTTATAATGACATTATACAGCACAAAATTCTAGAACATCTTAAATTGTACTCGCCTATTGTAACTGGTACCATACCCATTGAAATAGATATACCCGAAAGTGATGTTGATATTATTTGTGAATGTAACGACCATGATAAATTCGCTTCTGTTGTAACTCATCACTTTTCTAAAATGCAAGGCTTTCACATTTATTCAAGTAAGCAAAACAATAAAAAAGTTACAGTTGCGGAATTTAAAACCGACCATTTCTTATTTGAGATATTTGCTCAAAACACTCCTACCAAGCAGCAAAATGCATATTTACATATGATTACCGAGCATGCTATTTTGAAAGAAAAAGGTAAAAACTTTAAACAAGAAATTATAAAACTAAAAGCTAGCGGTTTAAAAACCGAGCCTGCTTTTGCCAAGTTATTAGGTATAGAAGGAGACCCTTATGAAGAACTTTTAAAGTTAAACCAAAATTCTATGATTAATAATTAATTATAGAATCATAACTTTCTAAGAACTAATATTTTTTACTTGAAAGAACCAAGAAGAAAATAGAGTTAGGTTTACCTCAACATAGTCAGATTTTTTTAAAACTTAGATTTAATCCCCTATTCAATTAACAAAACATCGAATTGATTACCCGTACTAACCACAATACATTTTTGTTGACTTTATATAACCCAGGTTAATATTGAAGACCAAATTATTGATACATCGCCATTTGTTGATGTTGATCAATTATAAAATCAAGCCTAGCTTCTTCGACAAATATGTTATATTAAATTTATTCTTACTTGTTATATTGTAAATTCGTACATACTTATTTCTTAATAGTGTTTGAATGAATTTTGTTTTCCTCCTAATAGCAATCTTCGGATTAATTTTAACTGCCTTAATACTTTTAAAAAAGGACGTTAATAAATTACCTCAGCAATTTTTAGCTTTCTTCTATTTTATTTTTTCTCTTTACAACCTTCAAACATACATTATTACCGATGGTTTGTTAACCCAATTTAGATGGTTTTATTTCTGGCCTTTGCTTCCTTACAGTATCATTACTGTACCTATATATTTTTATTTTAAATCAGTAATGGATGATAAGTTTATATGGAAATGGCAATACCTGTTACTTTTTGTTCCTTTTATCATAAGCCTTATTGATATCGTCATTGTTTTCTCTAAACCGGCATCTTACTATAATCAGATTGTGGAAAATGCCATTAATTTCCCTAGCAAACGTTTTAGTGCACAATATGGATTGTTAAGTTTAAATGAACATTATAGTCTACGTCATTTATGGCAAATAATATATTTACTATCTCTTATACCCTGGTTAAGAAAATTTTTAAAAATAAATCCGAATGATAAATTAAAGGTCATTCTTAATAGATGGTTGCTTTTGTTTTATTCCGCATTAATCTTAATGGCTTTTATTACTTTGTTTTTTGGAATAGAAAGAATGTTAGGTCTCAATACTTTTAATATATCAGCAACGAGCTTATACCGTTTACAGATTATATTGCTTCTAGTCTTATTACTGATTAGCATTGCTCCTTTATACTTTCCTTCTATTCTCTACGGATTTCCCAAAAATCAATTATTGATATCATCCTCTATTTCAAATGATACCAATGTAAGAGAACGGATATATGGATTAGATAATAAGGAATTACAAAAGTCACTCACAAGAATAGAACAACAAGGTGCATTTTTAAAACCAGGTTTCAACCTAAAAGCGTGTGCAGAACTTTTACATGTGCCACCCTATCATACAGCCTATTTTTTCTATCAGACTAAAGGCATCAGTTTTACTACTTACAGAAATAATATAAGAGTAGAAAAAGCAAAGCAGCTTATCGATTCGGGGTTTCTAGAATCGAATGATCTATATACTCTTGTTTCTGCATGCGGATTCAGTAGTAAAAGTGATTTCGAGAAGACTTTTGAAAGATTGACAACTACTAGTTACCACGTATATAAATTAGGGTGATTACATACTAGCCATTATTTTCTAAAATATAATTAACAATCACCTTAAGCTCTTCGTCTAAGGTAATTGTTGGATATTCTTTTTTTGCCAGCCTGTACCAATATCCGGCATTAAAACGGTCGCCTTCTTTTCTATGCAAATAGGCATGTAACCAACTACCTAAAGTATTATGCATATCCTGTGCTATGTTATGAGAAGCTTCCCAATCGCCTTTAGCATCGTACCAAGCCGCTTTTAATGCCTCTGGCCAATCTTTTGGAACACCGGAGAGTTCTAAACTTCTTTCAAATTCTACGTAGGTCTCCGGTTTCATTTTACTACCCGTTTAATAAGTTTTTCTACCGTTAAGCCTTGTCCTATAATAGAGAATACAACAACTATATAGGTTATTACCAGAAACGCATCTCTATACATTTCATCAGATAAACCTAATGCCAATGCTATAGAAATACCTCCACGCAAACCACCCCAGGTCATCACCAAATTAGTTTTCGGAATAAAATCTAGTTTCTTCTCAAAGAATTTAATAGGAATCAATAACGATAAATATCTACAAATCAATACTACAGGAATAGCCAATAACCCCGCAATCACATATTCTGTTTCAAAAGACAGTACAAGCATTTCCATTCCTATTAAAACAAATAGCAAAGTGTTCAATAAAATATCTAACAGTTCCCAAAATTTATCTACATAGGTTTCGGTCGTTTCAGACATTGCAGAGTCACGCACCGTATCATTACCCACCACCAAACCTGCAGCAACCATGGCCAAAGGGGCTGACAAATGGAATTTTTGCGCTATCAAAGTACCTACCATTACCGTTGCCAAGGTGATGATTACTTCTATATCATAATCATCTATAGATTTCATAAGTTTCCATGTTCCCCAACCTAGGGCTAGACCTAATGCCAACCCACCGATTACCTCAACTCCAAAAAGTTCTATAATGTCTAACGGACTAACAGCTACTTCTGTTGCCGATGCAAGCTGAAAAATAGTTAAGAAAACAACTACCCCTACCCCGTCGTTGAACAATGATTCTCCTACAATTTTAGTTTCCAGTATCTTTGGCGCTCCTGCTTTTTTTAATATTCCCAATACGGCAATGGGATCTGTAGGTGAGATTAACGAACCGAACAGCAGACAATAGATAAAAGAAATATCCATTCCTATCAATTGTAGTAAATAATACATGCTTGTACCTACTAAAAAGGTAGATACCAACACCCCTAAGGTTGAGAATACCAATATAGGCCAACGCTGTACTTTTAATTGCTCGAAATTGGTATGTAATGCACCTGCGAACAACAAAAAACTCAACATAATATCAAGCAGTACAGATTTAAAATCTATTTGGGTAATAATATATCGTTCCGCGTTGATCAAGGTGTCATCGATATAACCTATTAAAAAAACTGCCAATGTAAACAGAATTGTAATCAGCATTAAGCCAATACTGTTAGGTAGTTTTAGAAAACGAGCATTTATAAAACCAAAAATTGCCGATAGAAATACTAATACTGAAATTATTGTAAAAACGTCCATAGTTGTTTATGCTAACATGTTTATAAAATCTTGCTCACTGATAATCGGTATGTCCAACTTCTCTGCTTTGGTTCGCTTACTTGGCCCCATTTTATCTCCTGCAACCAAAAAACTGGTCTTTGATGATATCGAAGAACCTACCTTACCACCATTATCTTCTATTTTCTTCTTAAGTTCATCTCTACTCAATATCTCAAAAACACCTGATACTACAAAGGTTTTCCCCGCTAAAGTATCGGTCTGGTTTTGTAATTTCTCTGCAGATATTTCTAATTGCACTCCGTAACTACGTAATCTTTCTATGGCATCTATATTCTTTTCATTTGCAAAAAAGTCTATCACACTTTGTGCTATACGATCACCTATTTCATCTACCGAAGTCAAGTGCTCTATAGTTGCTTCTTTTAGCGCATCTATATTCTTATACGCTTTTGCCAATTTCTTTGCCACGGTCTCCCCTACAAAACGAATACCTAAGGCAAACAATACACGCTCAAAAGGCACTTTTACCGATTCTGACACTCCTTTGACTAAATTTTCGGCGGACTTCTCAGCCATTCGCTCTAGAGGTAAAACATCTTCTTTGGTGAGTTTATACAAATCGGCATAATCGTCTATTAAACCTTCTTTAAATAACAACTCTACAGTTTCACCACCTAAGCCCTCAATATCCATTGCCTTTCTTGAAATAAAATGCTGAATACGACCTGTTATCTGTGGAGGACAACCATATTCATTAGGGCAGTAATGTTTAGCATCGCCTTCTGTTCTAGTCAACGCTGTTCCACATTCCGGACATTGATGTATATACTCGGTAGGTTCGGAATCTGCAGGTCTTTTGGTAAAGTCAACAGCTATAATTTTTGGAATAATTTCCCCTCCCTTTTCTACAAATACGGCATCACCAACACGAATATCTAATTTTGCTATTTGATCTGCATTATGCAATGAAGCTCTTTTAACCGTTGTACCTGCCAATAAAACAGGTTCTAAATTCGCCACAGGTGTAATTGCCCCTGTACGCCCTACTTGATATGTAATTTCATTGAGGGTAGTAGAAACTTGTTCCGCCTTAAACTTATATGCCATTGCCCATCTTGGAGCTTTAGAAGTAAAGCCCAATTCTTCTTGGTTCTGAAGACTATTTACTTTGATTACAACTCCGTCCGTCTCATATGGCAATTCATGTCTTTTCACATCCCATTCCTCTACAAAAGCCATAACTTCATCCGTAGTTTGGCAGAGCTTTGCAACGGTTGGCACTTTAAAACCCCATTCACGGGCTTTCTCCAACATGTGAAACTGAGAATCTATATTCAAATTTCTACCTACTATACTATACAACAAACACTCTAACGGTCTTTCTGCAACAGCACTACTATCTTGAAGCTTTAAACTACCTGAAGCTGTATTTCTAGGGTTCATGTA
This sequence comes from Maribacter sp., assembly GCA_020629285.1. Taxonomy (GTDB): domain Bacteria; phylum Bacteroidota; class Bacteroidia; order Flavobacteriales; family Flavobacteriaceae; genus Maribacter. Next base: position 9,012 of record JAHDDP010000088.1, read on the forward strand.
TGGATCTTCTCCATTTGCTACGCGCTCTTCGTTCATCTTCATGAATCCGTCAAAAGGCAAAACGATTTCCCCACGTATATCAAACTTCTCAGGGTAATCTCCCTTTAGTTGTAGCGGAACAGATTTTATCGTTTTAATATTATTGGTAACATCGTCTCCCTGAATTCCGTCACCACGAGTAACTGCCTTTATCAGTTTTCCTTTTTCATAGGTAATACTGATTGATGCTCCATCGTACTTTAACTCGCAGGTAAATGCAACAGGCACATCGCCTAGGTTACGCTGTATACGTTTCTCCCAATCTTCTAAATCTTCTTTGGAGTACGAATTATCTAAAGAATACATTCTGTGCTCATGAACTACGGTCGCAAAATTCTTAGTGATCATTCCACCAACACGAAGTGAAGGTGAACTGGCATCATAGAATTCCGGATGTTTTACCTCCAAATCCTGTAATTCTTTCAATTTCATATCAAAATCATAATCAGAAATGGTCGGACTATCCAACACATAGTAATTATGATTATGCTCTCGTAACTCTTTTCTTAGTGCTTCTATTTTTGCCTTCATATTCCTTAAAGCTGCTCTTTATTAATCCACTTTGGTGTTGGTAACGGAATGTAATTTTCCATTTTTTCTAGTAATGAATTTATATCATCGTCCACCAAAATAGTATTTATATGTTCTTGTTTTACAAAACCTTCTTTGACCATGTCATGCATCATCTTTAAAAGGAAATCATAAAATCCGTTTGTATTTAATATTCCTATCGGATATTGATGTAGCCCTAGCTGAGACCAGGTCAACATTTCAAAAAATTCCTCTAAGGTTCCAAATCCGCCAGGTAGCATTAGTATTCCGTCAGATAGATCATGCATCTTCAATTTACGTTCATGCATGTTTTGGGTAACTATTAATTCTGTCAAGCCCTCATGAACCACTTCTTTCTTTTTTAGAAATACAGGAATTACTCCTATCACCTTTCCTCCATTGTTTAATACTCCTTGGGCTACTTTACCCATTATGCCTATTTTAGCACCACCATAAACTAATTGAATATTATTCTTCCCAAAAGTCTCTCCTAATTCTAATGCCTGTAAACCATATGCAGAATCAACACCTTCACTACTACCGCAAAAAACTACAATACTTTTCATTTTCTTATTCCTTTTATCATGCGGTCATTGCCAAACATATCTTTACGTAACTCTATAGTTTTAAAATTAGATTCTTCTAATAAACTCATCGTTTCTTTACCTAAATACTGATTAATCTCCAAATACAAACATCCGTCTTCATTTAGATGGTCAGCTGCAAAATTAACTACTGCGCTATAAAACTTTAACGGGTCTTCATCTGGAACAAAAAGTGCCAAACCAGGCTCATGTGCTATCACATTATTCTGCATTTCTTCTTTTTCTAATTCTCGCACATATGGCGGATTAGATATAATGATATCAAACTTCTGGTCTAATTCTATTGTTGCCGTTTTTTTATCAAGCGAAAGTATATCCGCTTTGAAAAACTTTACGCTAGCACCAAGTAATCGGTTATTTTCATCTGCTACTTTTAAAGCATCCGTAGAAATATCCAACCCGAATACCATTGCATTCGTCAAATTCTTATCCAAAGAAATTGGAATACAACCACTACCTGTACCCATATCCAAAATAGTCAATGATTGTTTTACATCTTTTACATCATCCAATATCCAACGAACCAATTCTTCAGTTTCAGGTCTTGGTATCAAAACATGTTCATTGACCTTAAAATCAAGGTCCATAAAAAATGCTGTTCCAATAATATGCTGAATAGGCTTTTCTAGTTTTAATTTAGACAGGGCTTGAAATATAACGATCTCCTGTTCTTTATCTACAATCAACTCTGGTTGAATTGCCAGAACAAAACGTTCTAAATCAAAATAATGCTCAATTAGTAAATAGAAGAAACTATTTACCTCGTCCTTACCATAAATAGCATCTAATTCTAAATGAAATATGTTTTTAATCTCCTTTAATAACACAGTTACAATTTTTTAAGCATGAATACAGGACAAGAATAATGACCCGTATCTCCCATTCTGCCTTCTATATATTCAAAGCCCATTTTCTTGTATAATTTCTGAGCAGCTTCCATACTAGGTAATGTCTCTAGATAACAAGAATCAAAACCATATTCTTTGGCACGATTTAAACAAACGCTTATCATTTTATGCCCTAAACCCTTACCTCTAGCCTCTTTCAAAAAATACATTTTCTGAAGCTCACTTACATTACCCTCATAATTATCTAATTGAGCTACACCTGCACATCCCAAAATAGAACCATTCTCTTCTACAACAAAATAAGTTGCCTTAGGTTTCTCATAATGTTCAAACATGTTATCTAATGAAGGGTCTTCATATGCTGTTCCCACTTTTGGAACACCCATATCCGCCAATACTTCTCGTATAACTTTGGCTACTTGCGGGTTATCTTCCTTTCTAATTTCACGGATAATGACATTTTCCATAAGAATAAGGCAATAGGTTTTAAAGTACTATTTTTGAGGTGTGAAGATACGTGATATGCGTATAATGTTAAAGTTTGATGTCCATTAATAATCTAGATACCAACAATTCGATGTCGCTAAATAGAGATGCGCTTACTACCGATGAAACCTATATGCTTCGTTGTATACAGATAGCAAAGAACGGACTAGGCTTAACAGCACCCAACCCTATGGTAGGCGCTGTAATTGTACATGATGATAAAATTATTGGCGAAGGGTTTACTAGCGCATACGGTGGCTCTCACGCTGAGGTCAATGCAATTAACTCCGTTACTGATGTTTCGCTTTTAAAATCATCTACCATTTATGTAACCCTAGAACCTTGTTCTCATTACGGTAAAACTCCGCCTTGTGCAGATTTAATCGTAAAAATGGGAATCCCTAAAGTTGTTATAGGTTTAAAGGATCCGCATGAAAAAGTAGCCGGTAAAGGAATTAAAAAATTAGAAGAAGCAGGTTGTATTGTACTAGTTGGTATT
>JAHDDP010000089.1 GCA_020629285.1 Maribacter sp.
GTTGTTCGTTGTTCGTTGTTCGTTGTTCGTTGTTCGTTGTTCGTTGTTCGTTGTTTAACGCTGCGCGTTTTTTGTATTAAGTATTAAGTACATAGCTGTTTGTATTAGTTCTTTGTACTTCGTACTCAGAGCTGTTCGCTTTGTGCTATTCTCTTTACACTGCACATCCACTACTTAATACGTTGTACTTATTACTTTGTACTCTTTAATTACTTACGACTTCATACGCTGTACTTTTTACTCTTTAAAACCGAAATGTCACATCGAGCGCAGTCGAGAACTTTGGAACGCTCATCACTTCGGCTACGCTCAGCGACCGAGTGAGACCAACAACCATCAACCATCAACCAAGCGGGACCATAAACCAAATACAGAACACACCTTCAACAGATTGCCACGTCGCGAAAAGCTCCTCGCAAAGACGAATATTAAAATCTCTCCGTCATAGCGAGCAAAGCGCGGCTATCTGCTTTTTTGGAACACGACACCCATCAAGTAAACGCATTGTCAGTTCGAGTGATTTTAGCATGAGTGCAACGAAAGCCTAAAATTGTATCGAGAACCCTCGCGTGTTCCAAACCTGTTCTCGATACAAATTTCTCGTACCTCGAAATTCACTCGAACTGACAGAGGTACTCGCTAACGAAAACAACTGAAAACTAAAACTGCTTACTGATCACTGAAACTGCCTACTTCACCAATAAGATCTTCCACTGTCTCCATAGCATTCAACTTCTCGGCAGACACCAGTACCTCTAGATCATGTTTTGTTTCTACCAATATAATAGGATAGGTATACTTATGCCCAAATTTGCTTTTATAGCTTTCTTGAAATTCGTCTTTATGAAAGAATTCTAGCTCGTAGCCTTTCGCTAACAAACTTTCCCTAAACCCTTTCCACTGCTTGTTCTCGGTAAAACTGCCATAGGTTAAACTACAGAGATTGCAATTATAGGTAGACGGATTAATGATTTTATGGGCGAAATCTAGCATTTTACTGCCCGTATCGCTATTGGCATTATAGATAAATAGAATTTTCTTTGACATGACCTTTTGGTCGTAAAACTACCCAAACCATACATAATTTTTGACCAGTTATGGTTTCCCGTAATGGAGTGTGAAATGGTTATTGTAGGTTTATTCTTTAGTGGTATATTAGAAGTGTAATTACACATATTTTTAAATATAGGGGAATATCCGTAATTGTGCACATACACCATAGTTAGCTGCCATTAAAAATAAACAGAATGGAAATAGATAAACTAATGACCTATGACGAGGTTGTTGCTTCTTTAAATAAGAAGAAAAGGACAAAACACCTACTTTTCGGAAATGGTTTTAGTATGGCGTTTGATAGCAATATTTTTTCATATAATGCTTTGAGCAAATTTATTGAGGAAAGTGGAGACCCAATGGTCAAAGGTCTATTTGAAAAACTTAATACCAAAAATTTTGAGCTAATTATGCAGCAACTTGATAATTTTTGTGAGATTGCTGATTTATTTAGTAATGATAAAACATTAGTCCCAAGAATAAAGGCTGTTAGTGAACAATTGAAAAATAGCTTAATAGATGCTGTAAAAGAATTACATCCAGAACACGTTTTTAAAATTCCAGATGATAAAAGTGAAGCGTGTGTGAAATTTTTGCAGGAATATATATCACGCGACGGTTTAGTTTTTTCTACGAACTATGATTTGTTACTTTATTGGGTTCTAATGAGAAATCAAGTAAAGAATGCAATAGATGGCTTTGGACGAGATTTAGAAACTGATTTAGATGGTGGAACTTATGTGGAACCTGAAGATTTGGAATATTCTGAATTGAGATGGGGAAAATATAAAGAGGAAATGAGTATTTTTCATCTTCACGGTACATTACCAATTTTTGATACTGGAATAAAAATTGTCAAGGTTGAGTATGATAATGCGCACTATTTACTTGAGAATGTAAAAGAAAGAATTGACAATAAGGAGTATCCAATTTTTGTGACCGCAGGAAATGGACAAGAAAAACTAAATCACATAATGCATAACAAGTATCTTACTCATTGCTACGATAAACTTTGCGAAATAGAAGGCTCTCTTGTAACATTTGGTTTCAATTTTGGAGAATATGATTATCATATAGTCGATGCAGTTAATAAGGCTGCAAAAATGGGACGTAAAGTAAAAGATAAACTTTGGAGTATCTATATTGGTGTTTATTCAGATGAAGATTTGGCATATATAAATGAGATTAAAGATAAGTTCAAATGCAAAGTCACACCATATAATGCAAGAACAGCAAATATCTGGAATAATTAATATCTCAGAAGAAAGTAAAACCTATGGAAAAAATTAAACTCGACCTTTTTGATATATTCTCTTTTATTTTACCAGGTTCGTTCCTTTTGTTATCAATTTATCTGATTATTAATACTCAAACTGATTTGATTGAATTTCTAATTTCGACAATATCAAATATGAATTTCTCAACCACAATGATTGCTATAATAGCAAGTTACATTTGTGGTTTTTTAGGTCAATACCTGGGCTATGAAGTGTTTAAAGTTTTGTCAACAAAAATTTGGAAAACAAGAATGACGGGAGAAACCAGTTTCGGGAAAATGGAAAATAAAATTGTTCAGATTCGCCATTTCAGCCCTAACAATTTTACAGCTTTACATAGATGGTTAGCCTTGAGAGGAATGTGTTATGGAATGTTTCAAGCATTAGTTTTCTTTGAAATAATCTTATTGATAAGAACCTTTCAATTTGGAACTTGGACAAATCAAAGAATAGTATTTTTAATCGTGGTTTCAATTTTAGCAACATTATTCTTGCGAAGAGCTGTTACATTTCACGAATGGGCGAAACGAACTATTAAATATTCTATGGAAAATATGAATAATTTTAGGTCGTGAATAACGGCACATAACAAAATATATAGCTCAGAGCTAATTAGTTGCTTAATCGAAGTTAAGGCATATTTGGAAAGTCGCCAAATTTTTAAATTTGACGATTTCCTATAAAAAATAAATAGTGAAATTTAAAAATCTGGCTTGTGCATAATCCTAAAATAACTTTCTAATTTGCACGCTACAAGCCATATACAATTACGTTAGACAAAATTTAAAAAGAAACTCTTGAAAAGATTACAGGACTACATAACAACATTTTTTTATGGTGATATTGATAAAAAAGGATTTTGCCACATTGCGGATAAAGATTTATTCGTACTTGATGAACTCGCTGATATAATTAAATCTTATGATGTAAATTTTAAAGAATCGAAAATTACGGACCGTAAAAATTCTCTTGAAAGTCTTATCGATATTGTAAACAATGAAAAGGCATTTAGTGAAAGACCTGAAATAAAAGAGCATTTTTTGATTTTAGTAAGGTATCAAATGTTTTTAGATGAAAAAGGGTTTGATAATAGATTCAAAAGAAAAGTAAGGGAATTAATCACAAAGGAGTTTATAAAATCACACAAGAACGTCAAAGTAGTCAGAGAAAATTATTTTTATGACCCACAAAAAGTAGAAATCAATTTTATTGACAACCTCAATAATCTAATAGACTATCTACAAAAAGAAACTAAAAACAGTGCTGATTTTTTTTATCGTGGGCATTCAAATTTAGATTGGGAACTTTTACCTGCAATTTATAGAAACAAATGGGTTGTAAATGAACATAAAATGTTCAGAGAGATTATTTTACGTAATTCAGAAGAATTTGCTTCTACAAAATCTGCTTTTGAGAAATTAACGATAATGCAGCATTATGGTTTGCCTACTAGACTATTAGACATAACAAAAAACCCTTTAGTTGGACTCTTTTTTGCTTGTAACGACAAATCACAAAGCGAAGTTCCAGGAGAATTAATTGTTTTTAACCCAGAACCTAGTTTGATTAAATATTATGACAGTGATACGGTTAGTATCTTGTCAAATCTTTCAAAAGCAGAAAGAACACTTAAATTAATTTCTAATAAAATAAAATTTAATGCTGACTTAACGGGTTTAAAATTACTTCATTTAATCAAAGAAGAGAAACCATACTTTCTTCCAGAGATTGAACCAACAGATTTAGAAAGAACATTAGTTGTGAGACCAATCAATAATAATGAAAGAATTAAAAGACAACTTGGATATTTTTTCTTGTTTGGATTTAAAAAAATAGTCACAAAACCAGCCGATATAAATTCCTTATATATGAAAAATGGTATACAACCAAAATTCTTTATAGAAGAAGATAAAAAAGAGAACATTATCACTGAATTGGAAAGTTTGGGAATAAGTCCTGACACTTTATTTCCCGAAATCGAAAACGGAACTGAATATATTAAGAATAAATACTAAAAAAACTTTGCCTAACAAGGGCTCTAAATAATTGCTTGTTCACTCCTACTTACCAAAACTGCAATAGAATATATTACCTTAGTCATCAATTCAACAAATCATTTAAAACAACACTTCGCTCAAACACAATACATGGAACAACAAGGCTCAGATATCATTGAAAATAGATACAAGAAATTTATAAAAACGGTCTGCGAAACAGGCATTATTTATGCGCTTCAAAACCATGAAGGCTTTGCCACTTCAGCATCTGCGCATTATGAAAATGAACGTGGCAAACCTGTTGATATACTATGTTTTTGGGCAGAAAATGGCAGAGCAAAATCTTGCACCATAAACCATTGGGCGAACTACCAGATTACCGAAATAGCATTAGTAGATTTCATAGAAAATTGGGGTGTAGGTATGGAAAATGACGGAATATTAGCTGGTATCGAATTCGACCAAAATATGTTTGGCTATGAAGCCAAACCTTTAGATTTAATTCTTGCCTTAGTTGCGGAAATAAAAGCGACCAATAAAGATCTACCGCTGCAAAAATTCGAGAATATTGCCGATTTAGAAGAACAGGCGAAAGAGGCGAATGGGTAAATATTTAATTATAATAAGAATCAACCTTTTCTCCTTATTGAATACTCATTTCTATTAAAGCATCTAGTATTGTAATACTTAGAGTAATTCTAGATCACTGTACTTACAACAATCTAAGATAATGTGCGTTGTTAAGCCATACCAACATTCAAACCCTTTAAATGAAAATCGCCATAAAAAATATTTTTCTGCTCACTTTATTTACATCTCTAATTCTAAGTTTTATTTCTTGTGAGCTTGAAGATGAAATAAATGAGCAAATTGAAGAATCTATAGATACAGAAGAAACTGAAGAAAGTGAGCCGGAAGTTGTTTTAAGTAATGAAAGTAATATAACTTCTATTTCAGTCATCCTAAACGATGTCCAATATAATGCCAAAATTGATTTTTTAAATAAAACCATTCTACTGACTTTACCTTCAGGAACCAACTTAAGCGAAATCATACCTGCTATAACAATATCCGATTTTGCAACAATCTCACCGGACCCTTCTTCTGTAAAAAATTATGAGGAAGGTGTTCTTTTTACGATTACCGCAGAAGATGGTACCACTCAAGAATATGAAGTTACAATAATAGCACCTAGTAATGAAAATAGTATCATTAGCATTACTTTGGATGATGAACTTATGGAACCTATTACAGGTTATATAGATGAAGAATCTAAATCAATTTTATTCGAAGTTCCCAACACATTAGATTTATCGGCCGTAAAGATAAATATTACTATACCTGAGAATGCAGTTACCTCTCTAGAAACCGAGAGTATCGTAGATTTAAGTAGCACAATTGCCTTGAATATCACTGCTGAAAATGGAGATGTTTCTGAATACTCGGTCAGTAGCTACACGACCAATCTCCTAACGAACCCTTCTGGGGACAATAATGGATCTGGATGGGATTTTGACCCAAATACTGGAATTGAAACCACTGCTGAATATGGTAACATTTTTTATATCACTGCATATGAAGGTGATTTTTCTCCTCATATTTATCAAACCATCACTTTTCCTAGAGATTACAGCGAAAAATATGTTTTGTTCATTGGTAATTTAACTACCGAAAAGGTACTTGAAAATTCTATTACTAGACACTCTTATTTATGGGCTAAGCAAATAGGAGAATTCTCTCAAGATGATTGGATTTACATGCAAGGTATGGGTCATAGTGCTGGTGCAAATGAATGGGAGGTAGTATCTGGCAGTCATAAATTATTACCTAATGTTACTGGTACTTATTTTCAACTTGGTCAAGGTCGTAGAAATGGAGATCCATATGATGGTACTACTTGCAAATTCAGAGATTTAGAAGTAAGGCTTTTTGAATCTGCCGAAGAAGCAGCTATCTATGTAAGTCAAGTATATAATCAATAGCAAAACTTACACTTTAACTTTTGACAAACTACCACTTTAAGTAGCTTTTATAATTCAAGAATATTGCTGATTTAGAAGAACAGGCGAAAGAAGCGAATGGGTAATATAAACTGACCTTTCTTATCGTTAAACCTATTAGACAAGTGTTTTAAGAAAAATAAAAAGGTCCATCTAAATTTGACATAAAGCTTTTAATCATTCAGGAATCAAGCATTAGAAAACTTGAAATTGAAAAATGTCATAAGTTCTCTAAACTGTTAACCAATACAAAGTGTCATACTTAAGTTTTTATAGATAGTATTGGATAAAGCTAATTGGTAAGATTTTATTTACAAATTTGATTTAATTAACTTAAATTAAGCGAGTGTTAATTTCATTTAAATTGCACAAAAACCAATTAAGCTTCTTTTTAAACCACTATATATCTATGAAAAATCTAATCATTCTATTACTAGTTATCTGTTTTACATCTTGCAAGGAAAATAAAACTTCACAAAAAACAAGTATTGAAAATGAAGCACCCAAATTAGATGTCGATGTAGACATAAATGTTTTAGAATCGGACTGGGAAAAGTGGTGGGATTATCATGAAAATAACATCATTTTATCTTCAGAATTTATTGCTATAAACGATAAATCTGAAACCATTAGTAAAGACGATTTTCTAAAATCTTTGACTACTGGAGATTATATAGCCGTAAAACTTGTTGCTACAGATAGTGTAAAGCAATACCAACTCTACAAATTACCTAACTCTGCAGATAAACAAATTAGAAATACTATTAAAACCACTTCAGAGGGAATCTACACTAAATTTAAAATGGAAGGAACTCCATTTCCTGATTTTAATTTTACCGATTTAAACGGAAAAGTTTACACCAATGATAATACCAAAGGAAAAATTCTAATTTTTAAATGTTGGTTTATTAATTGTAAACCTTGCGTAGCTGAATTTCCTGAGCTGAATGAGTTCGCCGAGGAATATTCAAAAAGAGAAGATGTTGAATTTATAAGTTTGGCATTAGACGATAAGACAGCATTAGATAGATTCTTCACTAAGAAAATTTTTAAATATAATACTGTACCTAACCAAAAAGATTTTATTGAAAATAAACTTTTTATAAATGTATATCCTACCCATATAGTTGTCAATAAAAATGGTAGTATCGAAAAGGTAGTAAGCAAAGCAACGGAGCTTATTTCTTTTTTGGAAAATGGTGATATTTTACAAACAACAGATTATAAAGAATCCCTAATGCCCCCGCCTCCAGCACCTATGCAATAGTTTTCATAACAAAAACCTCCAAATTAAGACTAACCAAAACCAAATGAAAAAACCACTATTATTAATTGCTTCCCTATTTCTATTCATAACTTCTTGTAGCGAAAGCAAACCTGCAAAATTTGAAAGAGAAGGGGTTTTAATAATCAGCCCATCAGGTTGGGAAATTACCGATCAAGAAAGCATAGCTGATCAAGGATATTACCTTTCTATAGAAAAAGATGGTTATGATTCTAGTGGCATCGTAACTATGACATGGATCAATGGCGAAATTGACCTTGGTGAATGGGCGTATCTTTTTCAAGAAGAATTGACGAATAATATTATCTATAGAAATTCTAATATTCAATTTGAAGATGCCGTTGACGATACCTATAACGACATTGATACTTCTTCCATAGGGTTTACCGCAAGTATTCTAGGCTTAGATCATGAAGGTAATATTCACTTCTTTTATAAAGGCGATAAAACTTTTGCAATTCTAATACAAGAAGCTATGGAAGATAATATGACAAATAAACCAGGCTTTGATTTGATTGAGAAGGGTTTTAAAGTGGAATAAATTATTACATATTTATAAATTTTGGAACTATAATTATGCTACACCTCATCGTCGGTAATACAGGATCAGGTAAAACCACCTACTCCAACGAGCTTAAAAAGAAAACCAAAGGAGTACTCTTTTCTATTGACACTTGGAACAACACCTTATTTCTACCTGACAAAACCGAAAGCGACGGATTAGCGTGGTTTTTAGAACGTATAGAGCGGGCGGAGAAAATGATATTGAACGTGGTAAGGCAATTAGAAGAATCTGACACAGACGCTATTTTAGATTTGGGCTTATCTAAATTTGAACATCGCGAGAAGTTTAGAGCTTTTGCAGCTTCTAATGGATTCGAAATTCAACTACATTTTTTAGACATTTCTAAAGAAACCAGATGGCAACGTGTACAACAGCGCAACACCGAAAAAGGAGTTACGTTTGAGTTTGAAGTTAGCCAAGAGAATTTCGATTTCATGGAAACCTGGTTTGAAAAACCTACCGAAAATGAACTAAAAGGTAGTGTCATTATCACCGAATAATACTAATTTTACGCCAGCGTTCTTCGCTAAACCTCAACAAAAAACCATACTCCTAACCAAACCAGTTACTTGAACGTAAAACATACTTTCGTCAACTTTTTTCTAAAATCTAGCAGCAAGCATGAATGCCATGAAGTGCTTAGCAAATGGAACGTGTATTATACCGCCTTATCCAAAAAACACCAACAGTCTTTTGTGGTGAGAACTTTGTTGTTCTTAAATACTACAAATTTTGGCTCTAAGGAAGGTTTTGAACTTACTACAGAAATGAAACTGGTCATTTCCAGTGCTTTTGTTGAGATTACTTTTGGTCTAAAGCAAGATGTTTTAAGCATCTTTAAAACCGTATTCGTAACTCCGTCTTCATACTCATACACAGGCAGAGATGTTTTATATGATGGCGATGTAAATACGGTGACCAAGCGTGTAAACATGTCATGGCCTGCCGTAGAGAAGGGTTTTATCATTAACGATGACGGACTAAATATTGCCATACACGAATTCAGCCACTGCCTGATTATTGAACATGCTAGTGACTCCTACTTCTCTAAGGTATTCAATGATACGGATCTTAACGCTTGGAAAGAATTGGCAACAAAAAAAATACCGCTTATACGCGAAGGTAAATACACCATTTTCAGGGATTATGGTGGTAATAATCTAATGGAGCTTTTTGCTATTACGTTAGAAACGTTTTTTGAGCAACCTCATGAGTTTTATTCTTATTCGCCTACCTTTTACCGTACCACCGCCAAGGTGCTTAAACAAGACCCACGGAACGGAAAGAATCCGAAGTAACCTTACTTGGTTTAGAACTAATGGAATTCTTGTTGATTAAGTGAAACAATAGAAAGAATATTCCGTTGTGCTTGATAGTAACACAATTCACATTAAATAATTCAGAAACTTATCGCATGAAGAAATCGCTAATTTTTATCGCATCACTACTTTTTATGCTAACTTCTTGCAAAGAAGGTTCTGCCGATAAAACGGAACGCTCTGGTGAACCAGATGTTTACAATGTGGAAGATGATGATGCTAGAATGAACCAAGCCATTATAGATGCTAAAAATTCTATTGATGAATTTAAAGAGGCATTAGCCAGCGAGAATCCTGATCATTCATTTTTTACCATTAAACAGAAATTTGATGCCGATGGTGGTGCGGAACATATTTGGGTAGGTGACATTCAATTAATAGATGATGACTTTATGGGTATCATTGCCAATGAACCCATGTACACCAAACAAGTTCAACTAGGTGATACCATTACCGTAAAGCGATCTAATATTAGTGATTGGATGTATTATGAAGAAGGCAAAGTAGTTGGCGGATTCACCATTCGTGCCATCCGCGACGGATTATCCCCTGAAGAACAAGCACAATTTGATGCTGAAAACGGACTTATATTTAAATAGCTTATGTTCTCTTTCTTAAAGAAAAAACCGAAACCTATACATATTGTAGGTACTGATGAGCAACTTCTTATTAATGACATTGCCGTAACTTTCCCAACAAACTACGAGACGTTAGTTTCGGCTTTTGGGGAACCTTCACGTACCGGAAAGACTAAACTTTCTAAAAGTCCGGTAATTTGTTGGGATAATGAAGGTGTATACTGCTCATGTGGTAGTTATGGAAACATATTTAGTTTTAGCCTTATCTTTTCTAAGAAACATGAACTTGATCTACCTCCTAAAAATAAATTTTCAGGATCTATCATCATTAATAATAAAGAAGTGCAGTTCAATGATTTTTCAAAAATCAAGCACCCCAACTATATAATCAGTAAACTAACTTATAAAGGTCAAGAAGAACCATACGCGCTTTCGTTCGGCGCCAATTTAGAAGACAAAAAAGAAATACCGAAAGATAAATACATACTACGACCGCTAGCAGAGGAGCATATTGAATTCACGGACTTCGGGTTTAAATTAGCGGTTATTGAAGAATTGATGTACACCCAAGAGATACTTCATCCTAAATTTGAATTGTACGAATTTATAGAATGGTATACCGAACGAGAAATTGATATTGAAGAAGAGGGCTATGAACCTATTGCAGAAGTAACCCAGTTCTTTAGAAATATTAAAATACCTAAACATATGGCGCCTCTTTTGACCGAAATTTACCAAGATGGCGGAAACGATGTTTACATGAACCTACTACGATTTGGTAGTGGTAGTGAAGATTACTGGGATATTAAAAGTGCTGCAGATGCAAAACAATTTCCCAATCTAAAAAAAGCTACTTTGTGCTATGCCGAAGATGCCGTGTTCGATGAAATGATTGCCCTAGGTATTGATGCCGAGAGTTTATAATTACCTGAGAAGTGTCATAGTTTAGCATACCAATGTTTTATACTATTGTAAAAACACGAGCATGCAAAAGGTATCTTTTACTGAAAATTTAGATTTTAACGATCAAAAAATTATTACCAAGGTTCTTTTAGAAACTTCTTTCTCAAAAGAAATTAGAATTCTTTTAAAAAAAGGGCAACTCATGAAAGAGCATAAGGCTCCTTTTTCCATTATCATCCATATAGTTGAAGGGAGTATTGACTTTGGTGTTGAAGGCAAAGTTCATATGCTAAAACAAGGAGATATCATTACCTTAGCTGCCAATGTTCCGCATGACCTTTTAGCAAAATCCGACAGTATAGTGCGTCTTACCCTTTCTAAACAAGATGAAGCTGAACGAGTAGAAAAAGTTGTTGCCGATTCATAAAAAGAGACTATGACCCAAATTACCAATAGAGAAGATGTGCGTGTATTGGTACATACCTTTTACGATAAAATAAGGCAAAACGAAATGCTAGGACCCATTTTCAACGGACATATTACAGACGAGCAATGGCCTACGCATTTAAGTAAACTCACCGATTTCTGGGAGTCTAATCTTTTTGGTGTCCGCACGTTTAGGGGGAGTCCGTCCAAGGCCCACGTCAAGGTCGATAAAAATCTTCATCATTCCATATCACAAGACCACTTTGCTCAATGGCTACAGCTTTGGTTCGAAACGATTGATGAACTGTACAAGGGCGAATTGGCTACGAGGGCTAAAGACATGGCCCGCAGAATGTCTACAGGGCAGTATATCCACATTTGGCAAAGTAGACCGGAAGAATTTAAGAACTAGGTTTTTGGATTTAGTAGGCAGTATTCAGTATCAGTGAGTTAGTTGGATAGTGGGTTAGTGAATTAGTTTGATGGTGAGTTATTGTTTAGCTAATTCTAGCTATTGGCTGTTGGCTGTTGGCTGTTGGCTGTTGGCTGTTGGCTGTTGGCTGTTGGCT
>JAHDDP010000090.1 GCA_020629285.1 Maribacter sp.
CCTGTATATAAGTATTATAAAAGTTTATAAACGACTGTAAACGATAACAAACGATAGTAAGTGTTTACATACCGATTAAACTTTCAATGCTGTTCTAGGTTTGCAGTGTCGAGTCGAAAGGGCTTGATAGTATGAACTGTTAAACCATAAAAATTAGTAAGATGAACGCATTAAAAAACAAAGTACAGTTGATTGGAAATTTAGGGCAAGACCCAGAAATCGTAAACTTAGAAGGTGGTACAAAATTGGCAAAATTTTCTATTGCCACTACAGATAGTTACAAAAACGCGAAAGGTGAAAAAGTTGATGATACGCAGTGGCATAATATTGTAGCGTGGGGGAAAACAGCTGAGATTGTTGAGAATTATTTAACCAAAGGAAAACAAGTTGCCGTGGAAGGTAAACTTACCCATCGTTCCTATGAAACAAAAGAAGGTGAGAAAAGATACATCACTGAGGTTAGATGTAATGAGTTGTTGATGTTGGGGAAGTAAGTTGATACGTTTTCACGAGGAGGTACGACGAAGTGATCTGTAAGTATGGAAAATGAATTTTACAGATTGCTTCTTTCTTCGTAAATATCTAATCCTGTGATAAGACCTGCTAAAGACATTTTCAAACACTATTTTTGCAAAACATGACTGCAACAGAAAAAGACTTAATACCATTATTAAAAAAGCATTTTGGTTACGATTCATTTAAGCCGAATCAATTATCAATAATTGAAGATGCACTTAGTAAAAAAGATGTGTTGGCTATTATGCCAACTGGTGGTGGTAAGTCTCTTTGTTATCAGCTGACGGCATTAGCTTTAGAGGGAACTGCGATTGTGATTTCGCCTCTAATTGCCTTAATGAAGGACCAAGTAGATGTGTTGAAGGCTAACGGAATTGCTGCCGAATATTACAATAGTTCTCAATCAGTAGAAACCCAACAAGAAATTCTTGGGAAACTGGAAAGAGGTGAATTAAAATTATTTTATGTAGCTCCAGAGAGTTTAGGCTTTTTTAATAACATTCTTGGCAATCTAAAAATAAGTCTATTTGCGGTTGATGAAGCGCATTGTATTTCTTCTTGGGGCCATGATTTTAGACCTGCATATACTCAGTTGGGCGGATTAAAAAGAAGGTTTCCGAATATTCCAGTAATGGCTCTTACGGCTACTGCCGATAAAACTACTCAAGATGATATTGCAGAGCAATTGCAAATTGGTAACGCCGAACGTCACTTGGCTTCTTTTAATAGACCTAATTTATATTTGGATGTAAAACCTGCTCAAGATCGAATAAAACATATTCTCGATTTCTTGGATGACAGACCAAACGAAAGCGGAATCATATATTGCCTTAGTCGTAAAAGTACGGAGTCTATTGCGGAGAAATTGCGCAATGCGGGTTTTAATGCAAAGGCATATCATGCGGGAATGTCTTCAGATGAACGTTCTACTGTTCAAGAAGAATTCATTACCGACAAGGTACCTATTATAGCCGCAACAATCGCTTTTGGTATGGGTATCGATAAAAGTAATGTGCGTTGGGTAATTCATTATAATCTACCAAAGAACATAGAAGGGTATTACCAAGAAATTGGTCGTGGTGGTCGTGACGGTCTCCCAGCTCACGCCTTATTATTTTACAGTTTTGCAGATGTGGCTCAGTTACGTCGGTTTATTACGCAAAGTGAAAATGCAGATGTAGAATATGCTAAATTAGAGCGTATGCAACAATTTGCAGAGGCATTAAGTTGTCGTAGAATTGCACTATTAAATTACTTTGGTGAGCAGGTAACTGAAGGTTGTGCCAATTGTGATATCTGTAATGCTCCACCTGCTTATTTTGACGCAACATTACTGGCGCAAAAGGTATGCTCTGGTGTGGCTAGGTTAAAAGAACGCGAGCCAATGGGTATGGTTATCGATGTCTTAAGAGGTGCACAAAATGCTCAAGTTTTAGAAAAAGGCTACCAGAATATTAAAACATATGGTGCCGTAAAAGATGTCTCTTGGTTAGACCTGCAACAATATGTCATTCAATTATTGAACCAAGGGATACTGGATATTAATTTTCGGGAAGGGGCAAGACTCGGTTTAACACCGCAAGCCAAAGAAGTATTGTTTTCTGGTAAAAAAGTGCAGCTTGCAGTGCTTCAAAAAGAAACGGAAAAGAAAAAGGCAACTACTAAATCAAGAGTCAAAAAGACTGATTTGTTTGAAAAACTACGTCTGCTTAGACAGCAAATTGCAACAGAGCAGAATGTGCCTGCTTATGTCGTTTTCGGTGATGCCAGTTTAAAGGATATGGAAGCTAAATTACCTAAGAATGAAACCGAATTTATGGAAATTTCTGGAGTAGGGCAGGCGAAATTGGAGAAATATGCTGATGTGTTCTTAAAAGAAATAAATGGGCATGTAGGTACTAAAAAGTCTAAAAAGAAAACCCATGACCAATCTTTTGAATTGTTTTCTCAAGGTTTGACGGTATCTGAAATTGCTACTTCAAGAAATTTGTCCGAGAATACGATATACGGACATTTAATGAAAAAGCATGCCGAAGGTGAAGACCTAGATTTAAATCAGTTTGTAGGCGCTAAGGAAATAGCGGAAATAGAGAAAGCAAAATCAGAATTAACCGATGCAACTGGTCTTAAAGACTATTTTGAATATTTTGAAGAGAAAGTTCCTTACTGGAAAATAAAATTCGCACTGTATATGTTAGACGCCTAGGGCAGTTGAGTATAGTACATTAAAAATTGACCGTTACACCCATTTGCCCAGGACCAAAATTCAGATTCCAACTTACCAATTTCTTTTGGTCGTTGTATTTTTCGTTATATTTTTTATCAAGATATTTATCAATGGATTCTACTGTGGCAATACTAATGGCGAAAGCAAAAACCATATCACTTAACCAATGTTGACCATCCCATACACGAGAGATGCCAGGTATGGCACCAACAGTGTAAATACCCGCCTTTACCCAAGGATTTTTAAATTGTTTACCAATTGCATATGCATTTGTAAAGGCAAGTAATGCATGCCCCGATGGGAAAGAATGAAAATTTCTACTAGAATTAAACGGGTCAAAAGTATCTTTGCCCAAATTTGCCAATGGTCTGGCCCTGCCCACCACAGATTTTAATACCTGTTGTAATAAGCCAGCTGAAGTAGCCGACGAGATAAGTAAAACTCCTGTTCTTCTTAATTTTTCGTTCTTGGTGATTAAACCAACCGCGTATACGCCAGAGGTGGCCATATAGTTGTTTGAAGGACTACCATAAAACTCACCATAATCGCGTATAAATTGAGGAACTCCCTCTCTATTGTTTCTAATAAATCTAGAGGTATTGTCATCCGCTAAATAAACAAGGCCGGTACCACCGACTACAGCTCCAAATTGTGCCCATTGATTTCCTTGCCAATGTAAAGGTCTTGAGTAAGAATGACCAACTCCTTTGAAAATTGTCGCAATGTCATATTTAAACATATTCCAACGTGTTTTGGTAGAATCTTTAACGGAATCCTGAGCGTTTAATGAAATACAAAATGTTATGCCTAAGAGGATTATTAGTTTTTTCATGGCGTAAATTTAAAGTTATGCTTGTTTATAATATAGTTAAAAGCTAACAATGTTTAACTCTAAAACTCTTGAAAGGGCTTAGAAATAAATGTTTTGTGCTAATCGAAAGGTATTTGCATGAGCTTCAACTATAATTTTTATATCTGGCGAGTAGCCACCGCCCATACTACATTGTAAAGGTATATTTAGATTATGGCATGTGGTCAAAACAAATTCATCCCGCTTTTTGCACCCTTCTAATGTTAGAGCAAGAGTGCCTAATTTATCACTTTCTAAAATGTCAACACCACTGAGGTAAAAGATGAATTCGGGCTTAACGGTATCTATTAGTTTTGGTAAATTTTCTTTTAATATAGAAAGATAGGTGTCATCAGTAGTTCCCTTTGGCAAAGGAATATCTAAGTCAGACTTTTCTTTTTTAAACGGATAATTACTTTCGCCATGCATGGAGAATGTAAATACTGCATCATTCTTTTCAAATATTTCTGCAGTTCCGTTTCCTTGATGTACGTCTAAATCTACAATGAGAATCTTTTTCGCAAAATCTTTGTTTAATAAATATTGAGCGCCAATTGCTTGGTCGTTCAACATACAAAATGCTTCACCATGATCGCTATAGGCGTGGTGTGTTCCACCGGCAATGTTCATTGCAATTCCATATTCTAAGGCAAAATCGCATCCTTTTATCGTTCCATCTGCAATAATACGTTCTCGCTCTACTAAATCTTCTGAGAGGGGAAAGCCTATTTTACGAGCCATTTTGGGCGAAATCATCATATTCAACAAATCATAGAAATACTCAGGGTCGTGAACAGCTACAATATGTTTGTCATTTGGAATATCTGGTTCAAAGAAATTTTCTTCTGTGCAGGTGCCTTCATGAATTAATTGCTGGGGTAATAGCTCATATTTTTCCATAGGGAAACGATGCCCCTCTGGTAACGGATGTTTATATATAGGATGATTTGCTATTTTCAGCATCAGTTCAATTATTTATGCAATTTTAATTGAATACGTTTTCTCGTAACATCCACATCTAAAACCTTTACAATAATCTGCTGATGTAAATGCACATGTTCATTTACATCTTTTACAAAAGAATCAGAAAGGTTGGACACATGAATTAGTCCGCTTTCTTTTATACCTATATCTACAAAACAACCAAAGTTGGTAATGTTATTTACAATGCCTGGCAATAACTGACCGCTATGTAAATCAGTAATAGATTTAATGGATTGATCAAAGGTGAACACTTTTGCTTTCTCACGACGGTCCAATCCTGGTTTTTCAAGCTCAGAACGAATATCCTCTAAAGTTGGCAGTCCAACATCATTGGTGCAATATTTTTGAAGATCAATTTCTTTGAGTAACGTTTTATTTCCTATCAATGATAGAATTTCTGTTCCTTTATCTTTCGCCATCAGCTTGACTATACCATAACTTTCTGGATGTACGGCAGAATCGTCAAGCGGATTTTTAGCATCTTTAATACGTAAAAATGCTGCACCTTGCTCAAATGCCTTACCGCCTAATCGCGGGACATCCTTTATGTCTTTTCTGCTTTTAAAAGCTCCTTTTTCTTTTCGTTGAATAACAATATTCTCTGCTAATTTAGGACCAATACCAGATACATAACTCAATAAAGGAACGCTAGCTGTATTGATGTTCACACCCACAGAATTCACACAACTTTCAACAACCGTATCTAATGAAGTCTTTAATTTACTCTGGTCCACATCATGTTGATATTGCCCTACACCAATAGATTTTGGGTCTATTTTCACGAGCTCGGCAAGTGGGTCAGCCAAACGCCTGCCTATAGAAACGGCACCACGAACGGTAACATCATAATTTGGGAATTCATCTCGGGCAATTTTAGAGGCAGAGTAAATAGATGCTCCGGCTTCACTTACGATAAACACTTCAACAGGATTATTAAAAAGCACCTTCTTTACTACGTGTTCTGTTTCTCTAGATGCTGTACCGTTACCAATAGCAATTGCTTCTATTTTATATGCATTTGCCAATGAACTCAGTTTCTTTATCGCCCCAGCAACATCATTTTGTGGTGCATGTGGATAAATTGTTTCATTATGTACTAAATTGCCTTGTGCATCTAAGCAAACCACTTTACAACCAGTTCTAAAACCTGGATCTATGGCAAGAATACGTTTTTCGCCTAGAGGTGCGCCGAGTAATAATTGTCTTAGATTATTGGAGAAAACAGCAATAGCTTCATCATCCGCTTTTTCTTTTGCTCCCTTAAGTAATTCGTTGGACAAGGATGGAAACAACAATCTTTTATAGGCATCTGCGAGGGCTAGTTCAATTTGCTGTCCGCAGGCATTATTTGTTTTTATGATTCTATTTTCAATTCTATCCAGTAATCGTTCATCATCCAACTCAATTTTAACCCTTATGAATTTCTCAGATTCTGCGCGTAAAATGGCTAGAAGTCTGTGTGACGGACATTTATTTAAAGGCTCGCTCCAATCAAAATAATCTCGGAATTTCTGTGCCTTTTCATCATCCTTTTTAGTGCCTATTACTTTGGTGGTTATGATAGCAAATCTTGCTAATTGAGATCTTATGGAACTTCTTATATCTGTGCGTTCATTGATCCATTCAGAAATAATATGGCGTGCTCCTTCTAAGGCATCATCTTCATTCTCTATGGTAGCATTAAGGTATTTGGATGCTGTAAACTCAATATTATCATCACGTTGCGCCATAATGATTTTTGCTAAAGGCTCTAATCCGTTTTTACGAGCTACTTCGGCTTTGGTTTTTTTACTCTTTTTGAATGGGAGATAAAGATCTTCTAACTGAGTGAGATTTTCAGCATTTTCAAATTTCTGTTTCAATTCAGCAGTTAATACTCCTTGCTCGTCTACAGCCTTTATAATTGCTTTTTTGCGCTTATCAAGGGCTTCATACTGCTCTTTAAATTGAACGATTGCGCCAACTTGTACTTCATCTAAATTGCCCGTACGTTCTTTACGATACCTAGAAATGAAAGGTATGGTACAATCGGCATTTAAAAGCTCAATAGTATTTTGAATTCCCTTCTCTGGTAGTTGGGTATGTTTTAGTATATAAGGCAGTAATTGCATGTAAAATCGTTTAGAACTTTTAAAAATACCCATTATTAGGTATTGTAATCAAGCTGATCTAGGTATTTATTTGTCAATAATACTCTCCCCTAATAATTCTCCCCCGGTTGGCATTTAAAATAGCACAGTTATGATGGAGTAACTGATTCTATATATTATTAATCATTAACCAAAACTAAACCATTATGAAAGTAAAAGTATTTACTATTTTTTGTGCAATCTTGCTCACCATTGGGTGTAGTAAAAACGATGACACAGTTGAAGAAACACAAGTTGAAAAACCAGAAGAGCAAGAGCTGCCCAATGAACCTACTTCTGTTACGGTACTAACCGGTAAATTTATTGATGGTGCAGTACAAGGATTAACTTTTGAAACTGCAACCCAAGAAGGAGTTACTAACGCAGATGGAGAATTTAATTATGTTGAAGGTGAAGAAATTACCTTTAAGGTAGGTGAAGTAGTATTAGGCTCTGTAGTTGCAAAAGAGGAAATTACACCTATAGATATTGCTCAGGTGACAGATGAGGGGGCGAGTATTGAATCTAAGCATGCACAAAATATTGCCTCATTTCTTCAAACGCTAGATAATGATGGCGATGAAAGTAATGGCATTTTAATAAGTGATGAAGTAGGTTTATACTTAGGGATATCTTCAATAGATTTTACAAGTCCAATAGAAGCAATTTTGGGTGATATTGTTTTAAACGTGGTCCAAAATTCAGGTATAGAACTTAATTTGGTCTATCCGTCTGATGCAGCTAATAACATGGCCGTTTCTTTAGGAATAGACTACGTAGCGCCTGAAAATATGCATGTTAATTACTTAGAGCCTTCACTTAAAACTTTATTTCAAACGACTGATAATGGCTCATTGCCATCTACTGCTTTTTATAAGAATACTTTTGACTTAAATGGAAATATCTTACTTACTGAGATTAAGTCCAGATATTCTGAAAAAATGTTTTATTCTATAGAGTTTTATTCGCATTATAATAATGGTCTTCCGCAAACAGGTAAGTTAACATCTTATTCAGCTAGTAGCATCTATGGGGGAAGTGCGAGATTTCCAGTTCAAACAAGTGATATTGATTTTGGTTACGATGCTGACAATCATTTAAACTTAATTCAAATAACTAATGAGAACGGAAATATTCAAAGAATTGAATTTACATCATTTAATGAAGTTAATAGACCTTTGTCTTTTGTCTGGAACGTTGGTTATGATAATTCAGAACTTGATTTTACCATTGCATGGAGCTTTACCTATGTAGATGGGTTAATCTCTACGGCTAAAAGACTATACGATTATTATTATGTAGCAGATTCTAATAATATTTATGAAACCATTACTACTAGAGATTTTGTTTTCACTTATAATGAATTTAAAAATAAAGCTAATGTTGATTTTACTAGAGTTTTTGAAGATAATAATGTTGTTAATGGTGAAATGCAAAATTCTAGAAGTGATGCTATGGTTAATGAGGTTTATACCTATAGTAGTAATCAAAAATTAGAACGTATTGTAACAACTGAAGTTGCTACCCCTTCGGTAGGTGAAACAATTAATTCCACTGTAACTTTAGTTTATGATAGTAATGAATTATTAGAATCATACGATACATCTTCTACTAATGGTTATGTTACAAGTTCTTCTTTTAATGAAGGTGTTGAAATAGCTAATGAAACGTATTATAATGGTTTGCTAGTTTATTTTACAGAATATTTTTCAGATGGAACTAGTTTAAATATCTATAACAATTATTTCGGGAATGGTGAAATTAATTATAAGGTTTCAACATTATATGGTGTTGATGGTATTTTAACCGAAACTACTGAATATTATTATAATGGAGTTGTGGATTATACCTACATAGACGAGTATGATGGTTATAGTTTAGTAAAATCTAGCGGTTATAATAGTACGAACGTAATACAGTACACAAATTATTTTAATGAAGCCGGTTATGTTTTTAGAGCTGATATATATTTTGAAGGGCAGATAAGTTATTATGATATATATGTTTATGATTCAAATGGATTTAGAATACAGGCTACCTCACATTGGCCTGATGGAGAAGCATATGGTATTCGTAATTTTGTATATAATAGTCTGGGTTACTTAGATACAATAACATACAGTTTTGCTAATGGTGAAATTTACTTGACCGATGTTTATCAATATGATGAGAACAATTATTTATCCCAAATAAGTGGTTATGGTGCAAATGGTAATATTTCATATATAGTCTATTATGAAAATGGTTTAATTGTACTGGAGGAAATTTATGATGAAAACGGCGTATTAGTAGAAGTTAATGAATATAATACCTCTGGTAAAAGTTTAAGTTTAGGTGGTAAGGTAAATATTGTTCAACAATCAAAAAAGCTTAATTCCAACCTAAATAAAAAGGCAATAGATACGAAGATGTATAGGACAGAAACGGAATTTAAAACCAAGAAAAATTCATATGGAAAAGTGATATCGCCAACATTGGTTCATGAGCATAGAGTGTCAAAAACAATTAAGAAAATTAGAGGTTATTATTAAAGAGTTAGATTTTTTAAATAATAACAAGCTAAAAGTTGAAAGCCTTGGTGAAATCTTCACCAAGGCTTTTTAAATGTATAACAATTGTTTGTTAATTTATCCCTTCACCATTACCAACGCCATCTTCATCTGGGTTGACAAATACCAATTTACCATCAGTATTTTCGGTCATTAGAATCATACCTTCACTATCAACACCACGTAATGCTCTTGGTGCTAGGTTGACCAATACGGTTACTTTTTTACCTACAATGTCTTCTGGTTTAAAGCTTTCTGCAATACCAGAAACAATAGTTCTCACATCTAAACCTGTATCTACTTTTAAAACTAAAAGTTTTTTGGCTTTTGCCATTTTTTCAGCTTCGATAATAGTACCTACACGCATATCTAGTTTAGAAAAATCATCGAATGTAATGGTATCTTTTTGTGGCATTACTTGTTTGTTTTCGTATTCGTTCGCTTTTTTTGTTGCCTCTAGTTTGTCTAGTTGCGCTTGAATTTCACTATCCTCTATTTTTCTAAAGAGCAATTCTCCTTTGTTTATCTGATGGTCTGCATCAAGCAAATCTTCCTTTGAAGAAACATTATCCCAATTTAGACTTTGACTACGCTCAGTCTCCGAAGAAGTTAGATTTAAGATGTTCTTTAGTTTATTAGATGTGAATGGTAAAAATGGCTCACTTAAAACAGCTAAACCTGCTGCTATTTGTAAAGCAACGTTCATAATGGTTTTTACACGCTCTTCATCTACCTTTATCACCTTCCAAGGTTCTGCATCTGCTAAGTACTTATTACCTAGACGAGCAAGGTTCATAAGTTCTTGACCTGCTTCTCTAAAGCGGTAACGCTCAATAGAACTTGAAATGATTCCTGGATATTTTGATAATTGTTCAAGTGTCTCCGTATCATCTTCGGTTAGGCTTCCTGCAGTTGGTACTTTACCTTCGTAATACTTGTTGGTCAATACTACCACTCGGTTAATAAAATTACCTAAAATGGCAACTAGTTCATTATTGTTACGTGCTTGAAAATCTTTCCAAGTGAAATCATTATCCTTTGTTTCTGGTGCGTTTGCTGTTAACGTATAACGCAACGAATCTTGCATTTCAGGAAAATCTACCATATACTCATGTAACCAAACTGCCCAATTTTTTGAGGTAGAAAGTTTGTTGCCTTCTAAATTCAAGAATTCGTTTGCCGGTACATTTTCTGGTAAAATATAGCTTCCTTCCGCTTTTAACATAGACGGGAAAATAATACAGTGAAAAACAATATTATCTTTTCCTATAAAGTGGACTAATTTGGTTTCTTCATCTTTCCAATAAGGCTCCCAATCTTTTCCTTCTCGTGCCGCCCATTCTTTGGTAGAGGAGATATATCCAATAGGTGCATCAAACCAAACATATAAAACTTTGCCTTCTCCACCTTCTACAGGTACGGGTATTCCCCAATCTAAATCTCTGGTTACCGCTCTTGGCTCTAAGCCGCCATCGATCCATGACTTACATTGCCCGTATACATTGGGTTTCCAATCATCTTTATGTCCTTTTAAGATCCATTCTCTGAGAAAATCCTCATATCTGTCTAGAGGTAAAAACCAATGTTTTGTTTCTTTGGTTGTTGGTACAGTTCCGGTGATTGTTGATTTCGGATTAATTAAATCCGTCGCATTTAAACTAGATCCACAATTTTCACATTGATCTCCGTATGCCTCTTCATTACCACATTTAGGGCAAGTACCTATTACAAAGCGATCTGCCAAAAATTGCTGTGCTTCTTCATCATATAATTGTGCCGTAGTTTCTTCAATAAAATCTCCTTTTTCATAAAGATTCACAAAGAATTCTGATGCAGTATCATGATGTACTTGCGCAGAAGTTCTTGAATAATTATCGAACGTAATACCGAAATCGACAAAAGACTGCTTAATAATTGCATGGTATTTATCAATTATATCTTTGGGTGTTACCCCTTCTTTTTTAGCCTTCATTGATATGGCAACACCGTGTTCATCGCTACCACAAACAAAAGCAACGTCTTTACCTGTTAATCTTAAGTAACGAGCATAAATATCTGCTGGAACATATACGCCGGCCAAATGACCTATATGTATTGGACCATTTGTGTATGGTAATGCTGCAGTTATGGTATATCTAGAAGGTGTTTTAATATCGGACATCAAAATAAATTAGGCTGCAAAAATACAGAATTTGCGGGGAGAATTACTAATTACTTCGCAATTGTGGTCTTGTACAAAAGTGAATTTGTTTCGGTTTTTTTAGAAATGAAGCTTAAAGTTAAATTACAGCTGAAAAAATATAATAAAACGCATCAATTTTAGTTCTATTGTAAGAAAAAACTTATTTATTAACTAAAACATATGAGATATGGGTGTTGGTAATTCTAAAAAAATTATGTTGGATAATGGTCTAGACGAGATAGAAAAGGCTATAGAAAACGTTAGTACTAATAAAGAAGATGTCGTTAGACTTTATAAAGATAAGAACCATAGGGTCAAAAAAGAGCTGCGGTTCGAATCTAAAATGAACAATTCTAAATTAACATAAATAAAAAGCCCTATTTAAAATATTGAATAGGGCTTTTTACATTTGGGAAACAAATTAAGCTACCATCACTGATTTA
>JAHDDP010000091.1 GCA_020629285.1 Maribacter sp.
AACAATTGTGTATGTGTACAATTACATATATTCCCCAATATTAAGGAATATATGTAATAGTTAATATTTCAGTATATTAAATATACCACTAAAGAATAAACCTACAATTACCATCTTACATTCTATTACGGGAAACCATAATCACCATAAATTTTATAGAAATAAGTACCCAGAAGTAGAACCAAGAAGAGAATCAACCTAAAAAACAACGAACCGACCAAGTAGTCGGTTTTTTAAATGAAGCATGTGTTTAGAATTGTTGAAAGTTACGATAGCAATCGCAATTGTATCGATAAACTGCAAGGTGTACGATATATAAAGGGGAATTTTGAAAGAAAACAAACCAAGTAGTTTGTTTTTTAGTTGGGTAAGGCAGCTGTTTTAGAACAAACTTTGCTGTTTCACAGGACTTTCATGGTTCAATAACCATTGTTTTCTGTGCAATCCGCCAGCGTAACCGGTAAGTGAACCATCGGTACCAATAACTCTATGGCATGGCACCACGATCCATAACGGATTTCGGGCATTTGCAGATGCGGCGGCTCTGGTGGCATTGGGGTCTCCTAATAATTTAGCAAGCTCTAAATAAGACTTCGATTTTCCGTAAGGTATATTCTGCAACTCCACCCAAACTTTCTTTTGAAACTCGGTTCCGTATGGGTTTAGTTTTAGATCAAATTGTGTTCTTGCGCCTTCAAAATATTCGTTCAGTTGATACACGGCATCTTCTAAAGATTCCGGTATCACATCTGTAAGTGGTTCATCAGAATTTAAAACGGTAATAGCGGTAAGGCCGTCAGTGTCGCCCATAATTTTGGCAACGCCAAGGGGTGTTTGTATGTATGCAACATCGGCCATAGGGGTATTTGCTATTTATTCGTCTGGTGACGTTGGCTTTTCTATCACTCCCGTTGCCTGAGCGCGTTTTTCCCAGTTTTTGCGAGCAAGACTCTGCAAATCGGCAACATTGTCGCTCTCATCCATTATTTCGAGCCCTAAGAGGGTTTCAATAACATCTTCCATGGTTACAATACCACTTACAGAACCATATTCGTCAACCACAAGAGCAATAGCTTGTCGTTTTTGAATAAAAATTTCAAACAATGTTGGTATCGGTGTACTTCTACGGGTTACTAGAATTTCGCGTTTAATGTCCTTTAGCGGAATGTCTCCGTTCTGGTTGATCATCTCTTCCAAAACATTATCCTTTAAAACGAAACCGGTAATATTATCCATATTATCGGTATACACAGGAATTCTAGAAAAACGTAATTTAGGGTTGTCAGTAAAGAAATCAGCAATCGTTTTCTCGTCAGACGCTACTTTCATTACCGCTCTTGGCGTCATAATATCTTTCACCAGAACTTCATCGAACTTCAATAAGTTTTTAATGATAGTAGATTCAGACTTTTCAAAAACACCTTCTTCATGAGCCATATCCGTCATCGCATGAAAATCTTCACGACTTAACACACTACCGTGGTGATTGCCACCGCCTACCATTTTGGTAAACAAGCGTAACAACCATAACAGCCCTGTATATTTTAAAGCAATGACCATAATATTCAAAGCTTTTGTAGAGAAATTGGCTAGTTGTTTCCAATAAGTAGCACCAATGGTCTTTGGTATAATTTCAGAGGCAACCAGAATAAGAATGGTCATAATAGTAGATACGACACCTACCATTAGATCTTCTGTAAAAGATATACCAAGTATTGTTTTGGTTTCGCTACCGTATAATTCTGCATAAGCCACCTTTGCCTGTACACCTACCAAAATTGCACCAACGGTGTGGGCAATGGTATTTATAGTTAAAATGGCAATTAACGGTTGGTCAACATCTTTTTTAAGTATCTCTAGTTTTTTGGCATAGGCATGACCTTCATTCATTTTTACATTAATGAATGTTGGCGTTATACTCAATAACACTGCTTCTAGTATAGAACACAGAAAAGAGAAGAAAATAGAAATGAATGCGTAAAAAAGTAGTAGTCCCATGGGGTTGTTTTATAAATCGAAGATATTAATAAAAATGCTAAGGTTGGTGCTGTTTTGCGTTATCAAGTGCCTTATAAAATATTTGTTGAATGGATGGACGGATATTTAAGTTGTAAATATTGCGATTTTCTCTCGTAGGATACACTCTATTTGATAAAAATATATACACTAATTGGTTTTCAGGATCTGCCCACACAAAAGTACCCGTAAAGCCACTATGACCAAAGCTTGATGCACCAACCTCTGGTGCAGGGTAGGCATCGGCAATTTTAAATGTATTGTTATTTAAGTAAGGTTTATCAAAACCCAAACCTCTTCTATTATCGTTATCGGGATATTGAACTTTTATAAATTCTTTAATCGTCTTTTCAGAGATATATTGCTTACCGGCATAAAATCCGTTTTGCATGAACATCTGCATGATAATCGCCAAATCATCTGCAGTACCAAACAGACCTGCGTTACCAGAAATACCACCCAATAAAGAGGCATTTTCATCATGTACCCAACCTTGGGTCAGCGTATGTCTGTACATGGTATCTACCTCTGTAGGTACAATTTTGTTATTGAAATTTTTGGTGCTAGGCAGAAAACCGAAGGTTTTCATACCAAGTGGTTTG
This sequence comes from Maribacter sp., assembly GCA_020629285.1. Lineage (GTDB taxonomy): Bacteria > Bacteroidota > Bacteroidia > Flavobacteriales > Flavobacteriaceae > Maribacter. The sequence goes on from JAHDDP010000091.1 coordinate 2,619, forward strand.
TAAAATTCCTGTTCCATATAATCTGCATACGGAACACCGGTAATTTGAGTAATGAGCTCAGGAAAAATAAGAAATGTGAGTCCCGAATATTTGTATTTTTTCTCAGCCGATACTTCAGAACGATTTATGATTTTGTACATTTTTCGGTGGAATCTATTTTTTACATAGATGCCATTAAATGCCTCATTGCTAAATCTGTTATTTGATTTTCTGCGGACGAACCTTTTTTTAAACCGACCGTTATTTTTTAAAGTCTCATTTAAGAATACGACATAAGGTTGAAGTCCCGCCTGATGCGCCAAAATCTCCCGAAGCGTAGTATTTGCTTTATCTTTCTGTCTTTTCCAAGGTTTCCAATAGGTACTAAAAGGAACATCTAAATCTAATTTTTCCTCATCAACCAATTTCATAATTGCAGGCAGCGGACCTAAAATTTTGGTGACCGAAGCCAGATCATAAATGTCATTTAAAGCTACCGGCTGAATGCTATCGTAGGTGTGAAATCCGTATGCCTCATGAAAAACGATATTCCCATCTTTCGCGATTAACACCTGAGCACCTGGGAAAGCATTATTTTTTATACCAGTTGTTACAATACTATCTACACTGCGATAAACAAAAGCAGAATCCAAGCCGTAAGCAGCCAATGAAGATACTTGTAAACTAGATCCCACCGGAAGCAAAAGCGGTTTGTTAGTTGTCTCTTGCGAAACAGCCAAACAACTAATTAAACCAAATAGTATAAAAAATATTTTATTCATGAATAGTAATTCTGTTGATTGACTATCCCAATAATTTTACTGCATCTTTAGCGAAATAACTAGCAATGATATTTGCACCTGCTCTTTTGATTGCAGTCAGCTGTTCCATCATTACGGCATCATGATCTAACCATCCTTTTTCAGCGGCAGCTTTTACCATGGCATATTCCCCAGAAACTTGATAAACGGCAACTGGCACATCTACTTCGTTCTTAATTTCACGAACTATATCCAAATAGCATAATCCTGGTTTTACCATAACGATATCCGCACCTTCGTCAATATCCATTTGAGTCTCACGAATAGCTTCAAATCGGTTGGCGAAATCCATTTGATAGGTGTTTTTATCCTTAGGTACATTTTTAATATCTACCGGAGCAGAATCCAACGCATCTCTAAACGGACCGTAAAAAGCACTGGCATATTTTGCGCTGTAGGCCATAATACCGGTGTTTAAATATCCCTCATCTTCTAAAGCTTCACGAATGCTAAGAATACGACCGTCCATCATGTCGCTAGGAGCAACAAAATCCGCACCTGCATTGGCATGAGAAACACTCATTTCCGCTAGAACCTCTACACTTTCATCATTCAAAATTTCACCGTCAGCAACAATACCATCATGACCATAAGATGAGTAGGGGTCAAGGGCAACATCTGTCATGACCAACATTTCTGGACATGCATTTTTAACCGTTTTAATGGCAAGTTGCATTAATCCGTTTTCATTCAACGCTTCAGAACCTTTGTTGTCCTTTAAATTATCAGGCACTTTTACAAAAAGAAGCACCGAACGCAAGCCCATGTTCCAAAGTTCTTTAACCTCTTTGGTTAAATTATCTAGACTAAGGCGGTAGTAATTTGGCATAGAAGGTATTTCTTCTTTAATGCCTTTGCCCTCAACAACGAACAACGGTACTAAAAAATCACTTGGCGAAATAATGGTTTCCCTTACCAAAGTTCTAATGGCTTCATTGCTACGTAATCTTCTTGGGCGTATAAGTGGGTACATAATTTTATATTTTATTGCTTATTCAGATTCTTTACTCTTTCTAATGATTGCTTTTAGGCGTTCTTTTCTTAACGCGGCTTCTTTCTTCAATTTGTTCTTCTTTCTATCCATAAGCTTGGCGTGCTTTGCTTTGTTCAATGTGTTTTTAGCCTTGCCATTTTTTGCCATACCTGAATATTTAAATTCGAACTTATATTGTCTTAACCAACTAGTCTATATCCATTAAAACGAAAATATCTTGAAGTTTTACAAAAATAGGCGAATTTGAATAATAGCTAGAGCGGTTATTACTTATTTTTATAGGCTTAGCGCTTAAATCATCTTTGATGCATCAAATCAGTACTCTTTTAAAATTCAAATACACCTGGCGTAACTACCAACAGAAATTTTTAGATGGTTTTCAAGAGCATATCAAAGATGAGCACTTACACGTAATCGCACCGCCGGGGTCCGGCAAAACAATTCTAGGTATAGAAATATTAAAACGTATAGGTAAGCCTACTTTGGTGTTGTCACCAACTTTGACCATTCGTAATCAATGGCGCTCTAGATTGTTAGAGTTCTTTTCGGTCAATGGTGAATTTGATACTTATTCTTTGGATATTAAATCACCTGACCAGATTACTTTTTCTACATACCAATCGTTATTTTCATTGTCCAAATCATTTGGTGAGAATGGTAAAGAGCAGTTGTTAGCGTTTATAAAACTTCATAAAATAGAGACCTTGGTTTTAGACGAAGCGCATCACCTTAAAAATGAATGGTGGCATTGTTTGTATCATTTGAAGGAAATTGAGGGCTTAACGGTCGTAGCTCTTACTGCTACGCCGCCCTATGATAGTACAGCAACAGAGATCAACCGATATTTTAGTTTATGCGGACCAATAGATGACGAAATCGCTGTACCAGATCTCATTAAGAACGGTGATTTATGTGCGCATCAAGATTTCATCTATTTTTCTAAACCAGAAGAAGCTCAGATTAAATATATCGTAAATTATCGTGAACGGATATTACAGTTTACCAATGCTTTGATTGCCAATAACCCCCTACAGGAAAACTTAATCACCCTTGATTTTTATACTGCTCCTAAAAAATCATTAGAATATATATATCAAAACCCAAGCTTTTTTTCGGCCATCATCATTTATTTGAATTCTTGTGGCTATGCCGTTAATGAAGATAACCTGAAGCTATTGGGGTTTGCTAACAACGATGTTGATTTTCCTAGTTTTAACTATGAATGGGCAGAAATACTTTTACAAAATTTATTGATAGACAAACGAGCCGAGTTCATTGATTTTGAAGAGGTGCTATCGCCTATTGAAAAGGAACTAAGGCGAATAGGAGTTTTAGAGCGAAAACAGGTAAACTTTGTCGGTGATGAAGTTTTATATCGAAACTTGTCGAACAGTCCAAGTAAGCTTGAAAGTATCTATCAAATCGTAAAGCATACCGATGAACATTTAGCGGAACGTAACAGAACGGTCATTTTAACCGATTTTATACGTAAAGAGTTTTTGAATTTTAAAGGGGGCGATACCAAGGCTCTAAATAAGTTGGGCGTTCTACCTATTTTTAAATATATACTTGCCAAACAAGTAGGTAAAACTTCTTTAGGTGTTCTTACGGGTTTTTTGGTTATACTACATGCATCTGCTTTACCAAAATTGAAAGCGCTTTTAACCGTGCAGAAATTAACGAAAGTGGATGTAGAAGGATCTGAAGATTATGTTCTTATTCACGTACCCGATGCCTTAAAAAATAAGATAGCAGAAGCGGTTACCCAATTGTTTGCTAAGGGAGTTATTAAAACGCTTATAGGTACCAAGGCATTTCTTGGAGAAGGCTGGGATGCTCCCTGTATCAATACCTTGGTTTTGGCTTCATATGTGGGTTCGTTTGTGTCTTCAAATCAAATGAGAGGTCGTGCCATACGTGTCGATGCAACTGATCCTGATAAAACGGGTGCAATTTGGCATTTGGCTTGTTTGGATCCCACGGCTATTGACGGCGGAAAGGATATGGAAAAGCTACAGCAACGTTTTGATGCCTTTACGGGAGTTTCATTAAGAGACGAGGTATATATTTCGAACGGAATAGACCGATTGGTATTGCCGTTTAAATGGTCTGAATCTACCGAAATAGTAACGATTAACAAGGATATGTTGCAATTGTCTCAACAAAAATCGGTGTTTAAAGATAGATGGAACAAGGCTATTGAACATGGCAATGTTTTGGTAAGGGAACTTAAAATTCCCTATGGACAAGAGCAACCCTTTGCCAAAACCAAAAAGATGCATGCACTAAATGCCGGCAAATATGTAATGCTCGAAGTTGTTTTAGGTGTTTCGGTATTCGTGCCCGAATTTGTAATAAAAAATATGGGTGCAGTATTGAATAAGGGGATCGTGCAGGTAATGTATTTATTCTTTGCGGCATTGTTCTTAGGTTTTGGACCAAAAACTTTTAAAGCGCTAAAACTATATTTTCTGTTCGGCAATCAGTATAAGAAAACCAGGAAAATAGGTAAAGCTTTATTGGCTTATCTTTTAGAATCTAAAGTATTTCATTTTGAATCGGTTAATGCCACTATTCATTCCGAACAAAATATAAAAGGGTCATTTTCGATTTATTTAAAAGATGCGAGTCAGCATGATAGCAACTTGTTTATTTCGCTTTTAGAGGAAGTCATTGCTCCCATTGACAACCCCAAGTATTTATTGGTGAACGGTAACTGGGTAAAAAGGAAATTGGGTATTCGCAACTATTACGTGATACCTAAAAATTGTGGTAAGAATAAAAAGGAAGCCCTGCTTTTTCAAAAATATTGGAATAAGGAGGTCTACGGGTCTAAAATTTTATTCACCAGAAGTTTAAAGGGTAGAAAAGAACTGCTTAAAGCAAGATTCTCGCATCTTAAATATCAATTTGAAGAGGTTTCGAAAAAAGCGATTACTTGGAAGTAAAAGTCAGGTAGTATAAATTTCTTAAAATGCTATCTCGCCAATCAGATAGCAAACCCCATGTCCCGATAATTTTACGCGGTCTCCAAGATATTCGCATTGTATATCGCCACCACGTTCAGATAGTTGTTTTGCAGATAGTGTTTTCTTATTCAGTTTCTCTGACCAATAGGGTGTAAGTGTTGTATGCGCAGAACCGGTTACTGGATCTTCTGGGATACCACATTGCGGTGCAAAAAAACGAGATACAAAATCTACTTCGTTACCTTTTGCCGTAACAATGACTCCTCTACAATCCAATTCATTTAATAAATGAAAATTAGGTTTTATCGCCTCTATTTCTGCCTGAGATTTATAAATAAGCATGTAGTCGGTTTTCCCTTTATAGGTTTCCAACGGTTGCTTTCCTATCGCTTTGGTAATGTTGGTTTGCTCTGAAACAAGCGTTACATCATCCGTAGGGAAATCCATCGTTAATAATCCCGATTCACTTTTTTGAACTAACAGCTCACCACTTCTAGGTGAAATAAACCGAAGCGTATTTTCTTTGTAACCGTAGTAATTAAAGATGACGAAGGCAGTGGCAAGGGTAGCGTGCCCACATAAGTCCACTTCTATTTCTGGAGTAAACCACCGTAGCTCATAATGATTAGTATTCTTAACCGCAAATGCCGTTTCCGCCAAATTATTCTCAGCGGCTATTTTTTGCATTAGATCGGTTTCTAACCAATATTCAAGAATACAAACCGCTGCCGGATTACCGCCAAATAGTTTGGATGTAAACGCATCTATTTGATAAATTTTTTGCTTCATGTAACTAAGGTTTATTCAATCCCTAATTTACGACTTATCTCGTCTGCTTTTGCAATCCATTTTTTAGGTGCATCAAAACGATAGCCTACATAAAATTCAAGAAAGCTTATGGAGTCATCCAAAATGAAGTTCTCATCTGAAGTGTGACTCAATAATTGCGTATTTATATTTACACCACTAAAGAAATTTTCTGAATTGTAACCGCCAGTCATTCTAAAGATCAGTTGCGCCAAACCATTAAAAGATTTTTTTCCGTCGGTACTTGAATAATTGAAACCTAAACCGCCTGTAGCACCGGCGGAAACGAGGTAATTTTCTTCAAATATCCAATTGTAATAGTAACCCGGACCAATAGCAACCTTCAAAGATTTCTCCAATTGATTATCCAATATGGGATCTTCTAATCTAAACTTTGTGTAGTAGTACGATATGCTAGGAATAAAGCTGCCGACACTTTGTTTTTGCCATTCATTCTGAAACCCGATAGCGCGAAACGAGAAATCAGGATTAAATATATAACTAGATGTTCCACCAATTTTAAAGGTCCTTAAATCATCGATAGGCAAGGTTAAATCTGCAGTTCTAACAAAGAATCCCTTTTGCTTATAGATATCCAAGGTCTGCATGTATTGACCAAAAAACGTACGAATGTTGAAAGTGATCAATTTAGAATCGCCGTTATCTTTATTCTCTGCGAGAAAGTTAGGAGCATACCCAAAATCAACTTCTAGAAAACGAAATAGAACAGATAACCCTAAATAACTTTTGTCGTTGGGTATGAACTCTGTTTTGTTGCGTGTTATCTTGTCCCTAACCGTAAAACTATTAGAAGTCGTCTGTAAAGACAGCCTAACGGTTACCTTGTCAGGAAAAGCTTCTTTGTAGTGTGAATTTTGTGCAATACTCAGTTGAGTAAAGCATAGCATACTCCAAAATAGAATGAATCTTACACCCATTCTTTTGGTTTCATCAATACGTCAATTAGACGTTCTTCTTCACTGCCCTTTTCCGGTTGATGGTCATAGCGCCATTGTACATGTGGCGGTAAGCTCATAAGTATACTTTCAATGCGGCCGTTGGTCTTTAAACCGAACAAAGTTCCCTTGTCATGAACTAGATTGAATTCTACATATCTACCTCTTCTAATCTCTTGCCAGTCCCGTTGTTCCTTGGTATATTCTAAATCTTTTCTTTTTATAACAATCGGTACATAACAATCTAAAAAGCTATTCCCTACTTCGGTTACGAAGTTGTACCAGTCTTGCATATCCATTTCTGGTGTTGCTTTGCAGTAGTCAAAAAATAGACCTCCTAGTCCGCGAGCTTCGTTTCTATGGGTATTCCAGAAATACTCGTCGCATCGTTTTTTATAGGTGTCGTAGAATGTAGGATTATGTTTGTCGCAAGCTGATTTACAAACTTTATGAAAATGAACGGCATCTTCGTCAAATAAGTAATACGGAGTCAAGTCTTGACCGCCACCAAACCATTGATCTACAATTTCGCCGTCTTTTCCATACATTTCAAAATAGCGCCAGTTGGCATGAACGGTCGGTACCATCGGATTTTTTGGGTGCAGCACTAAACTTAATCCGCAGGCGAAAAAATTAGCATCTTCTACTCCAAAATATGCTTTCATACTATCCGGAAGCTCGCCATGTACTCCAGATATGTTTACGCCACCTTTTTCAAAAACTGCTCCGTTTTCAATAACTCTAGTACGGCCACCACCACCTTCTGGGCGTACCCAAATGTCTTGTTTAAAAGTTGCACTACCGTCTACTTCTTCTAATTTAGAAGTAATGGTATCTTGAAGTTGTTCTATGTAAGCGTAAAATTTATCTTTCATTCTGTAAAACATAAAGTTCCATATCTAACGGGTCTTCGTTAGGCGGAGTGTGTTCTTTTAATAGTGTCTCTTTCCAAAGATAACCACAATTTTCTGCTACCTTAATACTGCCAAGGTTCGTTTTATGAGCAATGATTCTCAGTCGCTGTAGATGTTGTTCGCTGAAGCCCCATTCTGAAATGGTTTTAACAGCGGTAGAAGTAATACCTTTATTTTGGTGTGTGTAGTCAATACAATAAGCAATTTCTGCTTCTTTTTCGGCTCGTTTTAGTTCTTTAAGATATACCAAACCGATAATTTTTCTATGTTCTGGTTCTTTTAAGGTAAACAGATACTCCTTACCTGAAAGAAATTCGGCAACTTTCTCAAGTACAAAAATATTGGATAAGGTGGGATTTAGATTTGCAGCAACCGTTTTAGGGAAGTATCGTTTTATATGGTCTGCATTAGTAGATATAAAATCGCACAAACGCCATCCATCTCTCTCTGAAATCGGATTTATTTCGAAATCTTGAAATTGAAATGAATTCATTATGCGATTATTATATCGGCTTCTTAAAACTTTTTAAACCTTAATAGGTTAGTCTTGCTTATATTCTTTTACGGCATCAATAAACGCCTTGGCATTTTCAACGGGAACATTCGGTAGAATACCATGGCCTAAATTTACCACGTAACTGTCTTTACCAAACTCATTGATCATTTGGTGTACCATCTTCTTGATTTCAGAAGGAGGAGACAACAAACGTGCAGGGTCAAAATTACCTTGTAGGGTAATTTTTCCACCACTTAAATAGCGGGCATTTCTAGCGGAACAAGTCCAGTCAACCCCTAATGCAGAAGCGCCTGATTTTGCCATATCACCTAATGCGAACCAACATCCTTTTCCAAAAACAATAACCGGAGCTTCATCTTTTAAAGCATCGATAATTTGCTGAATGTATTGCCATGAGAACTCTTGATAATCGGTTGGCGATAACATACCACCCCAAGAATCAAATACTTGTACCGCATTTACACCTGCAGCAACCTTGGCTTTTAAATATGCAATAGTAGTATCTGTAATTTTCTGAAGTAATTCGTGTGCAACAACCGGTTGCGTAAAGCATAATTCTTTAGCCTTATCAAACGTTTTGCTACCTTGACCTTGTACACAGTAGCATAAAATCGTCCAAGGGGAACCTGCAAAACCTATTAACGGAACTTCATCATTCAGTTTTTCCTTGGTCGCTTTAATGGCTTCCATTACATAACCCAATGTTTCATGAACATCTGGTACAATAACGCTATCTAAATCTTTTTGATTGCGAATAGGGTTCGGTAAATACGGACCAAAATTCGGCTTCATTTCCACATGAATGTTCATTGCCTGTGGAATTACCAAAATATCACTGAACAATATAGCGGCATCCATTCCGTATCTACGAATAGGTTGAACCGTAATTTCTGATGCTAATTCTGGAGTCTGACATCTGGTAAAGAAGTCATATTTTTCTTTGATTGCCATGAATTCAGGTAAATACCTGCCTGCCTGACGCATCATCCACACAGGTGGTCTTTCTACTGTTTCACCTTTTAAGGCTTTTAGAAATAAGTCGTTTTTTAAGGTCATATTCTTGTAATAGCTTTTAGCTGCTAGCCCTTGGCTTTTAGCTATTTTTTATTTTACTAATTAGACTATTGATCATTTTAGATT
>JAHDDP010000092.1 GCA_020629285.1 Maribacter sp.
ATGATTCTAAATATACAATGAATTTATTGGTGCTTATAATTTTTGTGGCAACAAGCAGCTAATATTGAGATATATAGGTGTTGGGCGTTAATTGCAATTACGCATATAGTGACATCAAACAAACTTGGGATTGCGTGCAAAGTCTAGTGGCACTGTAAGGTGAACTCTATCTTTCCAGAAGATTCATCATAAAAAACATAAATCAGCCCTACATCTCCCCACATCAATCCGGCATTATCTTCGGAGTCTATCTGGAATAGAAGCTTCATTGGGTTTCCATCGCCGTCAGTAGGTGTTTCTTCACCTTGTACCCAATTAGGATAACCTCCCAGCTGACTCAAATAATCTTGTTCTCCTATCAGCTTTTCAACAACTTGATCATAACTATTCCAAGGCTCATTTTCGTCAAGAACACAAGATAGTTTAGAAGCCGCTGGACTGTGAAGATCTATACCTTCCCAGTCAGGGAGAGATTTTGTAGAGCTAAAATTTATCAAGCAATACTTAGACGTTTCTAAGGTGCTGGGTGTCGCAATAAATTCTAGTTTATCTTGGTTCACTTTTTTATAGATTTTGACTAACCAGCCGTCATTTGATGTGTCCCAAGGAGACTCTTCCCAATCATAATAGAATTGAACTAATGCTATACTTTCTGGAAGTTTTAATTCTGGAGTATTGAAAATTTGGAAGATAAAGGCTAGATGATCTCCTTTGTTAGTTTTTGGCCATGATTCTCCCTTTTCAAAATATGGGTGTCTCCCAAAATGAGAGAGCATTTGAGGGTTTTCTGGTGGTCTAGAAGCTGGTAAAACCTCTAGCTTAGTAGCCGTTCTAATTAAAGGGTCTACTAAATTTTCTAAATCAGTAAATGTTTTTAAGTCAAGATCATTTAGCTCATCACGATACTTATCAAAATGTGACATAGCTTTGGGTTTGTTCTCTTTGCTTTTAAATAGTTTTTTCCAGAAATTCATAATGTCTTCTCAATGTAGAAAGTGTGTATAATAAAATCAGATAGTTAAATGAATAATGAGAATTAATCATCGATGAGTATCAAAATCTGCGCGGTTATCATTTACAAAATCGACTAATAAACGTTCTAAGTCATCTTCACATTTGTAAAATTGCTGGTCGCAATCTTCCCAGATATGTTCTGCTTTATTTTTTATAATAGATAATATTGCCTGCCTTTCTTCTTGATCATATGGCACTTTGTTTTCTGGCCACTCACGATTAGCTATTTCTACTAAACTAGAAGTCTTGATTGCTTTGATTTTTCTTAAATAATCAAGAGTGATTTGAGCATGAGAACCACTCGAGTTAAAGTAGAATTGGTTGAAACCACCATTGTTAATTTCTCGAACTAGATTCCCAATTATTAAGACAAGTTGTTGAGAAGAATTCAATCTGGATAAATCTCTGCCATAGTTGGAGATTTTATTGAGGTGCTCATCAATTTCCATGATAATTTCAAACGGTTCTTTGACTTGAATCTCATTTTGAACAGTTATTGTTTTGTTCTTTTTCTTAAAGAAATTGAAAATACCCATAGTTTTATCGCTACTATTTTTTCTGACTAACTATTTTAAATTAGACTTCATCCTTAAGTCATGCTTTTAATTAAGAAGGCTTTTTACCATTCTTTCCCTTCATAAAATTCATTCTTTACGAAGTCATAATCTACAAAAAAGCCAGCTTTTAGATTTGGATGATTTTGCTTGAGAGCCGTTCGTTTATCATCTGGCATTCTCCAGTGTGCATCTAGTCTTTCTAGATTATCCATTTTTAAAATCACATGATATGATTTGTCTCTTATGGAAGCTGTAGACATGTCAAGATGTTTCAAAGAGTTAAGACTACTAAACGGCATTAAACTTTCAAGGATCAAGTTTTTTGGTGCACTAAAATTTCCTCCAATGCATAGTCCCGTCAATGCAGTTAAATCACCAATAACATCATAATTTTCAATACTAAAACAATTTTCAACGCTCAGCCTTCTCAGTTTTTTTAATGATTTTAGAGGCGTTACATCTTTGAGTTTACTAAAAGAATTGAGAGATAACGATGATATGTTTTTGAGCTTTGAAATACTACGTATGTCCTCTACAGTAGATGTCCAAAAAAAGAGTGTTTTGAGATTTTTCATTTTACATATTGCCTCAAAATATTCTTGATTCACTCTATGTCTAACGGACAAGGTAGTTATGTTATCTAATGTGGGAAGTATTTGAATCCAATTCTTCTCTAGTTCCGCTCTATGTTTTTTTGATATCGTAGCTGGAAAATCCATTGCCAAAGTCGAAATATGTAGATTTTTATAATCATAAATATTGTCAGGAATCTCTTGAGATGATAATTGCTCGTCATTTGCACCTTCAACATCATATAGATAACAAAGCTTATTTCTGTCGAATGCGTTTTCCATAATTATTTTCTAAATAAAGTTGAATTGTAATCATTCGTTTTATCTTCTTTAATAAGCTTTAATTAAGTCTTATTAAAGAAAACCGAACACATTACTAAAATAGTTAAAGATTAGGAAGATCTCACAATCATAGTCAAAGCTTCAGCCACGCTTTCGCGAAAGCGTAAACAAACCTAAAGTCTAAGCTTTAAGATTCTAGTGTTTTTTCCTTTTTTACCTGGAAGTATGACTGTTTGATTATCAAGATTGATGTTACCATTATTTACAATGTAATACACTTTTGATTCCTTATCATCAATAAGCTTTTTAAAGTCAAAATCTCCATCTTGATTAATTTTAATCATGTAAAGGTTTGATCTTTTAGCCTTTGTTTGTCTAAAGGAAATTCTATCTGCACTCAGTTTTTTGATATTATCAGAGCAATTTATAAAGAAGTAAGAATCCTGAGCGACGGGGATTGAGGTAAAAGAACTCGTTCCAAAACCTGTTTGCCTTTTATTAATATTTCGTGCCCATTTTAAATTTCCATCCTTATCTAGTTTTACACTCATAATATCGTCAAAGTGATAAACAATGCGCGTTCTCATACTACCGTTAGTCCCCATTGAGGTGTGTACGGTAGTATAAAACTCCTCTGCATTTAGAACAATGTCACCGTTGCCCATGATGTAAACACCTTTAAAATCAATATTCTTTATTCCCTTTTCTTTTTTTCTTTTCTTCTTGCCTTCTTTATTTCCGTACTTATCATTCAGAAATTCTTCAGAAAAAGGTGTGAATTTTTTCTTCTCGATCTTAAGCGTTTCGGGATTTAAATTAAAGAGGGTTACACCATTAATTCGGTTTGCGTTCTTTTGACCATAAAAGCCTATGCAGGATAATCCGTCTTTAGATTTTACAAGCTCTAGGGAGGAGATAAACTTGTCATTATCTTTTAAATTAGCCTCCGTTTGTCCCTTTGCGTCAACTTTGTAAAGCTCATAATGATAACTTATTTCTCCCTTCTTCTTAGATTCTTTGGATTGTTTTTCATGAACCTTTCCTAAAAAATATACCGTTCCATTAGTGTCGTCTATGTCTACATTTTCATAAGTAAAGTCCTTATCTCTCACATCTTTTTGAATCAATTGATCATACACCTTATTGAAATTGCTGTCAAAAACAAAAATTTTATGGGTTTCCTGTTCCTTGTTATTGATGTCAAAGTTGATTACAAAGTAGTTGTTGTTTTTAGACATGACTACTTCACCTGTGTGGTCACTATCTAGCTGAGATAAATTGCTTATCACAATTGGAAATATTGCAATACCAAAATACTTTTTTTGATTCTCTTCAGAGAAGGAAAGTATTTCCTTAGTACTGAACTTAAGATCTTTTAAATCTGCCGAAACTGCGTTAAAAGCAATCTTGTCAGATTTTTTATTTATGGTGTATTCTATTAAATGGAGCTGATTGTCTTTAATGAATGCATTTTTAATAGTGTTATCCTTCACTTCATAGGTTACCTCGTTAAGTAGTTTTAAATCGGTGTCAAAATGCTGTATGTAATATCCTTTAAGTGTTTGTAGGAGACCTCCATAATATGCTCTTATAGTTACTAGTTCGCCATTGTCACTTTCTAATGAAAATTTAAGGGAGCTACGTTTTTTAGAGTCTTTAAAAATCTCACTTTTAGTAATAGCAACATCTTGTGCATAATTATTAAAGCTTATTAAGAGTAAGAGGAGTACTGTAATGTTTTTTATCATGGTTGTTAGTTATTCAAAGTGGATAAAGATGGTAGTAATATAAGAAGCTTTGATGTTATTGTTTTTAGCCTTACGGCGAAAATTTTAGGTTGAAGTTATATGGTTAACTTGGTAGTGGGAGGCTTGTTTCTAACTCAGTTCTTAATTATACAAGGTTATTTTTTTACACCTTTAATTCCGCTGGCGCACCCGAAAAAATATTCAATATACTCAACTTCAAAATTGGCTTTTTTAAAAATACCATATACATTTTTAGAGTTCCCGAATTCTTGAGTGTAAATACCTAGCATCTTGTAGGTCTCAGGACTTCCTAAAAATACTTTCCCTAAAATCGGAATAATATTCTTTAAGTAAAACATATAAAAAGGTTTTAAAATTCTGATTTTCGGCACAGAAACATCAATCAATGAGAACTGTCCGCTTGGCTTTAGAATCCGGTCAATTTCATTGGCAAGTTGTACAAGTTGCTCATCATTAAATGTTTTTAATCCAAACCCAGAAATCACGTAATCTGCAGAACCGCTTTCTATAGAGTTATTAAATACATTTTCCTTTAGCAATGTTATGTTAGAATCGCTGAATTTACGCTTTCTTCGTTCAGCGCGATTAATCATTCCAGATGAAAAGTCAAGACCAATTAGTTGAGAGTTACTATCTGAGTTTTTTAAAATATGTTTCCAGCATTCTCCCATTCCAGTCATTAGATCAACCACAACTTTCCCTTCTTCAATGTCAATTTCCTCCACACATTGTCTTCTCCATCTTTCGCTGAACCCAAATGATGTGATGTAATTCATTTTCGTATAAGAACTTGACATGTTATCAAATAGCCTTTCTACAAATTTCGGTTCGTAAATTTCCTTCATGTGCTATAGATGGTTATTGTTATTTGCGATATGCGTAGACGGAAAAGGACTGTTTTTAAAGAATTTACCATCTTAAGAGCAATATACTAATCACAACTACTCCTTCCTTTCAAAAGTTTGCACAACGTTCTTTATATCTGATATGGCTTGATTGCTTCCAGGGACGTAGGTTCCTACAAATAAATAATACCCTCCATTATCATCAAATAAGATCACTTGATACATCTCTTCGAGATTGTTGTCATTATTTGTGGCAAAGAGCTCAAAACCATCTAGTCCGTCTATTGTTATACTGTTGATTCCTTTGCTTGGGATTACGGAGTAATCGTCAGGGTATTTTTTTAATCGCGAAATGCAAAACAATTTCTTATCTGTGATATTTACTTTTGCAAAAGATTTATCGGTGAGTAAGCTTGCTTTATCAATACTTTCAGTAGGTGTTTTTAGATCTCTATTAAAGAGCATTCCATTACCTATGACTGCTACATATTTTAAAGATCCTACATCTTCATTTAGTGAGTAATTAAGTGCCTCTCTAGGGTTGTTTTCTACCGTAGCGTCCACAAAGGTGCTTAGCACGCTTTGTTTTATTTTTTCACCTAATTCAAGAGAATCCTTTACATACACACCATTTAGTAAGGTGCTAGATTTTTCGTCACCATAAATAAGAATGTGTTTTGAAAAAATCATTCCGTTTGCGGGTTGCTCTACATCCAGAAATATTCCATTATAGTTACCTACTTTAATTTCCTTTCTGGATTTCATTTCCATGCCTTGTGTTTTTAGCATGTCTGCATTAAAGCCTTTTGATACTTCACTGTAAGGCCCTGGGATTTCAAAAGCCATAATCATAGAAGATGGGTCTTGTGGATCTTGAAAACCCTTAAAATTATCTGAAGCTGTAAATGATACCGGAGGTATCATGAATATATTGGTTCCCTTAATTTGAAGGTGACGCTCCGTTTTTTGTGATGGTAATTCTTGCCCAACAACAATACTAGAAATGGATAATAGAAGTAGGGTGATTATTAATGAATGTTTCATTGTTATTGTTTGTTAGCCTTTCGGCGAAAATTTTAGGTTGAGGCTATCTGGTATCTAAGATGAGGTAAATATGTTTTAAATTACTTCAACTAAACTATCTGTTAGCTCATTAATTTGATCCTCATCTTCAATTATTAAGTCTATAATTTCATTAAATTTTCCCTCAAGTTCAGTATTATCAAATATTATTTCATCATCACTGTAAGACCATTTTTCATTGTTTTTTTGAAGAAAGTTAATCATAGCTATCAAATTCTCACTATAATTAATGTGAGACTGTATAAATGGCTTAAAAATGGGTTTTTGAATAGAGTCTTTATTATTTATTCCTTTCATTACACCTTTAAGTGTTAAGTTACTTTTTGGAATGTTGTCGTTGAGGTCATCAATAATAGATTTTCTCTTATAAAAATGATCTCTGTACAATTTAGACTGCTCTTTATAATGTTCTAGCACATCAATTTGATATTCAAACTCAGCTTGATTATTTAAAACTGAATAATCTAAAATTCGAGTGGCAGAAACTGAGTCAAATGCTTTTTGCCAATTTATCATTACAGCATTATTGATGTAGGTAAACTTTTGTAAGTTTTGATATACTTTTTGGTCATTCCCAGTGCTATTTGCTATTATTTTGGAAAGTCCATTATCGATGTTGGCACTATGTTCTTGATAGGCAGATAAACCGTCTTCTTCATTAATTATTTTGTCTTTATAGTCAGAAATAGAATTTGTTAGAGCTTCAACACCTTCAGATCTTTCTCGGTTGATATTACCAATTTCTGTCATCATTCCGAGACACATAAAGATCAATACACCATTAAAAGTATATGTGCCCGCATAAGGTTTTTTGCCTTTTATTAGATAAACCATAAATGCAAAAAATAAAAGTATTAGTGCACGCAGTCCGATTGAAGCAGAAAGGAAACCAAGACTGAATCCATTTACTCCATCTCTCTTTAAAAAAATAAACGACGAAATACCAATTACAATTAAAGCTAATATCCAGTTAACCTTGGATAACCTAAAACCTATTTTATTTTCTTTCATATTTTCTACAAACAACTAAAACCTTTTTTCGGTTAGTAAAACACCTCGATTAAAAACTCATTTATCATTTAATGTTTAACTCAACCCTAACTCCTTCACTTTAATTTTTTACTTGCGCTATCTCTTCATATTCAGAGGGTAATTGTATACCATATACTTTCTCCATATACCAGAGTGGAGGTAACCCATTTTCAATTCGTCTTTTGTCTACATTCTTAATATCTCTTATCGGGAACTGATCAAATTGACTTGTGTAAAGACCGTAAATCTGTTGCTTGTTTTTCATCAATGATTGCTCCTCCTCAAACATTGTCCAAAAACTTTTCTTAATAGTTCCTTTGGCAATTTGCTCATCAAAATAGGGTTTGAAAAAGTTCCATACGTAATTATCTTTCCCAAAAGTTCCACGTTGATGCCATAAGATTAGCCAACCTTTCTCCTGCCAGCCATAATCTTTGGTGATTTCAATTAATCGATTCACATTTAATGAATCAATTCTGGAAATTTCTTTCCAATCGCTATTATTGTTGCGGAATTCTTGGTCTACTGCTACCAAACTATCTACTTCTCGATAGATCTCTGGATGCTCTAGATTATTATAGAATATTGAAATATGATTGTCATAATCACTTTCAATTTCGGTAAACAACGTCTCATCTCTAAACCTATTGAATTCATTAAAATTCAAGAAGTATTGTTCTGAGGCATTTGTGTTATGTATGGACTCAATAAGTAATTCTTTGGCTCTCTGATTTCTTTTTAAGTGTAAGGCTGCAGCTGCTGCATAAAAATATATAGAAACGTTTTTTGTTGGTTTTAATGCAATGGCTTTTTCAAAGTTTAACAACGCATCTTCATACGCTTCGTCCTTAAACTTTAACATTGCTTGTTGTTCTAGCGCAATATATTTTTTAAAGTCATTTTTATTATTCGAGCAACTCAAAATAATAAAGAAGATAATTAAGGTAGTTATTCTCATAGTTTCTTTTAAATAGGCGCGCCTGATTCAGATTTTTCCATGTTGTGTGAGGTTGTTTGTTGGTAGTAGTTATTTTATTTTTTCAATTATAGCTTTTGAATTAAACCCTATTACTTCATCAGCCATTTTTTCTAAATATTTTGGAATACTGTCTGTGTTCCAAGGTCTTACTGCAATGACTTTCTTTCCAAGAGATTTTGCTATTTCCACTTCTTTTTTTATCCAAAACTTGTTTGAATAACTCCCTCCTAAAACTAACAAGCATCTACTGTATAATAATTGGTTCCTTATTTTATTTTCAATTTCCTCTTCATTTTTCAAATCTTCTGCTTTGTCAATTGATATACTGTGATTGTAGTAATTAAAACCTTGTTTTTCAAATCCTTTAATTAGATTATTATAATCTTTATTATGTTTCCAAGAATGACTTACAAATATTCTCGGTTTTCTCATTTTTCTTTTTTCTAGATACTCAGCTTCTTCGCGGAATTCAATACCAATTAAATAATCGATTAATTTAGTAATAAGATGAGCAAAAAGTAAAACACCACCAATAGAAATAATTAGTGGTAACCATGAGGTATTATTATTATTGTTATTCATTTATTTTTGTTTTTGAGCCTGCCATAGTGTATGCTCACGAGAAATAGCATTTTCAGAATCAAGTACAAATTCAGCCAATTCAGTATCTGTGTTGATATTACCAAATGAGGCTTGAATAAAATTTAATTCTTGTGCGGCAGTCGTATATGCCTGTTTTAATTCTTGATGTTGTTTCAATTGGAGCCAACTAATAGCAGAAGCAGAAATTGTGGTAAATAAACCTACAAAATTCCAATTTGAATCAGGATATTTTATTAAGAATCCAATACTTATGATAGCAATTAACTGTGAAGCAATTATTACATAAAACCAATTATTATATTTAGTTTTATTAAACTCAGCTTTAGTCGCATACCACTCCTTTTGTTCATTGATTCTTTTCTCAATATAATATTGTTTTCGTTCCAGCGTATTTAAATTTCTAATTTCCCACATCTTAGTTGTGATAATAGGGAGGACTACGATTTTTGCATTTAAAGACTCATTTAAGTCTTTAAATTCGCTGCTCAATTCTTTTACTCTTGTTATAAAATAGTCTTCTACTTCTTCTTTTGTTAAATTGCTTTCAAAGCTTTTTGCACATGTTATAAATCTCCAAGAGATAGTTTTACAAGATTCAGCAAGTGCTCTCCCTTGATACCAAACATCTTCAAATTTCTTTGTTCTAATAATTAATGTCAAAGCAAAACTTAGAAGTAAAAATATTCCTGAAATAATGTAAGCGAAAAGTTTTGGTTCTATTTGTTTGTAATTATAGATAGCAAGTCCTGACGCAATAATCATCATTATTAAGTCATACGCTATCATATTTTTGTAATTCTTTTGAGCGGACAAGGACGCTGTATCTGAGGCCTGATATAAGCCTGGAAAATCTTTAAATTTCATTATGGTTTTACCTTAGTTTTACTAGAAATATCGCTTGTTCTTTTGTCAAAAGCTTTGTCAATGTAATTATTTGGGTTGTTTTTAAAATCTTCCCATTTAGCCAATACACAATATCTATCATCTTCAGACCAAGCACAGTTGTTATTTGGTATGTAAAAATTATAACTGAACTCTTTAACTGTTGTTGAATCATTTATATTAATATAGTTATGTGTTTTTCCACAGCTATCGCAATTTCCAGAACCCTTGAAAATTGTATCATACATCGAAGGTAAAACAACACCTAAGATTCCACTTTTGGTATTATTTTGACCATTATAGAGAGATGCTTGTAGCTCTCGTTTTATAAATCTTTGTTCATTCCAACCTAAATTTTCACTACTATTAACTCCAATTAAACAAATCGTACTGTTGAGTCAGAAAGATAATCTTCTCTGATTTTTCTCATTATATAATCATCATTATCAGAATTTATTGGTTCGTTTAATGATTTGTCAATCATATCAACTTGCATTTGATCTCTGATATATTCTTTATATGCTATATCCTCTGTTTTGAATGTTATAAAACATTTATGTGCCATGGTTTTGTTTTAATTGTTTTCTAATGTTCCATATTTTGCAAGTTTCACAGACGTTAACCGAGAAATTTTGAGTGAAACGCAAGTGATTTTTTAGTTTTCTTATTTTATTATTGATAGGGAATAGTATGATTCAGAAATTGATACCTTCCTGTAAATGCCACTGTTTCTTAATCGAAATAACTAGTGCTATTTTTAAATTCACTGTTGTGCCTATTTTTTTAAAATGGAAGTAATAAGTTTGTTTGATTTTTAATTCTATTCTTAAGTTTTCCTGATGATTGAAAAATCTTTTTAATCTCTGGAAATTTCATCATAAAATCATAGATTTCCGATTCGTGATTTTTTAAATCGTGACTGTTGTGACTAATTTTATTTGTGCCAGCATATTTTTCAATCCACCAATCTACGATTTCGTTCATGTCATCTTCGCTTAGGGTTGTTCCACCGATGCTTTCTGCTGAATTTTTTAAATATCTCAAGATATTTAACGATTCTTCCATTAATTCTTTTTCGGTTCTTATTTCAGGCTCATTTTCACTTTCAGGAACTGATTTTAGTTTTTCTTCAAATTCAGGCCATAAGGAATCAAAAATATTTTCAATCTGCTTTTCTTTAAGTGATTTTGAACCATTTTGGCCAATCTGAACATTTATCTGCTTTAAAAGTGTAAGCATTTCTCTTTTTTCCAATCTTGTCGCCTGAAATTGAGAAAGCGCTGAGGAAACATCTGTTGTGTGAACTTTATACAACAGAGTACATACGTAGGCGTCTTGTGTTTTTGATATTGCACCTGCTTCAAAATGTACCCATTCTGATGATAAATTCGATGGTGTCATTATAAATATACCAACTTTTGATTCCTCAAGTTTTCCTGCAATTTCGGCGTTCCATCTTTTACCTTTTTCAATATCAGTAGAAATCCAAGGTTCTGCAATTTGAATTACTTGTTCAATCCATTCGCTTAATATTTTTGCTATAAATTTGCTTTGTTCCCCAGACCAACTTATAAAAATTTTCATTCTGTTATTTTTTCATTATTGATACTACCTTGTATAAACAAGTATTCCCACCATTCAAATCACCCCACTCCCTGCAAAAACCAGAAATAAGATGACCGATATTATTTATTATTAATTCTTTATTTTCAAAAAGTAAAATCACTCATTCACTTTCTAAAAAGCTAATCTACAACCTCAAACTCACACTTCTTTACGCATTTCCTCATTTTGAGCAAAAAAATGTAAAATAGTTATTT
>JAHDDP010000093.1 GCA_020629285.1 Maribacter sp.
CATGGCCGAATATGCCAGAATGAAAGAATCTAAAAACGAACCTTTTAAAATGAAAACCTTTTTCGACGAATTAAATGCTATTGGGTGCATACCTATAACCTTGGGCAGATGGCAAATGACAGGGGTACAATCTTTTCTTGGTCAAGAATAACCTAAGCAGCTCAAGTTATTTCAAATGTCAAAAACCAACTCAAAAAAACTAACACGGCAAATGGGTATTTTAGCCCTAACCGCTACAGGTGTTTGTTCTATGTTAGGGGCTTCTATAAATGTTGTTCCATTCATGATACAGCGTAATGTACCCGGTATAGGCCCATATGTATTACCTGCATTTGCATTTGCCGCCATACCCGCATTATTTGCTGCCTTGGCATATGGCATTTTAGCTTCTGCCATGCCACGGGCGGGCGGTAGTTATATTTATGCAAGTAGAGGATTAAATCCTTATTTAGGCTTTGTGGCAAGTTTTTCACAGTGGTTCGGACTCTCTATAGTTATCGGAGTTATCGCTTACGTGACCGTACCTTTTATTCGTGATGTAACACTAAGTTTAGGCTGGACAAGTATTTCGAACGAGTTGGAAATAGGATGGATACGTGTTACCATTGCCCTTTCCTTAATTTGGTCTTTTGTAGCCATTAATATTAGAGGAATAAAAAGTTATGAGCGCATTTTATTACCCATGATGTTCTTAATGTTCGCCCTTGGCGGAATTGTAATCGTTTCGGCTCTTATTTACGACTCAACAGATTTTTTAACAGGACTGCAAGAAAATACCGGACGCACTTTCAACACTACAGAAAATATAGATTTTGACTGGCGCATATTTTTATCGGCAGCTGCACTTTTATTCTCAAGTTTTATTGGTTTTGATTCCATAGCTCAAGCAGGTGGCGAGGCTAAAAATCCTACCAAATCATTACCAAAAGCTATTCTGCTAGCCATATTCGGAGTAGGCTTGTTCTACTTTCTATTTGCTTCAGCGGTATATCACATTGTACCATGGAGTTTTGTTGCAGAAGAAGCAATGACAAAAGATATTTCCGCTCCCGGCTTGCTAAGCTATGTACTACCTTCTGGTTTAGGTATCGCAATTTTAGCAGGTGCTGCAATTGCTTTGATCAATGACCTGCCAGCCATGCTATTATCGGTTTCACGGTTAATGTTCGCTTGGGCAAAAGATGGTATTTTCCCTAAGTCCATCTCTACGATCCATCCAAAAAATCATACGCCGCATATCGCTTTAATGGTAGCTGGTGTAATGGCAAGCATAGGTGTTCTAGGTTCTCATTTTGCAGGTGATTTCTTTTTAGGTATTGACATTATGGTTACTTCAATGATGGTCAATTTTCTATTAATGTGTATTACGCTGGTTACTATCAACAAAGTAAATCCGACGTTAGCCAAACAAATTTCAGTACTTAAAAATAGAACATTGCAATTATGGATTGCTTGGTCGGGCATTATAACCCTTTCTGCTTTTCTAGGTATTCACACCTATAAAGATTTAACCTCAAACTCTGCTGCGTGGTATTTTCACTCCACACCAATATGGCTTATAGTTATGGGCTTGGCAAGCTTGTTATTCGCCTATTATTGGAGCAAATTGAACAAACAGCACAACAACACTAACGAACTATTTTTAGAACTCCCTGAAGAATAAAAGATGCAGACAACAATTAAATTAGCCAAAGATTTAGAGATTTCAAGGGTCGTTACAGGCTTATGGCAAATTGCCGATATGGAACGTAAGGGTAATTCCTTAGACCCTGTTGCTACCGCAAAATTCATGAAGCCCTATCTTGATGCCAATCTCACTTCTTTTGACATGGCAGACCACTATGGTTCTAGTGAAATTATAGCCGGCACCTTTAAAAATAGTCTTTCCGACAAAGAAAGTGTACAGCTTTTTACAAAATGGGTTCCCAAACCAGGTAAAATTACTCGTGAAGATGTTAGAGCCGCGGTACAGACAGCTCTAGACAGAATGCAACAGACTAGTATTGACCTTTTACAATTTCATGCGTGGTACTACCCCGATGCCAGTTGGTTAGACGGGCTTTTCTATTTAAAGGAATTACAGGAAGAAGGTTTAATTAAACATATTGGAGTAACTAATTTCGATGCCGCACATTTACGTATTGCTTTGGCAAGTGGTATACCTATTGTCAGTAATCAAATTTGCCATTCGTTGATCGATCAGCGTGCAAATGGGCAAATGGCAGCGGTGTGTCAAGAATACAACGTAAAAATACTAGCCTTTGGAACATTGGCAGGCGGATTCTTAACCGATAAATGGTTGAATAAAACCGAACCTACATATGAAGAATTGACCACCTGGTCACAAATGAAATACAAACGTTTTATTGATGCCGCCGGCGGATGGAAACTTTACCAGAACCTATTACAAACAGTAAAAAAGATTGCCGATAAACATAATGCTTCGATTGCAAATATTGCAAGTAGATTTATTTTGGAAGGCGATGCGGTTGCTTCTGTTATTGTTGGTGCTAGATTAGGCGAAAGCGAACATATCGAAGACAACAGAAAAATGCTGGATATTACTCTAGATTCTGATGATATCAACGCTATTAAAAAAGCTCAACACAAACTGACTTTAATACCCGGCGATTGTGGTGATGAGTACAGAAAACCTCCATTTCTAACAGCATCGGGTGATCTTAGCGATCATTTAGAAACGATACCTAAAGCTTTTACACCTATAAAAACCGGAGGAAATAGAGAACAGATTTTTAGTGGTACGGAATGGGAAGAATATGCGGGGTATTGTAGAGCTGTAAAAGTTGGTAATACTATTCATGTTTCAGGGACCACAGCAACTCATGGAAGTGATATGATCGGTGGCACCGACCCAGCTGCTCAAACACATTTTATTATTGATAAAATCGAGGGCGTCATCACTTCATTTGGCGGTACTTTAGCCGATGTGGTGAGAACACGAATTTTCGTTAACGAACTAAAAGATTGGGAGCCTGTTGCAAGAGCTCATGGTGAACGTTTTAAAAGTATTAATCCGGCAAATACATTAGTAGAAGCCAAATTGGTAGGTGACGGTTACATGGTAGAAATTGAAGCAGAGGCAATTTTACCTTAATCACCTCTACAACCTTTATTATTCATCCCAAATATTGTGGTTCTTTTTGACATTTGTTTCAAAGGGCGCCCATTCATCTTTTATAAAATCAGTTACCATTTTTGAAAATTCGGTAACCAAATATTTTCCTTGTTCAAGAATTTCTTGATGCTGGGTAGAAGGCCTATTTGTCTGTGCTGCCGCTATACTTAAAGCTTCTCGTATTTTTGAATAGGGCGATGTCTCAAAAGACTGCCATGCCCCTACTTGCCTATCTGGTTTAGGCGTTTTTCCCTTTGCCTTTAAATCTTTTAAAGACTGTTTCATATTTTCAAGCTTGCCTACTAATATTTGATCAGCCTTACTCTCAGATTTGTTGATTTTACCTAAAAAATAATCTACTTTTTTAATTTTCAAATCAATTTTTTCTAAGCGATCTGACAAGATTTTTACTTGAAGATCTACTGCTTTTTTATAATCATATAGTGCCTTGTCTATGTTTGGTTTCGGATCAAATCTTGGATCTGCAATTACAGTAACTTTAGTAGTATCTGAATGCACACCTTGCTTTAAAACTATTTTATACTCCCCTGGCAGCACCGGTATATCTCTAGAAAAATCATGGGTCCATGAACCTGGCAACGTAGAAGCAGACTCATCTAATTTCCATATCATATAATTTAAGCCTTTAGTGAGTTCTTTAGCTTCAACTGTATTTACCAATCTATCTTCAGCATCATATATCATTGCGGTCACCACACTTTCCTGTGTAGGCTCCTCAGTTAAATAAAAAGGAATCTTTGTTTTTTGAAAAACTTTATTCTCTCCTTCAAAAGTAGTATGGAAACCTGTCCAAATATTCCCTGGCGGGTTTATAAATAAGCCTTTCACCTGTACGGCAACGTTCATTGGTAATGCAGTTATGCCCCGCTTTAATTTGTTTGCCGCAATTTCTCTCAAGGTCAATAAATCATCTAAAACCCAAATTGCCCTTCCAAAAGTACCGACAATCAATGCCGATTCTCTTTCCTGAATTTTCAAATCCATCGTAGATACTGATGGAAATCCGTTTTTAAATTGAGACCAAGTCGCCCCTTCATCAATACTTATCCATAGACCGTTCTCTGTTCCTAAATACACTAAATTGGGTTCTACGGGGTCTTGCATAATTGTTAAAGCATATCCGTTCACCATGGTTTTATCCGCAACTCGCTTCCATGTTTTTCCAAGGTCATTGGTTTTGAATACATATGGCTCATAATCCCCTTTTCTATAATTGTTTACCACCATCCATGCCGATTTAGCATCGTAGCGAGAAGCTTGTATTTGTGCAACCCAACTTTCGTTTGGCATTCCTTTTACTTTAGCCGTAAGGTTTTTCCATGTTGTACCGCCGTCTGTTGTTAATTGCACTTGCCCATCATCGGTGCCAGCCCAGATAATTTGGTCATTCAACGAACTTGGAGCTATGGTCAATATTGAATTATAACGTTCTGCACCAGATACATCTAAAGTTAATCCGCCGTAATCTGGTTTTTGATGCTCAGGATTGTTAGTGGTCAAGTCAGGTGAAATAGTTTCCCATGTGGCTCCCTTATCCTTGGTAACATGTACAAATTGGGATCCGTAATAAGCAGCATTATCATTTTTGGGATTCCTTGCAAAAGCAGCATTCCAATTAAAACGCAATGGGGTTTTTATATCTAAGGAAGGCGGTTTTATGCTTACATAATATCCCGTTAATTTATCATATCTATATAAATCCCCATTTTGAGATGATCCATATCCAAATCTAGAATTATCCAAATCTGGAGAAATATCAAATCCATCGCCCCCTACTAAATACTGCCAATACAAGGTTCTAATTCCTCCTCTTTTCCAAGTATATGCAGGACCGGACCAGTTACCATTATCTTGCATACCGCCATATACATTATACGGAGTATCATTATCTACGCCTACATGGTAGAATTGTGCAACAGGAATGGTTTCAGGGAAATACCAACTTTTACCATGATCTTGGGTAATACCCAATCCGCCATCACCGCCAATTATAAAATGTTCGGCATCATTGGGGTTCACCCAAAAGGCATGAAAATCGGCATGAATACCTTTTGTTTCATCTGCAGGTATCATAGGTATGGTATCAAAAGTGCTACCGCCATCATAACTCACAGATAAAGGCTGATAAATATTATAGATCCTATCCGGGTCTTCTGAATCTACGGCTAAGTCTTGAAAATAAAAGGGTCTATTATTCGCAAACTTAGGGTTATCATTGATCATTTTCCAACTTGTACCGCCATCATCGCTTCGGTAAATCGCATTCTTCTTCGCCTCTATTTTAGCATAGATTCTGTTGGGTTCAGACGGTGCAATAGCAAAACCTATTCTACCTAAATCTCCAGAGGGCAGTCCGTTTTTCTCTCCTAATTTATTCCAATTTTCACCCCCATCCTCAGAAATGTAAAAACCAGATCCTTCGCCACCAGATGTAAAATAATACGGAGTTCGTTTATGATCGTATAACGCTGCATATAATTTATTAGAATTTGTTGGTTGCATTTTTAAATCTGCAATACCAGAAGTAGTATTAGAGTATAATACCTTTTTCCAATGTAGACCACCATCTATCGTTTTATATAAACCTCTATGCTCGTTAGCCGTAAATGGATCACCCATCGCGCCCACGTAAACAACATTTGGGTCGTTAGGATCAATACTTATTCTATGTATGGTTTTGGTAGCCTCCAATCCCAAATGTTTCCATGTTTTACCTCCATCGATACTTTTAAAAATACCCATGCCCAAGTTCATTGAATTACGAGGATTACCTTCACCTGTTCCTACCCAAATAACATCTGGATTGCTCTGCTGAATGGTAAGTGCTCCAATGTTTTGTGTGGGTTGGTCATCAAATACCGGTTTCCATTCAGAACCTCCATTTTCAGACTTCCAAACTCCACCGGAAGCCGCACCAACGAACATTATTTTTGGATTCTCAGTAACCACATCTATTGCCGTAATACGCCCACTCATGTTTGCGGGTCCTACATTACGTATCTTAAGATTCTTTAGACTTGAGAAGTCGATTTGTTGAGCCGATATGAACTGTATACAAGTAAAAAAAACAAGGTAAAGGCTATGACGATATTTCATGGTGTACTGGGTAGTTTACCCAAAAATAAAAATCCACTTATGAAAACCAGCACTACACTACATAAATTTTGATAATTATATTATCAGACAGCAATACTCATAAACTGAATTACTTAAAATCGTCAAAATACAGTCCATTTTAGCCTAAAACATGTCAAAAACGACTTAAAATATCATAAAACGATTCATTTTCTTGCATTTTCATAAAATTATGCTATGTTATAATTTAATCTAAAATTATTCTATGCGACAACTGAAGATCACCAAACAAATTACGAACAGAGATGCCAAATCATTAGAAAAATACTTTCAAGAAATCAGTAAAATAGATTTAATTACTGCCGACGAAGAAGTAGAATTGGCTCGAAAAATTCGTGAGGGTGATCAGCAGGCATTAGATAAATTGGTAAGTGCCAATTTAAGGTTCGTAGTATCTGCAGCTAAGCAATATCAAAATAGAGGCTTACGCCTTACCGACCTAATAAACGAAGGTAATTTAGGTTTGGTAAAAGCTGCCAAACGTTTTGATGAAACTAGAGGATTCAAGTTTATATCATATGCCGTTTGGTGGATACGTCAATCTATTCTTCAGGCATTGTCCAACTCTTCAAGAATGATACGCATACCTCAGAACAAAATAGCCGTTAATTCTAAAATATATCAAGTATATTCTGCTTTAGAACAAGTAAACGAAAGACCGCCAAGTCCTGCTGAAATTGCCAAAGAATTAGATATGAGTGTTTCTAAGGTAAATAGCTCTATAAAAAACTCTGGTAAATCAATTTCACTAGATGCACCTTTTAAAGAAGAGGAATCTTCTTCTCTTTACAATGTTCTTGAATCAACGACATTAAATAGCCCGGACAAGGAAGTAATGGCGGAGTCTTTGGAGACAGATATTAATCAGGTTTTGAATAAAATACCAGAAAGGCAAGGTGATGTCTTGCGCCTGTATTTTGGTTTAGGCAAGCAACCCGCTATGAGCTTAGTCGAAATAGGCGAGGTTTTTGATGTCACCAGAGAACGTGTTCGTCAAATTAAAGACAAAGGTTTGAAGTCTCTACGCCGTACATCAAATACCGAAATTCTGCGTGCCTATTTATAACATAACGGCTAATTACAGCACAAAGAACTTAACGCACCATCTACCTTTAACATTATTTAAAATAGCATAACAAAAACTTAACGGCTCTAATTTGGAGTTGGTAGGGCATATGTTATGTTATTATAAGAAATACGACCACATGAAATTTATTTATATCAAAAGAGAAAGTAATACTAAAGAATTGTACAGAACACACAACGGATTAAAAAAATCTAAAGTGACGTCAATAACTAAATATTTTATGGGGATACCTATAAAAACCTTGCACACTTACAGGCAAATCTACTATAGACGTAAAAATAATGCCATAGATAAAATGCTGTTTATTTAATTGAACACACATACATTTTACACTACAATTAAAATATAATTTATGAAAATACTGGTAATAGGAGCCGGCAACATGGGGTTGACGTATGCCGAAGGCATGTCAAAATCAAAATTACTTAAGAAAAGAAACATCATGGTGCTCGACACTTCAGAAGATAAACTTGAAGCCTTACGCGAAAACCCACAGTTCGATGCCTTTGATGATTTAAAGAATTGTGCCCCACAGGCAGATATCATTTTTATAGCGGTAAAACCTTATCATGCAGAGAGTGTGTTCTTAAAGTTGAATCCGTTGGTAAAGCCAGGTCAAATTGTAATTTCCATTATGGCAGGGGTAACTATCGATACCATTAAAAACCTTACCGGACTCACCAAAATAGTACGTGCAATGCCAAATTTACCGGCACAGATCGGTAAAGGACTAACTTCGTTCGTTACCTCAGAAGATGTTACAAGAATAGAATTACTGACCATTGAAA
Organism: Maribacter sp.; assembly: GCA_020629285.1. Lineage (GTDB taxonomy): Bacteria > Bacteroidota > Bacteroidia > Flavobacteriales > Flavobacteriaceae > Maribacter. The sequence goes on from JAHDDP010000093.1 coordinate 8,168, forward strand.
GCCTATTGGATACTACAGGAAAATCAATTCAAGTTAGTAATGAAAAATTTATAGACGCCTCTACCGGTATTTCAGGTAGCGGACCGGCGTATGTTTTTTATTTTATGCAAAGTATGATGGAGGCAGCGCTAAAAATGGGGTTTACACCAAATGTCTCTAAGGTATTGGTAGCACAAACATTTACAGGTGCCATTGAACTTTTTAATCAGAACGAGCTTTCGCCGAATTCTTGGATGGACAAGGTTGCTAGTAAAGGTGGTACTACTCGGGCAGCTTTAGATTCTATGGAAAACAATAATGTAAGTGAACTAATAAAAGATGCCGCTTTCGCAGCTTTTGAACGTGCTGTCGAACTTGGAAAAGAAAAAGTAAACGCCTAGTAATTATAGCGCTAAAGTATTATTGATTATGTCTAGTGGCTTTTACGATACGGACTTTTAAATGATTGGTAACAAGTAAGAATATATGGTGCATAGTTATATATTCTTACTTTATAAATGTTCCAAAATCTACATAACACAACCTTTAATTTACAGTATGTAAGATTTTTCTTATTGTCTCACATTATAACAATATTCCTTTGTTTACATTTTTATTTATGCTTTATTTGAAAAATACTATCATATTTTATCAAATTCATTAATGAAAGGTGCAAATAATAAGAAATTCATCCCCAACCTTTCGTACGACTGTGTAATTTTTGGTTTCAATGGTGAAAAACTTAAGATTCTTATTTTAGAATACCACAATACAGGTTTATTTGCACTCCCTGGCGGATATATTAAAAAAGAAGAAAGTTTACAGGAAGCGGTAAATAAAGGCGTGGAAGAACGTACTGGTCTTAAAGATGTATTTTTAGATCAATTTCAAACTTTTGGTAAGCTCAATAGAACAGACCCAGATGCCACTCGTAGCATTTTACAAGCAAAAAATAAAGATTTAAATGAAAAACAATGGATGATGGAGCGCTTTATAACCGTAGGCCATTACGCATTGATCAATTACGAAAATGTAAACCCAAAGCCAGATAATCTATCAGACAGTATTGCTTGGTATGATATTAAAAATGTCCCTCAATTAATGATGGACCATAATGAAATAGTAGATAAAGCCCTTGAAGTGCTGCGTAATAACATCAGTGAAAAATTGATTGGAATGAATCTACTTCCCGCTAAATTTACCATGAAACAGTTGCAACAGGTCTTTGAGGCTATTTTAGACGAAACTTTAAGAAGAACCAGTTTTCAACGTAAAATGTTATCAATGGATATTCTTGAAAGGCATGAAAAACTTTTTGAAGGCAAGGCACATAAAGCTCCTTACCTTTATAGCTTTAAATAATAGTAAATACCTTAAAAAACAATGAACAAGTCAACACTACACAACTTTTTAAAATGCACCGTTCTAGCTGCTTTTATGTTCGGTACTATAAATTCATATGCTCAAAAGAAATTTGGAGGATTGGCATTATACACGCTAAGAGACGATATGGGCACCAATGCAAAAGCTACACTACAAGCTGTATCTGATGTCGGTTATAAAAATATTGAAGCTGCCGGTTATGCTGATGGAAAATATTATGGAATGACCCCTGCAGATTTCAAAGGGCTTTTAAAATCTTTAAAACTTAAACCGATCAGTACACACCAAAGTGCCGTAACTATTGACAATGCAGATAAGATGATGGCAGATGCCAAGGCAGCAGGTTTCAAATACTTTGTTGTGCCAATACCACCTATGGGCATGTTCACTTTTAACCAAGAAGACAAAACAATGGGCATGACAGGTACGGTAGAAGACTTGGCTAAAATCTTAACAACACTTGGCGAGAAGGCTAAAAAAGCAAAATTAAAATTACTTTATCATAACCATGATTTCGAGTTTAAGAAAAATGAAGACGGTATAGTTCCGATCGACTACCTGTTAGAAAATGTTGACCCAAAATTATTAAACTTTCAGATGGATTTATATTGGGTTACCAAAGCAGGTGCCAACCCTATTGCGTATTTCAACAAATATCCAGGTCGTTTTAAAATATGGCACGTTAAAGATATGGATGAGCAAGGTAGATTCGCACCAGTGGGTACAGGTTCTATAGGCTTTAAAAATATTTTAGCCAACAAAGAGCTTTCTGGAATGAAATATTATATGGTTGAACAGGATATGACTTTCGACGGATTAAAACCCTTAGATGCCATTAAAATAAGTCATGATGGTATTAAAGAAATTGGTTTCAAATAAATAGTATATTAAACAACGAAGATTGCCCCAAAGAGATTTACCTCTTTGGGGTTTTCTTTTTTTACTACATATTCATTAAACCTTTCATCTTTAACTTTGTCTTAATCACTTTTAAACTTATGTGCCTATTTTTGCACTCGCAATACCAACTTTAAAAAAGTACAGAATGAAAATGACCACAAGTTTACGCATGAGAATTATACACAGATACCTAGGTTTCTTTTTAGCCGGTATAATGGCCATGTACTCGATTAGCGGTATAATATTGATTTATAGAAATACCGATTTTCTAAAAAGCGAAAAAATTACTGAAAAACAATTAAAACCTAATTTAAATACGGCTGAACTTGATGGTGCTTTAAGAATCAAAGGTGGGGTAAAGCCTCAAAAAACCGAAGGAGACATTGTTTATTTTAAACAAGGCGAATATAATGCCGCAACGGGTATGGCAACCATAAAAAAGATGGAACTTCCAATTGTTTTGGACAAGATGGTGCATCTGCATAAAGCAACCACCAATAGCCCCGTCTATTTTTTAAACATCTTTTTTGGTCTATCACTATTATTCTTCGTGATATCATCTTTTTGGATGTTTATGCCAAAAACCACGGTATTTAAAAAAGGACTTTATTTCTCACTTGGTGGTATGGTATTGACCATTATTTTGCTGTTCTTATAATAAATAGGTTAAGTTGATATTTAATCTGCTTTAAAGACATTTCTTTAAAGCAGATTTTTTGGTTTTGATAAACACCG
>JAHDDP010000094.1 GCA_020629285.1 Maribacter sp.
TTCTGAAATTGAAAAATTCAATACCGATAGAAGAGGGCTGGATCAGGAAATTACGATTGAGGCACTAGGGCAAATTCAAGAAAATCAGGAGGAAGAAGGTTTTACTTCTGTAGTTTATAAAGATACTTGGCATAAAGGAGTTATCGGTATTGTAGCATCAAGATTAACGGAAACGTACTATAGACCAACGCTGGTTTTTACAAAAAGTGGCGATAAGTTGGCGGCATCGGCAAGATCAGTTAGAGGTTTTGATGTGTACAATGCTTTAGAAGGTTGTGCAGATTATATTGAGCAATTTGGAGGTCATAAATATGCTGCAGGTTTAACCTTATTAGAGGCGCAGTATAATAATTTTAAGCATCAGTTTGAAAAGGTTGTGAAAGAGAGTATTGACCCACAAATGTTGATACCTGAAATTACAATAGATACCGTAATAGAATTAAAAGATATTACACCTAAGTTAATGCGAATTCTAAAGCAATTTGCCCCTTTTGGTCCTGGTAATATGTCGCCAATATTTATGGCTGAAGATTTACATGATACTGGTTACGCAAAAGGTGTAGGTAAAGAAGAGGCACATTTAAAAGTTTCTGTGGTTCAGCAAGACAGTCATAGAATTGATGGTATTGGCTTTAATATGGGTGATAAACTATCTCTGGTAACGGGTAGAAAACCTTTTAACGCCGTTTTCTCTATTGATGAGAATGAATGGCAAGGTAATGTCAGTTTGCAATTGAAGCTAAAGGACATTAAATGAGAATAGAGCATATTGCTATTTGGGTCGCAGATTTAGAAGGAATGCGCGCATTTTATGAAAGGTATTTCAATGCCGTATCAGGAGAAAAGTATCATAACGCAACCAAACAGTTTACCTCTTACTTTTTAAGTTTTACAGATGGTGCTAGGTTAGAAATTATGCATAAACCAACTATTGTTGCCGCTTCTGATAATGCGTTAGATACCGGATTCATACATTTTGCCATGTCCTTAGGCTCAAAAGAGCAAGTACATGTTTTAACTGAAAAATTGAGAGCAGACGGATTTACAATTGCCGGCGAACTTAGAACTACCGGGGATGGTTACTATGAAAGTGTTGTACTAGACCCAGAAGGTAATCAGATAGAAATAACCATTTAACAATACTATTTATAATAGTTCTAAATAAGATGCATATATTTATACTAAATATGTAGATTCTTATGAACGATATACATCCTATTTACCAGAATGATTTTGGAATAGCCTTCCAATGGAAAAAAGATAAACCTAGCCAAGCCAATAAAGTTCAAGTGATTTTCAGGGATATTGGATTATTACTTACCCAAAGTGAATTGCGCCATTTTTCTAAATGCATTGCGGATACTGTTGAAAACGGCAAGGGTCATCTTTGTGGAGATTGTAAAACAAAAGAGACTTGCAGGTCATTATTGTTGAATACACCTGCGCACCAGGTAACCTTTGCGGTAAGTTATCCTGAAGCTGTAGAGGTTAGAGATTTAATCAACGGCACATTATTTAAGCTAGAATTAGATTCCTATTTTGGAGAATTAGGCATTGATTAAGGTGCAGTGAAACTTGTTCTGCTTCTATTAATTAATTAGTTCACTATTATTTATTAGCCCTGTTATTTATTAAATATCTTTAGACCCTATTTAGCGATTACCTTATGAGCGTTAACGATCCATATGCAGCCTTAAGATATAAGGAATTCAATATTTTTCTTCTAGTTCGTTTTGCCATGGTTTTTGCCTGGTCAATGCAATTTATAGTCATAGAATGGCAAGTCTATTCAATGACAAAAGACCCGCTATCATTAGGTATAATTGGTTTGATGGAAGTAATACCTGCGGTGAGCATGGCACTTTTTGCCGGTCATATTGTAGATCAAAAAGAGAAAAGAAATCTATTGATAAAATGCATTTTCGGATTCTCTGTCATTAGTTTTGGACTTTTTATGTTGAGTATGCCTTCAGTTTTAGAGACATATGAAACTAAAGTAATTCTTTATGGTATCTATGCCTTGGTTTTCTGTGGCGGATTGGTACGTGCATTCTTAGGTCCTACAATATTTTCTTTAATAGCCTTAATCGTACCCAAAAAAATATACCCTAATGCGGCTACATGGAGCAGTACTACATGGCAAATGGCATCGGTTCTTGGTCCGGCATTAGCGGGATTTTCTATTAGTTTAATAGGCGTACATTGGTCTATGTGCGTCATTTTCGGCTTTTCATTGCTTGCGTTGACAGCGCTATTTAATATTTCAAAAAAACCAATTTTGAATCCGAAGATTGGCGAACCTGTTTTTCAGAGTTTAAAAGAGGGACTAACCTTTGTATTTAAGACCAGAGCGGTTTTGGGTGCTTTGACTTTGGATATGATTGCCGTACTTTTTGGAGGTGCGGTAGCATTATTACCCATTTTTGCACAAGACATTTTACATGTAGGGTCAGAAGGTTTTGGTGTGCTAAGAGCAGCACCTGCTGTTGGGGCTGCCTTAACAATGTTGGGTTCTACGAGATTTCCTTTACATAAAAATGCAGGTAAAAAGTTATTGTTGGCTGTATTTGGTTTTGGGGTGTGTATGATCGTATTCGGGCTATCAACCTATTTCTGGCTTTCGGTGGCTGCCTTATTCTTAAGTGGAGCAGTTGATGGTGTATCTATGATTATAAGACAAACGATATTGCAATTAAAGACTCCTGATAATATGCGTGGGCGTGTAGCTTCTGTAAATTCTATGTTCGTAGGATCATCTAATGAATTGGGTGCTTTTGAGAGTGGGGTAACAGCAAAATTAATGGGTACAGTAACCGCAGTTGTTTTTGGTGGTACTATGACTTTATTGACCGTGGGACTTACGGCAATTGTTTCACCAAAATTTAGAAAATTAGACTTGCAGAAAGATGTGGAAGAGCATGAGAGCTAACATACTTCAAGTTTCATCATAAAAAAAGCCCCTTATAAAGGAGCTTTTTTTATTGTAGGTAATGCTTAATGTTTGGGTCATTAAGCGGGGGAACTTGTAGGTAAACTGAAGATTTGGGAATCAACACTTAATCTTAACAACAGTGTAAAGATAGTAACAATGTCTAGTTTGTGATAACTTTTGTTGTGAACTATCGATTTTAATATGTAAGAAAAGTATTACATGTGGTTTAGTGATATGTATCACTTGAATATGTCTGTTTCAATAATAAAACCATCATATGCAGAATGTAAATTATTTGCAATTTATGAAGTGATAATTAATAAGATATCAGATTTGAAAAATTTACGGGATTTGTTAATCCTAAAAATTTAAAATTGAATAGAAAAAGTATAAACAACGAAAAAGCCCCTAAAATAGGGGCTGTTCTTTAAAGTAGGTACACTTAAAATTTGGGTTTTAAGCTGGGGAAACTTGTAGGTAATGTGAAGATTTGGGTCAACACTTAAACTTAATAACAGGGTAAAGATATAACGGAGACCTAGTTTTATGAAACTATTGTTGTGAATCGTTCGATTCTTGTTGTAAGAAAAGGATTACAATTTAAATTATGTATTTCGTCGATGTTTTTGATTAAATTTAGCTGAATTCTTTTAACGAAAGTTGCTGACCGTCAAACTCGGCATATGTGTAGTATTTGATCTAATCTCCAAGATTGGTATATTTTGATTTTTCTTTCAGTTCAATTTCCAATGGAAGATGTCTATGACCAAAAATGAAATGGTCGTAATGTTGGGTTTCTAACTTTCTATGTGCGTATTGTACCAGCCATTATTTGTCATTACCTAAAAACTAGGCATCATCATCTCCGCTAATCAACTTATTGCTAATAGATAAATGTTTTGCCAAAACAAACCTCTCAAAAATTTTACAGGTTTTGTAATCAAAAGTATAAACAACGAAAAAGCCCCTAAAATAGGGGCTGTTCTTTAAAGTAGGTACACTTAAAATTTGGGTTTTAAGCTGGGGAAACTTGTAGGTAATGTGAAGATTTGGGTCAACACTTAAACTTAATAACAGGGTAAAGATATAACGGAGACCTAGTTTTATGAAACTATTGTTGTGAATCGTTCGATTCTTGTTGTAAGAAAAGGATTACAATTTAAATTATGTATTTCGTCGATGTTTTTGATTAAATTTAGCTGAATTCTTTTAACGAAAGTTGCTGACCGTCAAACTCGGCATATGTGTAGTATTTGATCTAATCTCCAAGATTGGTATATTTTGATTTTTCTTTCAGTTCAATTTCCAATGGAAGATGTCTATGACCAAAAATGAAATGGTCGTAATGTTGGGTTTCTAACTTTCTATGTGCGTATTGTACCAGCCATTCTTTGTCATTACCTAAAAATTTGGCATCATCGTCTCCACTGATCAACTTGTTGCTTACAGAAAGGTGCTTCGCCAAACGAACACCTATATCGGGGTGTAGCCATCTAAAGAACCATTTAGCTATCGGGTTTGTAAATACCTTTTTCATTCTTTTGAAACCCTTATCATCTGGTCCTAGTCCGTCACCATGACCTATAAAAAATGAAGCTCCGTTAATAGAATATTGTTGAGGTTTGTGGTAAACAGGTATGTTTAATTCTTCTTCAAAGTAACCGTTCATCCAAAGATCATGATTACCAACAAAGTAGTGTATTTGTATACCGGTATCAGACAGTTCTGCAAGTTTTCCCAGTGTTCTGGTAAATCCTTTTGGGATAACGGTGGTGTATTCAAACCAAAAATCGAACAAATCACCCATTAAGAAAATGACTCCGGCATCCGACTTGATCGTATCTAGCCAACGAATAAACTTTAGCTCTCTCACCCTACTTTCTTCCATAGTAGGTGCGCCTAGGTGGTTATCACTAGCAAAATATACTTTTTTTCCTGCGGGAAGTTCAATGTTCGTCATCAGGATGTAAATATAATAACTGTTTTGCGTACCACGGGAATACACTGGTCAAAATAAGAGAATGCTCGTTTTTAGAGGTGTAATTATACTACGGCATCTTTTTCGTTCAATACTATTTTTATGGGTAGGTGATCACTAAACCCTTTTTCATTGAAGGTTGAAGAATTGGGTCTACCAAACTTTACAGGTTTCTGGTAAGATCCAGAAGTAAGCTCAGGGTATGCAATGATTTCTACGGTACTCAATTTAAAAGGTAATTCTGACTTCTCTGATAAAATACTTTTAGAAATCATAAACTGATCCAACAGATTATACTCATTACCAAATACAAATGTGCCTATCTGAGCATCTAAAAATCGATGCATTACATTATAAAAGTACTTTAGGCGCACTCTATTACTTTTCACCAAGGCTTTGTTATTGATAGCCTTTAAGTACGCTGTAATACTTTTGTTATAAGGGTTGTCATTGAAATCTCCCATTAATATGATATTGGCATCATTACCTTGTTCTTCGTAAATTCTCTCGATCCAGTACGATAAATTTTCCGCTACCATAATTCTAAATGGCTCACTCTCAAGTTCACCGCCAGATCTAGAAGGCCAATGGTTAAGTACACATACCAGCTTGTTGCCATTGGCAGTGTTGATGTGTACTTGAAATAAATCTCTGGTGGTATTTCGTTTTATAATACGTAGGCTGAAAGTTTGTTGCTCAGGTCCGTATTTGGTCTTGTCATAAATAAGCGCTGTATCAATACCTCGTTTATCTTCTCCTTCAGAGATAACATAACCATAGTTCTTATCAAGTGCCGTGCTCATGGCATCGATAAGTAATTCGATAACATATTCATTTTCTACCTCACAAACTCCCAATAAATCAGGACCATTACCATCATTGAATTTTGATATGACTGCGGTTAGGTTCGCAATTTTCCTATTAAGAATAGCAGCGTTCCAGCCGTCAAGTTCCTTACCTAAATGGTTATTTAAAAATTGACTTCTTCTCGGAGAATTTTCTACATCAAATAGATTTTCAAGATTCCACCAGTAAATATGATGCTTTGTCATGTCGTTATATTAAGGAGATTCCCTAAAAATAAGACAATTTAAAAGCTTGTAAAGTAAGTATATGGTAAAGTTATGTTGAACTTAATTGTCACTAGCATACCATTCTGCGAAAGAAGTATCTGTTTCTTGCAGTTTTAAAGAGAATAAAGAAATATTTTCAGGAAGGCGAGATTTTATTTTCGCTGCAAAATCTATGACCATATTTTCACTTGTAGGTTGGTAATCTGCCAAGATAACGTTATGCCCTCTGTCTGTCAATTCTTTGGCAAGTTCTACGTGAGGAGTATTTTTATTGAATACGGTGGCGTGATCAAAAACATCAACGATATCTTCTTTCACTATTTTTTTAAGATCTCCGAAATCGATTACCATTCCTAATTTTACGTGGCTGGTGTCTGTAATAGGTCTACCGATAACGGTAACGGATAATTTATAACTATGACCATGTACATTTCTACATTTACCGTCATACCCGTAAAGTGCGTGTCCGGTTTCAAAATTGAATTGTTTGGTAATACGAATATTGCTCATGACCTATAATTATATGGCAAAGGTAGGGAATCTTTAAAAGGATTTATAAGAAGAAATCATTCTAAAACAATCTCGGTATTTCCAGAGATTAAATTAACATGGCAACAGTCTGCACCAACTTCATAATCTTCATTGATGACCTCTTCATTAGTTCTGAAACCCTTAAATGTAAGAGTTGCCGTAGTATTTTGGTATTGAATACGATTGGCGTCACTAAGAATAGGATAGAAGCCTTGTTCTTTGAGGTATTGATATTCGTTACCGTTGAAATCCGTAGCAAGGTTTTCTCCAATTTCATTATCGATAACCTCATAGCTGTCAAGGGATACTGGTTCGCCCGACGCATCTTTAACGCTAACCGTTACAGTTACAAAATTAAGTGTACAAATGGCTTCAGAACAATCTTGCTGTTCAGCATCGTCATTATCGTTGCAAGCAACTAAGAATAGAGATAGAAAAGCTACTATGATTTTTGCGAACATAAAACTGGTTTTTTATTAGATGTTCAAATACCAATTCGTTGCGTAGAGACGACTTGAATTACCTCTTGTATTTCTTTTTCGCACGCATTTTGTTCACTACATAAATGATTAAAACAGAAAGTGCAAGAACTGGAAATACGAGGTTGCCGTTTAAAAATTGAAAAAACTCCATACTAATGATTTAGAAACAGAACGAATAGCTGTTTCAGTTATTGTTTATTTTTTAAATTTTGACAGTGCTTTTCTCGTAAAATCAGAAAGGGCTAATTTACCGGTGATAGCTGCGCGTTCTGTCAATAAGGTATCCCAATGGTCGGTACCTTCCCACAAAACTTTCTTCCATTCTGTTAAAGCTTCGGCATTATAGCTTGCCAATTTATGAATGAAGAAGTCAAGTTCTTTATCCATTTCGTCTGCAGAGTCATATACTTTATTGAACAATCCTTTTTCTTGAGCCCAATAAGCACTTTTCCATTCCGTAGGTGCCAAAGACATTTCGCCCATTGCGGCATTACCTATTTTACGGGCAACGGCAGGTGCAATTACTAAAGGTGCAATACCAATACTAAGCTCAGAAAGTTTAATAGAAGAGTTTACGTTAGAATACACATAGTCACAAGCAGCGGCCAGACCTACACCACCACCAACGGTTTTACCATGTACACGGCCTACAATTACTTTTTTACATTTGCGCATGGCGTTTATGACATGGGCAAAACCACTAAAGAATGCCTTACCTTCTTCAAGGTTAGAAACCTCTAAAAGTTCATCAAAAGAAGCACCGGCACAAAACGCTTTTTCACCTTCAGATTTTAATAGGATAACAGAAATGCCTTCATTATCAGAAAGCTCGTTAATGGTATCCGTCAGGCGTTCTAAAAGTTCAGAAACAAAAGAATTACTGGCAGGATGCCCAAATTCTACGTGAGCAACTTTACCATCTATTCGTGTATATAAACTTCCATTTTTTCTTGTAGTGACCATAGCATTTTGTTTGCCTCAAAATTACGGATTTTGCAATAAAGGTTTGAATTTGTTTCTGAATTTCCACACTAGGGCAGCACCTCTAATAAACATCCAAACGGTGAAGGCAAGCCAAATTCCCGTTAATCCCCAATTGAGGTATTTGCCTAAGAACAGCGTTGGTACAAATCCTAGAAAAGTAGCTACAAGCAGGGTATTGCGCAAGTATTTCATTTCACCTAGACCTTTAAAGACTCCGTCTAAAACGAAAGCGGTACTATTAAAAGGAAGACCCAGAATAATAATATAGAAGATGCTGTAAAAAGCAGATAGCACTAAGGGTTCATTAGAAAAAAGACTGCCCAAAGGTTTATAGAAAATACTTGCCAATGCCATAATAACAAGGCTAACGAATAGCCCGTATTTCGTAATCCTTTTTGCCAGTAGCCAGAGTCCGTCATAATTGCGCTCCCCTAATAATCTACCGCCCATAATATTACCAGCGGCACCGTAGCCATCAATAAAAAAGGCGGAAAATAACCAGAGGTTAATCGCAATGGTATGTGCGCCAATATATTTATCGCCAAGCGCGGTTGCTTCTCTAACGGCAAGAATAAGTGCGGTGTTCAGTGCAATGGCACGTACAAACAAATTTAAGCTCATCACTACCAATCTACCAAGTTCTTGATGAACGGGTAGTTTTAGTTTTAGGCTAATATCGGTTTTGGTTACAAGAAGATAGAACGCCATGATAGCCATGATCGCTTGCGCCAACAAACTTGCATACGCGGCACCTTCAAGATACATGGCTGGTATGAAACCTTCAATGCCGTATACAAATACCAAATCGAAAATTACATTCAATATTGCTCCGGTTATGGCTATGACCATGGGCCAATAAGTATTCTGCAATCCGCGGAAAATACCCATTACCGCAAATACGAATAGGGTTAATGGAAAGCCCCAAACGCGAATGGAGTAGTAGCTGATGCAATATTGCAGTATTTTTCCTTTGGCATTTAAGAGCTCAAAGATTTCTTGAATAACAAAAATGGTAGAAAGCAAAACCAGAATACTTAAGGCAATGTTGAGGTAAATTGCCTGAGCGGGCAGTGTTTTAACTTCTTCCAATTTACCGGCACCTAAGTATTGCGAAATAATAGCGGAAATGGCGCTACGCGTCTGACCAAGAATCCAAATGAGCATAGAAAGAAAAGAACCCACAATACCTGCTGCGGCAAGAGACTCTAATCCGTCCACCGGAATATTACCTACAATAGCCGTATCGGTTATAGATAAAAGAGGTTCTGCTATACCTGCAATGGTTGCAGGTATAGCTAAGGCGTTTATAGATTTTAAATTAACAGAGGTTTTCAAAAAATGGGTTTTCTATAGTACAAGTTCGTAGCAATGAAAGGGGTGTTCGCTTTGTTTTGGAAAAAAGATATCTCCTAATTTGGTATACCCACGTTGCTCGTAAAATTTCTGATTTCTTTTGTTTTGGCTAAAGGTATCTAACCTAACCGATAGGGCATTATTTTCTCTGGCAAAGTTTTCACCTAAGTCCATTAAACGCTGTGCAAAACCTTTGCCTTGATGTTTAGGGTGCACCGCAAGACGATGAATGTAGTAGTTCTTTGTGTTTTGGGTGAGCCAATCAACATATTTATATTCCTCATCCATAAAAAGGGAAACAACAATACAACCAACTATTTCGTTATCAAGCTGTAGTACAAAAAGTTCATTGCGTTCTATATCATTTTCAAAAGCTTGTTTAGAAGGATATTCTGTAGTCCATTGGTAAATACCGTTGGCTTCCATAGAAATTCTACAAGCATCTGTCATGATTAAAATTTCGGGTATTTGCGATATCTTTGCCGATGCTATCATACAATGAATTTAATTAAATTGTAAATTTAGAGTTATAATCAATACTTTTTATCATGATGAATATTCTTGTTCCGATCGGGACCTCCTCAAATGCGAATCAAACATTACAATATGCAGTAGATTTTGCAAAAGACTTTGGTGCCGAAATATATGTAATGGAGGTTTTTAATGTCAGTGGAAAAACAGGAACACTTACCAATGTAACACTAAAGGTAGCCGAAAATTCGAAGGAAAGATTAAAAGAAATTATAGGGACCGTAGATACAAAAGAAGTATCAATAAAAATAGCAAGCTTTAACGGTGATCTAAAAGACGGACTAAAAGAAATTGATAAAGGAATTGGTATTAATCTAATTGTTTTGGCACCTAGAAGTAATGACATTCAAGAAGAGAACTATTTAGGGCAAACCTCAGGAGCTATAATTAAAAGAACCAATATACCAACGTTGATCGTACCAAAAGGAACAACATATAAATCGTTTGAAAATATATTGGTAGCATTCAAATCTGGAATTTTAAAGAGAAAGAGAATTCTTGATCCGTTAATTGAAATTCAGAACAAGCATAATGCTAACGTGAATTTACTGATGGTAAAAACACCAGGATATTCAGATGACGATTTAAAGATAAATACAGCGTTGATGGACATAAGTTCGCAATTGACCTTTACGGAAAACTCAACTACCTACCATGGTGTTTTAGAGCATTTTCAAGCAAAACACCCCGATTTATTGTGTGTTTTTAGAAGAAAACGTGGTTTTTTCAAGAAATTATGGGAAAAGAGTACAATTTCAAAAACAGAGTTTTATGCCCCAGTACCGGTATTGGTGCTTAGCGTAAAGAAAGATTAAGTAGTACTTTGATGGCTTGTTAAAATAGGTTTTCTTTGAGCTTCTTAAAAATTGGGCGATTTATTCTGTTTTCAAGAGCGTTCTGAAAGCATTCGGGAAAGCCACTTCTAGTTTTTCGAGTGAAAAAGGTAATGAAGGGGGATTAGCTCAGTTGGCTAGAGCGTCCCGAAAGCATTCGGGAAGGTCGTTTCTGGTTTTTTTTCGAGTGAAAAAGGTAATATAAGGGGGATTAGCTCAGTTGGCTAGAGCGTCCCGAAGACATTCGGGAAGGTCGTTTCTGGTTTTTTTTCGAGTGAAAAAGATAGTATAAGGGGGATTAGCTCAGTTGGCTAGAGCGTCCCGAAAGTATTCGGGAAGGTCGTTTCTGGTTTTTTCGAGTGAAAAAGGTAATGAAGGGGGATTAGCTCAGTTGGCTAGAGCGCTTGCCTGGCAGGCAAGAGGTCAC
>JAHDDP010000095.1:0-1920 GCA_020629285.1 Maribacter sp.
TACAAGATTTACAAGGAAAGTTGGAAAGGAGAACACTTCTATACACTAAAGAGATTGATCCCGATAAAAAGGACTTCAAAGTAGAGTTAACTAATATGCGTAAAGTTGGTTTAGTTAAAGATGAAAAGAAAGTATATTTCATTTTTGAAACTTTTTACCAACTATTCATGAATTTCACCCCTATAAATGCTACGGGTGATGCTTTTGATTTAACAGAATCTACTTTCGAGAATGGAGATAAAATAAATTTAAGTTTTCATACGAAACCTGAGTTTGACAATGAAAAAGTTGTTGGTTACTATATAATCAACAATAAAGACCACGCCATAGAGCGATTTTTATTGGAAATTGATTTTAAGAACAATCCATATAAGGAAGATGGTAAAACTAGATACAGAACAGTTTCAGTAAAAAAAGAAATGTCACTTAATAAATCATTGAACACTAACAAATACTACATATCGTCAGCAAAATATGATGTCAAGGTTGAATTGACCGATGAGCAAAATTCATATACCTCATACTACGATGTTTCATTTATTCTAACCACATCTGACAACGAAGGTGATTTTGAAGTCAAGAAAAACGTGAGCACATCAAAAGACTTATTCAAGATAAACTACCCGTACGACCAAAGTTATTGGAATGCACAAAACCAATTGCTTTTAACTGATGAGATGCTAGAATTTATTGAGAAAGTACAAGATCCCGCCAGCGAATTCAAAATCAAGAGTAATATTAAAAATTAGGAAAAGCTAAGCCTTTCTTCGCTTTAACAAAAGTGTAAATAATAGTATGAGAAATGCACAAACAAGCAATACCACAAAGCTTCTAGTCAAACTGTAATTCTCTGCCAAAAAACCCAAAATTGGTGGCGCACATAAAAACCCCGCGTAACCCGTACCTGCTATAAATGCAATGCCTTTAGAAGATTCAATTCCTTTTACATTCCCTCCTATTCTAAAAACTTCGGGTACCATTACAGAGAAACCTAATCCGTTCAAGGTGAAACCAATAATACTTAAAGTCATGTCTGACGAAAGCACTAAAAAATAACCTAGTATCGCGAAAACAGCTCCTAAAGCCACAATTTTCACCGACCCGATTTTATCACTAATACCATCACCTAAAAACCTACCTAAGGTCATGGTAATTTGAAAACCCAAAAATCCGATTCCCCATAAAGCTTCCGGAGCTAATGCTACTTCCTTTAAATACAATCCGCTCCAATCCACTATAGCTCCTTCGCTACCCATTGCTATAAATGAAATTAGACCTAGTAACAATAATGGCTTTAAAAGCCCTAAGCTAAATGGTTCATTTTCAATTTGCTCCGCTATTTCCGAAAAATACTGACTCCTAAATTTTATATTGACCAATACTACCAACAAGACGGCAAGTGACATGTGTAAAACGGGATTTGATAACGGACCAATTAAAAAACTACCCAACCCTGCCAATACTCCACCTAGACTAAAAAAACCATGGGAAGCTGCCATAAACTTTACCTTGTCTTTTTTTTCGATCTCGGTTACCAAAGTATTCATAGCGATATCGGTAATACCGTTTGCCGCTCCAAAGAGAAATAATGCCACCATCAACACATAATAATCAGGTGCTAATAAGGGCAACATAGCCGCGGTACAGCTCATCATTACGCCATAAAAAGTGACCTTACCTACTCCAACTTTATTGACAATACCAGAAGCAAATGGAAATACGGTAAACACCCCTAATGCCAAAAAGAATATAGCTATACCTAATTCAGATTTACTGATTTCCAAAGCATCTTTTACCGTAGGTATATAGATTGCCCATGTACCAAATAGAATATTTATACTAGCGAAAACCCACGAGGGACCAAAGTATCTAGCATTCCCTAAAATTAATCGTAATGATTTCATTTAGTATTGGTTGTTG
>JAHDDP010000095.1:2020-10988 GCA_020629285.1 Maribacter sp.
TCTATATTCTAAAAATCTATAAAATCTAATTTGCAAGTACCCCTGCTTTTAATATCTGACCAAAACGATACATATCTTCATAGGTGGAATAGAAAGGCGCCGGTGCTAAACGGATTACGTTAGGCTCTCGCCAATCGGTCACCACGCCGTTATCCATTAGATAATTGAACAAGGCTTTTCCTTGCCCGTGTAAGAATACTGACAACTGACAACCTCTATCTTTGGGAGTGATAATTTCAAAAGAGCTATCTACTTCTTTATCTATTTCATGTAAAATGAACTCCAGATACGAAACAATTAAATTTCTCTTTTCTATCAGCTTTTGCATCCCCACTTCTTCAAACATGGTTAGTGATGCTAGATATGGTGCTACAGATAAAATAGGTACATTACTTATTTGCCAAGCATCAGCGTTTTCCATAGGTTCGAATTCTGGCTTCATAAGAAAACGGGTTTCCTTCTTCGTTCCCCACCAACCTTCAAAACGTTGCATGTCTTTTTTGTTCAAGTGTTTCTTGTTCACAAAAATTCCCGATGCATTTCCCGGACCGCTATTCATATACTTGTAACTACACCAAGATGCAAAATCGGCATCCCAGTCATGTAATTTTAATTCCACATTACCAACGGCATGCGCCAAATCCCAACCTACGTTGGCACCAACGGCTTTTCCAGCTTTTGTTATGGTTTCCATATCCATCACTTGCCCGTTGTAATAATTGACCCCACCTATTAACACAAGAGCCAACTCATCACCCAATTCTTCAATTTTCGCTAATATATCTTCTGTTCTCCAGTGATGCTCTCCTTCACGCTTTTTAATCTCTATGATAGTATCTTCTGGGTCTAAACCATGAAAGCGAACCTGACTTTGGAACATATATTGATCACTGGGGAAAGCCTTTTCCTCACATAGAATCTTAAATCTCTTTTTTGTTGGATTATAGAAAGAAACCATCAATAAATGAAGATTTACGGTCAAGGTATTCATTACCGATACCTCTTCTGGCAATGCACCAACCACTTTTGCCAAAGGTGCCGCTAAGCGCTCATGATAATCCCACCAAGGTTTTTCAGCATAAAAGTGACCTTCTACGGCTAGTTCTGCCCAATCTTTCATCACCTCATCTACAAAAGCCTTTGTTCGTTTTGGTTGCAGACCTAATGAGTTTCCTGTAAAATAGATAACTTCTTCCCCTTTAATTTTAGGAAAAATGAACTCATCTCTATATGCTTTTAAGTTGTCTTGCGCATCTAAAGACTGTGCAAACGCCAACGTATTTTTAAATTCCATAACTAATTTTGTATAAAAGTAATCATAAGCCTATAATTCTATAGACTCTATTCAATAATTGGGTACTACGATTCTGTTCTTAAGCGCATTTCTATCATATGCCTTTTAAAACCTTTTTTCTCATAAGCTCTAATAGCAGGATCATTATCATTGTACACATGCAACCGTATCTCAGTTAATCCTGCTTTTGTTGACCAATCTTGCAGGGCACTTACTATTTTACCATTTATGCCTTTACCTCTATAATCCGGTTCGGTATACATGAATCCAAAGTAAGCATATGTTTCATGATCTAGGTAATGTCTAGCCGGTTTTTCCAAGGCATAGCCAGTTGCTACAATTTTATCTCGGTCACAAGCAACCATAACTGTTGCCCTAGGGTTTTCCATTAACATGTCTAAATTATAATAAGTTACGTCGCTACTTCTAATGGTGGGGTCCATCGGGCGTTCTGCTTTCACAACTTCCTGCTCATGTTGTAACAAAACAGGTATATCACTTTTTACCGCTTCTCTAATCGTAATTTCAGTATTCATCGCTCTACTCTTTTTCAGTCCTTTAAATTAAGGCTTAAAACCCTATTTTTGCAAAAAGAAACGCATGCATTTTCTATCACCCCTTTTAGAAAACTATTTAGCCGATAATTCACAAGCCGAACCTAAATTATTACAGGAGCTTACACGCGAAACGCACTTAAAAGTCATACAACCACGTATGCTTACAGGGCATTTTCAAGGTCGTGTGCTTAGCTTGCTTTCTAAATTGATGAATCCCTCCAATATTCTTGAAATTGGCACTTATACCGGGTATTCTGCTTTATGCCTTGCAGAAGGCTTACAGAAAAACGGACAATTACATACCATAGATGTCAATGCAGAACTAGAACAAATTCAGCGTTCCTTTTTTGACCGAAGCGATTACGGTTCTCAGATTATTCAGCACGTAGGCAATGCATTGGATATCATCCCAAAAATGGATATTACTTTCGACCTTATTTTTATTGATGCCGAAAAAAAACAGTATGATAAATACTTAGAGGCCGTTTTACCTAAAACCAAACCTGGATCTGTTATTCTCTCTGATAATGTATTGTGGTCAGGAAAAGTAGTTGAACCGTTAGACCCTAAGGATGTTACTACAAAAGTATTGTTGGATTACAATAAGAAACTAAGTGAACACCCGCTTTTAGAGACCGTTCTGCTGCCTATACGTGACGGCCTGACCTTAAGTAGGGTAAAATAAGTAGACCGTATAACCTATAGAACAGCCAAGCTGATACGATACCTGCCAAAGCACCCACTATTAAATCAATAGGGAAATGTACACCTACATACACCCTGCTCATAGCAAATAACAGCGGCCATATATAAAATAGGTACACCCATTTAAATTTATGTCTTAGAAAAAGCACCGTTAAAGTGATAATCGAAAAAGATAATGATGCGTGACCCGAGAAAAAACTGAAGCCAGACGGACTACGTAATATGCGAATTAAAGTATTTAGTTCTTCATCATTATTGGGGCGTAGTCGTGCAACCACATGTTTTGTTAAATCGGTAATGGTAGCTACAAAAGCCGCCATGACCAAAATGGTCAAAATCATGGTTAGAGCCTCACGTTTTGGAAACTTAAAAAAGAAAAGAAAAACGATAAGGGCAAAAAGCGGAATCCATGGAGGATATTTGGTTACCGTTGACCAAAACGCATCATACTGCTCAATACCAAGACTGTTTAGATAGACAAAGGCATCTCGATCCCATTGTAGAATGTCATCTAACATAGCAGTTTACTTTCGCTTGATACTGCCCGTTACTTCATTGATATTTTTACTAACGTCATTAATTTGTTTCTTGACGTCACTACCTAAACCAGAGCTAATGTCTTTTTTCATATCGTCGATATCTTTTTTGATATCGGTTACAAAACTAGTATCTATACCCTGCTTGTCAGCACTCTTCTGAATTTCTTGTTTAATATCTTCGGTAGCATCTTTAAGTTGACGCATACCTTTACCCAAACCCTTGGCAATACCCGGAATTTTGTCGGCACCAAAAACCATCACTACGATAAACATAATGAAGAAAATTTCTGCGCCACTAATAAATAATGAATACATAGCAATCATACTACAAATATAAACAAGTTTAGTATCGAAATTAAAAAAGCCCCGTAGTTATACGAGGCTTTTAACAATAATTATTTTCTTAATTATTTTCCTTTTACTCCATTCTTCATTTTATCGAAATCGCTCTCTTGCTCTTTCTTAGGCCAGCTATTGTTCGTTGTATCAATATCCGCCGTTTCCATTTTAGGATCAATGTTAATCCCTGTCAACTCAGAAGTAGATGAAATTACCATACTTACCTCTTTGCTATTCTTTCTCCAAATTTCTGGAGGGTAGGTAACATTCTTAACTGAACCGTCTGCATACGTATATTCAACGATTAATGGCATTGGTAAGCCACCTGGGCTGTTATATGTTACTTCATAGAAGAACTTAGGTTCTTTTATCGCCGCTCTCTCTGCCGCTGTCATATTATCCATCATAAACTCTTTTAAAGTTTTAGATGTTTCAGATGGAAGGTTATTTTTCAATTCAGGTGAAACCATAGCTGCATCATCATATTCCTCTAAATATACCATTGGTGGTAAATTAGATTCTGGAATACCACGCTCTGCTAAATACGCTTTCATTTTTTTGTTCGGCTGATCGCTTACATAGTATTTCTTAATATCCTTTACGGCCATATCTACATAATCGGTAGTATAGAACCATCCTCTCCAATACCAATCTAAATCAACGGCAGATGCATCTTCCATTGTTCTAAAGAAATCTTCTGGTGTTGGGTGCTTAAATTTCCAACGGTGAGAGTATGTTTTAAAAGCATGATCAAACAACTCACGCCCCATAACCGTTTCTCTTAATATATTCAAAGCTGTTGCCGGCTTACCGTATGCGTTTGGCCCTAATTGAAATACATTCTCCGGATTTGACATAATCGGAGAAATCGTACTTTGATCACCGCTCATGTAAGGTACGATCTTTGCAGGGTCACCTCTTCTTGATGGGTATTTATCATTCGGAGCTATTGCCGCAGGGAAAGCTTCACCAAATTCTTGCTCTGCCATGTATTGCATAAAGGTATCTAGACCTTCATCCATCCATCCCCATTGACGTTCGTCTGAGTTTACGATCATTGGAAAAAAGTTATGACCTACTTCATGAATAATTACACTGATCATACCGTATTTAGTTCTATCAGAGTAGCTACCATCTTTGTTTGGTCTACCGTAGTTCCAGCAAATCATAGGGTATTCCATACCTTGACGCTTAGCGTGTACGGAAATCGCCTTAGGATAAGGGTAATCAAAAGTGTGCGATGAATATGATTTCAACGTGTGCGCAACTGCCTTAGTCGAATACTCTTCCCATAAAGGGTTACCTTCTTTAGGGTACATAGAAACAGCCATTACATCTCTGTTTCCTAATTTAACGGCTTGCATGTCCCAAATAAACTTTCTTGAGGTTGCAAAGCCAAAATCACGAACATTTTCAGCCTTTAGCTTCCAAGTTTTTGTTTTCTCTGAAAATCCTTTTTCAGCTGCTTCCGCCTCTGCTTGAGTAACGATGATAACAGGCTTGTCATAAGATTTTTTAGCCTTTTCATAACGGCTCATCATTTCTTTACTGTAGACTTCTTTTCTATTTTGAAGTACACCTGTACCATCTAAAATATGATCTGCAGGTACCGTAATATTTACTTCATAGTCACCAAATGGAAGTGCGAATTCGCCATTACCCCAAAATTGGTGGTTCTGCCATCCTTCTACATCGTTGTATACTGCCATTCTTGGAAAAAACTGGGCAATTACATATGCTCTATTTCCATCTTCCTCAAAAAACTCATAACCAGATCGAGCTCTATTTACAGTGTGATCAGGTATGTTATAATTCCACTTTACATCAAAAGAAAATTTATCTCCACTTTTAAGCGGTGTTGGTAAATCTACACGCATCATTGTAAAGTTGATCGTAAATGGCAATGCTTTACCAGAAGCATCTTTTACGTAGTCTATATTAAAACCACCATCAAAAGACTCGGTCATATAATTGCCAACGAATTTTTCAGGAGAATCCCCAAAAGAAATTCCACTACCGTTCTTTAACTTCGCTTTAGAATCTTTTTCTCTTACATTTTGATCCAACTGCACCCATAAATACTCTAGATCATCTGGAGAATTATTGGTGTACGTAATGGTTTCTTCACCAAACAATTTGGCGTTCTTATCATCTAAACGAATATCCATTACATAATCTGCCTGCTGCTGATAATAATTAGGACCAGGCGCACCTGATGCAGACCTATACGTATTCGGCGTAGCGAACTCCTCATACAATTGTTTAAACTTGCTCTGGTTGTAGTGCCCAGGCTCCTTTTCTTTGGTGACAGCTTCTTGTGCAAAAGATACTGCTGCGAAAAGGAATAAAACAGACGCAAAAGCGTACTTTACTCTTATCATTTCTTAGTTATTTAGTACTGGAAAATTAAAGTTTTTATAGCGATATCTTAAAGTATGTTACAAATTTAACATTCCTTTAATACGTGATTTTATAAGCACATGGCTCTTTTTCTTGCCATTTACCTTCATATGCACCACATTCTGCTGATCGTCAAATATATCGGTTAAAATCTCGTTGGTTATACCTATTTGCTTTAAGGTCTTTAATGGCACATTAGGTACTTCTAAATAACAAATGACCATATCAGAATCGTACTTATGACCAATAAAATCGTACGTAACGGTCTTACCATTGATCTCTACCAAAAATTTGGTACGTAGGTATTTTTCCAAAAACTCCTTATCTACCGAAGATTCTTCGTCAGTACCTAATACCGCAGGGTAGCCATAGCGTTCTTTTAGTACGGTATTCATATCATCTATAAACACACGGGTAATGATCTGTACAGCTTCATCTTTCTCAGCATAATCTACATTGGTAACACTTATATAAAATTTATGTGCCCCGGTGAAAGCAAAAAGTGGAAGCATCAAAAAAAGAAATACCGGTTTTAATATTTTCATAGTGTTTTGTTTCATTACCATAATACAAACCATATGCCAAATTTATGGTGTTTAATCTAAAGAATTATTTTCTCTGTACAGTAAACTCTTTCGTCGCAAATATTCCCAAATTTCTAATTCATTATGGGTATCTACCACTTCTTGAAACCTAGGATCTACCTCGCAGTAATATAAGAAGTCGTCTATTTTACCCTTGGGGATCAATAATTGTTTTACATACACACTATCCGCGTAAAATTCTCTTACCCGCTCTGTTCTATTGTACAACTTATTACGCTCTACCCTTTTCTTCAACATTTTGGTGCGCCCGCTTATGGCATTGATCAAGGGGTCAAAACTCATAATAGGGTTTCCTGTGGCAGCCTTTAATTCGCGCTCTGCCTTAGTAGGTATTTTAACGTAGGCATTGGGTAGGCCCAATGTAGATGCCGTGACTATGGGGTCGGTTTCCAAGGTAGCCAAATCTGTTAATAAATTGCCGCTTAGGCTATACGGAGTTACGGTGACCTCGTCTAATTCGGTCAAAGCGTCTTCTAAGCCAACGGAGATCAATTTGCTCTCAAAAATAGCCGAACTGACTACTACTATTTTCTTTTTGTATTGTACTGCAGAAAACTCTAAGGTATCCAATAATTTTACCGCAATGGCGAAATATCCATTTTCATCGGTGATACTAGCTCTTTTAGAAGTTAGGTTGAGTACATGCGTTGCGGCAACGTCACCGTTGTCGCTATACACCCTACCCTCTAACTTTTTGAACTCCCCTATTTGCGCCCATGAGAAGAGACTTGAAAAAAGTAAAAAAAAAAGGAAATTACCTCTCATTTAAACTTTTAAGAAATGATTTGCTGTTATTGACCAAAGCATCGATCAACTGAAATTCATTCTCTTTTTTTAGTAATGTTGTTGCTGGCATTCTGTCATCGCAGTAGTATAGAAACTCATCGATTTTATCTTGTGGTATCTGTAAATCGACCACAAAGAAAGAATCATCATAAACTTGACGTAGCACTTCGCTTACCTTCAATTTAGGCGCTTCTTCTACATTTTCATTTTGAGATTTAAAAATAGCCCTGAATATATTCACAAAATTTAAACCGTCTTGCATCCCTTTTTCAGCATCTGACATCGCTATATTATCTACCCCTGTACCACGATCTATCTCGTACTCATATTCTTTGAACTCTTGGTTCTTGGCATTTAAAAATCGCTCTTTCTGTTCTGGTGTAATAACCACCTCGTCCAGTTCTGTCACTTTTTCGTTGACCTCTACCACCAAACGATTATTGGCTAAAATTTCTTCGGTAACGGTCACTACTTTAATATTATAATTTACGGCAGTAAAAACGAGTTGATCGCCCACTTTTACATCTATTCTAAACACACCTTGATCATTGGTTATCGTAGCACGTTCAGCTGTGGCATTGATCACATTTTCGTTTGGCACCCCAATGTTCATGTAGATTACCGAACCACTTAAAGGCTGCCTGTCGTCTTCTTGTGCAAAACTTGCCACGGTAGTAAATAATACGATTAAGAAAAGTAATTTTTTAGTCATGTAGTGTATATTAAACTTATCATACCCTTTTTAGCGGGGCATTTAAAAGATAAAGAAAAGATTTGTAATCATCATAAAAAAAACTGCGCCAATAAACTTTTGTTAATTTCTTCTTCTTTACCACAAACTTGGCAAGTGTTTTCAGCCCTTTTATGGGCACTCTAAAACTAGCTGTTCAACGACGTTACATGTTCTTTAACCTATTACCCTATTATTTCAACTTATAAATAAAGAGGATTAGCAAGATAATTCTATTTTTGTTCATCACTATTTTCTCGTCATAAGACACTAAGTATGAAAGCAATAATTTTCTTTTTTTTATTTACAGTACTGGCGGCACCGACCGCATTCGCACAAATTAAAATTGGAGACAACCCGCAAAACATAGATGCTTCATCTGTTTTAGAACTTGAAAGCACCTCTAAAGTGCTGGTAATTACACGTGTTACCACTGCAGAAATGGAAGCTATTACACCACAACGTGGTGGTATGGTCTACAATACCGACACAGAGTGTATAAATTATTACGACGGTACCCAATGGGTTAATTTGTGTAATGCCGTTGACTTTTCGATTACCAACGATCCAATTATTAATGGTAGAAGTACTATTGAAATTACCGATACGGCAGGTAGTATTAACCTAGAAGTTGCCAAAAACAGTATTTTGGGCGATAATATTATAGATGGCGGTATTGGTCCAGACGATATTCAAGACAATTCTATTTCTCAAGATAAATTAGCTGCCGAATCTGTAGGTTCGAGCGAATTGAGACAAAATGCAGTTGGTGCCGAAGAAATTAGGGACGGTAGTATTACCCCGGCAGATATTGCCAATTTTACACCGGGGCAGGTATTGACTACCGATGAAAACGGAATTGTACAATGGGAAGATTCTGACGGACTTTACGATTTAACCTTCAATAAACTAGACACCACATTAACCATTGCCAGATCCACCATTGCAGGTGTTTCTACTATAAGCTTAGGTGCCTTAATTGGTTCTGACGATCAGCAATTAGATCTTACAGA
>JAHDDP010000096.1 GCA_020629285.1 Maribacter sp.
AGACTATTGAAGTCATGCGTCGCGAAATGAAACCAAGTAGTTTTAGAATGTGGCGCAAACGTGTTCAAGGTCGCGCTACAAAACATGCTAAATTAAGATCCGATGAAATGGACCGATTTAGATGTTCTAGACAACGCCACATTACAGGAAATAAAATATCTAAACGATAATTATTTAAATGCCTCGTTCAATACTGCAGCAAGGCGAACTCCGCCTTTTTGCAATTGATCTTCTACCGTATGCCACCAATCATAACTATAACGGTAGCTTAGTTTTTCACCTGGCTCAACAGAGGCATAGACTTTCTCGGCCAATTGGTGAGATTCCTCGACCCAATCAAGCAAGCTTCCGCTCTGTAGAAATTTTATTTGTTCCTTTGACATTTCTGGGTATTCCGTAGCCAGTTCCGTAAAACTCATTCCGTTTTCATCAATCATATTAGAATCCCATACTCTATGTAAGTTAGTTCCGTTACCAAACCATTGTAGTTGAATATCGTTACCGCCTTTGTCCTCTACCCTACCCACATGCATAGGTTGGTGTAGATCTCCAATTAAGTGAACCAAGAATTTCAGATAAAAGGCTTTATCTTCTTTACTGCTGTTTTCGTCCTTTATAATTTCCAAACATGTATTAACCCCTTGTACCAAATCCCCATATTCATTCTTCTCTATTTCTTCATAGGTTTTTCCAAACGGAATATTTACATAATGCCATGCACTGAATTTACGGTATGCTCGATCAGATTTTATTTCATCACCAAAATTGGCAACGGCAGCCAAACTCTCCCCCTCCAATAAATCTTCAATAGCACGTTTTGCCTTTTTACTTAAATGTTGCTCAGCAACTTCACCAACAACCCTATGTCCGGTTTTTGACCAATACATATCATTTGCAAAAGTGAAATTAGATACCAAAAAAAGTAAAATAATATAATTTTTCATCACTAAAATTTTGCCCAAAAATAGTACAACAAATTTTAAGGCATTGTTAAAACTTGGTAAGATTAAATTTATATCTGAACTTGCAGGCATGAAGAAGAAGACGAGAAAATCATCTATGCGAAAATTAAGTATCCGCAAAATAATCGGCTTAGGTATTCTGGGTCTTTTTACCCTGTTCATTCTATTCATTGTTAGTGTTAATATTGGTTTGTGGGGGAAAATCCCTTCTAAAAAAGAACTTTCAAATTTTCAATATCAAATGGCATCTGAGGTTTTTACCGCAGATAGTGTATTAATCGGTAAATATTATTTGTACGATAGACAACCGGTTACCTTTCAAGATTTTCCTGATCATTTGATACATGCATTAGTTGCAATTGAAGATGAGCGTTTTTATGAGCACTCTGGTGTCGATATCAGGAGTTTGGTTAGAGTAGGTTTTAAAACCGTACTATTAGGCGATAATTCTTCTGGTGGTGGCAGTACCCTTACCCAACAGTTGGCAAAAAATTTATATCCCAGAAAGGAAAGGAATAAAACGAATATAGTAGTCGATAAGGTCAAAGAGATGATTATTGCCAAAAGGCTGGAAAAGATTTTTACTAAAGATGAAATTCTAACTAATTATTTAAATACAGTTTCCTTTGGCGATAATACTTTTGGTATTGAAAGTGCCGCGCTAAAATTTTTCAATTCCAGAACTAAAGATATAACCGCCCCCCAAGCAGCAACATTAGTGGGTATGCTAAAGGCTACTTATGGTTACAATCCAAGAATATTCCCAGAGAAAAGTTTGGGCAGGCGTAATTTAGTATTGCGTGCCATGTATAACAATGATTTTATCACCGAAGAACAGGTAACGAAATTCTCGCAAGAAGGTCTTGGTCTCGATTATCGGGAGTTTGATTACAATGCCGGAATTGCACCTTATTTTAGAGAAGAGGTTCGCAAGGAAATGCTAAACTGGATCACAGAACAAAACGAAGCTGATACAGATTACAACATTTACACTTCAGGATTAAAAATTTACACCACCTTAAACTACAAAATGCAAAAATTGGCTGAAGAAGCCATGGTTGACCACATGACCAAATTGCAGTATAGTTTTGAAAAAAGCTATGGTTCTAACGCTCCTTGGTTAAAAGACAATAAACTGATAGAAAAAATAGCCAAACGAACGCCAACGTATAAAAGACTGCAAAGTTCGGGTTTGTCGCATACCCAAATTATAGATAGTTTATCTAAAGACAAACAAAAAAGGACTTTCAAATCTTGGCAAGCAGATGAAGAAATAACAGCCAGTACTATCGATAGTATTCAGCATTACGCCAAATTCTTAAATACGGGCTCTTTAGCTGTAGACCCTACTAATGGTGATATTTTGGTATGGATCGGCGGTATTAATTTTGAACAATATAAGTATGATCATATTTCGCAAAGTAAACGCCAGGTCGGCTCTACGTTCAAACCCATTGTTTACACAACTGCTGTAGAACAAGGTGTTTCTCCATGCACCTATTTCTCTGCCGAAGAAATTGAATATGATAATTTAAAAGGCTGGTCACCTTCTAATTCTGGTAATAAGGACGAAGCGTACCTCAACTATTCAATGGAAGAAGGTCTTAGCAATTCCATCAACACCATTGCTGTAAAAGTTTTGGAAAAAGCCGGTATTGACAATGTGCTGACTATGGCCAAAAAAATGGGTATTGAAGACAAATTACCTAAAGAAGCTTCTATTGCCCTTGGCACTGGTGAAATCAAAATCATCGATTTGGCACAAGCGTATACCAGTTATGCAAATAATGGCAAGCATATTCAACCAAATTTGATTAAAAGCATTTCTAATCATAAAGACTCCGTTTTAGCCGAATTTAAGCCCAAATTGAACGAAAAAGCCGCTTTCTCTAAAGAAACTAGTCAGATAATGATTGAAATGATGAAATCTACGGTCAATTCTGGAACGGCAGCTAGACTTAGAAATACATACGGACTCAAAAATGACATTGCCGGTAAAACAGGTACTACCCAAAATAATAAAGATGCTTGGTTTGTTGCCTTGACCCCTAAACTGGTTCACATTACTTGGGTGGGTCTTGATCAACATGAAATCGGATTCAGTAATACGAGTATCGGGCAAGGTGCAAATGCCGCTCTACCCCTATTTGCAATTTGGATGCAAGAATTGAACAAAGACAAAGATTTTAACATCTATACAAAATCTAATTTTCCCAAACCTTCTACTTCTGTATTAGAAGCATTGAATTGCGACCCCGTTAAACGTGACGGATTCTTTAAACGTCTTTTTAAAAATCCGAATAAAAAGAAAAGTAAAAAATTTAAAGGGTAATCTATTTTTCAATCAAATTTGACCTCGATCGTAATTTGTGTTATTTAATTTGATATATTTATGATATCATTTTAATATCATAAATTATGAAAGTAGAGAAAATTCACAAAGCACAGAATGGCTACATAATGCTTTTTGTAGTCTTAGTACTATTAGTTGGGGGTATTGCACTTCTTAGAATCTATGTTGGTGCCTTTATGATTTTTGCCGCATTATTTATGTGTGCAGGGTTTGTATTGGTGAATCCGAATAGCTCAAGAGTTTTACTTCTATTTGGTAAATACATGGGTACAATCAAAGAGAACGGACTTTTCTGGGCGAATCCCCTATACACCAAAAAAAGAATTTCATTACGAGCTAGTAATTTTGATAGCGAACGGTTAAAGGTAAATGACAAACTTGGTAACCCAATTATGATCAGCACTATACTTGTATGGCGCGTAACCAACACCTACAAAGCTGCTTTCGATGTTGATGATTATCAAAATTTTGTGCGTGTACAGACCGATGCTGCAGTTCGTAAACTAGCAAGTATGTACCCTTATGATAATTTTGCTGATGAAGGACTTGACGAAGATATTACCTTAAGGTCTAGTGTTAACGAGGTTAGTGAGGCATTAGAGCAAGAGTTGCAAGAACGCCTTTCTATGGCAGGTCTAGAAGTGTTAGAAGCGCGTATAGGCTATTTGGCTTATGCGCAAGAGATAGCAAACGCCATGTTGAAAAGACAGCAAGCTACAGCCATAGTCGCTGCGAGACATAAAATAGTAGAAGGTGCTGTTAGTATGGTTGAAATGGCTTTAGAAGAATTAAGTAAAAAGAATCTGGTAAATCTAGATGATGAAAGAAAATCTGCCATGGCAAGTAACCTAATGGTCGTTCTATGTTCAGATAAAGATGTTTCACCTATTGTAAATGCAGGCTCTTTAAATCATTAATATGCGAATCTTCAACGAAACTCAGCGTTTTACACAATGGTGGCTTCTATTTATAAACATAGCTTTGCTATTTTTGATGTTATATAATTGTTATACCTGGTTTGTGTTGGAGGATGCCGTAGGTAATGTAGCGGCAGATGACCGAGTAGATCAATTGATATTTATATTAGTAATTGCCCTTGTGATACCGCTGATATATGTTTTTAATTTAAAAACTACTATCGATGAAATCGGTATACATTATCAATTTATACCTATAAATTTTTCAAAAAAAATAATTAGGTGGCATGAAATTGAAAAATGCTTTGTACGTAAATACAGTCCCATTCAAGAATATGGTGGATGGGGTTACCGCGGTCTATCAGGAAAGAATAAAGCTCTAAATATAAAAGGCAACAAAGGCATACAACTTGAATTAAAAAACGGTGATAAATTACTAATTGGCACTCAAAAAGAAAATGATGCAAAAATGGTAATAGAACGGTATTTCAAAATTACAAATGAGTAAGAAAAAACCTTTTGCACTACGTGTTAACGAAGAAATGCTGCAGGCTATTGAAAAATGGGCTGCAGACGAGTTTCGTAGTACCAACGGGCAAATTGAGTGGATCTTAATGAAAGCATTAAAAGAGGCCAAAAGAGAACCCAAATCAAATAAACCTAATTGAGTTTGGCATTTTTTTAACAAAACAAAATCTTAAATTTGGTTATCTAACAAACTCAAACCAAATGACCAAATATTTAAGTACCCTCGTACTTATACTTTTATGCTCTTCTTTACATGCACAAACCTCAGAAAAATCATTTGTTGTAAAAGAAACTAATGATAAAATTACGCCTGACGGAATTCTTAATGAGCCTGTTTGGGAAAATGCAGAATACGCAGAAGATTTTTGGCAGTTTTTTCCTCTTGACACTGTGCAAGCAAAAAAACAGACCGAAATTAAAATGTTATATGACAAATCTAACCTTTACGTTGGTATTACTGTTTATACAGCTGGTTCAGATTACTCTATTCAATCTTTAAAAAGAGATTTTAGAGCAGGTAACAGTGATAATATCACTTTGCTTTTTGACACCTTTAACGACGGCAATAATGCTTTTCTATTTGGCATCAATCCGTATGGAGTTCGTCGTGAAGGACTAGTTTCCGGCGGTGGATTGAATCTTAACGGATTTACCATTTCATGGGATGTAAAATGGCGCGGAGATTCTAAAATTTATGACGGCTACTACACTGCAGAAATGGTAATTCCCCTAACCGCTTTTAAATTTAAGGAAGGTGAGACTAAGTGGCGATTTAACAGTTACCGTTTTGATACGCAGTCTAACGAAAACAGTACGTGGACCAATATTCCTCAAAACCAGAATATCTACGGACTTACTTTTATGGGCGACATGATTTTTGAAAAACCTCTAGGTAAATACCGTACGCCCCTTGCTGTTATACCCTATGTAAATTTCGGTTCAGACAAAGATTTTGAATTGAATGCCGCAGACACCAAATTTAATTTCGGTGGCGACGCCAAAATAGCTATCGGCAACAGTATGAATTTAGATGTTACCGTAAACCCCGATTTTTCGCAGGTAGAAGTTGATAACCAAATTACCAACCTCACACGTTTTGAAGTGTCATTACCTGAGAAAAGACAATTTTTTATAGATAACAGCGACCTTTTTGGAAGTTTTGGTGGTGGTAGAGATGCTAATCCGTTTTTCTCTAGACGTATAGGTATTGCCAAAGATACTGCTGACAATACTATAGAGAATAAAATTATTGGTGGTGTACGTTTAAGTGGTAAGCTTAATAAAGGACTAAGATTAGGCTTTCTAAACCTACAGACTGCAGAAGATTTGGATCAAGAAATAGTTTCTAACAACAATACCATGTTGGCACTTCAACAAAATGTTTTTGGGCGATCAAATATTGGTATGTTCTTTATCAATAGACAATCATTTGAAGATTATGAATTTCAAGATCCTGAAGATCGTTATAATAGAGTTGCCGGTATTGACTATAACTTAATATCGAATAATAATATTTGGAATGGTAAATTCTATTTACACAAATCTTTTGCCCATAATGCCGGTAAAGCAAATCTTTCATCTGGTGCATTTATGCAGTATAATTCTAGAAATTGGAACTTTTTTGAAGATATAGTTTACATAGGCGAAGATTTTAGGTCTGATCTTGGTTTTATAAGAAGAACAGATATTTTTAAGACCGCAACTATGATCGAGCGTGTTTTCTGGCCAGAAGATAGCGCATTACAAAGCCATAGTTTTCAATTTTTCCCTGTGCTTACTTGGAGCCCAGATAATGATTTTCTTCATACCGATTATAATTTAAGGGGAGCATGGCAATCTAAATTCAACGACCAATCAGAAATCAACGCTTCTTATACACACTCGTACACGTATCTTTTTGATGAATTTGATCCTACAGGTTTAGATGATGCCATACCATTGCCCGGTATGCTTGGCTACCATTATAATTTTGTTTCTCTAGAATATCGATCAGATAGAAGAAAACGATTCGCCTACAGTATTGAACCTACTTTGGGTAGTTTTTTCAATGGTGATAGGTTCTCTTTAAGGGGACAATTGTCGTTAAGATTTCAACCTAAAATCTTTTTATCGCTAGACATGAATTACGATAAAATATCATTACCAGACCCCTATTCAAGTACCGATATATGGCTAATTAGTCCTAAAATTGATGTTACCTTTAGCAAATCAATATTTTGGTCGACACTTGTGCAATACAGTAATCAAAGAGATAACTTAGGTTTCAACTCTAGACTTCAATGGCGTTTTGCTCCTTTATCTGACTTATTTATCGTTTATAACGATAATTACTTTGTCAACTCTTTTGAACCAAAATATAGATCGATCAATCTTAAATTGACCTACTGGTTAAATATCTAATATGAAGTATAAAATTTTGTGTTCAGATTTAGACGGAACCTTACTTTCTACAAAAAGTGATGTTTCTCTAAATGCTATAGAGCAAATAGGTAAAATAAAGAATGAAACCAAAATCATACTTGTTTCTGCCAGAATGCCCAGTGCAATGTGGTATATACAAGAAGACCTAGGTATTACAGACCAGCCCATTATTTGCTATAATGGGGCGTTGGTTCTATCAGGTAATAAAGAACTTAATTCGGTATTTATCCCTATTGATATTTTAAACACTATCAGCGATTTGTGTGAAGGACTAGAAGCCGATTTGGGATTGTATTATAGTAATGAATGGTTTGTACCTAAAACATCTGTACGAGTAGAAAAAGAAATTAAATACACCAAATCTACTCCTGTATTTCAAGACACTGAGCAAACTTTACAAAATTGGCAAGAGCGTAAAATCGGCGCTCACAAAATCATGTTGATGTGTACAAAAACAAGTGCAGATATATTGATGCCAATGCTACAAGAAAGATTAGGTGATTCTCTTAATTTATACCGTTCTAATGATACCCTTATCGAAATTGCCCCAAAATCCGTTTCTAAACTTTCTGCAATTAAACTACTTATGGAAGAACATGAAGCACTAACAGATATCATTGCCTTTGGTGATAATTACAACGATATTGAAATGCTTGAAAATGTAGGCTGCGGTGTTGCCGTTGCCAATGCAAGAGATGAAGTTAAAGCTATTTCAAATGATATCACATTAGAAAATACCGCAGACGGAGTAGCACATTACATAGCTAATAACTTGGTTTATTAATTATATTTGAAAATACAACTTACTTATATTTTATGCCATACCTATTTGCCCAACCTTTGATAACGAATGATACAGTAGTCTTTGGACTATTGGCACTTTGCCTAGGTTTCATATTTTATACTTCTAGTTTAAAAACTGGCTTTTGGAGTAAATTTTATTCAATTGTACCAGCAGTACTTATGTGTTATTTGTTACCGGCAATATTGACCAGTACCGGTATTGTTTCTGATGAGATCTCAAATTTATATTTTATGGCAAGTAGGTATTTACTACCTGCAGCGCTTGTTCTTATGACGTTGAGCATTGATATAAAAGCAATATCAAACTTGGGTTCTAAAGCGATTATTATGTTTTTAACCGGTAGTGCAGGTATTATTATAGGCGGACCCATTGCCATACTTATTGTTTCTATTTTCTCACCGGATACTGTTGGCGGAAATGATTTTGATGCCATTTGGAGGGGACTTTCCACTATTGCAGGTAGTTGGATCGGTGGTGGCGCCAACCAAGCTGCGATGTTAGAAATATTTCAATATAATCCGGAGAAATATGGTGGTATGGTTTTGATAGACATCGTAGTCGCTAATGTTTGGATGGCGATTGTACTTTTAGGAGTTGGTAGAACGAAAAGAATTGATGCATGGTTAAAAGCGGATACCTCGGCTATTGAAACTTTAAAAGTAAAGGTGACGGAGTTTACTGAAAAAATTACCCGTGTACCTACTTTGAACGATTATATGATTATGCTGGCCCTAGCCTTTACAGCGGTTGGAATAGCTCATTTTTTCGGTGACCATATAAGCACTTATTTGGAAAGTAATTTTGATGCCGTTAGCGACAAAAAAAGTTTCCTTTCGTTCTTAGGATCCGCTTTCTTTTGGATGGTGGTTATCGCCACCGGCTTAGGTATAGCGCTTTCCTTTACCAAAGCCAAAAATTACGAAGGGGCAGGCGCCAGTAAAATTGGCGGTATGTTCATTTATATTCTAGTAGCGACTATTGGTATGAAAATGGATTTAAACAAGGTACTTGAAAACCCAGGCTTAATAGCAGTTGGCTTTATTTGGATTGCTATTCATGCAGGTTTAATGATATTGGTCGCAAAACTCATAAGAGCTCCCTATTTCTTTTTAGCGGTAGGTAGTCAAGCAAATGTTGGTGGTGCCGCTTCCGCTCCTGTGGTTGCTGCAGAGTTTCATCCATCACTAACTTCTGTTGGTGTCCTTTTGGCTGTTTTAGGTTATGTTGTAGGTACCGGTGGCGCCTTACTTTGTGCTTATTTAATGGAGGTAGCCTCAAGCTTATAAAAAATCATAGTTACTAACAAAATAAAGGGTTGGCGTTCTTTATTATCAAATTTTATAGATATTTGCGCCATAAATAATAAGAATGAAAAAAATACTATTTGTTGTTGCCGCACTGTTGGCATTGAGCTCGTGTGGAGATAATGCAGAAGAAACGATGATTGTAAACGGTAAAATAAAAGGACTTAAAAAAGGGACACTGTATTTACAACATGTACCAGACTCTGTATTGATTACTGTTGACTCCCTTGCTATAAACGGAGATGGAAATTTTTCTTTTAAAACCAAATTAATGAGTCCCGAGATATTCTATTTATACTTAGATAAAAAAGATAATAACGATATCAACGACCGCATTACTTTTTTTGCCGAACCAGGTACTATAACTATCAATACCGATTGGAATACGTTTGATACTACGGCAAAAATTACAGGTTCGGAATCTAACGAAAAACTTAAAGAATATAAACAGACCATGAGCGGTATCAACAAACGAAATGTTGAGATTATGATGAATGCCGCTCAACCAGATGGCGAACTAAGTAAATTAAGTATAGATTCATTGGCGAATATCAGCAATAGAAATACACAAAGAGGTTATGCATTCGCAATCAACTTTGCACTAAATAACAAATCGTCTTTTGTAGCCCCATACATCGCTTTAAAAGAAATACCTGATGCCAATGTTAAATACTTAGATTCTATCTACAGCGTACTATCACCAGAAGTAGCTGAATCTAAATACGGTAAAGAGTTAGCCACTTTTTTAAAGAAATAATCAGTAGAACTTAATTTTTACCAAATAAAAAAGCATCCTAATAAATTAGGATGCTTTTTTATTTTAAGTAAAAGGTAAACTATACCAACTTGTTCAGGTCATCGACCAATTTAGTGGCTTTTGTTTCCAAGTCTTTTCTTACTTCTTTGAAATGTGCTTTTTTGTTCTCAACATCATTTTTGTTGATTTTAGCAACTAATTCGTCAAAAGTAGTAAACGCCTCATTTATAATAGCATTACCTTCTTTAGAGTAAGTTGTATGACCTTTAGTAGCCTCAACTATATCAACACCTTCTATAATGTCTCCAAGAACATTATTTATATCTTTCTTTAAATTTTTAATACTTGCCATCTCTAATTATTTTTTGCAAAAATACAATTTTTACACTGCTGTATAGTTAATTAGTCCTTAAATAGTAACCTCTAACAATTTAGCTCCTTTTGATTGTAAGTAAATCTTTTGTGTTGATGCTGGTAATAATACTGTCTCCCCACTTTTGATCGAAACTTCGCCTTCAGCGGTTTTAATGGTAGCTTCACCACCAACACACATAAAAATGGTAAATGAATCTCGCTGAGCCGTATCTAAATCTAAATTTTCCGTTAGTTCAATGAAGTTAGTTTTAAAGTATGGGCAATCTACCATTGTATTCACCTCATTCTTATCTTGACCGTAAGAGACTTTAAAATCATCTTTCTTTTCGTAATCAACTGCATCTAAAGCTAAATCTGTATGTAACTCACGAAGGTTACCATCTTTATCTTTTCTATTAAAATCGAAAACACGATACGTAACATCTGAAGTTTGTTGTATTTCCGCCAACATCACCCCTGCCCCAATAGCATGAATTTTACCTGTATTTATGAAGAACGTATCGCCTTCTTTAACTTGCTCATAATTAAGAAGATCAAGCAAGGTATCATTAGCAACAC
>JAHDDP010000097.1 GCA_020629285.1 Maribacter sp.
AAACCTAATGTCTTTTCTTTTTTAAGTACAATGTTTAAGATACCAGCTGTACCTTCAGCATCATATCTTGCAGACGGACTTGTAATAACCTCAACTTTTTCAATAGCATCTGCGGGAAGTTGCGTAAGAGCATCGGTAGAGCCAAAACCTGCTAATGCAGATGGTTTTCCGTTGATTAGTATTCTAACATTCTCATTACCTCTTAGACTTATAGCACCTTCAACATCTACATCTACAGATGGTACATTGTTCAAGGCATCTGTAATGGTTGCACCACTATTGGTTAAATCTTTACCAATATTGTATATCTTTTTGTCTAGGCGAACTTCTACCGTAGTTTTTTCACCAACTACTTCAACAGCCTCTAATTGAGCAACGTCTAAAGCAAGTTTAACGGTGCCTAAATCTGTAGATTTTGTTAGTGTTTGATTAGGTAGTTTGTATGTTTTATAAGAAATGTATTCAATGGAGATATTGTATTTTCCAGGCGTGGCTTCTACTTTAAAATTACCATCTATATCTGTGATACCACCCGTAATTTGATCTGGTTTGTTTACACTTTGTAGTACTAAAGTAGCATATTCTAAAGGTAGGTTGTCATCTTTGTCAATAACCTTGCCTGTGATAAAAATTGGACCTCTTTCCCGGTTTCCTCTCGGTCGTTGACTATATGTGTAATTGAATGATAGTGCTAAGAGTAGGAGTAAAGGGAAAAGTCGTTTCATTTAGTCAGTTTTAGATTTCTTTCGTTTTTCTTTTTTCTTCTTTTTGTTCTTCTTTAAAGTTTTTGAAACACCATCTTTTTGTAGTGCAACAAAAGCTTCATACTTTTCTAATGGCAAACCGGCTTTTAATTCTTCGTCTTGCCTTTTCGTAATATTCTCATATACCTCAGCCATTTTCTCTGGCGGAAGCTTTAATATCTGAGCTTCTATACGTTCTTGTACATATTTCTTTAAAACGGAGCTTAATACCGCCTGTTCAAATTCATTTAGTGCAAGCGCCTCGGTAATTCTTGGCATTTCACCATCTACCAATTCTTCAGCAGTTTTGGGTTTTGGTTCTTCAGCTGGTGTTTGTGCTTGTGGTATTGAACTTCTTTGTCTACCATAACCGTAGCCGCCGCGCGAACCATATCCGTTATTGCCATAACCGTACTGTGCATAAATTTCAGAACTTCCTAATAGAATTAACAGCAATGCTAATACCTTAATATTGCTAGATTTTATTACGTTTTTCATGTGTTTAGATTATAAAGTTTTACGATGGTTTAACTGAAAATGGTTAATTGTTTGTTAAGTTACTTATGTTGATCTTTATTTTAATATTTCATCTATGTTAGAAGCTGGTCTACCAATGACCGCACTGTTGCCATTTATAACAATTGGTCTTTCGATTAATTTAGGGTATGTAATCATCGCTTCTAGTACTTCTTCGTCATTTAATGGTAAATGCTTGAATTTTTCTTTCCAGATTGCTTCAGACTTCCTTACTAAATTAATTGGTTTAATACCCAGGCAACTGATAACATTTCTTAGCTCATCTTTTGTTGGTATGTCTTCTAAATACTTTACTACTTCAAATTTCTTGCCAGAATTTTCAAGTACTTTAAGCCCTTCTCTAGATTTACTGCATCTAGAATTGTGATATATTTTAATCATAATTTGTTTTCATTTTAAATGTAGATAACCCGACTTGATTTAAAACAAGTAGGGTTATCTGTTTTATTCTTCATCTTTTTGTCCCATCATCATTAAATAGGCTTTAAGAAACTGGTCTATGTTGCCATCCATTACATTGTCAACGTTACCGGTTTCTTGACCTGTTCTTACATCTTTTACCAATTTGTATGGATGCATAACGTAATTTCTGATTTGGGAACCCCATTCAATCTTCATTTTAGAGGATTCAATTTCTTGACGTGCCTCCATCTTTTTACGTAGCTCTATTTCGTACAATTGAGACTTTAGCATTTTCATTGCCGTGGCTCTATTGTCATGTTGACTTCTACTATCTGAACATGAAATTTGAATTCCGGTTGGGTGGTGGGTCAATTGAACTTTGGTTTCTACCTTATTTACATTTTGCCCGCCAGCACCACTAGACCTAGCTGTGGTAATGGTTATGTCAGCAGGATTAACATCTACCTCTATGCTATCATCTACTAAAGGATACACATATACAGATGCAAATGAAGTATGTCTCTTGGCATTACTATCAAACGGAGAAATACGTACCAATCTATGTACGCCGTTTTCACCTTTTAACCAACCAAAGGCATACTCGCCATCAATTTGTAGTGTAACGGTTTTAATACCGGCTACATCGCCTTCTTGATAGTTGAGCTCTTTGATTTTATAGCCGTTCTTTTCTGCCCACATCATGTACATTCGCATAAGCATGGATGCCCAATCGCAGCTTTCGGTACCACCAGCTCCTGCGGTAATTTGTAGTACGGCCGGTAATTCATCACCTTCTTCAGACAGCATATTCTTAAATTCCATCTTCTCTAAAGTATTCAAAGCCTTTTCGTACTGGCTTTCAACTTCAGCTTCGGTAACCTCTCCTTCTTGTTGGAATTCAATGAGCACTTCTAGATCTGCAATTAGAACTTCTGCTGCATTATAATCATCTACCCATTGTTTTTTAGACTGGATAAATTTCATATGTGCCTGCGCTTCTTGAGGATTATCCCAGAAATCAGGCGCCAAGGTTTTTTCTTGCTCGTTTTCTATTTCAATTAATTTGGCATCAATGTCAAAGATACCTCCTTAACGCACCAAGGCGATCTATAAGACCTTTGTAGTGGTCTGTACTTACGTTCATATAATTCTATTTTGGGTAAAAATAATACTCTTTTAAATAATGATTAGAGATATCTTGAGAATACTTATTGTTGGCTTTGAACAGTTACCGAGTGAGAGGTTTTATTTTGCCCGACCGTATGAATTACGCCTTTTAATGGTGCACAATCATTGTAGTCTTTTCCGTGAGATACTTTTATATGATTGGTGTTTGCCAAAATATTATTAGTGGGGTCAAATCCTTTCCAGCCAATTCCGGGAATAAATGATTCTGCCCAGGCGTGCATTTGAGAATCACCAACAAACCCGCTTTCTTGATCAAGGTATCCAGAAACATATCTAGTGGGTACACCGTTTGTTCTTGATAATGCACAAAATAGGTGGGCAAAATCTTGACAAACTCCTTTTTTCTTAGAAATGACATCTTTAAGTAGGGTGCCTACTTCTGTTACGCCAGTGGTAAACTTAATGTACTTATGAATCCAATGATTAAGGGCTTCAAGATTATCAAAAATAGAGAGAGAACTGTTGAATTTAAATAACTGTTCTTGTGAACTTTCTAAAATTGTAAAAGAAGTTGATTTTAGAAAACGCTCATGGGTTATTTTAAAATTAAAATCTTGCAACTCTTTATATGCAATAGAAATATCAGGTTCTAAATAGAAATTATAAGGGTCGACTTCTTCTTTTTTGAACTTAAACTTTGCCTCAAAAGAAATCTTTTTAAATTTCTTCTTTGGGTGTATGCGAAGGGTTTTAAAACCAAAGCCGTTAATAGATTCTTCGGTATAGGCAAATAAAGAGTTTTCAAACTCGATTTCGACCTCGTACTGACTTTCATTTTCAACGGGAATTATTAAAAATTGCCAATGTGCATCATACACCCAATCATCATAAACATTTTCCGCATTATAGGTAATTTCAAATTCTCTCGGCATAAAAGCAAATATACCTTATTTTAATGGCCTAATAATTAAAAAATTCCTCGTCTACCTTGTCGCTTATGTCCACTAGACTTTTTAGAATATCTTCTATAAAAGATTTAATGTCTTCATCTATTTCTTCAATATATTTGAACTCATATTCTGATCTTACCCGTCCAATTAAAAAGACTGTAGAATCTTTATTGTATCTCTTTTCTGGGTTAAGCATTTTTACATGTTGGTTAACCTGATTTAAAGAGTTCATTACAGATCTAGGGCAGTTAGGGTTTAGGATCAAAAACTCTAAGGTCGAGATACTTGTTGGCGTCTTTTTGTAGAACCTGCGCATCATATCATAAGACTCTGCACATTTTAATAATGTTGTCCATTCAAAACTTTTTCTGAATCTTT
Organism: Maribacter sp.; assembly: GCA_020629285.1. Lineage (GTDB taxonomy): Bacteria > Bacteroidota > Bacteroidia > Flavobacteriales > Flavobacteriaceae > Maribacter. Next base: position 4,139 of record JAHDDP010000097.1, read on the forward strand.
CATTTTCACCATCTTGAGATAATAATGCATCATTATACTTTGCATTGATCATTCTGGTAATTTGAGTGGCTCGCTCAATGTTTATACCCATGGAAATGATAGCATAGGTTGCATCATGTAATAGCGTACCACGTATTTTCCCTCTTAGAATATCTGTCATTTCAGCCACATGCGTTGTAAATTCATGAAGTCCGTTTTTTACAAATACTTCTTTAGGATAGTTTATTACAAAATGGTAAAATTTATTGATTGCTTCATACAGTTCTGTTGAAATTAGATCACGTGCGCTATTGGCATTTTCTCTTGCAAATTTTATGTTGTTTATTATAGATGAGCTGTAATTTGGGTCAAGCCCTATTTTATACAATACATCTTCTTCCTTCAGAAATTTATTAGGTTCTTTTTCTGGGTCACCGACCATAAATAACATAGAACGCAATACAAATTGGCGGTCTTGAGATTTTAGATTTGGTGCATCTAGTGAAGAGAAATAATTTACATTTAAATATCTTGCTACGTGTTCAGAACGTTCAATATAACGCCCCATCCAAAATAGATTATTGGCAACTCTTGCTAACATATAGTTTCTTTATTTTTTTAATACCCAGGTATCTTTTGATCCCCCTCCTTGCGAAGAGTTTACAATTAAGTTTCCTTTTTTTAGTGCTACTCGCGTTAATCCGCCTTTTAGAACAAATTCTTTATCCTTGCCAAGTACAGTAAACGTTCTCAAATCTACGTGTCGTTGTTCAAAAGACTCTGAGTCATCGATATATGTTGGGTGAACAGATAAAGATAATATGGGCTGAGCAACATATTTTCTAGGGCTAGCCTTAATTTCGGCTTTTACTTTTTCAATTTCTGCTTTGGTAAGTTTGTTACCTATAGAAATACCGTAACCACCAGCTTCATCAACTGGTTTAATAACCAATTCTTGTATATGTTCTAATACATATTTTAATTCGTCTGGTCTACTACAGTGGTAGGTATGTACGTTATTTAATATAGGTTCTTCGTTCAAGTAATATTTAATGATCTCTGGCATGTAAGTGTAGACCGCCTTATCATCTGCAACACCTGTACCTGGAGCATTGGCTAATGTTACATTACCCTTTTTGTAAGCAGCGAACAAACCAGGTACGCCAAGTACGGAATCTGGATTAAATTCTAAGGGGTCTATAAATTGATCATCTATTCTTCTATAGATCACATCAACCTTTTCTGGTCCCTTTATAGTTTTCATGTATACAAAATCATTTTCTACAAATAGGTCACGCCCCTCTACCAATTCAACACCCATGGTTTTTGCTAGGTATGAATGTTCGTAAAATGCAGAATTGTACATGCCTGGTGTAATGACAACTACATTAGGTATATCAACACCTTTAGGTTTAACCGATTCTAATAGCTCTAATAAGTTTTCGGCGTAGTTTGTAACGGTATGGGTTTGGTAATGGTTGAACACGCCAAACAGTGCTTTTTTCAATGCAGTTCGGTTACATATTACATAGCTTACACCAGAAGGACAACGAATGTTGTCTTCAAGTACGTAATATTTACCATCATTATGTTTTATGACGTCTGTTCCTGAAATGTGATTGTAAATTCCGCCGGGCGGATTTACTCCATTCATTTGATCCAAGTAATTGGCAGAAGAGGTAATTAGTTCTATAGGTACTACCTTATCTTTAAGAATGTTTTTGTCATGATAAATATCCCAAAGAAATAAGTTTAAGGCTTTACTTCGTTGTATTGATCCACGTTCTATAATATCCCAATCTACCGGGTCTATTATTCGAGGGAATAAATCGAAAGGAAAAATTTTTTCTTGTACATTATTATCACCATATACTTGAAAAGTAATTCCTTGATTGAAAAAAGAAGACTTGGCTTTGTTATTCAATGATACATAATCAATAATAGAATGTTCGCCATAAAGGTTAAATAGTTTTTGGTATACCTTTTTTATTTTTCCATTCTTATCATATATTTCATCATATAAATCTGGATTTCTTTGATAAGAAGAAAAAATTTGATTTTCAATGTTGGTCATATATATTCTTTTGTTAAAAGGTACATGATAAAAAGCAATAAACAAATGACATTTTTATAATAATCGGTAGCTTTTTTCTTTATTCTGTAATAATCACATAGCATTTTTAACAACTACCGTATTTGTAATTTAGTTGGCTGCTCTTGTTTTTCATTCGTAAGTTTTTCTATACTTTTAGAGAAAACTAATTGAAAATGAAAAAGAATTACGCACTACTAGTTGGGCTGGTATTACTATCTGTTAACATGTTATCTGCGCAGTTTAGTGATCAAAAGAAGAACTTTATTAAGTACGAGGGGCTTTATGATTTTTATTACGATGGCGATACTGACAAAATCTATTTAGAGGTTGATAATTTAAATGAAGAGTTTTTATATGTCTACTCGTTAAGTAGCGGAATTGGTAGTAATGACATTGGTTTAGACCGAGGTCAATTAGGAGATGAACAAGTAGTGTTTTTTAAGAAAGCTGGTAACAAACTTTTGTTGGTTCAACCAAACTTGAAATATAGGGCGATTACCGATAATGAATTAGAACGTAAATCTGTAGAGCAGGCTTTTGCTAAATCAATTTTATTCGGTTTTCCTATTTTAGAAGAGAAGGGCGGTACGTATGTTATTGATATTACCGATTTTTTAATGCAAGATGCTCACGGTGTCTCTAATCGTTTAAAAAGAACAGATCAGGGGTCGTATAGTTTAGATAAGTCTAAAAGCGCATTTGCTTTAGATAGAACCAAAGCTTTTCCGAAAAACGTAGAGTTTGATGTTACCATGACTTTTAAAGGTCAAGCAAAAGGTGGCTATATAAGAAGTGTAGCTCCAAATGCAGATTTAATTACCGTTGCAGAGCATCATTCTTTTATTGAGTTGCCAGATGATAAATATGAAAAGCGCGTATTTGATCCAAGGTCAGGATCATCTCCTTTTAATTATTATGATTATGCAACTCCTGTTGAATCTAATATTTTAAAGCAATTTATTAGAAGACACCGTTTAGAGAAAAAAGACCCTACTGCTGCAGTTAGTGAAGCGGTTGAGCCAATTATTTATTATTTAGATAATGGTACGCCAGAACCCGTACGTTCGGCACTTTTAGAGGGTGGTCGTTGGTGGAACCAGGCTTTTGAGGCAATTGGATATAAAGATGCCTTTCAATTAAAAATGTTACCAGATGATGCTGACCCCTTAGATGTACGTTACAATGTTATACAATGGGTGCACCGATCTACAAGAGGGTGGAGCTATGGAAGTAGCATTACAGATCCAAGAACTGGCGAAATTATGAAAGGGCATGTAAGCTTAGGTAGCTTGAGAATACGTCAAGATTTTTTAATTGCCCAAGCATTAATGAATAAACCTTTTGCTGAAAGAAATGATAATTACCAACCAATGTTAGAAATGGCTATTGCTCGTATTCGTCAATTATCGGCTCATGAAATTGGACATACTTTAGGTTTTGCACATAATTATGCGGCAAGTACAACGGGTAAAGCTTCTGTGATGGATTATCCTCATCCGCAATTTACTTTAGTAGATGGTAAGGTTGATTTTTCTAATGCGTATGCAGTAGGTATAGGAGATTGGGATAAAGTAACAGTTGCCTATTCTTATCAGAGCTTCAACGAAGGAAATAACGAGAAAGATGAATTAAATAAGATTTTAGATAAAGCTAAAGCTGATGGACTACGTTACATTACCGATCAAGATGCACGTCCACAGGGTAGTGCGCATGTACTAGCTCATTTATGGGATAATGGCACGGATGTAAGTAAGGAGTTAGATGATATGCTTAAGTTGCGTAAAGTGGCTATTAATAATTTCTCTGTTGATAATATCCAAGATGGTACGACATATTCTGTTTTAGAAGATGTTTTTGTTCCGTTATATTTCTTTCATAGATACCAAACTGAAGGTGTGGCAAAGGTTATAGGCGGATTAGAATATAATTATGCGGTTAAAGGTGACGGACAAGAAGTTGTGGCCATTGCGGATAAGACCGTTCAAGAGGAAGCATTAAAAAGTGTTTTGAAGACTTTAGATGCTAGTGAAATAGCAATACCTAAAGATAAATTGAGCTTGTTTCCGCCAAGATCTTTTGGAACACCTAGAATGAGAGAATCTATTAATGGTAAAACAGGAGTTTCTTTTGATGCATTGTCTGCTGTTGAAACTGCTTCTGATATGACATTGAAATTTTTGTTGCATCCAGAGAAAGCGTCTAGACTTATTCAACAAAAAGCTATTGATGTCAATAATGTTGGTTTAAATGAGGTGTTAAATAAATTGATAGCATCAACTATTAATAAGAAACAGAAAGATGCTTACCTGAACGAAGCACAGACTATTATCAATTTTAGGGTGTTGCTTCATATTATGAACTTAGCAGGGCATACAAATGTGCATCCGCAGGTAAATGCTATAGCATCTCAAAAATTAAAAGAGTTACGAATTCAATTTAGTAACGATTCAAAATCAAATGCTATTAGTGCAGAAATGGTAAAAAGAATAAAAACTTTTAGTGAACATCCAGAATTATTCAAAGTCATACCTTCGCCAAAGATTCCTGATGGTTCACCAATAGGGATGAGTTGTTTTCATTAATTCAATTTTATAGTTTTTATGCTAATTAATCTTATCAGTGATACGGTAACGAAGCCTACGCCAGGCATGTTAGATGCTATGATCTCAGCAGTAGTTGGTGACGATGTATTTAAAGAGGATCCCACAGTAAATACTTTGGAAGAAAAAGCAGCCAAACTTTTTGGAATGGAATCTGCGTTGTTTTTCCCTAGTGGTACTATGACCAACCAGACAGCAATTAAATTGCATACGCAGCCTGGTGAACAATTGATTTGCGATAAATATGCGCATATCTATAATTACGAGGGTGGGGGAGTAAGTTTTAATAGCGGAGTCTCTTGTAGGTTGGTAGATGGTGATAGGGGCACAATGACCGCTAATCAGGTAGAAGCTGCAATTAACCCTCCGGATTTTTATCATAGTCCGTTGACTTCTTTGGTATGTGTAGAGAATACGGCGAATAAAGGTGGTGGTACTTGTTGGGATTTTCGAGAATTACAGAAAATAAGAAAAGTTTGTGATGAACATCAATTAGGTTACCATTTAGACGGTGCTCGTTTATGGAATGCCATGGTAGAAAAGAAAGAGACCGCGTTGCAATATGGTCAACTTTTCGATACTGTTAGTGTCTGTTTAAGCAAAGGTTTAGGTTGCCCGGTAGGTTCTTTGTTGATCGGAACTAAAGAGAATATGGATAAAGCACTGCGTATTCGTAAAATTTTTGGCGGTGGTATGCGTCAGTCTGGTTTTTTGGCTTCGGCTGCAATTTATGCCTTAGACAATCATGTTGACAGATTAGTGGAAGATCATAAAAAAGCAAAAGAAATAGGAAAAGCATTAGCCGCAAAATCTTTTATAAAAAAGGTAGAGCCTATTGAGACCAATATTGTCATTTTTGAGATAGATGAAACTTTTATGACCAGTGATCAATTTGTAAATACCTTAAAGGATAAAGACATTTTGATCATAGGTATGGGTCAAGGAAAGTTAAGAATGGTTACCCATTTAGATTATACAGATGACATGCACAACGAATTATTACATCAATTGAAATCTATTTAAAATCTATATCTAAGCTATTAGATATGTTTAAAATGCCATTTTCCATACCGGCTTCAGAGGAATAAAGTCCGCTGGAGCCAATTATTTTTCCTTTAGAATTTTTTAATTCGACTAAAAATTTACCATCGGTATTTGTTCTGCGTTCGAACAATTTACCATTGGCGTTCTTCAGTGTTTTTATATCCTTTAAAGTGCTATCTATTTCGTTCTCAGTATTAAACGAAACGCTCTTCAATAATGTGTTACCATTATCAGACTTTAATATAAACTGATAAAACCCATCTTCCTTTTTGTCAATCTTAATCATATCAATAAAGATAAATAATAATTTCTCTGTTTTTCAGTGACTTTTTAAATAATACTGTGTCTTAACTATTGAGAAGTTAATCCGTTTAACTTTTGGTTAAGAGAAAGATTATAAAAAGTAGGTATTTTCTTATTCAAATGTTAAAATATTAACATAAATTGCCAAATATTAACTATTAAAATCCTTATCAAAAATGAAGAAAGTATTATTCCTAGCAGTTGCATTTTCAGCTTCTTTCGCAATGGCACAAGATCTGCCATCAAATCCAGAACCTGGTAAATGTTATGTTCGTTGTACAACTCCAGATGTTTATGTAAATGAAACAACTACGATAACAACGAATCCGTCGTACAAAATTTTAAAAACGATTCCTGCTACATTTAAGACAATTACAGAACGTGTACTAGTAAGAGAAGAAGAAAAAGTGCTTACCGTTGTTCCTGCAAAGTGGGGAACAGAAACTGTAACATATGTATCTAAAGGAGGTGGAAATTCTTTACAGGTAATCCCTGCTTCTTTTTCTCCTAGCACACAAACAATAGAGATAAAGCCAGCTTATGCTCAATGGGAATTAGGCGTTGCTGCTCCTGATTGTGAGTCTGGAAATCCAGATGATTGTAGATACTGGTGTTACAAAG
>JAHDDP010000098.1 GCA_020629285.1 Maribacter sp.
ACTTTTATCGAAAAAAAATTATTTTCTTTTTTTCGCCAGAACAAAACAACATATCTAAGAACCTTTTTCCAACTCCCGATTCCAAAATCATCTTCCTCGTTTGCGGGGTGCAAATGTACACACTATTATTAATTTCACAACCATTTTTTTAAATAAAATTAAAGAAAAATTTACATCAATATGCAACACACTTATAAATAACACATTAACCATATTATAAAAACACAAAGCATTAAATTTTATCAAATAAGCTACCATATACTAAATTCATTAGATGACATAAACCTGGTAGATAGCATCAACAAACCAAAGACAACTACATCATATACACTTTACATTATAACATGATTCTATTGCGGACGTGAATAGTTCATATTATCTTTGGCATCCTATAATATGTATAACAATGATTAAAATTACACTTCCCGACGGATCGGTTAAGGAATTTGGAAAAGGAACAAGCCCTATAGTGGTTGCAAAAAGCATTAGTGAAGGATTAGCACGAAATGTGATTTCAGCAAAATTCAATGAAACAATTGTTGAAACCACCACCCCATTAGAGACGGACGGAAGCTTGGTCTTATATACCTGGAACGATAAAGAAGGAAAAACAGCTTTTTGGCATTCTACTTCACATATTGTAGCACAAGCGATAGAAGAATTATACCCAGGCGTAAAATTAACTATTGGTCCAGCTATTGAAAACGGATTCTATTATGACGTTGAACTTCCTACCGGTTCTATTTCTGAAAAAGATTTTCCTATCATAGAAAAGAAAGCATTGGAAATTGCTCGCGGAAAGCATGATTATAAAATGAGATCTGTTTCAAAGGCAGAAGCTCTTGAATTTTACAAAAATCAAGGCAATGAGTACAAAGTAGAATTAATAGAAAATCTTGAAGATGGCACTATAACTTTTTGTGACCATGATACCTTTACCGATTTATGTAGAGGTGGTCACATACCAAATACAGGAATAGTAAAAGCTATTAAAGTATTAAGTGTTGCAGGTGCTTACTGGAGAGGTGACGAAAACAAGACTCAACTAACCCGAATCTATGGTATCTCTTTTCCTAAACAAAAAGAACTTACGCAATATCTAGAACTTCTGGAAGAAGCAAAAAAACGCGATCATAGAAAACTAGGCAAAGAATTAGAACTGTTCACTTTTTCGCGAAAAGTTGGCCAAGGCTTACCTTTATGGCTACCCAAAGGAGCTGCTTTAAGAGAGAGACTTGAAAACTTTCTAAAAAAAGCCCAAAAGAAAGCTGGTTATGAAATGGTGGTTACCCCACATATTGGACAGAAAGAACTATATGTTACCTCTGGACATTATGAAAAGTATGGTGAAGACAGTTTTCAACCCATACACACACCAAAAGAAGGCGAGGAATTTCTATTGAAACCAATGAACTGCCCTCACCACTGTGAAATCTATAATACCAAACCATATAGTTATAAAGAACTTCCAAAAAGATTTGCTGAATTCGGTACTGTATATAGATATGAACAAAGTGGAGAACTTCACGGTCTTACACGAGTTCGTGGATTCACTCAAGATGATGCCCATATTTTCTGTACACCAGATCAATTGGATGAAGAATTTAAAAATGTAATTGACCTATCATTATATGTATTAGGTTCTTTAGGATTTGAAAACTTTACTGCACAAGTATCTGTTCGTGATTTAGAAACTCCAGAAAAATATATTGGATCAGCTGAAAACTGGGAAAAAGCAGAGCAAGCAATTATAAATGCCGCCAAAGAAAAAGGCTTAGATTTTGTGGTTGAAGCAGGAGAAGCGGCTTTCTATGGTCCAAAGCTAGACTTCATGGTTAAAGACGCCTTGGGAAGACAGTGGCAACTAGGAACGATTCAAGTAGATTACAACCTACCGGAAAGATTTGATTTAAATTACAAAGGCAGTGATAATGAGTTACATAGACCGGTAATGATTCATCGTGCACCTTTTGGAAGTATGGAACGTTTTATAGCATTGTTACTAGAACATACAGGCGGTAATTTCCCGTTATGGTTAACCCCTGAACAAGCGATTATTCTTCCTGTTAGCGAAAAACATGAAAAATATGCTGAAAAAGTTTTAAAATCCCTAGAAAATAACGAAATTCGCGCCCTTATCGATGGTAGAAACGAGACTATTGGTAAGAAAATACGTGAAGCAGAAATGAGTAAAGTACCATTTATGTTAATCGTAGGGGACAATGACGAGGATGCAAATACCATTTCTGTGCGTAAACATGGCGGTGAGGACTTAGGAGCAATAGACGTAACTACCTTCACAAACTTGGTCAACACAGAAATAAATAGTACCTTAAAGACGTTTTAGAAAATAAAAGTTTAATTAAAATTATTTAGTCATAGCAATACGTAAAAGATTTAGACCACAACCTAGAAGGGAAAATAAGAATCCCCATAATATCAATGAAAAGATAACAGCCCCAAAAGTTAGGTTGGTAGGTGACAATGTTGAAGTAGGTGTATATCCTTTTCCTCAGGCTCTTGAGAAAGCAGAAGAATTAGGTTTGGATTTGGTAGAGATATCTCCAAAGGCAGACCCTCCTGTTTGTAAAATAATGGAGTATAAAAAGTTTTTATACGAGCAGAAGAAAAGAGACAAAGCCATGAAAGCGAAGGCTTCCAAGGTAGTCGTTAAAGAAATAAGATTTGGTCCTAACACAGATGATCACGATTATGACTTTAAAAAGAAACACGCTGAAAAGTTCCTTAAAGAAGGAGCAAAACTTAAAGCGTATGTATTTTTTAAAGGTCGTTCCATAGTCTATAAGGATCAAGGGGAAATTTTATTATTGAAATTAGCTTCTGAATTGGAAGAACTAGGAAAGGTAGAACAAATGCCTAAACTAGAAGGAAAGCGTATGACAATGTTCATTGCTCCTAAGACCAAAGGAAAATAACATAACATTTGGCTTTGTAATTATTGCCAAATGTATTTATAAAATACTGAACGCTGCTTACTTTTTTGTGAGCAGCGTTTAGCATGCAAAGTGAGATTAATATATAAACTAGGAGAAAATGCCTAAACAAAAAACAAAATCCAGTGCTAAGAAGCGTTTTAAGCTTACAGGTACAGGTAAAATTAAAAGAAAGCACGCTTTTAAGAGTCACATTTTGACTAAAAAATCTAAAAAGCGTAAGCTTAAGTTAACTCATGATGGTTTAGTTCATCAAGCAGACGTTAACAGTATTAAAGAACAATTACGTTTAAAGTAAATCAAGTTCTTTAAAAGGTAAAATTATTAACCATGGAGTTAGGCTTTAAAAGTTCCTTTAAATTATAGGGCGCCTACTACAAAAAAAATTAGAAAAAATGCCAAGATCAGTAAATGCAGTAGCTTCAAGAGCCAGAAGAAAAAAGGTAATGAAGCAAGCCAAAGGTTACTTTGGAAGACGTAAAAACGTTTGGACAGTAGCCAAAAACGCGGTTGAAAAAGCAATGTTATATGCTTACAGAGACCGTAGAAACAAGAAAAGAACTTTCCGTTCATTATGGATTACCCGTATTAACGCAGGTGCCAGACAGCATGGAATGTCTTACTCTCAATTTATGGGAAAAGTAAAAGCTAACAATATAGAACTTAACAGAAAAGTTCTAGCAGACTTAGCAATGAACCACCCAGACGCCTTTAAGGCAGTTGTAGATCAGGTAAAATAAATTAATAACAATCTCACTTTTTGAAAAATCCGATTCTTACGAATCGGATTTTTTAATTTTAGCTATTGCCGCTTTAAATTCTTCCCAATCTATAAGCTCATCGCCACTTTTATCATAACCTTCAATTAGCTTTGAAGATACAATACCTCTAATGAATCCACTTATTTCTGCTTGTTTTAAGAGCTTGACAATTTCTGCCTTCGTTAATTTTTGATCATTATCCTTATCAAAAAAATTAAAGGCCATTTCAGGAGTTTGAAAATGGTTGGTAATTAGTATTTGAATTTTATTTAAAATAGATTCTTCTGTAGTCATATTCCCTTAGCTTTACTTCAAGTTACTCAAAATTCAATTTCCCCACAACGTCAACACTATATTTCTACCTGAAGCATAATTTCTATGCTCGCAAAGATAAATACCCTGCCAGATACCCATATTCAATTTACCATTGGTTACTGGTATCTGTACCGAAGCACCCATTAATGATGCCTTAATATGCGCGGGCATATCATCTGAACCCTCGTAATCATGTTTATAATATGGTGCATTTTCAGGCACCATAATATTTATGTGAGTTTCAAAATCATCACGGACCGTTGGATCTGCATTTTCATTAATTGTAAGACTAGCGGAAGTATGCTTTATAAATACCTGCAAGAACCCGGTATCTATATCTTTTAGTTCAGGAATTCTAACAACTATTTCATTAGTTATAATATGAAATCCCCTTTTATATGCACGTAATTGAAACTCCTTCTGAAATAACTTCATCTCTTGTAAATTATTAAATAAAGGTAAAACTTTGAGCATAACCCACCTTATTAAACATCATTCAAATATCTTTGCCCTTAAATATAAAATATATGGATTTATCAAAGATAAAAATGGTTGTAACCGACATGGATGGGACACTTTTGAACTCTAACCATCAAGTTAGCGACCAATTCTTTGAAATATTTAAAGATTTAAAATCTCAAGGTATCACCTTTGTTGCCGCAAGCGGAAGACAGTATAATAGTATCATAGACAAGCTAGATCCTATTAAAAATGACATTATCGTTATTGCGGAGAATGGAGGATTTGCCATGAAACAGCAAACTGAAATTTTAGCTACTCCACTAGAACAACAACATGTTAAAGATATTTTAAGGACACTTGATGATATCCCAAACATACACCCGGTAATTTGTACAAAGCACAAAGCTTATCTAACAAATAAATCTAATGCCTTTACCAATAAATTAGCAGAATACTATACCGAATATGAAATTATAGAAACTTTGACCGATTTTAATTCTGAGGTTATTAAAATCGCAATTTATCATTTTGAAAGTTCAGAAGAACATATATACCCATATGTAAAACATTTTGAAGCGAATTTAAAAGTAAAAGTATCTGGTGAAAATTGGCTTGACATTTCAAATATGAATGCAAACAAAGGATACGCCTTAGATAAATTAATGAAAAGCTATAATCTAAAATCAGATGAAGTTATGGTTTTTGGAGATTTTAACAATGACCTTGAAATGTTGGCACTTTCAGATTATGGGTTTGCTATGGAAAATGCTCATCCAAATGTAAAAGAACTAGCAAAATTCAGCACTTTAAGTAATGACGAAAACGGTGTTGAGCACATATTGAAAATGCTAGTTAAATAGTTGCACTTAGTACACTCACTTAACTTTACTGAACAGCTGGTTTTAATTCGCTTGGCACATACCCCATAGTTCGCTTAAATGCCGTGGTAAAATGTTGCGGATTAGCATAGCCTACTTCATAAGCAGCGTGTGCAATAGTTGCCCCTTCTTGTGTAATTAAACTCTTTGCTACCTCCATACGTAATGCTGTAATATACTTGAATATGGTTATCCCGTATAACTTTTTAAAATCGCGCTTTAGCTTTGTAGCATTGATTCCTGCTAAATCTGCTAGGTCTAAAATTTTGAGAGGTTCTTTTAAGTTTTTTCTAATATGATCTTCTACCTTAACTAAGGCTAAGTAATCTGAATTTAACAACTTCACATTGTTCTTAGAAAGCTTGGATGTTTGTCTACCTAAAAGAAAATCAATCATTAAAACTGTTAATTTACTTTCCAAATACGTCTTTCTAATTTCACCGTTATAAGGACATTGAATAATATCATTTATTTTACTTCGAATACTAGGAGGAATGAATTTACTTTTATCCCATAGCACAAAGGAATTAGAATTTTGAATGGCACTATTTAATTTTTCAAAAGAAGATTCAAATTCTGTGCCCAATAAATTTTTCAACAAACTGGGCTTTACATATATTTCAAATGATCTGGCGTTACCCTTAAAGAATATATCTCTTCCCTCAGTTGTTGGATAGTAAAACATATTACAATGATTTTCTGGAATTTGAACTATGTATTTTATATGTCTAAGTGGTTGGTAACAATAAGTACCTTCTAAGGAAAAATGAAGTTTTACTAAATGCTCATCACTAGAAACACAAATTTCAGAATTGAATTCATGAATTAATTGATTATTAGAAAAGTCAATTCCACGTACAAAAGAACTATTATCTTTAGTAGTTACCTCTACTTGATTGAATTGCACCGAATTGTCCAAAAATCCATTTTTGAACAATTGACTCACTAGTATTTCTTTCCTCAACATCTCCTTATTCATAAGCTTTTTCTACCCCCCAATTCATTACTTCCTTTCGCGTAAGTTTAAATTCCTTTCTCGGTACTCCCCTCTTCAAACCTGCTATAGATTTGCAAAACTAAGTTATTTAGACTAAATCTTAATAAAGATAAGATCCTTTTTAAAATCAAATGAAGAACTTCTTAACCGCAACACTTTTCTTAATATTCCTTTCAGCAAAGGGTCAAGACTTTTCCAGTACAGTTTCAGGTAAGGTTACAGATACATCCGGTAAGTCATTACCTTTTGCAAGTGTTTTAATTGAAGGTTCAAAACTCGGTGTTCTTACAGACGACTATGGAAGTTATACTCTTAAAAATGTTCCCCTAGGGCAACATAACATTGTAGTATCATTTATTGGTTATACAACTCTTTCAAAAGACCTTGAAATCAGTAAAAACACTAAACAAATTACTCTTAACTATACTTTAGAAGAAAACGTTGAAAATTTAAATGAAGTAAATGTCAACGGTAAATCAAAAGAAACAAAACTAGAGACAAAAGGTTTTGCAGTGAATGCCATAAAAACTGAAGAAGCTAGTCTTAGAAATATTCAAACCAACGAATTACTGAATACCACTGTTGGTGTAAAGATTCGACAAAATGGTGGTCTAGGTTCTGATGTTACCTACAGCCTTAATGGTTTATCAGGTAATTCGGTTCGCATATTCATTGACGGCATACCAATTTCTACTTACGGCAACTCATTTAATCTTAACAGCATACCCCCTTCAATGATAAAGAACATTGAAGTTTACAAAGGAGTAGTTCCAGGTCATTTAGCAGATGATGCCCTAGGCGGAGCCATTAATATTGTGATGCACAATGATGCTAAAACAAATTTTAACGCATCCATATCTTACGGATCTTTCAATACAATACAAGCAAGTGTTAACGGTTTGTACCGCTTTGATAAATCTGGATTAACAGTTAAAGCTTCGTTATTTCATAACTATTCTGATAACGACTACAAAGTATCTGGCAGAAGTGTTGTTACAAATGGACTGGGCGGAGTACAAACCCCAATTACCGCGAGAAGGTTTAACGATGCATATAGATCAACCGGTGGAAGAGCAGAAATTGGGTACACAAACGTATCCTGGGCTGATCAATTTTTTATAGGTGTTACAGGTTCTGATGATTACAAAGAGGTACAGCACGGTGCTTTTATGACCATAACACCATATAAAGATAGATTTCTTGAATCTGATGCCTTACTTGGTAGCATTAAATACCAAAAGAAAGATTTATTCACAAAAGGTCTTGACGTCAACATTAACGGTTTATACGGAAAAAGAAATCGTGCTGTTAACGATACGGTCTCCTGGGCCTATAGTTGGACAGGAGAACGAGCTATTGATTTTAGAGGAAATGAATATCAATATACTTGGCGTTCTCAACAAGAAGGTGGTCCTACGTTAGCAAAAATAAAAAGGAATGTGGCATCTATAAGAACCGGTGTTTCCTATGCTATAAACAAAAATCATAAACTCTCGGCTAATCATGTTTATAGTGGAATTGACAGAGAAGATAGTGACGCTCTACAATCTGTTTTAGAAAACACTTTTGTGGGTACCAGAGATTTAAAAAAGAATATATACTCCATAACCTATGAACTAACGGCTTTTGACGAAAAACTAAAAACCAGTTTATTTGGTAAGCACTATCAACAGAAAACAACTAGTGTTGACCCCGCAATAGAAACTGATACTGACGGAAATGATGTGATTGTAGATGAAGTAGTAAGCAGCAATAAAAATTACGATGGTTATGGCTTTGCGGCTTCCTACGAAATCGTGCCTAATATCACCTTTTTAGCATCCGCGGAAAAAGCAATCAGATTACCAGATGAAACCGAAATTTTTGGTAATGACGGAGACAATGTTGTAGCCAATTCAAGCATTGATCCAGAAAGTAGTGAGAATTATAACTTAGGATTTAGATTTGGAAACTTTTCTATTAAAAAACATGATTTCACCATATCAACCAATGTTTTCACGAGAAATATAAAAGATAGAATTGGGCTACCAATAGAAACATCTTTGAATGTAGATGATGAATTAATTGTCTATGTAAATCAAGGTAGTGGAACATCAAAAGGTTTTGATGCACAATTAAACTACTCATTTAATAACAATTTTGGGCTCAACTTTAACATATCAAAGTTCGACTTGAAAATTGAAAATCAAGGAATAGAAATCGATGTTCCTAATACTCCGTTTTTCACCATGAACGGTGGCTTACGCTATTCATTTAAAAATCTTATTCAAAAGAAATCTAGATTAAACGCATTCTATAATGTGTATTTCACTGATGAATTCTCATTCTTAACTGCACAAGGCAGCAATACTGTTGGCAATGAATTCTTTGAAGTCCCACAGCAGTTGTCTCAAGATATTGGACTTAGTTATGCATTTCCAGACAAAAGATTTGTAGTAAGTTTTGATGTCAAAAATATATTTGACGAACCCGTTTACGATAATCTTTCTGTACAAAAACCAGGAAGAGCTTTTTACCTAAAATTAAATTACGCAATAAATAAATTCTAATCCTTTAATCAATACATAAAATGAAAAAAACTATCCTAAACCTTAAAACCTTTGCTGCCGTAATACTTACCGCTAGTTTAATGACCGCTTGTAGCAGTGATGACGATACCGTAGTTACACCAGATACTGATACCGAAGAACAAGAAACAGAAGAACCAGTTGAAGAAGAAGATCCAAGATGGATTACCGTTGCAGGAGCAAAAATGGGAGAAGAGCCAGGTGATGGAAACGGAGGCACATTAATTTATGCTGTAACCAGTGTTGACGCCAAAGACCCTACAGTTTCTATTGATCCTTTTGAAAATGGATTTATAGCACCTTCAAACAGAACGGCAAGATTACAATCTTCCGAAGATGGAAATACCATTTTCAATATAAGCTACGCAGGTGATACTGGAGGAAATTATACTAAATATACTGTTGAAGGCGGACAAACATTTACCCCATCTGGATCTGAAGTAAGTATAGCTCCTTATGTTGGTACAGCTCCACGTTGGATTAAGTTATTTGACGGAGATCAAACTGGTGCAGCTGTATATGTATCTACTGAAAACGAATTTGACGACAATGATGCCTACACCCGTACCGAGGCTACCATTGGCGTAGTAACATTAGATTTGGTCAACTCTTCTATTAAAGAATTCCAAGAGCACAGTGTTCCGTTGTCCGCTGAAGAAGAAGCTGCTGGATACTATATTTCTAGAATTGATATGCCAACATTAAATGCAGCAGGAGACAAATTATATATTGGTGCCCGTTTAAGTAAAGTTGATCCTGCTACAGCAGAAAGTGATAGTGATTATGAGATTTTAGGTTCTAAAACAATTGTATTGGATTACCCATCTCTATTAAACCCAACAGTTATAACTTCTACCGTTGGTCATGGAAATACCAATGGATACCGTAGTATTAATTCTTTCGAATATAATGGTAGTGTGTACCAAGCCAACCAAAGTGACCCAGAAGGTTCTTATATTTTAAAAATCGATGCTGACAATGAGTACGATGACACGTACGACTTTAACCTAGATGAAGCCTTAGGTATAGAAGGAGCATATATACTTGCATGGAGACCTGCTGCAAATGGTAAAGCCGTTGTAGCTTACCGTCATAACGGATCTGCAGAAGGTGTTGCTGGTCTACAAGGATTTTTTGCCCTAGTTGATTTAAATGCACAAACTGCAGTAAGAATTGACGATATACCTTATGACCCAGACTTCTACTTATTCCAATATCAAGGATTTGTAGTTGAAGGAACAGAGATATATCTTACTCAAGGCGCTGTTGGACAGAATGGAAATATCTATGTTGTAGATACAGAAACTGGTGCTGTTACTAAAGGTGCTGAATTGGTTAATACAACAGGTAGTCATTTTATAGGAGTATTCTAGTATATTAAAATTCGACTATAAAAAAACCGATTTCAAGACGAGTGTCTTGAAATCGGTTTTTTTATTCCAATTAAATTTAAATCAAGTCTTTTGTTTCTTTTTTCTAGCAGCTGGGAACAATACATTATTTAATATTAAACGATAACCAGGCGAAGTTGGATGCAACTCCAGCTCCGTTTTAGGATCCCCTACCCTATGTTGGTAATCTTCCGGATCGTGTCCGCCATAAAAGGTAAAAAATCCCTTTCCTTTAATTCCGTGTATATATCTAGCTTCCTCATTAAGTTTATTTTCCCCTAATACCAAAACAGTCGGCTTAATTTCAGAGCGTGTAAAAGCAGTTGTTTGCCCCATGAACCCTTTTACCAAAGAAGTATGGTTCTGGC
>JAHDDP010000099.1 GCA_020629285.1 Maribacter sp.
TAAACTGAACGGCACCTTCTTCTTCCACGCCTTTAGGAGCAATGAACTTTAATTTGGCATTAAATTTTTCATCTTGTAAAGCACCCATGCTAATTTCTAATGGCATGCCTACTTTAAGTTTCCCTACTTCAGCTTCATCAACTTCGCCTTCAAAAATCATTTTAGACATATCTGCAATAAATGCGATCGTAGTACCGTCATTGAAATTATTACTTTCAATAACCTGATCACCTACCTCTACTGGGATTTCTAATAAAGTACCAGTTACCGTAGCCCTAATATTGGTATTGGCACTAGATGAGCCACCTGCAGAACCTACTCTAATTATCTGATAGTCTGCCTGAGCATTTTGCAGTTCTTGCGTAGCCTGATCAAAACGTAATTGTAACGCATTGAAATCTTGACTAGAAATCACCCCTTTATCAAATAGTGTTTTATTTCGGTCGTATTCAATCTTTGTATTACTTAAAGCAATTTTGGCATTGTTTACTCTACCACGAGCCTGATTTAAAGACTGTTCATTAGGTACAACTTTTATCGTAGCAATTAGATCACCAGCTTTAACTTGAACCCCTTCTTCTAAATATACTTTTTGAATGATACCTGAAATTTGAGGTTTGATCTCAATTTCATCTTGTGGTATTACCTTACCGGTAACAACAACCTTGTTAGTGATATCTCTTTTTTCAACGGTCTCCGTTTCATATGTTTTTAAAGGAGTGCTGTTCTTTTTCATGAAATAGACTACTGCAGCCAGTATTCCAAAAACTACTAATCCTATTAATACGTACTTTACATACTTGTTCATGCTCAACTATTTGATTGTTATTTATTCTTTTGTTGTTTGGTCTGTTACTCTTCTCTTAAAGCGTCTATTGGTTTTATTCTAATGGCTCTATTCGCAGGTATCAATCCTATTAAAACACTAAGACCTACCATTAGAATAAAGGAACCTAAAAATTGTGGTATGCTGATCATAAGGTTATAAAAGGGTACATCACTATTCTCGCCGATCATATTATTCGCAATCGCTAGAAACCCTATTGCGATTGCAAAACCGACAAAACCTGCAAATACCGTAATTACTATAGACTCCAGTACAATTTGTCTCTTTACTACTTTAGGGGTTGCACCCAAGGCGCGTCTAATACCTATTTCTTTTGTACGTTCTTTTACGGTAATTAAAAGAATATTACTAATAGCAATGACACCTGCCAATAAGGTCAAAATTCCAACGAAGAAAGAGACACCTTGTAACACACCTGTAAATGCCGATACATTATTAAAAACTTCAGACATGTCGAAACTACCAATGGCGCGTTCGTCTGTTGGGTTAATATCATATTTGTTCTTCAACAAACGTTTTATTTGACTTTCCACAACAGGTACTTTGGTATCTGACTGGACCGAGATTGCCATCCATCCCATTCTATCTCCAGAACCAAATGCTTTTTGAAATGTTGAAAACGGAATATAAACCGAATTCTCTCCGTCAATATTTATGTTTTGGTTTGGCTTATATATCCCAACGATATTAAAGAACACTCCGTTAATACGAACATCTTCCCCTATCGCAGTTTCGCCTTTTTCAAATAGAAGTTTATACGTTTCTTCTCCAATAACACACACCTTTTTAGACTCGGTCATGTCATTTTCATTTAGAAATCTACCTTCTACTAGTTTCTTCTTCATGATTTCATCGACATTAGGATAATCACCATAAACTGCCGATCCACTAGTCAAACCATTTCTATATACGGTAACCACGCCCCTATGACTACCAAGTTCTATTCTTGGGGCAAGAACTTCTATTTCTGGAATCTGTTCTTTTAAAATGGTAGCATCTTCCAATTTAAATTGAATTCTACGTCCTCTTTCAAATCCTTTATAAGGCTCTGATGTACTTTGACTCCAAACAAATAGACTGTTAGATGCGGTACCTGCAAATATTTTTTGAAAACCATTGCTCATTCCGTTTGCACCACCTAAAAGCAATACAAGAATTATCATAGCGATAATAACCCCTAACATGGTTAAGAATGTGCGAAACAAGTTCTTACCTAATGTGGCAAAAATCTCTGACCATAAATCTCTATCAAATATCCACATATTACTTATCGCTTAATGCTACAATTGGTTTTACTCTTGCCGCTTTCATTGCAGGAATCAATCCTGCTAAAACTCCTGCAACAATCAATATTATAGTTGCGGTCACAACCATTGACATACTAACGGACGGGTTGGCAAATGCACCTGTTTTAATACTTGGGCCAATGGCCGCCAATAATCCCGTTGCAATTCCTAATCCTATAAATCCGGATAAGGCCGTTATAAAAACAGATTCGAACAACACTAATTTTATGATTGACCACGGCTCGGCACCCAACGCTTTTCGTACACCAATTTCTTTTGTACGCTCTTTAATGATAAACACCATAATATTACCGATACCTACAATACCAGATAGTAATATTAAAAGTCCCACTATAATTACCGCAATATCCAAACCCCCTGTAAAGTTGCTGATGTCTTCAAAAACCTCAGCGTAGTTAAAGATTCTAATTCCCGATTGATCTTTCGGAGCAATTTTAAAACGTCTTCTAAAAACATTTTCTAATCTATCTGAAAAAGCAAGTGCTTCGGTTAAATCGTAATTTGGATTATAGGTTAAAGCAATCTGGTCAATATGATCCGTTTGACCATACATTTTTTGATAGGTAGTGGTAGGTGCATAAATGTTACGCTCTGCATTATCATCACCATCATCGGTAAAAATACCAATGACCCTAAAAGGCAACCCGTTGAACTCAACGAACTTGCCTAGTGCATCTTCGTTTTTGAATAAATCTTCCTCTACTTTTCTGCCGATAACAGCAACTTTAGAAGCATTCATTAAATCGTTGGTATTGATGAAGCGACCCTTACTTACAATCGTCTTTTCAATAGCCTGGTGATCCGGATGAACAGCCTGTATATTGTAACTACCCGTTTCGCTCTTATAACGTGCCGATGTATTTTGATATACTCTCGGACTTATATATTCTACGTCGTTAGGAAAACTTCTTTTAATGTATTCAACATCGTCGTTTGTCATTTGAATTCTTCGCCCAGCTTCAAATCCGCCATAAGCCAATGAAGTAGTACCTGTTCTTACAAAAATGGAGTTGGTAGCGTCATCACTAAACTGAAGCGTAAAGCCGTTTTGCATTCCCTTTACAGAAGCCAAAAGCAATACCAAAATGAAAATACCCCAACCTACCGAAAACCCCGTAAGAAAAGTTCTAAGCTTGTTGTTGCTTATACTATGGTATATTTCTTGCCAAATGTCTCTATCAAACATATTGCTCGGCTCTTATTTGTTCTATTTTCTTGTCCTCTATGATAACCCCATCCTTCAAATGCACAATACGCTTACACATATCTGCAATATCAGGCTCGTGTGTAACGATCAATATGGTATTTCCCGCATCGTTAATTTTCTGTATCAAGTCCATCACCTCGTAAGATGTTTTACTATCCAATGCACCCGTAGGCTCATCGGCAAGCAATACCTTAGGTTCGGCAGCTAAAGCTCTTGCTATGGCAACACGTTGTTTTTGACCACCAGAAAGTTCACTAGGTAAATGACCGGCCCATTCTTTAAGACCAACTTGTTCTAAATATTTTAAAGCTTTTTCTTGACGTTCTTTTCTTGGTACTTTTTGATAGTATAACGGTAAGGCCACATTCTCTGCAGCACTCTTATAATTGATAAGATTGAACGATTGAAAAACAAAACCTAAAAACTTGTTTCTATATCTAGCAGCTTTAGTTTCGTTTAAATCCTTTATAGGAACATTATCTAATATATATTCTCCGGAATCAGAGCTATCCAACATTCCTAAAATATTCAATAAGGTAGATTTGCCCGAGCCGGAAGAACCCATGATAGCTACTAGCTCACCTTCTTCAACATTAAAATTTATTCCTTTAAGAACGTGAAGTGAATTTTTGCCCATTTTATAGGACTTGTGAAGATCTTTAATTTGAATCATGTTGGTTGTTGTTTTGAACAATTTTACACTGTCTATACATTAGACTATGTCGTGTAATATTTGTTACATCAATTGAATTATTTTTTTTTGATTTTTAGTTTTCAGCAAGCTCATCTGGCACTACCTCGTTCCAAACCTTTATTTTTTCTCCTTCTTCTATACCTGAATTGATCTGTACATGAATGCCATCACTAATACCCAACTCAATATCTCTTCTTTCAAATTCTTGATCGCCCGTAGCGATTTCCACGAAAGGTTTTTTGGTTTTATCATCAAACTGAACCAAAGCTTCTTTTACTGCTAAAACGCTATCAGCACGCGCTAAAATAATAGAGGCATTAGCACTTAAGCCTGCTCTAATGAATACGGAATCTTGTTTTTTAAGTGTACCTTTTATTTCGAATTGAATAGCGCCATTCTCTTCATTTCCTTTCGGAGCTATATAATTCAATACGGCATCGAATACTTTATCTTCTATGGCACCAACGGTAATTTCTAACGGAAGGTTCTCCTTAATTTTACCCACCTCAGATTCATCTACCTTACCTTCAAAAATCATTTTATCCACATCTGCAATAGCTGCTATGGTAGTACCTTCGTTAAAGTTATTACTTTCAATTACTTGGTTACCTACTTCTACAGGCACTTCTAGTACCATACCACTAACAGTTGCCCTTATTTGTGTATTTGCAGCATTCCCAAAACCAGAAGTAGTACCCGTTTTTACAATGTCATACCTTTTATTGGCGGCTGCATAAGATTGCTTAGACTGGTCATAACTCAACTGAGCACGCTCTAAGTCTACCTTAGAAATCACCCCTTTGGTAAACAATCCTTTTTGACGATCAAGGTTTCTCAATTGATCATCTAAATTGATTTTGGCTTCATTGATATTATTTCTAGCATCGTTTAATGAACTTAAATTAGGCACTACTTTAATGGTACACAGCAAATCGCCAGATTTTACATAATCTCCGCCCTCCACGAAAATCTTTTCTATCACTCCCGAGATATTCGGTTTTATCAATACTTCTTCTAACGGAAGAATACTACCCGTAGCCATTGTCTTTTTTATTATGGTCTGCTTAGAAGGCTCTTCTGTTTCGTATACTACGGGATCTTCTGCATTTTTAGAATACAAATAGAACATAGAACCGCCAAAGGCTAGTACGATAATTAGCAGGATTACGATTGTTGTTGACTTTTTCATTTTTTGATTGGTTATATTTTGATGATAATTTTATTCTGTTCTCAAAGCTTCAATTGGTCTTATTTTAATAGCACTCTGTGCTGGTATGAAGCCTGCTAACAATCCCGAAAATATTAAAATGACCAGTGCACTGACCACCACACCCAAACTTACACTTGGGTTCACAAACATATCTACCGGACCTACGGAATCAAGAACCGCATTAACGCCATATATAAATGCAGCACCGAAAACGATACCGATCATGCCAGATATGATAGTTAGGAAAATAGACTCCATTAAAATTTGTTTTTTAATAGACCAAGGAGCTTCGCCCAGAGCCCTACGAATCCCGATTTCTTTGGTTCGTTCTTTAATTACAATGAGCATAATATTACTTACCCCAATAATTCCGGATAGTAATACAAGCACGCCCACAAAATAGGCTACCCAGCGTAATGCGCCGAACAAACTTTCTACTCTATTAAACTGTTCATACAAGTCAAAATACCCGACGGCACGTTTATCATCTGGGTGAATTTTTCTTTTCTCTTTGACCACACCTACTATCTTCTCTTTCAAATTAGATATGGAACTACCGTCATGAGCGGTAATAGCCATCCACCCAACATCATTACCCATATTAAAAGCTTGTGAGAATGCCGTGAACGGAACATAAATTTCTTTCTGACCTTCTTCACCACCACCATCATCTTTCTTTTGATAGGTACCCACTACCATGAAATTAACCCCTTGAATTTTAATATAAGTCCCCAATACTGTTTCACCTTGGTCATAAAGTTCATTTCTTACACCAACACCAATGACGGCCACCTTTCGTTTATCTTGAATATCGTTATGGTTCACAAACCTACCAGATGTTATGGTCATAGGTTCTTGCCTTATTATTTCAGGATAGTCACCATAGACATTGAATGCACCTGTTTTCAAACCTCGCACTACATTATTACCACTGCCGAAACCGCCTAATTGGTTACGTGGAGAAATAAACCTTAAGTTGGGAACATTATCATTTATAGCCTGTACATCTTCAATTTTAAAACTAAAGCGTCTTCCTTTTGGCAGTCCTTTATATGACATGGTGGTATTACGAGACCACATAAACATTGTATTGGTAGCTATATCGCCAAAATCGGCACGAATACCATTTTCTAATCCTTTGCCTGCAGCAAGTAGTATAATCAAAATGAATATACCCCAACCCACGCCAAAAGAAGTAGCCAATGTTCTAAACACATTGCTAGACAATACCTCTAAGATTTCTTTCCACCGGTCTCTATTGAACATGGTTACATCTTAATTATTTAAACTTTTCATTTTAGAACTACTCATCTCTCAACGCCTCAATAACATGAATTTTAGCCGCTCTCCATGCAGGGAAAAATCCCGCTATCGCTCCTGCAAAAATTAGTACAAATACAGTGGTTAAGGCAACATTGAAGTTCACTGAGGGATTTAGTACATAATCTACCTCTATATGTGGACCCACAATTTCCAAGAGACCCATGCTTAAAATAAGTCCTGTAAAACCTGCAATAGCAGTAATAAAAATTGCTTCGTGCAAAATCATCCCAACAATTGACCATGGCTTGGCACCAAGAGCTTTTCGAATTCCAATTTCTCTTGTACGCTCTTTAACTACAATCAACATGATATTACTAACACCTACAATACCAGCGATGATAGTACACACACCTACAAACCAAAAGAAGAATTTAATACCACCCATTAATGCATAAAAGCGCTTAGCCTCTTCCATAGGGTTATATACTTGAATTGCGCTTGTATCTTCAGGAGCAACTGTATGTGCTTTTTGTAGATACGATTTTAATTCGTTTTTAAATTTAATAGATTGTGCAACGGCAGTTTCAAAATCATCTACCGGAGGCAAGGTATAGGATAGATTATTTAAATGATCAGCGCCATTGAAAACCTGTTGCGCAGTACTTACAGGAATATAAATACGGTCTTCTTCTCGTTCACCCCCAATATCACCGTATACCCCAACAATTTTAAACGGGATACCAGATAGGTCTAAAAACGCCCCTATAGGACTTTTTAATTCTGAAAATACTTCTCGATTGATCTTATTACTGATGATGGCAACTTTAGCCTTAGAAACTCCATCTTGTTGATTAAGGAATCTACCTAAGGTCATATACTCATTTTCGATAAATTGAAATTGATCAGAAACACCTTGTACATTATAAGCTAAAGACTCGCTACCATAGTTTACAAAAACATCTCTTACAAATAGCCTTGGCGATTTATTCTCAATTTGGTCATCAAACAAAGCACCGGCCATGTCATAGTTCTCGTTTCTGAACTGTATCGGTCTACCTGGATTCATACCCTTATAACCAATAGTGGTTACCCCAGGCCAGACCCAAACACTTGTAGCGGCATCTTGCTCAAATTCTTTGGCTATACCATTTTGCATGCCTTGACCAAAACCCAATAAAATAACTAGAATGAATATTCCTGAAGCTACGGAAAGACCTGTGAGAAAAGTGCGTAACTTATTCTTGCGAATAGTATCGAAAATTTCTTGCCAACGTTCTAAGTCGAACATAAGATGGATTGATTAGTTTGATTGATTGATGAGCGCGATACAACTATCACACAATCATAAGACTAACCAAATGGAAGATTGTTACACTTTTTGTGTAAAAAAATATAAAAAAGGCTTAAGACCTCATTTTTCTGTAGATAAAATAGAAAAGACCAGCCACTAAAACATAGGGTACAGCCATTAAATAAACAATACCGTTATTTATACCTTCAGCTGCCTTTCCAGAAGACTCACTTTCTAAAACCGCTCTACACATAGCACATTGCGCCTCGGCATCTATAGGAATCAACAAAAACGTTACCACTACCAATAAGAAGATTTGTTTAGTACGCATAGTAAGGAGATATCATTAAATAAACTACTACACCGGTAACAGCAACATACAACCAAACCGGAAATGTATATTTTGCCAATGCCCTGTGCTCTTCAAACTTTTTTAAATATGCCTTGGCATATGTTCTTAAAACCAATGGTATTAAAGCAATAGACAGTACGATGTGGGTAATCAATATAAAATAATACACATATTTAATTGCACCCTCGCCACCATAACTGGTAGAATCAGATGTCATATGATATGCTATATACATCACTAAAAACAATAAGGACAATACGATATTGGTCGTCATTAAATTCTGATGTAGTTTTTCATTTCCAATTTTAATAGCCCAAACCGCAACCAACAACAAAACAGCAGTTAGTCCATTAATAGTAGCATAAATCGGTGGCAAAAAAGAAAGCGGTTCAACATTAGGCAATTTGACACCGAAAAGAATAGCTACCACTATTGGTATAACTATTGAAACAATCGCTATTAACCTATTAAACTTTTTCTCGTTCTCAACACTCCCTTGCATACTCTTATTCTTCTAACAATTTCTGGATATCAACCTTAAGAATACCGATTTCTTCGGTTTCTCCTTGATCGTTAATTCCTTTTTCTTCTAAAATAGCACCTCTATAGTAAACAATAGGGTTACCAAACTCATCTATTCTCGATCTTAAAAACCCATCTTTATCTACTAAAGCAAAGAGACCTGAGTGCTCAAAGCCTCCAGGAACATCAGGCATTTCGGCAGCAAAAACATTAAATCCGGAATTTGCCAATTGATAAATACCATCATGATCACCCGTCATTAGATTCCAATTCGCACCATTAATACCATACTTCTCCACATAAGCTCTTAAAACCTGTGGTGTATCAAAATCTGGAGTAATGCTAAAAGACGCAACAGCAAAATCTTCAGCATATTTAAAATGATCTTGAACATCTACTAGGTTAGTTGTCATTACAGGGCAAATACTTGGGCATCTAGTAAAAAAGAAATCTACCACATAGACTTTACCCAGATAATCTTTATCTGACACCAGAACACTATCTTGATTGATAAACTCAAAAGATGGCACTCTACGTCTTTTACCATCTAACAAGATATAACCTAACGTTTCTTCACTAACATCTTTCCCTTCTGAATTTAGACGGTCATTTTCAACGACAGAACCAGAAGACAATCTATCAACAATTCTTGGTATAACAATGATCCCGAAAATCAGAACAATTAACGAAACCCAAACGTATGTATATTTTTTATTCATTACTTATCGTTCTGCATTATTCTTCTTTAAGGCTAGACGGTATTCCGCCAAAATGATTTTCACATCATCTACCATCTTATTATTCAAATCTGAAACCAAAGTAGAATTAAAACCATATTTAGTGCCTTCATCTTCATCATCAGACCTACCTCTTAAAGTTAAGTCCTTATCAATAATAAATACATACGGAGTACTGTTATTATCATCTAACTCAATATCCGTTTTAAGGCTATTAAAAAATTTATTGATTTCTTCATCACTGGCGAATACAAATTTCCATTTATCATTATCAGCTAAAGTTGCCAACTCTTTTTTTAGTGCATCAACTTCATCATTAGTACCATCAGCTACTACCATTACAAATTGAAAGTCTGTAAACTCGTAAAAGCGCTTGTAAATTTTTTGATTCAAGTTAAAGGCATTTCCTTTTCTACCTTCTACATCAGAACCCAAAAAGCCCAATACCGTAATTTTATCTTTAAATTGGGTTTGATCGGAGAAATCAATTTCCTCTACATTTTTAGTTAGCTGAGATAATTTACCAAAATTGTTAACCCCAGAAGCAAAGAATAAATAGGCCACTATTGGCAGCACAAACAAGACAACAAGAACAAAAGTCTTTTTCATAAATAAGGAGGACTATTTATTGAAACCTATTAAGGAGTTTCGACAGCGATAGCCATTAAATTACAAACTATACAAAAATAAAAAAGACGGTTATAAAACCGTCTTTCAATACTGTTAATTATAACTTAGAAATTCCAACCTACAAAGCCCTCTTTATATACATTATAGATATAATCTGCCTCTACAAGTAGAATAAATGTCAAATAAATAACCAAAAATATAGGTGTCCAAACAATTGCTCTTCTTAACGCCGACTTCTCATCGCGTAAGTGCATAAAATCCCAAGCAATATAGTATGCTTTAACCAAAGTTAAAATGATGAAAACCCAGTTAATAAGTTTCATTCCCAATACATATGTATCTGTTAATGATACTGGTTTAATAATACCCAAAACAACTTCTACAGCAGTAATAAGGGTTAAAAATGCTAAAACTCCCCAAATTTTCTGTGTATTGGATTTGAACTTTACTAGTCCTCTGAAAATTTCTAATTTATGTCCGTCTGCCATGTTACTTTAATCTAAAA
>JAHDDP010000100.1 GCA_020629285.1 Maribacter sp.
GTAAATACGGATTTGAGCAGTATATGGAAAAGAAAACGTTTTACGTAAGACATAAAGCCTAATGAGTACAAGAATAGCAAAAGTTGATTGTCAATTATTTAAGGTTCCGTTACCAGAAGTAATGAATGATGCCAAGCACGGCGATCATACTCATTTTGAATTGGTTACTACTACCATTACTCTAGAAGATGGTTCTGAAGGTACTGGATATACGTATACTGGTGGCAAAGGCGGTCATGCGACCAGAGCCATGGTAGAACAAGATTTTACCTCTTTTCTAATAGGAAAGGATGGATCAAAAATAGAGGAGTTATATGAAGAAATGGAATGGCATATTCATTATGTGGGTAGGGGAGGTATAGCTTCGTTCGCCATTTCAACCATTGATATAGCCCTTTGGGATATTCGCTGTAAAAAAGCGAATAAGCCTTTGCATGAAATGGCCGGTGGTGCCGATAATACTTGTAAGGCTTATTGTGGCGGTATAGATTTGCAGTTTCCTATTCCTAAGCTTTTAAACAATATGAGAAGCTATTTGGATAACGGATTCAATGCCGTGAAAATAAAAATAGGAAGAGATAATCTAGAAGAAGATTTAGAGCGCATAAAAGCGGTACGTGAATTTGTTGGTCCTGACGTTACTTTTATGGTCGATGCCAATTATTCAATGACCGTTGAAAAAGCGATCAAAGCTATAGAAGGCTTTAAGCAATATGATATTACTTGGTTTGAAGAACCGATAATACCCGATAATTATTTAGGGTTCGGTGAAATTGTTGATCGTACAGGTTTTCCTTTGGCCATGGGTGAAAATTTGCACACTATTCATGAATTTGAATATGCATTTGCTCAATCTAAACTATCATTTATTCAACCAGATGCCTCTAACTGTGGTGGTATAACGGGTTGGCTAAGAGTTGCCCAAATGGCTAACGAGCACAACATACCTGTTTGTAGTCATGGTATGCAAGAATTACATGTAAGTTTGGTATCGTCTCAACCAAATGCGGGTTGGTTAGAGGTGCATAGTTTTCCAATAGATCAGTATACCTTAAGACCTTTGGTAGTCGAGAATCATAGAGCGGTAGCTCCCGACACTCCTGGTACAGGTGTTATTTTCGATTGGGAAAAATTGGCTCCTTTTAAAAGCTAAATTTAATTAACATTAAGATATATGCTCCATTTAGTATGGAGCATTGTTTTTTTGAAAGTAACATTAATTTGTACAGTAAATGGGGGTAGATAAAAGTTATGTAACGAAAATTGCGGCTATAGTTGCCTTAGGTGGCTTTATACTTGGTTTTGATGCCTCCGTAATTTCTGGCACCTTAAAGTTCGTAGAAAAAGAATTTGCCCTAAACGATATTCAATTAGGTTGGCTGGTGAGTTCAATAACCTTGACAGCGGCACTTGGTACGTTCATTGCCGGACCCTTGAGTGATAAGGTTGGCAGACGGTCGGTATTAAAATATGCAGCTCTGTTATTTGCTATATCGGCGCTTTTTTCAGCATTTTCTACCACGTTTACCATGCTCATCATCGGTAGGTTGATTGGTGGTTTTGCAGTTGGTGCAGCTTTAATAATTGCACCAATGTACATCGCAGAAGTTAGTCCGCCCGAAAAAAGAGGGCAGATGGTATCCTTTAATCAATTGAACATAGTCATTGGTATTTCTGCTGCCTTTTTCACAAACTACTTAATCTTGAAATTGGGAGAAAGCAATTATGATTGGGTGAATTCAATCAATTTAAAAACCTGGAACTGGCGTTGGATGCTTGGTTTAGAGGTATTACCTGCGCTATTTTATTATATAGGTTTGTTCATTGTACCACAGAGTCCTAGGTGGTTGTCAATGCGCGGTTCTTTAGAGCAAGCTAAACAAACGTTACAAAAGTTCGTAGGTCTAGAAGAGGCCGCAACGCAAATGAAATCAATTGAGGAGAGTATTCTTCAAGAAGGTAGAAAAGAGAACGTACGATTTGGCGAGTTATTTAAAAAGAATATACGCTTGGTTATTTTAGTAGGTATTATCGTTGCGATTTTTCAACAGTTGGTGGGTATCAATTCTGTAATGTTTTACGCACCATTGATTTTTGAGCAAACCGGTATTGGAACTGATGCATCATTTTTACAAGCCATTCTTGTTGGTTTGGTGAACTTGGTATTTACTGTAATTGCTATGAAAATTATAGATAAGATTGGTAGAAAACCAATGTTGGTCTATGGTATGGTTGGTATGGCAATTTCTATGTTGATATTAGCATATGGTTTTGAGAATGCTACCTATACTTTGGATAGTGAAGCTTTCACAAGTTTACCTAATGAATTGGCAATTGAAAAACTAAGGGCAATAGAAAGTCAGACTTTTACCTCTGATTTAGATTTCAAAGCTGCCATTGCAAATGCTTTAGGAGATGAAAAAGCAAAACAATATGAAGCTGCATTGGTCACAGCTTCTGCAAATATGAATTCCGTACTTATTTTGTGTGGAATTTTGTTGTTTGTAGCCTTTTATGCTGTATCGATCGGTCCTGTAATGTGGGTACTGTTTTCAGAGCTGTTTCCAAACCGTATCCGCGGACTCGCAATTTCTTTTGTAGGCTTGGTAAACCTAACGTTTGCCTTTTTGGTACAACTGGTTTTTCCTTGGCAATTAACCAATCTTGGTAATTCACTTACCTTTTTATTATATGCAATTTGTGCAATAATAGGATTAGTGTTTATCGTAATAAAAGTGCCGGAAACAAAAGGGAAATCACTAGAGGAATTAGAGAGGTTGCTAGTGAAATCCCCGTAATATCTTTTATCTTAATTTTATTAATACTTCGTTTTATCATGTTTAGAAGCCCAGACATTGAAAACTTCAACA
This sequence comes from Maribacter sp., assembly GCA_020629285.1. GTDB lineage: Bacteria > Bacteroidota > Bacteroidia > Flavobacteriales > Flavobacteriaceae > Maribacter. The sequence continues at coordinate 2,871 of JAHDDP010000100.1, forward strand.
GCTTCGCCTTGTAACATTTGTTTAAAGTGAATTTGTCTGTCTTGCATTTCAACTTCTAGTTCATCATAAATAAATTGATCATCAAAATCAATGGCTTTTGCATCAGCTTTATCACAACCATAATACACAGCTTTAGGTCTAGCCCAATATATAGCACCAAAGCACATAGGGCATGGTTCGCAAGAAGTATAAATAATACAATCAGTTAGCTGAAAAGAATTCAGTTTGTTGCAGGCATCTCTAATCACCACCATTTCTGCATGTGCTGTTGGGTCATTGGTAGAGGTAACTTTATTATGGCCTTCCGCAATAATTTCTCCATCTTTGACAACAACGGCACCAAATGGTCCGCCGGCGTTCGAGTTCATTCCCTTTGCTGCCATTTCAATGGCTCTTCTCATAAAAAACTCATGGTCTTTCGTCATTGTAACTTATTTAAAATTGTACTTACAAAATTACAGGAATAAAATGGTATTAACTTTAGTTTTCTACCGTATACGATCATTAGTTTAACATCATAGATTTTGACTTTGCCCTAAAACAACGCTCTTCACCTAAATAAAGTGGATTTCCATGTTTTTCAGACCAAAATCCGTCTAAAATATCTTTGCTGATACATTGATAAACAGCAACACCTTTATAAATATTACGGTCTTCACCAGTGTATCTAAAGTTGATAACTAGAATATTGTTTTTAAAAAATCCAGTGCCTGTTTGTTGTTGATTAGTGCCTATAGTCCAGTTGGCATTTATTCTGGTATTATCATCTAAAGACAAAATCAGTTTTCCTTTGTAAGAATGCTGTTCGGCATCTTGGTTACCTCCTAAGATATTATATTCCCCAACTAAATCTTCAATGGTCATATATGCTGTTTCCTTTTTCAAAAGTATTAAATATTAAATGGATTTATTTTCTGATGCTGTTTATAATATGAATGGCGTGACTTTATTATACAACATATATAATAACATGGCAATTTTAAGAATACACAATCAACGTAAAATCTTCAATTTATTTTAAGAGAGTTATACTTTAGTTTGTTATTAGAAGGAAATGACGATGCTGATATTCCTTTAGATAAAAATGTAAAATTTATAGTAGTTACAAAAACATAAGGACGCATTTGGTTAGAAGTACATTACCAGTTATCTAATAGTGAATTATCGCTGATATCACAAAAGAAACTAAGCCATCAACATCCACATTTAAAATCCAAAATTTTCACACTAAAATGACTTGGAATTATATATTCATTTAAAAATGTTTCTGAAAATGAGTATCATAATTTGTACTATATAAATGACGAAAATGAAAAAGAATGGCTTATGAAAATTTCGGCATAAGATCGCTATATCTCAAAAATTCTTACAAAAAATGGCATTATTTACTCAGAAGTGCATTCTGAAAGTTTTGGTGCTGCAAAAGACGAAATAATCTGTAATAAGTATTTTTAGAGAGCTTTCTAAAGTTGTGGTTTAAGTTTAAAAATATAATGCTTAGGTTCATGTGAATTTTGCTATTTAATTGAGGGAAAACTACTTAAAGTAATGTAAATTTTAATATAAAATTTACATGAACATGCATAGTGGTTTTTTATAAAAAATAGCTTATGAAAAAGAACGAAAAAAAACTTTTAAAAAAGTTTTAGCTGAAGTGTTTCTTTAAAGATATTTCATTTCAAAATTTAAATAAATAATTTTAAAGAATTGATTTTCAGTAAATTAAAATTGTGTTTAAGAATGGTTTTTAATCATATTTTTTGTGCGAAAAAACAAATTGTTGATAACCCTGTTAAAAGCTTAACGCAGTAAATGTAAAATTAAGATGATTAATTTTCGAACTTTACACCTCGCTTAATTACCCACTAATTTAACTTTGTATTAACATGAAGATAACAGAAGTCATAAAAAGGGATTTTTCAACAAAACCTTTCCATTTACACAAGATTACAAACGCCATTTTAAAGGCTATGACAGCTGTAGAACATGGTGGACCCAGTGATGCCGAAATTATATCAAATAATGTTCATTTGGCACTATTGGAAAGAAAAGAAGTCGATGCCAGCTATATTCCTACAGTAGAGGAAGTTCAAGATTTCGTTGAAAATAAATTAATGGAAGGCAGTTTCTTTGATGTAGCCAAAGCATACATTATCTACAGAAATGAACAAGCGCAGAGAAGAAAGTCAAATGTTTTTGAAAAACGTGTAAATCTTAAGCCTTATGAATACCCTGCGTTATATGAATATGTATCGGCAATTAGACATTCGTATTGGATTCATACAGAGTTTAACTTTACTAGTGATATACAAGATTTTAAAACGGGATTGACGGATATTGAGCGAAACGCAATAAAAAACACAATGCTTGCTATTTCTCAAATAGAGGTTGCGGTAAAAAGTTTTTGGGGCGATATCTATCAGAAAATGCCAAAGCCAGAAATTGGATCGGTAGGTGCAACGTTCGCTGAAAGTGAAGTAAGACATCATGATGCTTACTCGCATTTATTGGAAATACTAGGGTTGAACGAAGAGTTTAAAAACTTGAAGAAGAAACCTGTAATCATGAAAAGGGTACATTACCTAGAAACAGCCCTAAAGAATTCTAAGAGCGAGAATAATCAAGAGTATGCAGAATCGGTTTTATTGTTCTCTTTATTTATAGAGCATGTATCGTTATTCTCTCAGTTCTTGATCATTATGGCTTTCAATAAGCATAAGAATATGTTCAAAGGTATTTCTAATGTGGTAGAGGCAACTTCTAAAGAAGAGCAGATACATGGTGATTTTGGTATAGATATAATTAACATTATAAAAGATGAAAACCCTACATGGTTCAATAAGGAATTCCACGCATCTGTTCAAGATATGTGTAAAGAAGCCTTTGCATCTGAAAGTGATGTCATAGATTGGATTTTCGAAGCGGGTGAAATTGATTTCTTGCCTAAGAACTTAGTTAAGGAATTCATTAAAAAGAGATTTAACGATTCTATAGAAAGTATTGGTATTGAAAAAATATTTGACGTAGACGAAGAATTATTATCACAAACAGAATGGTTTGATGATGAAATTATCGGTACAAAACATGGAGATTTCTTCGTAAAGCGCTCTATCAATTATAGCAAAAGAACACAAAGTATAACCAGTGACGACTTATTTTAAATGAACGATTCAAAAATTAAATTAGAGACTAGCATTCAAGAAGAAGTAAAATTGAATGGTTCAGATGAACTTGTACAAGCTAGAAAGGAAGCCCTTGATAGCTTGAAGAAAGATAATGATGAAGGTTTTAAGTGGTTAAATCAAGATAGCCGTAACTTTTTGGCTTCTGGTTATTTATCTCCAGGAGTTTCTGCTGAAACCCGTATTCGCGAAATTGCGGATAGAGCAGAGCAAATATTGAACATGCCCGGTTTTTCAGACAAATTTTACGGTTATATGAGTGAAGGTTTTTACTCATTGGCATCTCCGGTTTGGTCTAATTTTGGAAAAGAAAGAGGATTGCCAATTAGCTGTTTCGGTTCTAACATATCCGATGATATGGGCAATATCCTATACACGCAGTCAGAAGTAGGGATGATGTCTAAATTAGGTGGTGGTACATCTGGTTATTTTGGTAACATTAGACATAGAGGGGCAGAGGTAAAGAACAATGGTAAAGCTTCTGGAGCGGTACATATTATGCAGCTTTTTGAATCTATGGTAGATGTTGTAAGTCAAGGTTCTGTTCGTCGTGGTCGTTTTTCTCCGTATTTACCTGTAGAGCACCCAGACATTAAAGAATTCTTGGAAATAGGAACTGAAGGTAACCCTATTCAAGAATTGACTCATGGTGTAACAGTTACAAATGAGTGGATGCAAGAAATGGTCGATGGTGATAACGAGAAGCGTTCTATCTGGGCAAAAGTATTGCAAAGAAGAGGTGAAATGGGCTACCCATATATCTTCTTTAAGGATAATGCTAATAATGGTGCTGCAGATGTGTACCAAGAAAAAGGACATAAGGTTTACGCAAGTAACTTATGTACAGAGATTATGTTACCATCAAGCGACGAATGGTCGTTCGTATGTGTACTATCTTCTGTAAACGTTCTTCATTATGATAAATGGAAAGATACCGATGCTGTAGAAACAATGGTATTCTTTTTAGATGCCGTGATTACTGAGTTTTGTGAGAAATTAGAGGTATACCGTGATTCAGAAAGTCGTGAAGATCGCCAAACGTTCTTGTTTATGGAGCGAGCATATAATTTTGCGAAAGATAACCGTGCTTTAGGTTTAGGTGTATTAGGTTGGCATTCATTGTTGCAATCTAAAATGTTGCCTTTTAACAGTCAAGAAGCATACAATTTAAATAGTGAAATATTTAAAACGATAAAAGATAAATCATACAGTGCTTCAGAAGAGTTAGCAGAGAAGTTTGGTGAGCCAGAAGTATTAAGGGGTTACGGCAGAAGAAACGCAACATTGAATGCAATTGCTCCAACGACATCTTCAGCTTTTATACTTGGTCAAGTATCTCAAGGTATTGAGCCAATATGGTCGAATACATATGTAAAGGATATCGCCAAAGTGAAAACTACTATTAGAAATCCTTTCTTGGTTGAACTTTTAGAGGAAAAAGGAATGAATACCACAGCAGTATGGCATAGTATTCGTGATTTTGACGGTTCGGTTCAGCATTTAGATTTCCTTTCAGACTTAGAGAAAGACGTATTTAAAACATATTCTGAAATTGATCAGATGGATATTATCTATCAGGCAGCGAATAGACAAAACCATATTGATCAAGGGCAGTCGGTAAATATTATTGTTCACCCAGATATGCCGGTTAAAGAAATCAATAAAATACATGTAACTGCATGGAAATTAGGGTTGAAGTCATTGTACTACCAACATAGCATGAACGCGGCACAAAAGTTCAAGCAAAAGAAAGATTGTGCTAGTTGTGAGGCATAGAGTCACATAAGTTCAATAGTAGATTTATTGAAAGTGGTGTATTAACAAGGCAATCAAGCTTTGTTTATACACCATTTTTTATTTATTAAAATGAATTTATTCTATTTAAAAATCACAATTAAATTGGATTTTTTTCTTTCAATTAATCAAATTTACTGTAATAAAAAATTTTGTTTTTTTTGTAAGAATTTTAAAATTTAACCCTTTTCTATATATTGAAATTCAAATTAATATCGGAGAAAAAACATTCTTTATCCGTTTAATAACATGATAAAGGCGGTATATTTTCTAATTTTTATTTGAAAATAAAAATTAGTCGTTAAGTATTGAATTTAAAGGACTTATCGATAAAATGCTCTTTTTGTCTTATTATTGGTATACAATAATTGCAGTTTTACATACACTTCTCTCTTATCTCACAACATTTTATCTTCTTATACATGTGTCGGTAAGTATCTTTAAAATAATAACATATTTATTGTAGTCCAAATTATATTTATAAAAAAAATATACATCAAAAAAATCCCCCGCTATGAATTTTTTCGATTTTCAATTATTATCATTTTTTTCCATAACGGTCAAAAGAAGCGTTGAGTTTACTGGTAACCACAAAACCACCTATTGGTCTTCAAATATAAATTACTTAAATAAAATTTGATTTTTTTAAAAAGTCAAATTCTAACAGTTTTACTACTGACTGAATCTGACATATCTAAAAGTTAGAATACTATAATTTTTTACACATTACCAACAAGATTTTAGAATAAAGTTTCGGTCTTCAAATAATTGCCATGAATATAAAGACTTCCGTAATTAAGAACTGTATAACATTTCTTTTTTTATTTTTTATAACCGCTGGATCTTACGCACAGCTTATTGATTTGCACTACTTACCGCCGTTGCGACAAAAAGCTGCGGACATGAATAATCAAGCTGTTTATTTATCTACACCAGAATCGATATCTTTCGATGTATATATCTATCAAGGCACATCTACAGTGCCAGATATTGTTAGTGTATCCAATTCCAATCCATTTGTTTATCCTTTGCCTAATGGCAATAATGATATTACAATGATAAACGCAACCAATGTAGGAATTGTTTTAAGTGATAGTGGACTTCGGTTTGAAGCTCCGGGGGGTGAAAAATTTTATGTCAACTACAGAGGGCGCTCGGGCTCTCAAGCAACTTCATTAACATCAAAAGTTCGCGCCGTTGCTGGAAATAGCTTCAAATGGGATGATATTAACAACAGTACCAGCAATAAACGTCTTAATGTGCCATTTGGTAAAATGGCAGTAGAACATAAAATTAGTGTAACAAAATATGAAAATAATATTTTTCAAAAGTATAAGAACTTCAAACATAGCGGTAAGACATAATAAAAAGCTATTTCTAAATACATCTAGCTTCATCTATTTAAAAGTATTCCCATCATATTATGAAAAAATATTTAAAATTTAAAAAGAAGAATACTGCACTGGTAATTTTACTTTTTGCTTGCTGTTCATTCCTAAGTATTTCAGCCCAAACCCCTGGCCAAATTTATGAGGCTGCCACTCCCACAACGAACCCTATGGATCCGAATGGTGATGGTTGGATTTCTAGTTCTGGAAGCCCATTTACTGGTGGACATGAACTTTCTGAATTTGAAATTCCTTTTATTCCTGTGCCTGGAGTAACTACCGAACCAGATAACGATCAGCAAACAGGTTCTAGCTGTGGACCCTCTGATATTGTAGGAGATGCTGCGACGGGAGCTGCAGGTGGCTACTATTATATTTCTGATCCAGACGGCATACCCGATAATGGAGATGAGTTAATGTTATTTCGTATGCGTATTGCCAGGCAAGCCAACGGGGCATTCGGATATAGCTTCCTTTTTGATACGGATTTTGCCTTTGGCGATTCAGACCCAAACAGTGTTGCAGGAAATCCAGGCTTTGAAATAGAGGTGATTTATGGTACTGGTAATAATGATATTTTAGTGGAGAATGTGGACGGTACTACAAACGGAAGCAATATTAGCGCTTATAGTACCGATAGTAATAGTCAAAGGTCAGACGCTCTTATCACCAGTTTGGGTTGTGCGAGCCAAGATCCTATTTTTATTGACTGGTACGTTCCCTTGGTAGATATTGGTATCACAACTACACAAAATTTTAGAGTTGCAGTTGCAACCGCTAGTTCTCCTTCTTCCGCCTTAGGCGGTTCAGCTTCTGATATTGCAGGGGTAGATGGTAATACAGGAGGTAGTGATGATGATCAGTTTACGGCAGCAATTTATGCTTCATCGGATATTGATGGTGATGGTATTGTAG
>JAHDDP010000101.1 GCA_020629285.1 Maribacter sp.
GCATGATAAAAAATAACAACCAGTACGTAAATAGAGAAATAAGTTGGTTATGGTTCAACGAGCGTGTATTACAAGAAAGCGCGGATAAGAATGTTCCATTAATTGAAAGACTTCGTTTTTTAGGTATTTTCTCAAATAACTTAGATGAGTTTTTTAAAGTTCGTTACGCAACTGTAAAGCGAATAGTTGAAGCCGGTAAAACAGGTAAAAGTGTTTTAGGAGGTGAAAAAGCAAAGGACCTTTTAGAAGAGATTACAAATATTGTAATTGAGCAGCAAACCAAGAGTTTAACTATTCTTAGAAGAATTGAGCATGAGCTTGAGGGTAAGAATATTTTTATCATCAAGGAAACGGAATTAAACGAAAATCAAAAAGAATTCGTGAAAGCTTATTTCTTGAAAGAAGTAAGTCCGCAGTTAATGACTATCATCTTAAACGATCTTACACGTTTCCCTACCTTAAAAGATACGGCAGCGTATTTAGCTGTAAAAATGGTTATTAAAAGTGAGGAAAGTAAGAAAGAGAAACGCTATGCATTAATTGAAATACCTAAGGGGATAGATCGTTTTGTGGTATTGCCAGATGAAGGTGATAAAAGTTATATCATTATACTAGATGATTTAATTAGGTACTGCTTGGGGAATATTTTTACCATGTTCGAGTACGAGTCTATTTCTGCTCACATGATTAAAATAACTAGAGATGCAGAGTTAGATATTGATAATGACTTAAGTAAAAGTTTTATAGAGAAAATATCGTCAAGTGTAGAGCATAGAAAAATCAGTGATCCCGTTCGTTTTGTCTATGATAAAAGTATAGGTAGGGATACATTGACTTTTCTTAAAGAGAAGATGAATATAGAAGATACGGATAGTGTTATACCAGGGGGTAGATATCACAACCGTAGAGATTATATGGGTTTTCCTAGCTTAGGTAGAAAAGATTTACTGTACGATAAAATAACACCGTTGCCGGTAAAAGGTCTTAGTGTTGAGGGTAGTATTTTGGAAAGCATAGCTAAAAAAGACTATTTACAGTATACTCCTTATCACACCTTTACCTATGTACTGAAGTTTTTGCGTGAAGCTGCATTAGATCCCAAAGTACGTACTATTAAGATTACGGTATATAGATTGGCAAGTAATTCTCAAATTGCGGCCTCTCTAATAAACGCAGTTAAAAATGGAAAACAGGTAACGGTACAGATTGAGCTTCAAGCTCGTTTTGATGAGCAGGCGAATATTGAATATGCCGAACAACTTCAGGCAGAAGGGGTGAAACTTATTTTCGGAGTGCCAGGTTTAAAAGTACACAGTAAAATATGTTTGATTGAAAGAGAAGAAGGAAATTCTTTAAAACGCTACGGATTTGTAAGTACAGGTAACTTTAATGAATCAACGGCAAGAATTTATACTGATTTCACACTATTTACGGCAGATGATTCTATACTAAAAGAGTTGAATAAGGTCTTTGATTTCTTTGAGACTACTTATAAAATCAATAAATACAAACACCTTATTGTTTCTCCGCATTATACTAAAAATGCATTCATGAAATTGATTGATAATGAGATAGCAAATGCCAAGCAAGGTAAAGTAGCTTTTATCAAGATTAAAATGAACAGTTTTACCTCTTACAAGATGGTAGATAAATTATATGAAGCAAGTAGAGCAGGGGTAAAGATCCAGTTGATCATAAGAGGTATATGTTGCTTAATACCAGGGGTTGAAGGTATGAGTGAAAACATAGAAGCGATAAGTGTAATAGATAAATTTTTGGAGCATACCCGCTTCTTTGCATTCGCTAATGGTGGTGATACAAAAATGTATATTTCCTCTGCGGATTGGATGACTAGAAATCTTGATTATAGAGTTGAAGTAGGTTGCCCTATTTACGATGAGGATATCAAAGAAGAATTGATGGATACTTTTGATATCTGTTGGAAAGATAATACGAAAGCGCGTGTATTCAACTTATCACAAGATAATGCATATAGAAAGACAACATTACCTAGAATAAGGTCGCAGTTTGCTACCTATGAGTATTATGCGAATAAGCAAGAATCTTAAAAAAGAAGTCTATTGAAGGTAAGAAAATTTGCAGCGATCGATATAGGCTCTAATGCCATTAGGTTACTTACACACAATGTTATTGAGGATAAAGATAAAAAGACTCAGTTTAGAAAAAGTGCTTTGGTAAGGGTACCTGTACGTTTAGGTGAAGATTCATTTACGGTAGGTGAAATATCTGAAGTTAATGAAGCGCGACTCATTAAGACCATGAAGGCTTTTAAGCTTTTAATGGAAGTCGCTGGTGTTGAGAAATATAGAGCCTGTGCGACATCTGCCATGAGAGAAGCTAATAATGGGAATGAAATAATTGATAAGGTTGTTCAAGAATCTGGGGTTAAAATAGATTTGATAGATGGTAAGCAAGAAGCTGCCATTATTGCCTCAACAGATTTAAAGAATTTAATAAAAGATGATCAATGTTATTTATATATAGACGTTGGTGGAGGTAGCACTGAGTTTACCTTATTTTCAAATGGCAATATCAAAGTCTCAAAATCTTTTAAGTTGGGTACGGTAAGACTTTTGAACGACATGGTGAAACCGGAAACTTGGAAAAAATTAGAAGAATGGATAAAGTTTAATCTAAAGGACAAGCCTAAGTTATCTATCATAGGCTCTGGCGGCAATATCAATAAGTTACATAAGTTATCAGGTAGAAAAGAAGGCGAACCATTATCTTATATATGGCTGAATGCCCAATACCATTTTTTAGATAGCTTAAGTTATGATGATAGAATATCAGAACTAGGCTTAAATCCCGATAGGGCAGACGTTATCATTCCGGCTACTAAAATATTTCTTTCAGCGGCAAAATGGAGTGGAGCAAAGAAAATTCATGTACCCAAAATCGGACTATCGGATGGTATAATTAAAGATTTATATAACTCTGAGAACAAGTAAGTTAAGATTTAACCGTGAATAGATTCCTTAGTGCCTAAATCTTTCATGATTTGAGCTTCATATTCTAAAAGGCTGTCCCACTTCTTATTCACTTCTTCTAGTTCACCATATTTACGGGCAAATTTTAAGAACATGGTATAGTGTCCAGCTTCACTAATCATTAATTTGTGATAGAAATCGGCTAATTTTTTATCTTCCAATTCTTCAGAAAGCAATCTAAAACGCTCACAACTACGGGCTTCAATTAATCCGGCATAAAGCAATCTATGAACCAGTTGGGTAGTTCTGCTTCCTCCCTTTGGAAAAAATTTAATGAGTTCGATTACATAATCATCCTTACGGTCTCTACCTAAAGTATTGCCACGTTGTAAAATTAGATCGTGTACCATTTTAAAATGACCCATTTCTTCCCTGGATAAAGCAACCATTTCTGTAACAAGCTCAGTGTATTCAGGAAAAGATACTATTAAAGAGATTGCAGTACTAGCCGCTTTTTGCTCGCAGTACGCATGATCGGTCAATATTTCGTCAATATTTTTTTCGACAATATTAACCCATCTAGGGTCGGTAGGTAGTTTTAAGCCCAGCATAATTTACTTTTTTCCAAAATTAGAAAGATTTTGAAGACCTCACCAATTTTAATCAAAAACCTAGACGACTTACTGCTGAATAATAATTATTTTTGAAGTAAGATCAATCCTATTTTTTAAAATGCACAATCAAGAAGATATTCAGAATATATTAATAAAATATGGAAATGCAGAAAGTGTTGCTTGGTTAAAGGGTAAAATTGAAAAATTGGCAGATGATAAGTCTTCAAAAGATTTATTTATGACTTACAGCCTTTTGAATGTAAAGTTTGAAGGGGTGAAACCAATTTCATTTGAAAGTCAAGATTCTGAAAGTGACCGTTATTTTAGCGCGCATAGCGCAAATATCCTTCAGGTTGCACGTATTTATTTATTGTCAGAAGTTATAAGACAAGATTTGGATTTTTATACTCCTAAAGTGGCGAATATTATACAAGTGGCTGATACAAGTGAGTTAGAAACATTTCTCAAATACTTGATATTATTACCAAATCCTGAGGCTTACAAACAAACAGCGGTAGAAGCTTTAAGAACAAATATTGCTACTATTTTTGATGCCATATCATTGAATAATCCTTACCCTGCAAGGTTTTTCAATGACCAACAATGGAACCAAATGTTTTTGAAAGCGGCATTTATGGAGCGTGACCTTTCTCAAATAGAAGCTGTTGACAAAAGGGCAAATCAAGATTTAACAAGAATAATATCTGATTATGCACATGAAAGATGGGCTGCGGGTAGAAAAATAGACCCGTTATTTTGGAGGCCAGTTTCAAAGTTTTTGAATGAAGAGCTTTTGAATGATATGAGGAAGCTTCTTAATAGTGAAGATGTAATAGAAAATAATGCCGGAGCACTTTGTTGTTATCTATCAGAGAATGATAAAGCAATGGCACTTTTGAATAGTAAACCAGAGCTAAAACATAAAATAGCAGACGGGCAGATAACTTGGAATACGATTAAACAACATTAGAATGGAAGATAAAATGATGATTATTGACCCACATGTTCACATGACGTCAAGAACAACAGATGATTATGAAGCAATGGCGGCTGCGGGTGTTGTGGCGGTAATAGAACCTTCATTTTGGCTTGGTCAGCCAAGAACTCAAGTTGGTTCTTTTCAAGATTACTTTAGTAGTCTGGTAGGTTGGGAGCCTTTTAGGGCTAGCCAATTCGGTATTAAACATTACTGTACTATTGGTTTAAATTCTAAAGAAGCTAATAATGAAGCCTTGGCAGAGCAGGTAATTGAATTATTGCCTTTATACCTACATAAAGAGAATGTAGTTGCTATTGGTGAAATAGGTTACGATGATCAAACCCCTGCAGAAGATAAGTTCTTTAGAATGCAACTAGATATGGCTAAAGAATTGGATATGACCGTTCAAGTACATACACCGCACCGAGATAAAAAAGCAGGAACCATAAAAAGTATGGAAGTATGTTTGGAGCATGGTTTAGATCCTGCCAATGTAATTATTGACCATAATAATGAAGAAACGGTAAAAGAAGTTCTTGACCGCGGATTTATTGCTGCGTTTACTATTTATCCAAAAACAAAAATGGGTAATGAACGTATGGTAGAAGTAGTTAGAAAATTTGGAAGTTCTAACATTATCGTAGATAGCTCTGCAGATTGGGGCGTTAGTGACCCTCTTGCAGTACCAAAGACAGCTAATTTAATGCTGAAAAGAGGTATTTCTATGGAAGATGTAAGAAAGACCTGTTACCAAAATGCTTTAGATGCGTTTAGTAAAAACGGTAAAATGAAAGAAGCACATTGGTTACAGCCAGATAGCATTAACCAATCACAACTATTTAATGATAATAGTGTTTTAAGAGGTCAGAAACCAAGAATAGACGAAGACCAAATTACCTAAAATGAAAGATAAATTAATGGGTTTTGCTCGTTTAGCGAGACCTGCAAATTTGCCAACTGCAGCAGCGGATATATTGGCAGGTATTGCCATTGCATTATATTTAAGTACCATAGACGTACTCGGTTTTCTAACCGAGCAAAGTGGTGACGTACTTTTATTGGTCTTTTCTTCGGTAGCATTGTATGCTGGCGGAGTTGTTTTTAATGATGTTTTCGATGCAGCGTTAGATGCTGTTGAAAGACCGGAAAGGGCTATACCTAGCGGACTGGTACCAAAACGTGAAGCTATTTATTTTGGTACTATACTAATGTTAATCGGTATTACTTTGGCATTTAAGTGTACTATGTTATCCGGACTCATTTCAGTTGCCTTGACCATTGCAATTTTAACCTATGACGGGTATTTCAAGCAATTTGGATTCGCCGGGCCTTTGAATATGGGTATTTGCCGAGGATTGAACCTTTTAATGGGAATGTCAATTTTAGGAACTCTTTCAAATTGGTATATAACATTGGTACCAGTAGTTTATATTTTTGCCATTACATTAATAAGTAGAGGAGAAGTACATGGTAACAATAAAAAGCATATTGTTTGGGCTGGTATTTTGTATGCAATAGTTATACTATCTATTACGTTAATTGTAATGCAACAGAAAGACAGTATCGTGGTCTTATTGCCGTTCTTATTTTTATTCGGGTATTTGATTTATAAGCCATTATTACAAGCATACAAGGAGAATTCCCCTAAGAATATTAAGAAAGCGGTTATGGGAGGTGTTTTATCGTTAGTCGTAATGAATGCTTGCTGGGTAGCCGGTTTTTCTAATTGGTATTTGGCGTTAGCAGTTTTATTATTATTACCGATTTCAATGCTATTGTCTAAATTATTCGCAGTAACATAAAATACCTATGCAATTACAACCTATAAAACAGTCTTTTCAAGTTCAATATGATTATCAATTGTACTTTACCACGGGACTCTTTGATTTGGAAAATCTTTTGTTCGCAAACTTAATCGCGGACTATAAAGATTTTGAACCTGTTAAATTATTGTTTGTGTTAGATGACGGAGTTGAAAAGCATCATCCTGCATTAATAAATCAGATTGAAAAATATTGCGAAAAACATCAGCAAACTATAAAGTACACTAATACACTAGTTTTACCGGGTGGCGAGCAGGTAAAGAACAGTGATGATGCCATTGAATCCGTTTTAAAAGGAGTCAACGAAAATAAAATTTGTCGCCATTCATTCGTTGTAGTTATCGGAGGTGGTGCGGTGATAGATATGGTTGGCTATGCTGCGGCTATTGCACATAGGGGAGTAAAGTTGATCAGAATACCTACTACGGTTTTATCTCAGAACGATTCTGCAGTTGGGGTGAAGAATAGTGTAAATGCTTTTAAGAAGAAGAATTTCTTAGGAACATTTGCCCCGCCATTTGCCATTATTAACGATAGCAATTTTTTGGAAACTCTAGAACAGCGAGATTGGATTTCCGGTATATCCGAAGCTATAAAAGTAGCGTTAATTAAAGATAAGACCTTCTTCAAATATATAGCGGATAATGCCACGGCTTTGAAAAATAAGGAAATGGAACCTATGCAATATGTCATTTATAAGTGTGCGGAAATGCATATGCACCATATTGCCCAAGGTGGTGACCCATTTGAATCAGGATCATCAAGACCTTTGGATTTTGGACATTGGGCTGCTCACAAAATGGAATTCATGACCAATTATGAATTAAGACATGGAGAAGCTGTAGCAAAAGGCATCGCATTAGACGTCACCTATGCACAACTTATTGGCTTAATTTCTGAAGAAGATTTACAATACATATTAGATGTAATGATTGCTATAGGTTTTGATCTATCGCTTCCTGTTGAAAGTGAAGAAGAAATTCAGTCTTTATTAGATGGTATAGAAGAGTTTAGAGAGCATTTGGGTGGTCAGTTGACAATTACTCTAATTTCTGACTTAGGAGTCAAACATGATGTTCATACCATTGATATGATGCTAATGGCACAGGCGATAACAAAATTGAATCATCAATTCGCATTAAATTAAGTTCAATGCAGCTACTAGATAACTTTCATTTAACCTACTGTACTAACATTCACCCTGGGCAAGATTGGAAAAGTACTTTTGAGAGTATTAAAAGCCATGTACCCGGTATAAAGCAAGAAGTTTCAAAAAAACAACCTTTTGGTTTGGGGCTGCGCTTATCTAATAAAGCGAGTGAGGAGCTTGATTTAGGTGAAAACATGTCTCACTTTAAAAGTTGGTTACACGACAATAATCTTTATGTATTTACCATGAATGGATTTCCTTATGGTAATTTTCACGATGAACGTGTAAAAGATATGGTGCATGCTCCAGATTGGACTACTAATGACCGTTTAAAGTATACAAAGAGATTGTTTCGTCAATTGTCGGTGTTAATCCCTGAAGGAATGAATGGCGGAATTTCAACTTCACCCATTACCTATAAATATTGGCATAAAACAGAAAGCGAAACACAAAATACATTTGAAGTTGGTGCTAAAAATATGCTCAAAGTTGCTAAGCAATTATTTGAAATTGAACAAACTACAGAAACATATTTGCATCTAGATATTGAACCAGAACCAGACGGATTACTGGAAAATAGTGATGAGGTATTGATGTTTTATTCCGATTATCTAGTTCCTTTGGGAATTGCATATTTTAAGCAGGAATTAGGATTAAATCCCGATGAAGCAGAAGCATTAATTAAAAAGTACATCACGGTTTGTTATGATGTTTGCCATTTCTCACTAGCTTATGAAGAGCCAACGGATACCTTTGCAAAGCTCAAGGCAAACAATATTAGGGTAGGAAAAATTCAAGTAAGTGCCGCATTGAAAATTCTTTTTAATGGAACCAATGATGAACGTATTTGGGAAGAATTATCCCAATTTAATGAGCCAACTTATTTACATCAAGTAACAGAGAAAATCGATGGCAAAGTAAAAACGTATAGTGATTTGCCTTTAGTTTTAGAAGGGGAGAGAAATCATAAAGAACTACGTGCGCATTATCACGTTCCTATTTTCTTGGAAAAATATGGCGAACTGTTTTCAACGCAAGACCATATTCTAAAAACAATGGAGTATTTAAAAATTGATCCTATATCAGAACATTTAGAAATAGAAACCTATACTTGGGATGTGCTTCCGTCAGATTTAAAACAAGATTTATCAGTATCTATAATTAGAGAAATAGAGTGGTTTAAATCACACATGTAATATGAAGAAAACGGTAGTTATAAATGTAGTAGGATTAACGAAGCGATTGATAGGTGAACACACTCCGTTTATAAAATCATTTTTAGAAAAAGGTCAGTCATCATATATAGAACCTGTACTGCCAGGTGTTACCTGTGCTGTACAATCTACCTATGTTACCGGTAAATGGCCATCAGAACATGGTATTGTTGGTAATGGCTGGTATTTTAAAGATGAGTGCGAAGTAAAATTCTGGCGACAATCTAACAAATTGGTGGAGCAGCCAAAAATTTGGGATGATATTAAAGAGCAACATCCTGATTTTACTTGTGCCAATCATTTTTGGTGGTACAATATGTATAGTAATGTTGACTATAGTCTAACGCCAAGACCAAATTATTTGGCAGACGGTAGAAAAATTCCAGATGTATATTCTCATCCAGCTGACTTGCGTGATGATATGCAAAAAGCATTAGGTACTTTTCCATTGTTTGAGTTTTGGGGGCCTAAAACAACTATCAATTCATCAAAATGGATTGCAGATGCTGCTTTATTGACAGATAAAAAACATAATCCAGACCTAACCTTTATTTATCTACCTCATTTAGATTATAATTTACAGCGATATGGACTTGATTTTAATATCATATCCAAAGATTTAAATGAAATAGATGCTGTAGTAAAACAATTAGTGCAACATTATGAAGCACTTGATGCCAGAGTGATACTACTTTCCGAATACGGAATTACAAATGTAAACAGCCCCATTCATCTTAATCGCGTATTACGTAAAGAGGGTTTGATTGCTGTACGTGAAGAAAGAGGATTAGAGCTCTTAGATGCAGGGGCAAGTGATGTATTTGCCGTTGCAGACCATCAAATTGCACATGTGTATTGCAAGAATATCCAAAATATTGAACGGGTTGTTACATTGATTAAAGCTGTCGAAGGTGTAGAAAAAGTACTTTACGGAGAAGATTTAAAAACTTATCATATAGATCATGAACGCTGTGGCGATATAGTGGTGGTAGCTGATAAAGATTCTTGGTTTACGTATTACTTCTGGCTGGATGATGCAAAAGCACCGGACTATGCAAGAATGGTAGATATTCATAAAAAACCAGGCTACGATCCGGTTGAAATGATGACAGACCCAAAAGATAAATTGATAATGGCCAAAGTAGTTGGCAAGCTGCTAAAAAAGAAGATGGGTTTTAGAACCGTCATGAATATCATCCCTATTGATGCAACTCTAATTAAAGGATCACACGGTCGTTTAACTGAAGAAGAAGAAGATTTTCCTATCTTCATTAGTAACCATTTGACTGGCGATATCGATCAAAGAATTAGTGCTGTACAAGTGCGTGATCTTATTGAAGATCACTTATTAAACTAAATTCAAATGAATC
>JAHDDP010000020.1 GCA_020629285.1 Maribacter sp.
ATTGGCAAGTAAGTGAAGTAGGATACGGAATGTGGGGAATGGCCGGTTGGACGGCAAGTGACGATGCCCAATCTGCAAAATCATTAGACTTGGCAGTCGAAAACGGAGTTAATTTTTTTGATACCGCTTGGGGTTACGGAGAAGGTCATAGTGAGGAGTTGCTTGGGGAGTTGGTAAAAAGACATCCTTCTAAAAAGTTGTATACGGCAAGTAAAATTCCACCAAAAAACTTCCAATGGCCAGCAAAACCTGAATATGCTTTTGAGGATTCTTATCCTACAGAACATATTATGGAATACACCCATAAGACTTTAAAGAATTTAGGGCTGGAGCAAATAGACCTCATGCAATTTCATACCTGGGATGATGTTTGGAGCGAAAGAGAAGAATGGCAACGTGCTATTGAAGATTTAAAGACTTCAGGTAAAGTAGCTGCAATGGGTATTAGTATGAATCGTTGGGAGCCAGAAAATGGAATAAAAGCTCTAAAAACAGGATTGCTAGATGCTGTACAAGTCATTTACAACATATTCGATCAGGCGCCAATAGATAACTTGTTTCCGCTCTGTAAAGAGCTAGATATTGCTACCATAGCACGTGTACCTTTTGATGAGGGTACATTGACCGGTACAATGACGAAAGAAACTACATTCCCTGAAGGCGATTGGCGCGGGACTTACTTTGTGCCGGAAAATCTAATTTCTTCGGTAGAGCATGCAGATGCTTTACGCCCTTTGATACCTGAAGGTATGACCATGGCAGAAATGGCACTTCGTTTTATTTTGATGAACGATAATGTTTGTACAACCATACCTGGTATGCGTAAGCAGCGTAATGTATTGGCAAATACCGCTACAAGTGATGGTCAATTATTATCTAATAAATTATATGAAGAATTAAAGAAGCATCGTTGGGATAGAGTGCCGACTTCTTGGTCTCAGTAGGATAATCTTTATCCTGTGTTCTTAGCGTAAATCAATCGTAAATACGTCCCATCATGTTGATATATAAGCCTTTAATTCAATAATTAAATATCCTTTTCTGTTGAATTCCATTGATAAAGCCGTTGATTATTTACGCCTATTTAAAGTTAGGAGTGTTGGAAATATAAACTACCAAAATATTGCAATTATTGGTTTATTTAGCGGCTGGATTGTATACAACAGTTTAGAAAGAAACTGGATTCCGATTAATTTAATTATAGGAATTGTTTTAGTCTCCGCGATAGGCACAAGTATCATTTTTTTTAAATTCTATAGTTCTAAATTAGGACTAGCATGGTCTATTTTTCATAATTTATCTATAGGATTATTGGTAACTTTTTTATTTATGAAGAGTAATAATTTTCTTTCTTCGGAACCTATAGTCACTAAAGAATATTATATAACTAATTTATCATTGGAGCATGGGACAAGTGGAAAACGCAGTTCAAGTGGACTTAAACCAAAAATAACGGTTGAAATAAATGGAATGAGTAAAAATTTTACTCTACATACTTCACGATCAAAAAGTGCTACTCATACAAGAAAGGTGATTATCGGAATAAAAAAAGGATTTTGGAATTGCAATATTGTCAAAAGTCTAAAATTGGCGAATGAAGAGTAAAATAACAACAATCTGAAAAGAGAAAATAGATTTGAAGCATAGGATAACGCAATAGAAATTGCCTATTGCTCAACCTTTTAACAGCGCCTCATTTATGAATAGAGTTTTAATTTCAATATTTTTCTTCTTCTTTTTAAGTTTTGGATTTGCTCAAAAAGGAAAATTGCTTTCTAAAAAAGTTATTGACATGACTGATACTCCAGTTTGGAATAGGGTTTCTGAAAATAATATTTTGAAACCTGATTATATTCATTTAGAAAAATTGGATTTCTTCTCTATCACTTATCAAAGTGACTCTCTGTTAATAAAAGGTATTTTAGTGGAACCTAAAAAAGAAGGGGTTTATCCTGTTGTAATTTTTAATCGTGGTGGAAATAGAGATTTTGCTCCGCTAAACTTATCAACTATAATTAATTATACTTCAAAATTGGCTGAACAAGGGTATGTTATAATAGGAAGTAATTATCGAGAAAAAGATGAGTTTGGTGGCAAAGAATTGAATGATGTTTTGAATTTGACGGAAACGGTTAAGGAAATTGAAAAAGCCGATGCAAATTGTATTGGTATGTTCGGGTGGTCAAGAGGAGGTATAATGACATACTTAAGCTTAAAAGAGTCATATAAAATTAAAACTGCTATTGTAGGTAATGGGGTTACGGACTTGTTTCAATTGATAAAAGATAGACCTAAAATGGAAACAGCGGTTTTAGCTGAATGTATTCCAAATTATTATCAGAATAAAGAAGTAGAATTACAAAAACGTTCCGCTATATTTTGGCCGCAAAAATTAAACAAACATAGTAGTTTATTAATTATCTCCGGTAAAAATGATAAAAGAGCAAATCAAGATTCTACAACTAAATTCGCAGACAAATTATCAGACTTGAACTATGATTTTGAATATCAAGAATTTATAACAGATCACTTTTTCTCAAATAAAAGAAAAGAGCTAGATTATTTAGTCATATCCTGGTTTAATAAACGATTAAAAAACGCAGATTAAACTTGTTTCTTACTTCGCAAACAACTGCCCCATATCTTTAAAAGCTTTAAACTCTAATGCATTGCCAGCTGGATCATAGAAAAACATGGTAGCCTGTTCACCTACTTTACCTTCAAAACGAACATATGGTTCAATGACGAATTGTACACCTTTGGATTTTAGTTCTTCTGAAAAGCTCTGAAAAGTATCCCAAGGTAATACTACTCCGTAATGCGGTACGGGCACATCGTGACCGTCAACGGGGTTGTGATGTACGGTTTCGGTTTCGGATTTAGGCTTGTAGTGTATCACCAATTGATGTCCAAATAAATTGAAATCTACCCAGTGGTCGCTACTACGGCCTTCTTCGCAATTCAATATTTCTCTATAAAAAGTTCTACATTCCGCTAAGTTGTGTACAGGAATGGCAATGTGGAAAGGTGTTACGTTTTGCATAATCAGTTATTTCTTAAGGCTGAAATTAACTCTTTTTTGCTCATTTTGGAACGTCCGTCAATACCAATTTCTTTAGCTTGGTCATAAAGCTCTTTTTTAGTTCTTTCTTCATAAGTGGAAGCTTTACCACCTTTCTTTCCTGCTTCCTTAGTATTTGCAATACGTGCAGCTTTTTCTTTACTGTAACCTTTGTCTACTAATGCTTCGTACTGTTCCTCATTTTTTATTTGAGGTATGTTGTTTGACTTTGCCATTTTTATTTTAAAATTAAATAAAAAGTGACTTTTGGGTGTGCTATATACAATCAGAAATTATCCTTCTAAGAAAGAAACAATCTTTTCGTTTACCCCATCTTGGTGCATAGAATGCCCTAAGCCTTCCGTACTTACCAATTCACTTCCTTTCCAATGTTTTTGAACATCTACGGAGGCGTGATACGGAGCGATCATATCTAACTTGTCATGAAAGAGCAAGCCTTTTTTAGTGTTATTTTCAACAAATTTGGAGCTTGAAAATTCTTCTACCGTAAATTGGAATTTGTTGTACACTAAGTCTTTTAATGCTTTTAAAACCTTATCGTTGAAGCCTAACAGGTTTTTGTAATGTGCTAGTATCTCATGAAATTCTGAGGGAGAACCAATGCTAACTATTTTTTCAATGGTTTTGTTTGGATGTAAAGACTCATTGTATAAAACGGTCATGCCACCCATGGAATGCCCAATAACCGTTGTTGGTCTGTATTTGGTTAATACTTGTTGCACGGTATCGGCATATAACGGTACATGAAGGTTGCCACCTGAGGAATACCCGTGTGCAGGGGCATCAAATGCTATAATATTATAATCTGCATTTTGTAATTTTTCTATGAGTTTATGCCAGCGCCAGGTATTGCTTTCCCAGCCATGTACAAGTAATACGGTATCTTTTTTTCCGGGCCAGTTGTATATTTGAATATCATTTTTATCCATTGATAACACCTCAAATTTGGCATTATCCAAAAACGTCTTTTGGTTAGGTAGTACACGACCTTTTCTAACCTTAATAAATACTAGAAAAGCTTTTTTTGCAGCTTTCTTAGGCGAAAACAGTACGAGAAAATTAAGATAGTACCCAATTAACTTAGGGATGAGTTTTTGAAGAAATACAGGCACTTGCTAAAATTTAAAAATGTAAAAAGAAAATATTCTTCAGATGATTCACCTGAAATGTTAATGAGAAATCAATCCCAACCTACCATCATGTATTTCACTTTTGCTGCATCTGGTATTTGAACTTCTTCAATATTGCTATTGGCATTATACCTTAGGCTTTCTGGCAATTCTTTTTTGTCTATGGTAAAATAGAGGTCGCTGTCCTTTAGTAACACCACTACGTTGTTAATGGATGTAATGATTTTTTTAATTGGATAGTTTTCTCTTATCTCCTTAAATGTGCTCAGTTTTGAAATACCCTTGTCCGTCTTAAATCTTTCGTCATTGATCAATACATTCTGTATGGTTGCAATACTATCGTTGTTAGGTGTAAGGGTTAATAGTAAAGCGCCGGCACCTCTTTCAAAGATTCTAATTTTACTGGCTCCACTGCCAATTTTAAGTTTCACGGTATCTTGAACCACAGAATCTTTTTCAAAAATCAATTCTACATCTCGGGCTAAACTTTCTTTGGATAATTTGCCCACCTTATCACCGGAAATTACAAAATCCGTATTTATTTCACCCGCACAATTTATAAGAAGTGCGCAACATAAAATCAATAAAAGGGTATATTTTAATCTCATATCTTATCTCATCACTTTTTTCAACACTCCAAGTACGCCTCTAATAAAAGTAGCACTCGTTAATACTTTTATTACCGGATTTTGCCTTGTGCTAGTTCTACTTGATGTTTTTCTAGCAGCCGGTTTATTCTTTTCTTTTTCCGCTAACTTTTCTGCCTTTTCAATCTTTTCGTTCAAGATTTCATAAGCACTTTCTCTATCGATGATCTCACCATATTTTTTAACCAATGAAGAACTATTTATAACTTCTGCCAATTCTTTTTTGGTCAACACATCCATGCGGCTCATAGGTGCTCGCAACAAGGTAGCGGCAAGTGGTGTTGGTCTACCTTTTTCATCTAGGGCAGAAATTAAAGCTTCACCAATACCTAAAGATGTAAGTACCTCTTTGGTGTCATAATACGCTGACTCCGGATAGTTTTCTGCGGTCAATTTGATCGCTTTTCTATCTCTAGCGGTAAATGCTCTTAAAGCATGTTGTACTTTTAAACCTAACTGAGATAGTACGTCATTTGGTACATCTGTTGGGTTTTGGGTTACAAAATACAAACCAATACCTTTTGAACGTATCAGTTTAACAATACTTTCTATTTGGTCCAACAATGCTTTTGAAGCTTCTTTGAAAATAAGATGCGCCTCATCTATAAAAAGAATCAATTCTGGTTTGTCACTATCTCCCTGTTCTGGGAAGGTATCGTATATTTCTGCCAAAAGACTCAACATAAATGTCGAGAACAACTTTGGTCTGTCTTGAATATCGGTCAATCTTAAAATATTGATATACCCTTTGCCTTCTTCGTTAATACGGGTTAGGTCATTTACATCAAAAGATTTTTCTCCAAAGAACAGTTCGGCACCTTGCTGTTCCAACTCAATAATTTTTCTAAGTATGGCACCGGTAGAGCTTGTTGAGATCCGACCATATTCTTTGGTGAAATCCGCTTTCCCTGCTCCGGTAGCGTATTGCAGTACTTTTTTGAAATCTTTTAAATCTAGCAATGGCATTTTTTGGTCATCGCAGTATTTGAATACTACAGAGACAATACCGGATTGCGTGTCAGAAAGATCAAGAATACGTGATAATAAAACAGGGCCGAATTCAGAAACCGTAGCTCTCAATTTTATTCCGTCTTGTTCAGATAACGAAAGTATTTCTACGGGGAAACTACTTGCTTCAAAAGGGAAACCTATTTTAGCATGGCGTTCATCAATTTTTGCGTGACCGGGACTAGGTTGTGCCAATCCACTTAAATCCCCTTTTAAATCCATTAGCATTACAGGAATACCCTTATCAGATAAATTTTCTGCCAAAACCTGTAGCGTCTTTGTTTTACCGGTTCCTGTAGCACCAGCAATAAGCCCGTGTCTATTTAATGTTTTCAACGGAATTTTTACAAAAGCATCTTTAACAGCTTCGCCGTTAAGCATTGCTGCACCCATATTTATGTAGTCTCCTTTTGTGGAATATCCTTTTTCTATATGGTCAAAAAAATCTTCGGTACCGGCCATGTTATATATTTTCGATAAAAATAGGGGATTTTTAACCAAACCAAAAGACTAGACCAGCCTTAAATATCACTACTTTTTAACATTTGATGTGCGAACTGTACGTGCCTGAGTACAGAATTTACCGATGCCGACTTCTTATAGAATTAATGAACTAAAACGTATCTTTGCCGAATGAAAAATGCGGAGGTACTTGAGAAAGTGAATAAAGGGGTGTATTTACCATTAATGGAAGAGTTCTACACCATACAGGGCGAAGGTTTCCATAAAGGGACCGCGGCCTACTTTATTCGTGTAGGTGGGTGTGATGTTGGTTGCCATTGGTGCGATGTAAAAGAGAGCTGGAATGCAGAAACGCATCCGCCTACTGCGATTGAACAAATTGTTGATAATGCAGCAAAGTATTCTGATACTATTGTTATTACCGGTGGAGAACCTTTGATGTGGGATATGAATCCGATCACAAAAGCATTAAAGGATAAAGGTCTAAAAACCCATATAGAAACTTCTGGTGCCTACACGCTTTCTGGCGAATGGGATTGGATCTGTCTATCGCCAAAGAAAAACAAATTACCTGAAGGTCGTATTTACGACGAAGCTCATGAACTTAAAGTTATTGTGTATAACAAGCATGATTTGATTTTTGCCGAAGAGCAAGCAGCGAAAACCAATGAGAATTGCATTTTATACCTGCAGCCAGAATGGAGTGTAAGGGATAAGGTAGTGCCAATGATTGTTGATTATGTAATGAACAATCCAAAATGGAAAGTGTCATTGCAAACGCATAAGTATTTAAATATTCCTTAAAATATTCTATACCGAATTAACGTCCTCCGTTAGCCTGAATATCCAACAAACATTCAGCATCTAATGGTACTGTATTTGTAGTTTTAGCGGTACGCAGTTGTAGCAGACTTAACACAGTTGTGCCGGATAACCTGCAACCAGATTTTACACCGTCTTCATATTGCGCAAGAGTACTTGATTGTAAAGATTTACCTGATGATCCACCAAATTGTAATTCTGCCCGCATTAGGCAAACAGATTGGTTACAATGATTATCAGGAACTAGCTGACCGTCTTCATTTTCAGATTCAGACTCGTGATTATTTACCATATCAGTACCTAAATTGACTAAGCCGAATAGGTGACCGAATTCATGGTTTAAGGTTGTGGTTTCTACATCTGCTTCGCTAATAGAAGAACTTAAACTTGCTAAATCTCTTACGGTAGCTTCATGTATAACCATAGAAGTATTGCGGTAAACAGCACCTAAGGTTACAAGACCGCCTTCTAAATCATCACCTTCTGCCGGTGCATCTGCAAAGTAAATATAGATAGCCAATGTGCTTCCGGTATTAAAGGCTGTTCTATTAGAGGTTTCTAAATCTGCAATTTCTTGTAAAGTAAGTTCGTCTTCTGACGGACTGGATAATTCGTTATATACAATCTCAATATCTTCTTTGAATGTATGTTCTTGTAGATATTCCGTAAAATCTGCCATAGCAGCTTCAGTTGGTTTAAAACCGGTAACGTACGCTATTTCAATTAAAAGTTTGTCATAGGTGTCGTTAGAAAGAATATCTTTTGCAGAATCTCCTGTTGCCAGTAAGTTAGCAGCCTTGTCAACTTTAGCTTCTGAGCTATCATCATCAGAAGAATTTTTAGAGCATGAAACGGCAAATGCTACAATAAAAATGAGCAGTAAACTTTTGAACTTATTCATAAAATCGTTTTGTACAAATAGGATAACGAAAAAAAAGGATTGCTATTACTTCATATGTGTCAATCTTGCTAAATAGTCGTAATGTTCGCCTTCCATTACAAGTTCACATGTTAAATTACTATAATTTGCCGCTCTTTGTAGGGTATTGTAGTCTACATATAACCATGGGAAAGATTCACTTTTTTCCTTTTTGTATTCCATTTCAAAGTTTACTTCGCCGTAGTAATTAACGTTATCGGGAATCCAGTAGCCGCCATCTTCATCATCTTCGAACATGTAAATAATGTCGCTGGAATCTAGTAGAATTTGTCCGCCGTCTTTTAAAAGCGATTTCAATTTAGTAAAGAAAGGTTCCAATCCGTCTAGCGTACCTGCCAAACCGACGCCGTTCATTAAGATTAGAATGGTATCGAATTGTTCTCCTTCATATTTTAGGAGCTCGGAGTGTGTAGTGTTTTTTAATCCGCGAAGTGAGCTGACTTCAATTGCGCCTTTAGATGCATCTAGTCCTATAACCTGAAAACCTTTTTCTTGTAAATACAGTCCATGGCTACCGGCACCACAACCAATATCTAGCACTTTGCCTTTGCATAGTTGTAGTGCCTTTTGTTCTAGCTCTGGCATTTCTTTAAAACCCCTGAACATATAAGGTAACGGTAAAACATCATCTTCAAGCAGAGATGAATATGTGGTAATATCTTCGGTATAGTTACCGTTCTGATAATCTAAAAGTGCCGTTCCTAAAATGTCCTTGTTCAAAATTCTTATATTTCTAGTTACAAAAGTCTCAATTTTTGGTGCTACTTCGCTAGTTTTGGAGAATTAATTTCGAACATGGAAGAGGTTTTACGTGAACTGCCACAAAAGGCAAAAGAAAAACATAACGAGAATAAAAAGTTCTTTGTCAAGCTACGGAAGAAGCCGCCAAAGAATCTGGACTATATCATGCAAGAACTTCATGAGGCGGAATTTGAACGAACCGATTGTCTTACCTGTGCTAATTGTTGTAAAACAAC
This sequence comes from Maribacter sp., assembly GCA_020629285.1. Classification (GTDB taxonomy): domain Bacteria; phylum Bacteroidota; class Bacteroidia; order Flavobacteriales; family Flavobacteriaceae; genus Maribacter. Next base: position 9,069 of record JAHDDP010000020.1, read on the forward strand.
AGGACCTTTATTTACAAATGCGGATGTGGAGCGTATATCTAAGTCGTTTAGAATGAAACCACAGAAATTCATTGAAACTTACTTACGCATTGATGAAGAGAACGATTATGTTTTGCAAAAAACGCCCTGTACTTTTCTAGAAGCCGATAATTACTGTTCTATTTATGACGTTCGCCCAAAGGCATGTCGCGAGTTTCCTCATACCGATAGAAAGAAGTTTCAGCAAATAAGTAACCTTACCCTTAAAAACGTAGCTATTTGCCCTGCTGCTTATAATATAGTGGAGGAAATGAAGAAGTTGATAAAGTAAGTAGGGAAATAAAAGACATTCATATTGCAAACCCAAAATAATAATCCAAGAGTACAGTGTTATAAATGCATGCGGCCATCGAGCACCTGTATTTGTAAACACATTAGAACTGTCGAGACTAAAACACGTTTCATAATTCTCATGCATCCTAAAGAGTATAAGAAAGAAAAGAATGGAACTGGATGCATGACGAATCTTCAGCTTGAAAATTCAGAGATTATAGTTGGTGTCGATTTTAGTAATAATGCGCGTGTAAATGAAATATTGACGGCTGAGAAAAGTTCTTTTTTGCTCTACCCAGGTAAAAGAAGTTTTAACCTTTCTAAAAGAAATGCTTCTGATATAAAATCTTTTATGGAGAATGGTGCCAATTTCTTCATTCTTGATGGTACCTGGCCTTGCGCCCGTAAAATGATCAAGCTAAGTACGAATTTGCAAAAGTTGAATAGAGTAAGTTTTGATAATAGCATAGCATCTAAATTTATTATCAAGCAGCAACCCGAAGCACTTTGTCTTAGTACTATCGAGTCGGTATATACAGTCTTAAATTTGTTGAACAAGGGTGGAGTAGAGCAGTGCGATACTACAGATTTTCTACTTCCTTTTGAAAAGATGATCGAACATCAACTCGACTATATGCTAAACCCGAACAATAAAAATTATAGTTCAGCAGCAAACATAGAAATTGGTCCTAAGACTATGTATAAGACGAATACAGAGAGAAATGTTGTTTTTGAGTTGGAGTAGCTACTATAATTTTTTCTATACAACTCAGATAAACTATTTAACCAAAACTATTCTAATGAAACGTGTTTTTAATTTTTCTTTATCTATGATTAGCTTTTTGTTGACCTATACATCTATTGCACAAGAAGATTTTCGAAATATTGAGGTTGTAAATACGGTGTTTAATGCATTGAAAGAGCAGAGTGAGAAAGGATATCTAAAAGTATTACCTACAAAAGACGAAGTTGAATATCTTATTCCTATAGTTAAAGAAACTCAACCTAATGAAAATGTTCCGTCTGTAGATGCTATAATCTTAAACTTTGAAAATAAAGCTATTGAAAACTTAAGAAAAGTAAGTGAGAGAGGTCGCTCGTTCGGAGTTTTGTGGAATGATATCATTCTAGAAAAAGTAAGTTTTAAGAGTAACCCTGATAATAATATGCCTATTGAAAGAGGAAGTATAATCTTAGAATGTTCAAGTAAGGACAAGAAGTTTCTGATTGTTTTGAAAAAAGTATATAAAATACAAGATACTTGGAGGGTGATGGATTCAATAAAATTTACCCTTTTGTAATCTATTATGCTTATGCGTAATTGACTTGTTATTTCTTAAAATCAAATTTTACAGCTTAAAATTCACTAAAAGTTTATTATATTGAGTGTTTGTTTGCGAATTTGTCAGAAATTACATATTTAATTATTGATACTTTAATTTTGTATTGAAGTTCTGTGTCGCAAATTCGTAACTTAAACTACATATCAATATCATGGAACAACTTATAGCATATTTCGAATCAATCCCTGCAGCGCACAGATCACTTATTTTGGTTGGTGGGATAACTTTTTTTTGGATACTAGAAGGTATTGTACCCTTATTTAATGGCAGCTATAATAAATGGAAACACTCGGTTCCTAATTTCTTTTTTACACTTACTACTATAGTTATTAATTTTCCATTAGCATTTTTATTATTAAAGACTTCTGATTGGGCAGTTGCAAATGATTTCGGAATTATTAATTGGTTACCAGAAATGCCTTTGTGGGCGTATGTATTTTTAGGTGTTGCTTTATTAGATTTAATAGGAGCTTATTTGGCCCATCTGGTAGAGCACCGTGTAAAACCACTGTGGATGGTACATTTGGTGCACCATACCGATCATAATGTAGATACTACTACTGCGAATAGACACCATCCTTTAGAGAGTTTAATTCGTTACATTTTTACCTTAGTAGGTGTTTTTGTAGTTGGTGCACCTGTAGGTATAATTATGTTGTACCAAAGTCTTTCGGTAGTATTGTCTCAGTTCAATCATGCCAATATCAAATTGCCAAAAGGGGTAGATAAGGCTATTAGTTATGTACTTATTTCACCAGATATGCATAAAGTACATCACCATTATGTATTGCCATATACAGATAGTAATTACGGAAACATATTTTCTTGGTGGGATCGTTTATTCGGTACCTACATGCATTTAGATAGAGAGAAAATCGTTTATGGTGTAGACACTTTTCCAGATGAGGTTGCAAACGGACAAATTAGTTCATTATTGAAATATCCTTTTGTTGGGTATAGAAAACCAACAACCGATGGTAGTGACCTTACAGAAATTGTAAATGAACAGCCTTTAGTAAAGTAGATACTTTGCTCTTATCTTTTTAAACTTTTCAATGTCATCTTGCCAAGTCGCTTTTATTTCGGCATTGGTTGCACCGGCTTCAATTTGTTTTTGAAGTCTATCGTTACCTGCGTGTTTGGTGAACCCGCTAGTTAGAAAGAATTTACTTTTATCTACGCAATTGGTATAGGCATCTATAATGTAATCCATAGTAACCTCGTTCATACGCTCAGCTTTAGATAAGTCTTTACCGTAGCATAATTTTCCTTCTTCTTTTGGGTATTTAGAGCCGAAATTTGGCTTTGGAGTATAGGTGAAATCATACACTTTTGAATCTAAAAATGAAGCGCCGTAGCGTTGAAACTGAAACTCTGTTCCGCGACCGGCATTAATGTTGGTGCCTTCGAACATGCCTAAACTAGGGTATAGCGTAATAGAAGTGTCATTTGGTAAATTAGGAGAAGGTCTGATTGGTAAGCTATAGAAACTTTCATGTGTCCAGTTTTCTAACGGGATTACGGTTAAGTCGGCTTTCTTATCACCTTCTAACCAATTCTCTTCATTAATCATTTTTGCATATTCACCAATGGTCATTCCGTATACTAACGGAATTTCCGTCATCCCAAGAAAAGAGGTATTTGCAGCTTCCATGGTTGGTCCGTCTACATAATGTCCGTTCGGGTTAGGGCGGTCCAAAACTAAAATAGGAATTCCTTTTTCGGCACAAGCTTCCATCACCAATTGCATAGTCGAGATATAGGTATAAAAACGAACGCCCACATCCTGTATATCGAATACAACTAAATCTACACCTTCTAATTGCTCTTGACTTGGCTTTCTGTTTTTACCGTGTAATGATATTAAATCTAATCCTGTTTTAATGTCTTTACTATTGTTTACGTGTTCACCTGCATCAAAATTCCCTCTAAATCCGTGTTCTGGGGCAAATACATGTTTAATATCTATATCTAAAGAAAGCAGACTATCTACCAAATGTGTATGCCCATCAGATTTAAAAATAACACTGGTCTGGTTAGCGACAATAGCTATTTTTTTTCCTTTAAAAAGCTGTACATATACCTCTGTACGGTTGGCGGCGACCACAATTTCTTTTGCTTCTTGTTCTATTTGAGGTTCATCGGTTGCTGATGTGGTAATGGCTTGCTCTTTGGTTTCGTTTCCGCAGGTAGCCAATACCAAAAACCATAATAAAACTGTACTTTTGAAATTGGATAAAAATAACATCATTTGAATCTAGAATATTTTATCGCCAAACGGCTTATAAAGGGTAAGGAGCATAAAATTAGCATATCTGCACCAATAATAAAAATAGCCATTGCAGCAATTGCAATAGGGGTTATCATGATGTTGGTAGCCATTGCTACAGGAGGCGGTTTAAAAGAGAAAATACGTGAAAAAGTAACTGCTTTCAACGGTCACGTTCAAATCTATAATTACGATAATAATAATTCTGAAGTTTCTGTCGTACCCGTGAGTACAGAGCAAGAGTTTTATCCGGACTTCAATATGGTAGATGGTATTGTGCATATACAAGCTGTGGCAACTAAGGCTGGTATTATCCGTACTGAAGAAACCTTTGAAGGTATTATTGCAAAAGGTGTCGGCAAAGAATATAATTGGGAGCCGTTTGATGAATTTTTAATTGATGGCGTTTTACCTGATTATTCAGCTGAGTTGAATTCAGATGTGCTTATTTCGAGAATAATGGCAAATCGGTTGAACTTAAAAGTGGGAGATTCTTTCTTTACCTTTTTCTTGCGGGATGATGCAGCAGATAAAATACCAAATCAAAGAAAATTTACCATTACCGGAATCTACGATAGTGGATTTGAGGAAATTGACGGACTCTATATTTTCATAGACATACGCCATATACAGCGCATGAATAAATGGAAAGATACCGAAGTGGGTAATTTTGAAATCTTCCTAAATAGTTTTGATGATATTGATCAAAAAGCGAATGAAATCTATGGTGAAACAGTAGCCAGTTTAGATACCAAAACCATAAAAGACAAGTACTATAAAATATTTGAATGGATAGGCTTGTTCGATTTTAATATTGCACTCATAATTGGTATCATGATCATTGTTGGTGGTATAAATATGATTACCGCATTATTGGTTTTAATATTAGAACGGACTCCAATGATCGGTATTCTAAAAGCGTTGGGCAGTAACAATTGGAGTATTAGAAAGGTGTTTTTGTACAATGCAGCCTACCTTATTGCAGTTGGGTTGTTCTGGGGTAATCTTATTGGTCTGGGTGTTATTTTTATCCAAGATAAGTTTCGTGTGTTCAAATTTCCTAACCCGAAAGAATATTACATTGAGTACATACCTGTAAGTATAGATTTGTGGACTATTCTTCTTTTAAATGCGGGAGTGTTGCTTCTTTGTTTATTGATGCTTTTGATCCCATCATACATTATTACTAGAATTACACCGGTAAAAGCAATTCGATTCGAGTAGTGCTGGGAAGGTTTGGACTATAGATGTTCAATAAAGTTCATTCGTTTTCCAAGAACTCTAACTATATAGATTTCGTTCTCATTTTCGAATTGATAGAAAATGACGTGGGCTTTATAATTATAGAATTTCAATCCGTTGGCTATGGTAGAAGCATCTTTTGCCAATGTAGGTCTGTCGGATAATTCAATTAAAAAGTTTTCTAACTCTTGCAAGTAGGTGGTTGCGGGCGATTGTCCAAAAATTTTAATTCCATATTTGTAAATAGCAATTAAATCTCGTTGCGCTTTTGCAGATAAATTATAGTTTGCCATTATCTACTTGCTCAATAATATCACTGATTTTTAATGAGCTTCTTCCGCTTTGTAAACCTTCATCAATGGCATTTTTAAGTTCTGCCAATTTCATATTTTCTTGCTGGTCTTTTCTAACTAAATCACGAATATATTCGCTGTCATTCGTATAATCGCCGCTTTCGACTTTTAGCTTTATCCAATTGTCTTGCTGATCGGTAAAGGTTATAGATTTTCGTATCGTTGCCATAATCATTGATTGTGGTGCAATATAGTAATTATTTGCACCACATTATGCTTTACTCTGCAACTTAACAGAGTAAGTAGTATATTCTCGCCATACATTAAGGGTTTTTGGTAAATTTGATATAAAACAGACCACATGCATCAAAAACTACTACTTACCCTATTGGCTGTGTTTTTATTGACAGGTGTCAATGCACAGAAACTTTCAAAAAATGAGAAAAAGGTGGTGAAATCTATCGAAAAGAATAATGCCGAAGCGATTTCATTTTTAGAAAAAGTCGTGAATATCAATAGCGGTACCTTAAATCTTAAAGGTGTTGAAATGGTTGGGCAAGAATTTGCTACTGCATTCACAGATATCGGTTTTGAAAGCACTTGGATACCTATGCCTGAAGAAATGAATAGGGCAGGTCATTTATTTGCAGAAATTAAAGGCACTAAGGGAAAGAAGTTATTACTAATCGGTCATCTTGATACGGTTTTTGAAGAAGATAGTCCGTTTCAAACTTTTGAAATGGTGAACGATTCTATCGCACATGCACCAGGGGGTAATGATATGAAAGGTGGCGATGTCATAGTGCTGTATGCACTAAAAGCTCTACAACAAAACGGATTGCTAAATGATGCTCAAATTATTGTTGCCTTTACGGGTGATGAAGAAAGTACAGGTAGTCCGTTAGAAAAAAGTAGACACGATTTAATTGAAGCTGCCAAAAGAAGTGACATAGGTTTAGGTTTTGAAAACTCTACCGGTTTCAACTATGCAACTGTTGCCCGTAGAGGTTCTTCAGGGTGGAAAGTTGAGGTAGAGGGCAAAAGAGCGCACTCATCTGGTATCTTTAGTGAAGACACAGGTGCAGGAGCCATTTTTGAAATGTCTAGAATATTAAACGGATTTTATACAGATGTAAAGGGCGAAGATTTATTAACTTTTAATCCGGGTACTTTAGTTGGTGGTACTTTTGTGGAATTCGATGAAATGACTAGTAAGGGAACTGTTTTTGGCAAGACTAATGTAGTGGCGCAAAAAGCAGAAGTCCGTGGCGGATTACGTTTTATATCCGAAGAACAAAAAGAACGCGCTCGAGAAAACATGCGGGCCATAGTGGCAATTAACTTGCCACATACATCTGCAACAGTAACTTTCAAAGATAGTTACCCTGCCATGCAACCAACAGAAGGTAATAAGGCGTTACTGACAAAACTGAACAAGGTGAGTTTAGATTTAAAACAAGGTGAGGTTTTGGCATACGACCCGGGTAAAAGAGGCGCGGCAGATACTTCTTTTGTGGCGGAGTATGTAGATTGCTTAGACGGATTGGGTACTATGGGTAATGCAGCTCACACTCCCGAAGAAACAGTGAATTTGAATACTATTGAAGCATTAACGAAAAGAACAGCATTATTAATTTATAGATTGATAAATGAGTAATATAACAACATTAAAAGTAGGTGAACAACAGGTGACAATTGAAGCGGGAGAATTGGTAGGCTACCAAGTTTCTGGTTATGAATTTATGCACCAAAAAGGAAACCCTGGGTGGCGTAGTGTAGATACTGAAATGTTTCCGTTGATCGGACCAACAAATGAGGCAGATTTTAAAGTGAAAACTCCTAAAGGTTTTGCCACTCAAGATCAGCACGGTCTACTTCGTGAAATGAAATATAGGCTGGTAGAAAACTCAGCAAGTAAAGCTGTATTCTCTAAAAAATATGCAGCAAATACTGAGGTGCTGAATTCAAAATACCCAAAAAAATCTACCGCAGAGAAATTGAGCTGGCCTTATGATTTTGAGTTTGTAAAGTCGTTTGAATTAAAAGACAATTCCTTGGTGGTTACGTTTTCAATTTCTGGTGAAGAGGGCATGCCTTTTATGCTAGGGTATCACCCTGCATTTATGTTGCATAGCAATAATGCTATTATTGCTACCGGAGAACAAAATATCACCATACCAGAGGTGATGGAAGTTGGTAGTAGGGCATTACAAGTGCCAAATACCGATGTAATTACTTTAAAAGATGAGAAATCGCTACAAATAACGTCCGAAGGTTTTAGTCATTTTATGCTTTGGACAGAGGTACCGAATATGGTCTGTATAGAACCAATTACCTTTTATCCGTATGCTGTGGAGCAAGATGATTTAGCTGAAGGCTTTATGGTATTAAAGAATGAGCCTGCAATTTTTGCTGTAGCGTTAAAACCGGTATAGTTTAGAATTCATCACTAAAGGGTAGTGTATGTGTTATGATGTAAAAACCAGCTTAGAGACGCAATTAAAAAGGGCAAAGAGAAGTCAAGATTTAAAGGCGATTGAAGAAATCGTCGAAAAACTTGGTCCGTTGACAGATTTACCGCTTCATCATGCATCGGGCTTTTCGCATCCTGAGGTTTTAATTTATACAAACGAGGATCCGTTTTATCCTATGGTAGCTACTTGGGGTCTTATTCCGCATTGGGTGAATAGTGTTGAACAACAAAAGAAAATTTGGAACAGTACCTTGAACGCTCGGGTCGAAACCATTTTTGATAAGCCTTCTTTTAGAGATTCTGCCAATGAAAAGCGCTGTATTTTTTATGTAGACGGATTTTACGAGCATCACCATTTTAATAATAATACCTATCCGTTTTTCATCCACCGAAAAAATAATGAACCATTAGCACTGGCTGCTTTATGGTCTGAGTGGATACATCCTGAGCATGGTGGTATCATCAATTCATTCTCAATTGTAACCACAAAAGGTAATGGTATGATGGCTAAAATTCATAACAATCCAAAACTGAAAGAGCCTAGAATGCCTTTAATGCTTTCTGAAGATTTGGAAGAGCAGTGGCTAACTTCATCCGCAGATTTTGAAAAAGAACTAAAAGTACTGTTGAACTCTAATAACAATATAGCATTGCAAGCGCATACCGTAGGCAAACTTCGTGGTAAAAGCTATAGAGGAAATATAGAATCAGTTACGCAAGAAGTGGTATACAATGAGCTTGAACTGGAAGAACTTGATTTCTAGGTTATGGCATATAGTGAGTATTTGGCAGATAGGGTAAGACCAAGGTTAAAAGGAAAAGGCCTGGTTGAAGAGAAGAAAATGATGGGCGGTCTCACATTCATGGTCAATGGTAAAATGTGTTTGGGCATCATGTTCGATAAGAAAACCGAAGAAGATAAATTAATGGTCAGGGTGGGTAAATTGAATTATGAAGAACTACTGAATAAACCTGGTAGCAGACCAATGTACTTTACGGGCAAACCCTTGCGCGGTTTTCTATTCGTTGGTCCAGATGGATTTGATGCTGAAGATGATCTTGATTTTTGGGTAGATAAAGCTTTGGAATTTAATAGGCTTTTGAATGCCTAATGTTATCGTTTTAATTTGGCATTAGTGCCCTCTGAATTGATTAAATTTACAAAGTGAAAAACATATTCCCTTTTTTGGAATGGGTTTCAACCTATAAAAAAGCTTACTTCATTAAAGATTTGTTGGCTGGTCTTACCGTGGGTATCGTATTGGTGCCACAAGGTATGGCGTATGCTATGATTGCTGGACTTCCACCGGTTCACGGGCTGTATGCCTCTCTGTTGCCTATACTTACATATGCCTTATTGGGTACTTCAAGAAAAATAGCCGTTGGGCCTGTTGCTATGGATTCGCTTTTGGTAGCTGTAGGATTAGGAACTTTGGCAATTACAGGTGTAGAAAACTATATTACAATGGTTGTTTTGCTCACCTTAATGGTTGGTGCAATTCAGTTTGTTCTAGGGGTGCTTCGTATGGGTTTTCTAGTTAATTTTCTTTCCAAACCTGTTATTAGTGGCTTTACCTCTGCTGCAGCAATAATAATAGTGCTTAGTCAGCTGAAGCATTTATTAGGTGTTTCGGTCGCAGGAAGTAATAAGATCTACGAGACCATATTTAATATCTTTTATAAACTAGGTGATATCAATTGGGTAGATTTTAGTATTGGCTTGGTTGGTATAGGCTTGTTGTTGGGCTTTAAAAAGTGGAGTAAAAATATACCCGGAATTTTAATAATAGTAGTGTTGGGTATAATGGCTGTTTATCTATTTCAATTAGAAGTTTACGGTATAAAGCTGGTTGGTGAAGTTACTAGTGGATTCCCATCCTTTGTTATGCCTTCATTTGATGTTGTAGATATGGAAAAATTAGCACCTATTGCCATCGCTTTAGCATTGGTAGGTTATTTAGAGGCAATTTCCATTGGTAAGGCAATAGAAGATAAAACAGGTGAAGATACCATAGATGCAAATCAAGAATTAATTGCTATTGGTTCTTCAAATATTGTGGGTTCTTTTTTTCAAGGTTATCCGGTAACAGCAAGCTTTTCTAGATCGGCAATTAGTTATGAAGCTGGTACTAAAACCAACTTGTCCGCAATTTTCAGTGTTGTTTTGGTGGTATTGACATTATTGTTTTTAACTCCTTTGTTTCAATATTTACCCAATGCTATTTTGGCAAGTATTATTATGGTATCCGTAGTAAAACTTATAGATATTGCCTACTTTAAACATTTATGGCTCAACCGTAAAGATGAGTTTTTTGTTATGTTGATTACATTTCTAATTACGCTGTTTGTAGGTATTACGCAAGGAATTTTAATTGGGGTTTTATGTTCTTTATTGTTGATGGTATATAGAACATCTAAACCGCATTTTGTGGAGATTGGTAACATTGATAATTCCGACTATTACAAAAACGTAATTCGTTTTGCAGATGAGGTGGTAGTGCGTAATGATCTTTTAATAGTTCGATTTGATTCGCAATTGTACTTTGGTAATTCAGCATATTTTAAAAAGCAGTTATTAAAGCATATCAAAGCAAAGGGACCTCAGTTAAAAGGTATTATTTTGAATGCTGAATCCATTAATTATATAGATGCTACTGCAGCAGACATGCTATCAAAGCTCATACACGATATACGTGAAAGAGGACTTCAATTTTTTATTGCGGGAGCAATAGGACCCACACGAGATATCATTTTTAATACGGGTATAATCAAAGAATTGCAGCGAGAGTTTTTATTTGTAAAAACGAAAGAAGCCGTTGATTTCTTTGACGACCCAAATGAAATTTCATTATTGGCTGCAAAAGTAGCTTATGAAAATAGTAGAATGGCTAGAGCAAAAAGAAGCCTAAATTAAATAAATCTCGTACCTTAAAGGTGAGGAGATATTTTAAAAATAAAAAAGTGTAGAATGAATATAGAACAGATATATACCGGTTGTTTGGCTCAAGGAGCATATTATATTGAGAGTGATGGTGAAGTAGCTATTATTGATCCATTGCGTGAGGTGAGTCCGTATGTGAAAAGAGCCGAAAATGACAATGCAAAAATCAAGTATATTTTTGAAACACATTTCCATGCAGATTTTGTTAGCGGTCATGTAACCTTATCAAAGGAAACTGGTGCGCCTATAATTTACGGTCCTACCGCAAACCCTTCTTTTGATGCTATTATTGCCGAAGACGGACAAGAATTTAAATTGGGTAAGATTACGTTCAAGGTGTTGCATACACCAGGGCATACTATGGAGAGTACGACCTATTTGTTGCGAGATGAAGACGGTAAAGACCATGCGATCTTTTCTGGAGATACCTTGTTTTTGGGTGATGTAGGTAGACCAGATCTAGCACAGAAATCTGCAGACATGACGCAAGAGCAATTAGCTGGTACGTTGTTTGATAGTTTACGAACTAAAATTATGCCGTTGGCAGATGATGTTATTGTCTATCCTGCGCACGGAGCAGGTTCTGCATGTGGTAAGAATATGATGAAGGAAACTGTGGATACCTTGGGCAATCAGAAGAATATGAATTATGCGCTTAGGGCAGATATGACCAAAGAAGAATTTGTAAAAGAAGTAACCGACGGGTTGTTGCCACCGCCTAAATATTTTCCTTTGAACGTAAAGATGAATAAGGAAGGTTATGAGGATATTGGTGATGTGCTTGATCGTGGTAATGTTGAGTTGTCACCCAATGAGTTTGAAAAAGCAGCGAACGATACAGAAGCTTTGGTTTTGGATGTAAGACATCAAGACGAATTTGTAAAAGGTCATATACCGAGGTCTATATTTATCGGACTTAATGGAGATTTTGCTCCGTGGGTGGGTGATTTAATTGCCGATACCAAACAACCTTTGTTATTGGTGATACCTGAAGGTAAGGAAGAAGAAGCAATCACCAGATTATCGCGTGTAGGTTTTGATGCTGCTATTGGATATTTAAAAGGAGGAATTGAAGCTTGGAAAGCGGTAGGTAAGGAAATTGACCAAATAACCTCGATTACTTCATCAGAAGCCAAAGACCTGATCGATAAAGGCAATGTCGGTATTTTTGATGTTCGTAAAGATGGGGAATACCTAAGTGAGCATTTGGTAGGGGCTGTTCATACACCGTTGAGCGAACTGAACAAGCATTTATCTGAATTTCCTGATAAGGGAGAATTCTTGGTACATTGTGCCGGCGGATACCGTTCTGTAATAGCATCCTCTATTTTAAAAAGTAGGGGAATTCACAATCTAATTGATGTGAAAGGTGGATATGGTGCACTTAAAAATGAAGATTTAGAAAAGACGGATTACGTTTGTCCTACAACCTTATAATCACTTCAGGTTATAATGCAAATACAGCTGTGGGATGATTTCGAACATAGCTTTCAACAATACGCTGGGTCTCCAGCGTATTTTTTTGTGGTGTAATGAACATTTCAAGGTCTTCAATTTGTTCTATAGCTACATCGGTAGGGGCAAACCCGTAACCAGCATAATTATTCTCTTTGATGACCACAAATCCGTTTTCATCTAATGTTCTTCCATTGGTTTTTATGACCAGCGTTGAAGCAACGACTTTTATACTTTGTAAAGCCTCTTGAACGCGTTGGTTGTATTCTTCTACCATTTCTAAGTCAGAACAAATACCTATGCACTGCTTTATTTTATAATGCGAGCAAACAGCTACATTTTCTTGTAAATGGCAATACTTTGGGCAAAGCTCAAAAGTGCTGCATAGCGTTTCTAAATACTGTCTGGCTTCAGTCGGACTATAACAAATAGCAACCGGATTAGGAGTCATCTTTATTTTATTGAACGCAAGATGTATAATGCCTTTTCGGTCTTCATAAGTGAAAATGCCGTATTGTTGAATAGATCTTTTTTGAGCACTGTTATATTTAGGGTAGTGGTGTTTAATTTCAGCTGATTCTTTCAATAAAGCAATAAGCTCATTACCAGTTTCCACAAAATCTAATGATGCGGTTTCTGCACAAAGGGTGATTTCTTTTGTCTTTTTATCGTAGAAATGTCCAAGCACTCGTTTTTTTATGTTCTTGGCTTTACCCACGTAAATAATTTTTCCCTTTTGGTCCTTAAAATAATATATGCCTGCTGTGGTCGGTAGTTTTAGATATTCCTCTTTTGGTAACCCAGGAGGTAAAGTAGCCTCTTGAGATTTTGAATTCAAGAATTGTTTAAAAACCGTGTCTGCATTTTCCGCTCTCAATAATTTATGAAACAATAAGACTGTGGCGTGTGCATCACCTCTGGCGCGGTGTCTATCAGTTAGGGGTATTCCAAGTGCTGCTGTTAATTTTCCTAAACTGTAAGAGTTATAGCCCGGTAATAATTTTCTGGATAAACGAACCGTACATAATTTCTTTCTAGAGAAGTCATGTCCTAAAAGTTTGAATTCGTTTTTGATGACATTGTAGTCAAAATTGACGCTGTGCGCTACAAAAATAGTGTCTTTGGTAATTTCTACAATCTGTGGAATAATTTCTTCTAACAATGGAGCATTGCGTACCATGTCATTGTCAATACCTGTAAGTCCGGTAATAAAAGCAGGTATTTCACATTCCGGATTTACTAAAGAGGTAAACTCATCTATAACTTCATGTCCGTCATATTTAAATACGGAGATTTCGGTAATGCGATTGCCTTTAATACCGTTTCCGGTAGTTTCTATGTCAATTATCGTGTACAAAAAGAGAAGAATGTATTTAGTACTGCAAAGTTAGTAGAAAATGCAATAATATAGGTGTAACCTCTTAGGGTTTAAGATAACCTTTAAATGATAATAGGTTATTTAATTATGTAAGTTGAAAGGTTATAGAAAAAGATAGGTGTACCCTTACTGTGAAATAGTAATAAAAGCAAGAGAATTGCTTTTTAAATATGAGTGTAGTTAGATTTTATCTAACTGTCTATGTGGTAAAATAAAGATTTATCGGTTAGCTAAAACCAAATAAAATCTATAATTAGTCTAGTGTAATTAATTAATTGCTAACGGCAACTATCTTATCACTGCTCATTACTTCAAAATTATTATTATCTGAAGTATTTTTTGTAATTACTTTTTCAGCGTTTTCTCTTACTACATATTCTGAAACAAGATCATAGTCCTTCCCGCAAGAAGATAAACTTAATAGAAAAACAACAGCTGCTAAAGGGACGAAAAAGGTTTTGGTAGGGTATAATTTCATGTAGTTGGTGGTAAAAATTATCTCGCTATTTTATTAGTGCATTTCGAAAATATTTAAACTTTATTCATTAACGACGAAAAGTTGGTTTTATTCGATGAAATGCACACAAATGTTATTAACACCCTTTGTTAATAACAACTGTCGGTATATTTATTAACGTATTAACTTATATGTTGTGTAAGAATAAGTGATATTTTAACAAAAAATTAAAAACCAAGCCCTTCATTTTCGTTGCTTCTCTAGTTCCCCCGATTTCGATAGGCAATTTCCATGAAGGGCTTGGTCTAAAAAATATTCAATGACTTTAAAACGTCGGTAGTTTTTTGATGCCCTCTTTTATGATGAAGTTTAATAATGTGTAATAGTTCAGATTCGGTTAGTTCATAGTTTGTCTTCAGTGTTTTAATTTTTCGCTCTCCCATAAGTGCTAAAATTTGAAGTTCCTCTTTTTGTCTCTGCATTTTTTTCCAGTTTAGATCCGCCCTCTTGTGGGGGAGGACGGATTTTTACAACTAACAACTAACTCAAATCACTGTTCTAAATACTGGTATAAAACTATAGGAAGTCAACTTTCTGAACAATACCCAGTTACGGGTATATTTTAGTGCCAATAGCTTTGATTGATCTTGATTTTTTAGTTCTTTTAAAGAATATACCGTGTATTAGGTATATTAACCAAGCATTAGTTAGTGCATATTTGAGTCACCAAACCAAACTCTTAATAAAATGAAAATGTTTAAAAAAGTTATTTGCTCTGTATTGATTACCGTTAGTTTACTTACGCCCAAATTGAGTGAAGCACAAAACAATGAATCTGTTATGGGCAAAGGTCAAAAGGTCGTAATTAGCAAAATTAAAAATGATCCTGTACAAGAATATAGTTCTACGATAGACTTAACAGATAACCGCAAACAGCTGATTATGGCTGGGCAAAACTACCAAACCAATTATGGTATCTATGCCAAAATAGATATGGCAAAGTCTTCTATGGGTGAAGGTTATAAGACCTTAAAAAATGTTGAGTTCGAAATAGTAAATTATAAACCAACGTATTTTATAGGAATAGATTCTATTATAGTCTCAACAACTAAAGCTTTAGATGGTCTCACCTTTAAAATTTATACACGTGCACTTAGCGATAAAACTACGTTTAGTTTAAGTGAAAACGAATTGAAAAATATTCATTTTGAAAACGGTAGTTATTTACATTCTGGGAGAATTTTAAATCCAATGTTTCCTAAGATTAATGAGTCAGGTTTTCCGGTATTGCTAAATGATGGGCGCATAGCTTGTAAACCAGATAATGGTAAAGCCTTTGATTTTGAATTTTTCTATAAGGATGGTCAACTCGTAGTTTCAAAAGAAAATTATGATATCATTAAGCTAAGCGAAGAGACGTATTTAAATGAAATGCCATCAGGTTTACCTGGTTTTAGATGTAAACAAAGCTTTAATAAAATTGTGTTTTAATGTTTCGATTTTTTTCACTTTTCATTTTTCTATTTACCTCTATTTTGTGGTCTCAACCTCATGAATTGGAGAAATATTTTAATGCAACAAAGAGTGAGGATTTTCAATTAGCATTTAGTATTGCGTATAACCAAAATGATCCTGTATGGGAGAATCATTTGGTTTTATTGACTGAATTGTTATCACAAAAATTGAGTCATTCTAGCTTTAATCAAAACTTAGAATTACATGATGATTTAAACCTCAATTTTATAAAATACTTAATCGCCGGATATCAAAATGTTTATGCTATAAAGCAGAATGATTTGCAGGCTTTCAAACAATTTTCCCAGGCGCTTAAATTAGCGGAAGAGCTTGAGAATATGGTAATGATTAAGGCAACTTTATTTGGGATTCTTGATTTGTTTGCTTCTGAAATATTTTTAGGCAGTAAACAGTTTGAACCATATTTAGAAAGATTAATAGAAATAAAAAGTGACATGATAGATGAGGCAGCTATAATATTTTACAAATTAATATTTTATTCAAAGGCGGAAGGGAACATGGAGGTTTTAGATACTCAATATTATACGTATTACTCCAAATTGGATTCAATTTTTCAGAAAATTCCCAAATCACACAAACTTTGGAGGAAATATTATTTCGAAAAAGCAATTTATCATAAGATTGAAGGCAATTATCAAAGAGCGGAAGATTTTTTATTAAAAGCGGATAGTGTAGTTTCTATAAATAAGTATTTAAAAAACTTTAAATCTGATATTGCATGGCATATTTCACAATTAAAAATGATGAATAATCAGATGTCCGATTCTAAATTATTTTTAGAATTAGCTAAAAATACTTCAACTAAGTTAAGGGATACATTTTACAACGACCGTTTAGCATCACTCATCTTCCAAAAAGAGGGCAACTATGATTCTGCCTATCATTACTTAAGAAAATCGGTAGATATCGAATATGAATTAGGCTATAAGAACAACACCTTAGAGTCTTCTATTTTAACTGTACAAAACCAAACTGACAAATTAAAGTTAGATAAGTTGGAATTAGAATCTTCCAATAACAGATTTAGAAATTGGGCAATACTTTTAGGGATGCTTTTTATTCTTGGTTCGGTAATCGGTGTTCTGGCTCAAAAAAATACCAAACGAAAGCAATTATTGGCAGAACAGGAAAAGAATCTAGAGCAAGAAAAAGTTTCTAATTTAATCAAAGAACAAGAGTTGGTTGCAATTGATGCCATGATAGAGGGGCAAGAAAAAGAACGGCAACGGGTTGCCAATGAACTTCATGATGATCTGGGAAGTTTAATGGCTGCGGTAAAACTTCAGTTCAATTCTTTAGAAGCGGCAGATAAAAAAGGAAATTTAGAAACCTTTGCAATAACAGAATCGCTCATTGATGAAGCTTATGGTAAAATACGTGCAATTGCCCATGCCAAAAATTCTGGTTTAATTGCTAAACAAGGCTTGTTGCAGGCCGTTAAACAAATGGCAGAAAAAGTTTCCATTGCTAGTGGAATTTCAATTTTGGTTCATGATCACGGCTTGGATACCCGTTTAGAAAATACCATGGAACTTATGCTTTTTCGCATCATTCAAGAATTGATGACCAATGTTATAAAACATGCAGCAGCAAGTGAAATGAACGTACATATTACCAACCATGGCGATACGCTCAATATTTTGGTAGAAGATAATGGCAAAGGAATGGCATTAGGTGAAAATAGGGTTGATAATACCGGAATGGGACTTAAAAGTATTGATAAGCGCATTGACAATTTGCACGGTACTATGGATATAGAATCAGAACTAGGCAAAGGAACAGTAATCATTTTAGATATACCCATATGATTAGATTAGCTATTGCAGAAGACCACCAAGCACTCATTGATGGCTTAGAGCTGTTGTTAAAATATGAGGAAGATATTAGTATCGTAGGTACGGTAAATGATGGTGAGGCTTTGTTAAATCTTGTACGTTTAAAAGAGCCAAATGTTGTTATTACGGATATACGAATGCCAAAGATGGACGGCATACAGGCAACTGCACAGATTAAAAAAAAATTTCCGCATACCAAGGTGTTGGCTTTTACCATGTTCGATCAAGATGATGCCGTACGCCAAATGTTAGATTCTGGTGCAAATGGATATATTTTAAAGAATACGGCACTAAAAGAAGTTCTTAAGGCTATAAGGGCGGTCTCAGAAGGTAAAACCTTTTATGACAGCAATATAAATATTTCAGATGCTGAAAATATTGGAGGTAAATCTGCAAAGGGTTTGTTGACCAAACGACAAACCGAAATTTTGAAACTTATTGCTCAAGGTAAAACGTCTCGCGAAATTAGTGAAGAGCTATTTATTGGCACACATACGGTAGACACTCACAGAAAGAACATGGCACGTATATTAGGTTTAAAGGGAAAAGGGGAGTTGTTGCGTTATGCAATGGAGAAAAAATATAAATTCAATTATTAGATTACCCATTTAAATAATGACCAAATTGAAAATACAAAGAATTTAAACTTACCTTGATGTTTAGATAAACTTGACCTTAATAAATGAATGCATCTTTGCATTGAGTTTAGAATAAGTTTGAGTTAGTTGAATAACCGGTACATCCTCATAGTGTATCGGTTTTTTATACTCAAAATGGTAGGTATACTAAAGTAAAAAAATAGTTTAGATTAAAGTTGAACTTCGATCTCATTGATTTTAAAAACCTGGATTCTAAGAAGATTTTGAAAAATACGAACTATTTTTTCTTGATTCTTTTCAGGAATACGACCGCCAATAATCCAGTTTTTTTTAATGTACTTGGTGGTTCCTAAATTAAACTCTGACTTTAACAGTTGTAAAGCTTCCTCACGAGTTTCGTCGTTCATTTTACTGAACATTTGTCTTATATTTTCGGTCATTGGTGGTTATGGTCGTTTTCAAAAATAAATAAAAAAGTGTGTTATCAAAGTAATTACGATAATTAGATAGGTGTTAGTTGAAAATATAATTATATGGTTTTAACTAATATCTAGATTTCAATGGGTGCGTAGCCCAATAGATATTAAGATTAAAGACTATTCGTAATACCCTTATTTTAATTTTGAATCTACTTTTCCTTTAATTTTGAAAATTTCTTTGATATATTATTTGTAAGTATTATCTTGTTAATATTATGTTATGAGTTTGTTGAATTAATGAAAATCCCCTTTTATGAAATTAGACACAGTTTGTATTATAGATGACGACCCAATTTGTGTTTATGGAACAAAAATTCTTTTGAATCATAACAATTTTGTGAGCGCTAATATTTTAATTTATGAAGATGGTTATGAAGCTTTGAACAGTTTAACCTCTTTGTTAAAAAGTGGACAGCAACTGCCTGATATTATTTTACTGGATTTAAATATGCCTGTAATGAACGGTTGGGAGTTTTTAGATAAATTTCAAGAATTAGATTTTCAGAAAAAACCTCAGGTTTTTATAGTTAGTTCTCATTTTGGTAAAGCGGAGATTGAAAAAGGTAGAAGTTATGAAATGGTTCGCGATTTTATTTCTAAACCTTTAATAGCCAAAAATCTTACAGATATAATTTCTATGAGTAAGTCGGTAATTTAATGCATATGATTTAGGTACTTATGGAGTCGTAGACGACCAATCATTATTGAAAGTAATTTTAGACCTTTATGGAAAAGTTAAAGTATTTGCAAAGACCTTCGAATTCAAATGAATATAACGGAAAAAACCACCCAAAAGGTGGTTTTTATTAGTGGAGCCGGAGGCTATTCCCCTTTATAGTTTTAGATAATCAGTTTTAATGTGTATGTTTCTAAAAAACAGATATTTATGTCTGTTTTTTATATCTGTTTATAACTTTTTTCAATAAAGAGATATAACATTTTTGTCAACGATTTTGTCAACGCATTAATTAACTGTAATTATTTAAAAATTATGAAATATTCATTTTATCTCAGAAAATCCAAATCAGAAACTGCAACTTTAATTATGTTTTCTTGTTATTTCAATCAAGAAAAAAAGAAGTTTGTTTACTCTACTCAAAAATCAATTCTTCCATCACACTGGGATTTTAATAATAAAAGACCAAATAAATCAGGAAAATTTGTTTGTAAAAACCAACCCGCTATTTCTAAAAGAATAAGAGATTTTGAAGATGCTTTTCAACTAATTAAGTCTAGGTCAGAACTTGGGGAATTGGAGTTTGATAGTAGTATGTTAAAAGAACACTTTGATAAAGTATTTGAGCGAGTAAGTAAAGCAAGTTCTTTCTTTGAAGTTTACGATAAGTTTACTCAGGAAAAAATCAAATTGAAAGAGTGGAAAGAGTCTACTGTCAAACGGTATACCAATATTAAAAATTTATTGATAAAATTTGAAGATGTATATAATTACAAACTCACTTTTGGGAAAATCAACAAGAAGTTCTTTACCGAATTTACAGATTTCTCTTATGAATATAGGAACCATTGTACGAATACTTTTAGCCGGAATGTGGGTCTTTTTAAGACTTTTATGTTTTGGTCATTGAATAACGGTTATGCTTATAACGAGTCTTTCAAGAATTTTAAAAAACCAAAACGTGTTTTAACCCGACAAGAGGTACTTAATTTAGAACAGTTACTAGAAATCTATAATAAGACTTTTGAAACAGAGCATTTAGAAAATGTTGCGGACACTTTTATTTTTCAATGTCTAACAGGAATGAGATTTGGTGAGCTCAAACTGATAAATAAAAGAGTTATTACCCCAAATGATTGCATATTACTAAAAGAAGAAAAGGATAGTATAAAAGTTACGAGGCTTATACCAATGTCTAAGTTGGCTTCATCGATACTGAAAAAATATAATTATGAATTACCCCTTATATCTAATCAAAACCAAAATAAGGCTGTTAAAGAAGTTGTAGCTAAAATAGGTCTGTCTCATGATGTAGAATACTCTAGAACAAAAGGAGTTGTTCAAGAAAGATTTATTAAACCTTTTAATAAAAGGATTGCCACACATACAGCAAGAAGAAGCTTTATAACAATTATGCGAAATAAGGGAATTGCCGATAAGACTATCATGAGTATTACTGGACACACCGACATAAAATCATTTAATCAATATCATCAAGTGGATAATACAGCTCGAATAAATGCTATAAATTCGGTTTTTGACAATTATTAATTATATGCAAAAGCGTATAAAATTAGAATAAACACAATTTTTATACGTTTAAGCGTATAATAAGACGTTGGTTTTTTATGAGGTGTTTTGTTTCATTTAATACTTTCTTGAAATAGTTTTCAATATATTAGAGTGTATAATTTAATCTCAATTATATTTAATAACCACTTGATATTAACGTAATTATGAGTCAATGCTTTTAAATTCACTATATTGGTATGCATTTTGATTCATATATTATGCTTTATTACAGTACAACTGTATGATTTACAGTAGTTAAAATTAGAATAAGACGTATTGAAGATTTAAAAGTATTTAATACATTTGCCCTATGTTAGTTACAAGACAAGACATATTATCTTTAAAAGAGTTATCGACTACAAAAGATGCTGTAGCTGTTGATACTATACCCGCTACATTTAAAACTGATTTCCAAATGTTCTTTTTTGGTAAAACATTTTTAAAGAAAGATGATACTTTATTTGCTTATCCTCATGATATAAAAAAGTGGACACGTTTTATGTTTAATAAATATAATGGGTAATACATGTTACCTGATTATTTATTAAAATTTAATAAAGCTCTTTCTGATTTTCAACAAAAATTTCCAAGACAAGAATGGACTCCAGAATTTAGAAATTCATTAATTAATGATTATTCTTTCTATTCTGCAAGAGTAGAAGATTCTAAACTTCAATATGGAGATACTATTCGTTTTTTAAATAATGAAACAGTACGGGGTATTAATTTTAATTCTTTGGTAGGTATATCTGACCACCAGTCTGTACTCAAAAGTCTATTGGATTCATTAGATGGTTTTAGTTTAACAGAGGATAGAATTAAACATATACATCGTTGTTTAATGGATAGTCCAATGGCCTGGGAAGCCGAGTTTAAGCCAGAATTAGTAGGTAATTACAGAAATGTACCAATAGAGGGTTCTCGAGAACCTTTTTTTGAAAATAAAGTATATGCACCTCATTACAATTTAGAAGTGATAATGGCTACTTATGTAACTATGTTTAATGGGAGAATCAACGATATTGATAATAATATTGAAGAAAAACACTTATTAACTCGATTAGCATTTTTACATAATAAATTCTTAAATGAAATACACCCCTTTGCAGATGGTAATGGTAGAGTATGTAGAATTATTTTAGGGGCAGTTCAGATGTCTAATAACTGCCCACCTATATTTCCTGAGATTACATCACAAGAAGAACAAGTGGAATACATAACAACAATTGTAAATTGTGAAAAAGAGAATAATGATAAACTTTTAGTAGCTTATTTTGCTGATGGTATGGCAGATTATATGATTAGAAGAATTAATCAATAATAGAGATAGTCAAAGAAAAATATAAGTATTACAATATTAATAGTATATATATTTATAAATAAAACACCAACTATAAGCCATATTATGACGCACCTTACCCTAAAGAACTTTTTTAAATTCCTATCCGTATTTTTTCTTTTAGCAGCAGTAATTACTTCCTGTTCAAAAGATTCTGATGAACCGCCAATTGTTGATTCATTAGGTGAAGTAAGATTTGTTCTTACATTGGATGAAGCACCACAAGAGGAATATACAATGCAAATTAATATTATTCCATTAACAGACTTTAGTGAAGGTGTAGTTACTGCTACGTATGAAAATACCGACCTCTCTAGAGATACGGCTCTACCTATAGGTACTACTGACTTTGATACATCTTCGGCTATACATAACGTGGTCACTACATCTAACGCAAACGGAATGAAAGTAGACCTCCTTTTTCCTTCAGATAACTAAAATAAAACGGTAGATTACACCATTCAATTTTATTTTAATGATTCTCTGGAACACAACCAATCTTTTCAGGTAACTTTTAAAGAAGGTAGTGCTAATTTTATACAATGGGACTTAGATAAAGGTTTTAAAGTATTTTAATATCGGACTTTTTCAGCGATATTGATTCCGGAATTTTCAATTTTTTTTAGCGCTCATTGGTATAGAATGTTTGAATTCCAAGAGAATACGTTTTGTATGCATAAATATATAATCTTTTGTAATACAGTGAAATTATATCATTACATGTATAAAAAAGAAGCAGCCCGCTCAGGCTGCTTTTTTATGTTCATTCTTCTTTTATCGAAGAGTAAACAGAACGCTAGTGTGTGAACTCCCAAAGAAGTCATTATTTGAGCGGAGCGTATATCAATAAACTTCTTGACTTTTTTTAGCTTCTATTTCATTACCAAAGTTGAAATTTTCCCATTTTGTAAACCAGAATTTTCTATGCTCAATTATTTTTGTTCTCATAGCACCCTGAGATGAGGGTACACCAAAAAGCAAAAATATTTTGTTTTTAAATTTTCTATCCAAAAATGGGCAAGTTAAGATATCAAAAAATAACATTACTAATTCAGTATGTTTTAATCTATTTTCAAATGAAACAATTTCAATTTTCTCTAATATATACGATTTTAAAATAGATTTCAATTTTTGATATCTGATTTTATTACCAATATAAAAAAGGGTTACAGTAATGGAAAAATAATGAAGCGGGAAATTACATTGTTTACTTTTCAAGTTAATGCCTAAATAATTTGCAAGGGTGTATTCATCTAAACGATATTCTTTCCCAAGTTCATTTAATGCAATTAATAGATATAATGTTTCTATCTGGACATGTTCTTTAATTCTCTCTTTTTTTAGCACTAGGAATATTTCGTCGTAAATTTTCTTAAAAACTCTATCTTTAAAATCTGGGGTTAAATGTAATTTAGAAAATTGAGTTATTTTACTAGTAATAGAACATAATTTTATAGTGCTATTTACTCTAAGATTTACTGTGTAAATAAAAAAGCTTAAATCCAAGAAACCTAATATTAATTGAATATCATTAACATTAGGTATTTTATTTTCAGTCAAGACTTCCAATAATTTTGTTAATTTATTATCAATACAGCCGAGGGTGAAATTCTGAATGTCTTTATAAGCAATGTCAGAACTTTTAACTATCAATTTATATTTTGTAATCAGTTTATTAAAGCTTACGTAGTAATCTTGATTTTTATCATCTTTGAGTTTCTCATTGTTTGAGTTCTTATATGCGAATGATAAATTTTTATCAATTAGATCAGTAATATTTATTTTTGCTTCTGTAATACCAGTTAATATAGGTTTAGTATGGTGTTCGTTTTTTTGTTCATTAATACCTAATTTATATTCCCTTAATTTTACTCTAAAACGATTGACTACTTCATCTTTTACTACATCTTCATTGTAAAAAACAAAGAAGTCGTCAACATATCTAAAAATCTCAAATTCTTTTCGATTAGATAATTTTTGGTCTAGGTTAAGTAATTCATATTGAACTTCTTTATCAATTTTTTGAAGAATCATCTCTGCGAAAATTCTAGAGAATTCTGGACCTATAATTATTCCGTTGGTCTCACCGTAATTTAAATCTTGCATTAATCTATCGAACTTGCCTCCAAAAGTATTGAGGGATAATGGTATTTTGTGTTTTACACACTCCTTGTCAAGTAGAGCCCAGGTTATAGAGTGTGAGTATATACTATCGAAACATTTCGATATGTCAAACTTAAAGAGCTTATCATATTTTTTTTCACAACGTTGGTATTTGTAAGATTCGTAAAATTTATGAATGTTACTTATTTCTTTATAAGAAAAAAATGTTTTAAGGTTTTCGTATTCTTTATCAAATTCTTCTGCACCAGATGATTCGTGATCAGCTGCAAGTTTATCATAATGCAATCGATCTTTGAAATATGTGAATTTTGCGGTTTTAAAAGGTCGTCTTAATGAAAACTCACTTTCATTGCTATAATAAAGTATTAAGTCTTTATTTTTTTCATAGAATTCAGTTACAGCAAGTTGATTTTTTGGATGAATTACGCTAAGCTCTCTGAATTCATTTTTCTTATGTGAAATTTTATAATGAAATGGTATAGTCTTTAAAGCTCCTTTAGTTATTTCTATAGTTATACTTTTAGCCGTTTCGTTAGTAATTAGTCTTCTTTCTAAATTAAATAGTAATTTTAAAATTGGTTTTATTACTAAGCTTTCGGATTTCCATGATATTTTATTGCCATTTAATTCTATTTCGTTTTCTGAGATAAAACTATAAAAGAAACGGTTTGAAAAGGTTGCTGGAATTTCAAATGGTAAGATGTCAGATAAAACTACACGTTGTATTTTGTTTGAGATGTTTTTCTTTTTCATCAATTCCAGATTTTCATAATTTCTTTAAGTTGTTTACCAGTATATGTTGAGAATCTTCGATTTGCAAATCCTTCAATAAACTCATATTTTGTTAATCTAGCCTTAAGTGAATTTGAACTCAAACTTCTTATATGTCCTTTTAAAATATTATCCAAGTGAGTGATTTGAGCTGTTTCAGTTAAAAAACTATTGGAGTAATAAATACCTATTAGAATTTGAGATTTATTATTTGCTAGTCTGGTATTACCTGTAAGAAATCGAATTCTTTTAACTAAAAGACTTCTGGCTAATTTTTCATCAACAATACTTAGATTTGAATAATTTAAAAAAGAAGATTCAATTCTGCTGATTATTTTATTTACTTTTCGAGGCGTTAATTTAGTTTTTACTTTTCCATCTTTTACTTTAAACGTATAACCTAAAAATTCAAAGGAGTGAAGAGTAGCATCAATAATGTTTTTTTGAAAAGTTTTAGCGGAATTTATACTGATATTTCGATTTTCTTCAATTGATTTTTTTACTTCCTCTAAATAGTTTCGAAACTGATCATTTGGATTATTTACGAATAGAATTACAATATCATCTACAAATCGAGCATAAAATATTACACCAGGAATTGCTTTTATAATTTTATCGACTTTACGCATGTATAGCTCAGCTAAATAAGCGCTAATACCAATTCCTCTTGGCAAGCCTAAACTGTTTCCGGATAAATTTTTATAACTGCGTAAAATCTGCTGAATAATTTTACGGGACTTAGGAGATAATAAATTACTTTGATTAATAATATCAAGAATACTTGAATGGTCAATAGATTCATAAAAGTTAGAAATGTCTGTTCTAATTAAAGTCTTTGGAAATTTGTTACTTAATAATGATATTAATTGCTGAACGATACTGTTTCGATTGGATTGTTTTACTCCAAACAGTTTTGATATATTGTATTGTACTTGTTTAATAGCAAAAAAATGTTCTGGAATATTGTTGATAGTATATAAATCTTTAGCTCCTGGAATTTGTATAATTTTAAGTGCAATTTTAAATTTATTTTTGCCTATGTTGTGACTAATTTGTTCCAGAACTGAGTCAATTTCATGATTCCTGTCTTTTCTAACTTGATCCTTAGCTTCATTAAAAAAAGTTGCGAGAATTTTATTTCCTTTTTTATTATAAGCTTTACTTAAGGCACTATATTTTTTTATGTCATTCGTATATTTACGAATAGAAGTAAGATTTAATTTGTCTTCTAAGAAAAGACCGTTCCTATTAGAAATATCAAAAATTGTTTTGAAATTATCTTTTGAAAATGATTGGTCTAACATATTTTTTTAGATGTGAAAACATTATTTTGTAAATTGAAATATATATTTTTTAATAAGTATAAGTTTTATTCAATGTCAACTTTATCAATCTCTTTCATTATTCTATCGGTTTCCGTTAGGGCTACTATAATTTTTTGATAATGTAAAATATCCTCAAACTTTAGTTCTCTTTCCTTTCTGTCTTTTAGCCATTTTTGTGCTGGTTGGTAACCCCCAATGTAAAACTCCCAAGCAGTAACTGGAACGTTGTCAAAATATTTGCTTTCGTTTATCCAAATTCTACCAAGTTGTTTTTCGGTATCAATTACTTCCCAATCTTTCTTTCCAATTTTTGTGGTAATGACGTTATGGTCGTTTTCGGCATTTTCTGCCATTTCATAACTTGTGATGTAATTTTCAACATTGTTACTTTCTAACAAATGAATTTTGCGAAGCTCGCCACCCAAACTTACCAAACTCCAAAACGTTTTCTCGTCCTTTGGATAAGGCACTCTTGGAAAATCTATTTTTAAAAACTCCTTGTACTTTTCTTTGTAAGTAGGCGAGTGTAATACCGCATAGATGTAATCTAAAATATCTATTGGTGCAAAAGTATTAATAGTTTCTTCTCTTTCGTTAGTAAAAGTTATACTTAGTTTTTCAGCAATTTCACTTAAAATTTTAACATTTAGATTTGGAGTTCTTTCTGCAGATTGAGAAATGGTTTGTTGTCCGTCGGATTCTGAATATAAGTAAAGAGGGAAAGTTAAACCTGCTCCGAATTGACCTGCGGTACCTGTGTAATTTATATCAGTTAATCCTTTACTAACGAAAAAACCAAACTTCTCTGTTATGGCTTGCCTTGGTAACAGAATCGCGAGGTTATCTTTCAACATATGTTTCATCAACCCTCTTCTTGAATCTCCCCTTGGGATAATTTTATTTATTCTTTCAACAGGATAATACGCAAATCTTGAATCAAATGGTCGATAATTCACCCTTGTAATATCTTTATAATTTGCATTTTGAAAGTTATTTCTTTGTTCTTCTATTTTCCAATCTTTAGTTTCATTGAATTGATATTTTTTTAAGATTGAAGAATTATCAAGTTGTTCAATATCAGAAATCATTTCAATAACACTATTAGCACTAAAATGATTCTTTACTAATAGGTTATCTTTTCGAAATTTAATACCACTCCCTGAAGTTTTGAACAGTTTACTTAGGTTAATTCCTTTATTATATATTAATCTTTTCGTATAATCTCTTTGAACAAATACGAAATAAGGCTCTTTATTTTTTAGACTTGTCCAGCTAACACTTTGTAATGAATTCTCGCATAAAAAATCATATTTAAACTCTCTTTTACCATATAATTCATAATTAAATAATTGCCCTAATTTATTTTTATTTTTCTTTCCTGTTTTTACAAAAATATTTATGGAAACACCTTGCATTATATCAAAAACGTTTTGATCTGGGCTGCCATCCGGGCTGACTTCTTTTTTCTTAGCATTACCGTGTAAATCCAAAATGTAAATCTTGTCAAAACACTCTAATAGGTGCTTACGCATCTTGCGAAAAACAATACCATCAATAAAACTATTATTTGAAATGTAAGCTAAGACTCCACTACCATTTTTCTCAATGTAGTACTGACCATAGCGAATGAACTTTACATAATCATCAGAGAGAGAGTTATAACTTTTTTCGTTTAAATCTTTTTTGTAATCAGCAATTAATTTATCAATCCAGCCATTTTTATTCGTACTGCTAACCGCATAAGGTGGATTTCCAATAACACACATAACAGGTGTATCACGCTTAATGTGGTTTGCTTCATTGGCTTCACTACTTAACCAATTAGAAAATAAAGTTCCTGTGTCTTTATGATGTTCTTCTAAAGAGTTGGTCAAGTAAATATTTAACCGTTCGTTTTTAGTGGATTTATAACCAGTTTCAGTTAGTAACATATCTAATTTTAGATGTGCCATAGCGTAAGAAGCCATTAATAACTCAAAACCATTTAATCTTGGTATTAGGTGTTCTTCTACATAACCACTCCAAGCACCTTTCATTGCTTTAAAGTTCTTGTTGTAGATAAACTTTACAACTTCGGCTAAAAACGTTCCTGTTCCTGTTGCTGGGTCAAGTATTTGTACTTTGTGAACTTCTTTTTCTGCTTCTCTATATCCTGTTTTAGATCGTTTGTCGTTCGTGGGTACCTTAATTTTAATTTTAGTTTTAGTTGTATCTGCCAAACCCTGAGGTAAATCAAATTCGGTTTTTAAAATATCGTCAACTGCACGAACTATGAAGTTTACTACAGGTTCTGGTGTGTACCAAACACCTCTTGCTTTACGTAATTTTGGGTCGTATTCTGCCAAAAACGTTTCGTAGAAATGTATTATAGGGTCATTAGTTTGTGTGCTTTTTCCAAAGTTATGCAAGAGTTGCTCCACATTTGTTGCTCTAAATACTTCTGCGAGATTATCTACCACCGTAACCATACGATCATCAATATCTGGTCCTGCAATGTATCCAAAAAGTTTACGTAAAAATGGATTTGATTTTGGGATTAACTCTGCTGCTTCTTGTCTACTAAAATCATCTAAAGTTGGGTCGTGTAAACGAGCTGCAAACATTCCGTAAGCTAAAGTTTGAGCATAAATATCTGCAAAGCCTTTAGGTTCTAAGTCGTGAATTAATATTTCTTTAAACGTATCATATTGTCCTCTTAGAGAGGTGTTTTCTTTTGTTTCTTCATCAGATGTAATAGCTCGTTCTAGAATATCTTGAAGTAAACGTGCTTTGCCAGCCATCATCTCTGCCAATTTTTTTGACGATTTGATGGTTTGACCAATGTGGGTAGAAAAATCTTTTATTAAGTTTTCAAACTTTGAAAAGTTTTTGGAGATTGGCTTAACTGAATTGTTTTCAATTTCTCCTATTTTTATTTCATGAACTAATTCTCCGTTTTGAAAGAATTGAAACCAGATGTAGTCTGTAATAATTAAATTGTCAAGTGCTTTTTTGTATCGATCAAATTGTTCTTTGTAAGATTTACTGTTAAGGTCTTTTCCAATGTCCTTTGCCTCAATATAACCTACTGGGATTTTTCCTTTTGTGAGTACGTAATCTGGGTTCCCACAGTCTGTTACGTTTGCAGGTTCATTAGTTATTTCTACACCATGAACTAAAGTTCTAATCAAAGTTTCTAAATCTCCCCTATAGGAATGCTCTCTTGATATTCCTGATTGGAGTCTTTTACTTACTACTTCTACGTATTCTTTTATTGTCATATTCTATCTATAGAAAAAATGCAAACTAGTATATAATACTTTATCATTAAGTTTAAAATTACTTTCAATATTCTGCAAATTATACTTTTCTTTCAATTATGATTACTGTTTCCCGTAAACGTCGACTATCTTTTCAATAAATCATTAGAGTACCTCAATTTAGTTAAACAACTTTGTTTTCATTTATAGAATTATATAAATCTATAATTATAGAAGAATTTCTTCTTGGGTCAGAATCAAAACCCAAATCTTACCAAAACTAATACTATGAAGTGCGAGGGTTTTTATTTCAATAATGATTAATTTAGGATTGGTAAAATTTAAAAACTAGGTGTATATGAAAAGTTCAATTACAATTAAGAATGTAGAAAGTAAATTAAACTTTGTTATAGCAGGAGTAGTATTATTTGGAACAGTAGCTTTTGTACTGTTGGTTATAGCTCTATTTAATTAGATTTAATAATCTCGATTCTCAGGATTAACCAAAAACCTGTTGAGAATATTTGCTATATGCTCCGGTTCTTTATGTATGGGTTTATTTTTAGCAACAATAATATCGGATGTTGGTGTTAATGTGAGCCAAGCATCATCATGATCTCTATCCCAGACCCCGTACAAGCACTTTGTGCCTTTTTTGATTACTATATCTTCTTTGAAGATTATAGTGCCGCTAAACCGTGGTGTATTAGAATTTCGATATGACTTATTTTTCTCCAGATGAAAACTTAACCTTGACCAAGTTTTGTAAGTTTGATTCTCGGATTCTGAATGTTCTCTATTTATATGATTTTCTAAAATTTCTCTAAGTTCTTCAGGATAATAAATTTCAACATATTTCTCTGCAAGATTTTCTTCAATATGAATCAATTCCAAGAGTTTGAATTTTTGAAGAATTACAAAGTGCTCACTGTAAAAGGATAGTGATACCTTATCGGGACAAGTATCTATAATGTGAATCATAAACTTTGCCTGTTCATCGGTAAACCTTGTTTCTTTATATCTATTGAGTGCCCAGTTGAATTTGCCCTGTCTTTCTATTTTCTGCTGAGCCAATTCATGATTTTTCTGTCGTATTTCAATCACCTTTTTTTTAGTTTCTTCCCATTTTAATTTTTGTTTGGTTTTACACTCTTCGCATAAGGGTGAATTTCTCAGCGAATCTAAAAAATGAGATTGCGAGCTAATAGCAACTTCAGTTAATTTATTGCAGCCAGGGCAAATGCATTCTAAATTAACAAAAGAGTATTCCTTAATTATTAAAAACAACTCATGTGAGGTAAGATTATTTTTTCCGGACAGCTGCTTTGGTTTATTTTTAAACGCACTCTCCTTAAAATTCCAATACTGGTTTATAAGTTGGAGTCTGTCTTTGTCAGGGTCATTTTTAATGATAACGGTATAAGACACTTCTTGAGTTTTTCCCATAAAAAAAGCGTGGAACTGACCTGTAGGTATAGGAGGTATCGCCAGACACCCATTCGCCAAACAAGAACAGCCCACGCTAGAGCGTGGGCGTCTTAGTCTTGATTGTGGCGAATTAAAAAAACTGGCGATTTTCCTAACCAAATCAAAAGCTAATCGCTTTTGTATTTTATGATTCTTAAATGTTCCTTATATTTTGATTTAAATTTATAATTGTTACTATTTATTTTTTAGTAAACTTTTCAGACTTTCCGGCAACATTTATGGACTTGTAATCATCAGATAATTCAAAATACACTTCAGCTCCCATCATATCTACTAAAAATTTATGATTTTCAGGATTATATGTTCCAATAACAGTATCGGTTTGTTTATAATCATTAGGACTATTTTTTAAAGACGACTCTTGTATAATATTAAAGTCATTATCGCTTTTATGAGTAATTAAGATTCTGTAATTCTTATTTTTTGACCTCTTGGTATTATGAGATTCTGAAGCATAATACGCCCCTTCAATGTCATTTAAATTGTAACCTACGTTATTGCCGCAAGATTGAAAGATTAACATTGATATAATTAAAAAGGATGCAAATTTTGTTACTGGCTTCATTTATTTAGGAATTGTTATTGTTCAAATTTAGCTAAAATTGCGCATTCTAAGTTCGTTAAAGATTCAGGTAGTTACGAATACTCTCATTTAAAATAGACTTAATACTCCTATCTTCTTCCAAAGCTTTAGTCTTCAATTTTCTCAAAACAGTTTTATCTATATAAAATGAAAATTGCTTTTCATTTTTGTCAATAGGTATTTCTGGTACAACCTTTTGTATAGACTTGTCCGGTTTTGAAGCTCGTGCTTGGGCTATTAAATTATTAAACTCTGTTTTTGACATGATGTAGATTTATATAATTATATAATTCATTATTTATGTAAATGTGTATTTATATAAGTGATGTTAATACCTCTTTCGTTAAGCTATCAATTTGCCTTTGGGCATTACTATTTGTTGCAACTCCTTTTAACAAAGGAGATCTAGTAAATGCTACCAAATCACTTATCATTGTTTGCGCTATTTTTATTTTATGTGAATCAAGGTTATTCAAGATATCTTCAGTAATAGTTGTATTAGCTTTTACCATGTTCAGGATTATCATGGTATTCTTTTCCTTCAGTTCATCTTTAATAACACTAATAGTGTTATCGATAGCTAACAAATCGAGAATTCCAGCTTTTGTTGGTACTAATATTAAATCTGCAATTTTGATAAGCCCTTTCAGCTTTGATGATAGGTAAGGAGGTGTATCAATGAAAATGAAATCCAAATTGTTGTCAGTTGTTAAAATATTTTCATCTGTAGTTATTTGAAACGAATCAACAATTTTTGAAAGCTGTGATAGACTGCCTTGAACATCCGTGTCCAATATAGCTACTTTAGAATGTTCACTAAGATTCTGTGAAAGATTATAACACAAGTTACTCTTTCCAACTCCGCCCTTTTGATTCATAATTAAAATGATTTTTGCCATAGTTATTCAGCTTTAGCGTTGCTCCATTTTTGATAAGCTTCGTTAGTTTCTTGGTTGTCCTTCAAAAAGGAATTGAAATGGCTTATAACTTCATCTTGACCTTTTTCATAATATTCTAGATTAGTTTCGGAAATAGAGTTTAGATTATAAATAGCGAAGCTGGTCAACAAAAAACAACATAAAAGCAAAATGCCAAATAAGATGATGATCCAATTAGGGTAATGATTTGACTTCGAAAGCTTTCCTGTCAAGTCGGAAATTTTTTTGCGTTGTTCTACGGATAGTTCTTTCTGTTGTTTAAGACTAATGCTTAAAACCGACTTCATTTCCCTTAAATCTGGCGACAGGGGAATAGTTTTTAATTCCTTGGACAACTGTTCCATTTTATGGAGTTGTGTCTTAAAATCGCTTAATTCTTCTACTAATAGCTCTGCTAAATCATCAATTTTTGCCATAATTAAATTCCTATTTCCATTCCCTTTGTTATTACTTGTTTTACAGCCTTCTTTGCTAAACTTGTCAAGAAATTAGTACTTAGTTCAACCATGCTACCACCTATGCTAACTGCTTTTGCGGAATCTTGAAGAATTTTTCCGCTACTATTAGTGGCAAGTTCATTTGCAATCTTACCACCGCTCATGGAACGGTGTACTTCACTTCCTTTCAGATTTACCCCATTATATTCGAATCTAAAACCTTGTAACCGTCCACCTTTATTTATGCTAGGAATTACTTGTACATTTTTAGAAGCCATTTTTTTGATGTAATCGTCAAAAGTTTTAGGTCGGCTATCTTTCATTACATGTTTGTGTATGTTTTGAATTTCTAAACGTAAGTTTTTAAGCTTGTCAAGCTTTTCATTTTGAACCTCTTGCACCGTTTTTAGCCCCATGGATTTGGCTACTTTTTCAGCACTAAATGTGGTTCTTTTTCCAATAAAACTATCGTTATATGTTCTGCCATTAAAGTTTATTCTATTGATTATCAAGTGTATATGTTTGCATTTTGTATTTGAGTGAGTGAATGCGATTGCTTGATGGTTTGTGAGTTTCATTTCTGTGATAAATTTTTCTGCTATTTCACCAAACTGTTTATCGGTTAATTTCTGACCATCTTTTATTGTTGGACTTATGATGAAACTCATAGTGTTCTTCTTGCAGTTAACATTCATGTTTTGAATGGTTTTGAATTCATTGGAAATTTCTTTAGGATTTTCACCTAATAAATTTTGCCTAAGAACAACCGTTGCATCTTTTTCTTGATTCCAACTATAGGCAATGGTATTATTGTTTGAGACTAAATTAACTTTGCCTATCATTTTTAAAGTTATTTAAATGATCTTTCATTTCTTTAGCAAGAGCATATACTTCTTCAGTCAATTTTGGATTTTGTTTCCGGTACATATTTCCAATTGAAGTAAAATTATTGCTGTATTTAATTAAGGTTTTATAAAACTCAATCTGTTCCTCATTTAGGATTTCAACAACCTTAACATCCAAAGCAGACCTTAAACAAAATTCACTGAGAGATAACCCTGCCTTTTTCGCCTTTTTTTTTAGCAGTTTTTTCTCGTATACTCTGCATCTAAATTGAATAAATTCTTTCTTTGTTTTTTTCATTTTCTTTTGCGACCATCGGGAGTAAAAGCAAGTTTTGTCATGACAATGACACTACTTGCCAACTTACTCATTCCCTATATTTCATTTTTCTTAATCCACCATTCATTTACATCGTTAAATCCTGTATATAAATTTGAACAATCATGAAAAACTGTTTGTTGAGCAGTAAATTTCTGTGCTATTGCACGTCCGGTTTTATCCTGGTCTAAATAGAGGTTTATTCTTTTATATTTATCCGTAAAATCATTTAACCTATTAGAAAAAGAACAGGAATTAAGAACCAGTAAATCAGAGTTTTTCATTAGTGAATTATTCATAGATATCAGAGATAACATATCAAACATTCCCTCGGTAACAGCTAACGAATTATTACCATTGTTGATTAAGGAAATATCCTTTGGAGAAGAACCCGATTTAAAATATTTGTTTCGTAATTCCCAACCCTCAGAGTTGTTCTTTAATCCTATAGAAAAGTATTTTTTATCATTTAAAGTAAAGTGCACTTCTTTGCAAATAGCTCGTGCTGCGGATATAGAAATTTTTCTAGTTTCTAGATAATCTATCAAACCAAAATGTTGAATAGGTTTTACGCTGTCAATCTTTATACAAGAATTTAATTTTGTCGATGTAAAAGTTTGCTGATGAAAAGAAAAATGAGTTTTATTTTCGGATAAATAATCAAGTGCATCTTTTACCGAACCTAACATTTTTGATAATAGGTCTATTAAATTACCCCCTAAGCCAATCCCAAAATCATAGAATACATTTTTTTGTTTATTGACTTTAAAAGAAGGGTCAGATTCATTTCTAAATGGAGATAGAAACCAGGCTTCTTTTTCGGTTTCTCGTATGGGGTTATGACCTAGATTTCTAAGTGTTATTATTATGTCTATTTTCTTTGCTTCTACACAGTTCATATCTTGTGGAGTTTAATTGTTGATATTTTTGATGAAACGATGCCAATCTCTGTTAACTCCAATGTTAATAGGGGTTTCCCTGTCATCGTTTTGTCATCGTTTCATCAAACTTGATTTATTTTTTATACTAATCTGTCATCACTTGTATTTTTGATGACAAAATGATGACAAAGTGATGACACTCTAATCGTCCATTCTCATTGGGCTAATCGTATTCTGTCATCAAATCATCAAAATTTTCAAGTAAAAAATCCTTTTTTACAGTATAGTATCTTCCTTTAGTGGTATTTAGTATGATTTCACCGTCTGAAAGGAAGCAGAACTTTTCATATGATTTACTGTTTTCTTGATTCTTTAATTTCCATTCTTTTTTTAGTATTTTTCTAATATGAGTTTGATCTGTATTTACCCTTGATTTACTTAAAGCTGGTAGAATATCCCCTGAACATAAATTAACTTCTTCCAAATCAAATTTCTCCATTACCATAAGACAAATACTGGCAATTTCCTTTTCTACCCGATTACGATTATTCTGTACTAATTTTTTTAGTGCAGCCGTTTTTATTTGAGTTGGAGTGAACCACATTCTGGTAGTATTATTTGTACTTAGTTTTCTATTTTCTAAAAAATAGAGAAAAGCAGGAATCTCTTTTTTTAATTTGACCAGCATGTCTATCTCTTCCGTTTTTATAGTAGGAACTTTAAGTACCCAAAATCGAGTTTCATTGCTGTCTATTTTTATGAAACTATCTTCGTTATTACTGCAAAGAATAAACTTTCCAAAAAATTCAATTTCTCTTTTATCCTTACCCTTAGCTTCAATCTTATTGATGTTGGTTGTACTTAAATATTTAATACGTTCTGTTAATTCCTCTTTATTAAATAGCACTTCATCAATCATTATTAAGAGCATATTAGCCCAATCGGCATTGAACTGACTTCCAAAGCTATCATTGGTTAGGTAGGTTGCGTTATTCTCGAAAATCATTTTAAGCCATTTCAGAAAAGAACTTTTTCCGGTACTTCTTTGGGTTGATACCAGGCAGAGAATTGGAAGTGTCTGTGTTGGCTTTAGAAATAAAAGCGATAAATAATCCAATCCTAATTCATAATGATTCCCAAAAATATGTTTCACAAACTTCTTTGATAGTTCGCAATCTCCTTGAATTGGATTGTTGCTTAGTTGGTTGTAGGTATTATAAAAGGTTAAATATTGTTTTTTAAAATCTGTATGACTAGGAATACAAGTAAAGCCGTCAAATTTTTCAATTTTCGCAAAGTAGTCTTTGCCGTGATCCTGTCTAATGATTTCGGCATTCCAAGAGATTAGTATTTCATTGTAATGACCTGCAATAGTAGGTGCTTTAACTGTCTTAAAATAGGATGTACCTACTCTAATATATGGTGTCTCGTTCATATATAGTGGATTGAAAACCGTATATTTGGACTATACGATTTAAGGTGAAGTCTTAAGTTGTTTAAAAATTAAAAAGCATAAAATGTTAGCGCATTTTATGCTTTTCTTTTATATCGGAATTCTTTCAATGTTTGATCTTCATTGAAAATTTGATAATGTTGAATCAACTTTTTCTTTGGACCAAAGTCTTCAACTTTTATCCACCCATATTTGATATAGTTGTCTATTGACTGTACAGAGCTTCTACATAAATCAGCAGCCTCTTGTCGTGTGTAGTATTTTAAAGTATAATCTTCTTTAGGTGCGTTCTTTATTTCAAGAACTAATTCGGTAAGTTTTGTAAGCTTATTGTGAATACTTAAAAAGGGATCAGTGTACGTGCTCATATTATATAGTTTTAGTATTTAATAGAGCAAATCAATCAAAAAGAAATTTTAACCTGTTTAACCTGTTTGACCTGCGGCTTATTTTTTATGAAATATTAGTAATTTACTATAGAATTCAGACTGTTTTAAGGAGATAACCCCCAAATCTTTTATATACTTTTTTTTAAACGAACTCCAGTTTGTTTTATCTATTTCAAGACTAAGATTGAAATAAGTATTTAATGGTGTATAATAATTAGGACTTAGCTCATCTAAATAACTCTTACTATATAATATTTCTTCATAAAAGAACACTATCAATATTAAGCATGCGTGAGTGTGTTTTAAAATTGTTTTACCATTTATTGAATAGCTAGATAATTCAAATTGTTTTT
This sequence comes from Maribacter sp., assembly GCA_020629285.1. Classification (GTDB taxonomy): domain Bacteria; phylum Bacteroidota; class Bacteroidia; order Flavobacteriales; family Flavobacteriaceae; genus Maribacter. The sequence continues at coordinate 46,410 of JAHDDP010000020.1, forward strand.
TCTTGATGTCAAAATCTTCAAATTCACTGTGAGATTGTAAAAACTCTTGAAATAATTTTATATCGTGGGATACATCATATGAATTTAAACTTGTTTCTACATTCACTTTAATTTGTGGTAAGGAAGAACTTGTGTCGTAATCTAAAAGAGTTGGCGTTGTACAAATTTCAATTTCCTTATTTAGTTGTATACAATCAATCTGCTTTATATCAAGCCATAAACCAAATAGAGCGATTAGTATGATACAACTTAAAAATATTAAATCTATAGTATCATTTCCAGAATTGTAGGTGATTAATAATTTATAGGAAACTAAAGGGAATAGAAAAGATACAATTGAAAAGAATATTGTTTGATTCACTTTTGTTTTATAACTGTAATAGTCTTTAAAATTATCGTAATCGATAGAATCAAAAAGAAATTTTGAAAATTGAATACTTAATCGATTAGAAAAGAACGCTAAATGAATAATTGATATTAATAGAAAAATGTAGATTAAAAGTAAAAAGGTATTCATAATCTTAGTATTAATTAGTGCTAATAAACTAAAAATACTAAATTACCATCGTTGTAAGAAACACAACATATCAAAACAGATTGTCAACGATTTTGTCAACGCAAAATGAAAAACCCCGTAAACATTGGTGTTACGAGGTTTTTAAGTGGAGCCGGAGGGATTCGAACCCTCGTCCAAACAAGCAATTAAAATGCTTTCTACATGCTTAGAATCTGATTGATTTTCGATGTGCACCTGACCAGAAACCGCCCAATACACACTTATCTTCTTAAGATTTTGGTGGTGTCGCCAAAGCGAGCGAACACCCTTATGTTGACTTTTCTGGTGCTCCTATAAGAATCGCCATCAACAAGGGCTATTCAGGAACATCTCGCTTCCCTACCTTGTAGGGACGAGGCTAATCTTACTATAATTCAGATTAAGCGGCAAGAGCGTAATTATTTTCGCCAATTAAAAGTGTGAAAAATGAGATTAACGAGCTGTTTCCCAGCGCTCGACATGCTTACATTCCAACTGGTCTCGCTGTCAAAACCGGTCGGCCCCAATATGTAAATGAACTTTAATGTTAAATTGTAGCTTTATATTAAAAGCAAATAATTAACGGGCAGCAAAGCTAACAAATCTTTAGCAACCACTATAATTTTTATTTGGACACTAAGCCAAGTGTTACTAATTGCATAATTTAGTGCAATATTTATACCAAACCCATATGAAGTTCGGAATCATAAGAGAACGCAAGAATCCGCCAGATAAGCGTGTAGTATTATCGCCAAAAGCATGTCAAAAAGTCTTAAGTACATATACTAAGGCTGAAATTATTGTAGAACCTTCTTCAATTAGGGCTTATGCAGATGCGGATTATGAAGATTTAGGTATCACGGTTGCAGACGAAATGAATGATTGTGAGGTGCTTTTAGGAGTCAAGGAAGTGCCTATTGATGCGTTAATTCCTAATAAAAAATACTTCTTCTTTTCGCATACCATTAAAAAACAACCTTATAACAGAGACTTGCTTCGTGCTATTTTAGAGAAGAATATAGAAATGTACGATCATGAGGTTATTACCAATAAACAAGAACAACGCGTTGTTGCTTTTGGTAGATATGCGGGTATTGTTGGGGCGTATAACGGATTTCGTGCATACGGACTCAAATACGATGCTTTTCAATTGCCAAAGGCAAATGATTTGCCAGACCAACAAGCTTTAATTGAAGAACTTAAAAACATCAAACTCCCAAACTTAAAAGTTTTGCTTACCGGTAGGGGCAGAGTAGGTAATGGTTCTAGAGAGATGTTAGATGGTATGGGTATGCGTAGGGTAAATGTTACCGAGTATTTAGAAGATACTTTTAATGAACCGGTATATTGTCAAATAGATGCTGGTGAATACAATAAACGAAAAGACGGAGTTCGTGGCAATAAAGCCAATTTCTTCGCTCACCCAGAAGAGTATAAATCGAACTTTTTTAGATTTGCCAAGGTGACCGATTTCTATATAGCCGGCCATTTTTATGGTCAAGGTGCTCCTTATTTATTCACTAGGGAAGATGCTAAACATGAAGATTTCAATATAAAGGTTGTTGCCGATATCAGTTGTGATATTGATGGACCCGTTGCTTCTACTATTAAACCTTCTACTATTGCTGATCCTATTTATGGTTATAACCCGGTAACGGAGACCGAGACAGATTTCAAAAATGCTGACGCAATTGCGGTCATGGCGGTAGATAATTTACCGTGCGAATTGCCTAGAGATGCCAGTGAAGGTTTTGGAGAAGCTTTCATTAAAAATGTTATTCCGGCTTTTTTTAACAACGATAAAGATGGCGTTCTCGAAAGAGCTAGAATGACCAAAAACGGTAAACTTACCGATAGGTATAAGTATTTGGAGGACTATGTCTCATGATTACAATAGTTGTAAAATCCACATTTATTATAAATTACACACAATGTTAAGTAATTGTTAAATAAATATTATATTGCGCACTTGTAATAAAAAAGTGACATGAGATTTAATTGGATTTTAAACGATACCGCCGACGATAAATTACATAAATTATGCGTTGATATCGAATATAAATTGAGACCTAAAATTGTTAAATTTCTGATATTGAATTTTGATTTTATAGACTGTTGTACAGATTTTTCATGCTTTCATTTCAATGTTGATCTTTGCACCAATACGGTAACTGTAGATGAACAAACACCATCTTTTTATAGAGAGGCGATAACCTTAAGGTTCGAACAGGAAATAAAAATCCATTTACCTTGAACTAACTTATTATACAATTTAAAACAGGTACTTTGGCTTAATTACTTATGTCAGGTTTAAGGTACATTTAAAATTAAAGTAATTTTGGTTAAACACTTTGTCTGTTTTAGTTGATCAATGATACTCCAATACCAAAAGTAGTTTGCCTATGGTTGTAGTCAATTAGGGTCTCGCCATAACCATCGAACAATTGAAAGTGGCCGTTGAAATTTTTATAAATTGGAAAAGACCAATTTATTTGTAAACTACCACGGCTTTTGTCTCCCAAATTTAGAGAGTGTCTGGCAATAGCTCTAAAGCGCTGTCTGCCCCAGTCATAGGTGATATCGGCTTCGCCACGGCCTATATAGTCAGATATATTTTCGTTGTCATCAATCTTACTTCCAATCCTAATCCAAGGTTTAAGCATTACCTGCCAGTTGCCTTTTTCAAATCCTGCATGGAAAGCAATACGATTCCAACTTCTAGAAATAGGGTCTGACTGTCCGTTAGATTCATGTATGACTGCGGCTCCGATCATTTTAGCGTCGAAACCTAGTATTTTAAATTGAATGGGAAAGTTGGCAATAATTTCAGGCTGATAATTTAATTCGCGAAATGGTCTTGAACGCTCTGTATTATAAATTTGCCAATAGGCCCTTTGCGAATAACCCATCCATAAATCCATTTTACCATCGAACATACCATGAAAGATTTTGGTTTTTAGGCTGATCTGAAATTTTGATTCTACAGCATTTAGTTTATTCGGTTCATTCAGAACTTTTGTTGAATTTTCTGCAACAGGAAATTCATTGGGGTTGGTGGAAAATTTTGCCGCTGTTATATAAATGGGTTTATATGACGTAAGAATGAACGTACCGCGTTGGTGTTCATCATCTAACTCCCATAATTCACTTAAACTTTTACTGTTCTTGAAATACCAATTTTGGTCATCATTGCCTTGAGAGAAAACATACTGACCTGTAAATATCTGTGTTAATAATAATAATGTTATAATAAATGATTGCCTGCCCATGGTTTCGATTAATTTTCAAAAATAGACAATAAGCAATAGAATGGTATATTTATCTTTCTCCTCTAAGATAGGGTTTTAATACCCAAAAAGATACCCAAATGAATGCCCCAAAGCCAATAATCCATAACCACGCATTCCAGAGCAATAAGGATTTAAAAATGCATTGCATTAGTAGTTGTGGTCTAGCGACAATATCCCATGAGTTAAAACGTAAAAAGCGACCTAAAAAAATTCCAAATCCGCTCAATAGGGAAATTCCCAGTAGCATCATATTAGCCAAAAGGGGATGGTTATGTTTACGCAAATAGGAAAACACGTCTATCATAGATAAGACACCTAGTAGCAAACCGCTAAGGGCAAAAATGAACAATATGAGCATATCTAACCAAATAGTTGCAGCAGAATTGTCTAAATGAATAAGGTCAGTTATGATATATGGACTGTTAGGTAAAAATATCAACCATATAAAAAATAGCGAATAGCGTAATATTTTAGATTGTCCCAATCGTACATTGGCAACTAACCGCCTTGAGATAAAAAGAGGAATTGCAGCCAAGAATAAATTCCAGAACATAAATAGGAATTCGGTTGAACCTGATATGTAAATTCTATAGGCCAACAACACACCAGCCAAGGTAGTGAGCTGTATAATTCTATTTTGATAGATAGAATTTCTGTTAATTATTATATTCATGATAATGAGCGATTTGGGGTCTGTTCAATAACGACTTTGATAATAAAATTATTGTAAGAAAAATCTTATTTATTTTTGATTGGAATCCGTTATGACATAGGTTGCTAATGAGGTATTAATTTGTATTTTTAGGTTATGAACCCTGCAGAGAATTATATTTTCAATCAACCAGAACCTTATAAAAGTATTTTAATGCATTTGCAAATGATGATTGAAACAACTTTGCCAGAGGTTGAACTGAAATTTAAATGGAATATACCTTGTTTTTACGTTGGGAAATCGCCCATTTGTTATTTAAATGCATCGCGCAAAAAGCAGTTTGTTGACATTGCTTTTTGGAACTCGGCACACTTAACAAAACATTTGAACGTACTAATTTCTGAAAATAGAAAAGTAGTACGTTCATTGCGTTATACTACCCTTGAAGATATTGATAACGATATTTTAATTGATGTATTAAAAGATGCTTACTCCGTTCGTAAAAATGGGTTTTACAAGCAGAAAGATTTACTTTGATAGTAAGTAACTGTATTAAGTGCGATTTGTTTAATTTAACTCCTTTAGTTTTTGAAGTCTGTTATTTAAATCTGTTGATAATTCTAACTGTAATTCTGAAGTCGGGATAAAAACAGTATCGAGTTTTCCTTTTTTATTTTGGATTATTTTTTTGGAATATTCTATTTCAAAATTCATTCGAGAATGCTGTGGGTCTTTGCTGGAAAATTCAACTTTATAAATTTTTCCTACCGATATACCATCTAGCCAACTTCCAATGGAACTTCCAAAATATTCTATTCCGTTATATTCAAATTTATACTTATAGCTATTTTTACTTGCTTTTTTATAAACAGAGGTTGAATTATATATTTCACCGTAAGATTCCGTGCAGTTTTGTTCAATATCTTTCTCTTCACTAATATTCTTTAAAAGGGCCCATAAGGCAATAGGTATTAGGGCTAACCAATAATAATCCCTAATTACTTGTACAGTTTTTTCGAACGTCCCAAACCAATTCAAATTAGATTAAATTTATGATAATACATATAATTACTATCTAAAACTCATTAACAACTGCTCTCAACGCTACTAAATCTGTCAATAGTTTTTTCATCAATCCTAAATCTAGCATGTTGGCTCCATCACTCTTCGCATTGGCACAATCAAAATGAGTTTCTATAAAAAGTCCGTCAACACCTGCGGCAACACCTGCACGTGCCATAGTACCAATCATTGCCGGTCTACCGCCCGTAACACCAGAAGTTTGATTAGGCTGTTGTAACGAATGTGTTACATCTAAAACCACAGGTGCAAATTGTTTCATGGTGGGTACACCTCTAAAATCTACGATCATATCTTGGTAACCGAACATGGTACCACGATCAGTAATAATAGCTTGCTCATTACCAGTTTCGGTAACTTTATTTACGGCATGCTTCATACTCTCAGGACTCATAAATTGTCCTTTTTTGATGTTGACTGTTTTTCCTGTTTGTGCGGCAGCAACGACTAAATCTGTTTGGCGTGCTAAAAATGCAGGTATCTGTAATACGTCTACATACTCTGCAGCCATTGCAGCATCTTGCTCTGTATGTATATCTGTTACTGTGGGTACTTTAAAAGTTTCAGAAACTTTTCTTAGAATTTTCAATGCCTTTTCATCTCCAATACCTGTAAATGAATCCAAACGACTACGATTTGCCTTCTTGAAACTGCCTTTAAATACATAAGGTATTTTAAGCTCATCGGTAATAGTAATAATATGCTCTGCAATACGCATCGCCATATCTTCACCTTCAATGGCACATGGTCCTGAAAGTAGAAAGAAGTTATTACTGTCCGTATGTTTAATTTGGGGTATTAGGGATAGGTTCATTCGTCGAATATTTTTAAACAAAGATACTATTTTAAGAAGCTTACTGTTCTATCAAGATAAGATTGTCGAATCCCCAAATCGAAATGAAAATCAAACAGTTTCTTATTTTAATATTGCTGATATGTTTTGCTGGTAAAGTTCATGCTCAGTTTGGTAAAAACTGTGAACTTAGGCAGGTGAAGATCAATCTACTTAATCCTGGTCTTGAATATGAAATGGCTTTGGGTACCAATACTACCTTTGATATAAAGGCGGGAATTCAAGTTGCTTTAGACCCATTATTGCCAGATGTGTATAGTGAGTTTGGTATTTTTCCTGCAATAGCTGGTCAATATCGGTACTATTATAATTTTGAAAAACGTCAGCGTAAAAGAAAACAGATTTATGGCAATTCTGCTAATTATGTGGCACCTGCTGTAGCGGTATTCTTTCCGGGTTCACGAACCATTGCCAATGAAAATGTAGAAGGGGCTTTCGGATATGCCGGTTTAGTGACTGGTATACAACGTAGTTTTGATTCTGGATTCAACTTTTCTGTAGATGTAGGTGCAGCTTATTATGACGGACAATTTGAAGGCGGAATTTATCCGGTAGCTAATTTGAGCATCGGGTTTATCATAAGTGAAAAGCGCTGGTGTGTAGGTCGTTAATTACGTAAGTATTTTCTTAATATTTCATTAAATCTAGTGATTACGTTTTTAGAAACATGTAGTTTTAGTTGCAACATCAATCAAACTACATGAAAAAAATTACGATAATTCTTCTGTCTTTAACCTTCACGGCAACGCAAGCTCAGATTAGGGATTTCTCTGAAAAAGGTAACGGACTCGTCAATCTAGAAAGACATCAATTTACAATTAACTTATTAGGTCCTGGTATTCGATATGAATTAGGTCTTTTTAAAAATGTAAGCGCATCAACTAGTTTTACTCCAGCTTTTGCTCGCTACCAAGAGGGTTATGCTTTGGGTTATGCCTGGCATACCAGAATTAGATATTACCATAATTTTCAAGAGCGCTTAGATATTAATAAAAATGTAGTTGGTAACTCTGCAAATTATATTGGCCCTGCACGTAGTGTATTTTGGGAACCTGTGCAGTTTGTTGATAATATCTCTGATGGAAATATTGATTATGCCTTTGCTTTCTATGGTGGAGTATATGGTATACAGCGTACCAATAGAAAAGGTTTTAATATAAATGCAGAAGTAGGTTATGGTTATTTTGACTCAAAAACTTTGGATAGTGGACATGGCTTTTTGCTGAATGTTAATTTTGGTTGGGTAGCGGCAAAACGAAAATCTAGAAAACCTACGTTTGATTAATGTGGTCTGATATTTGATACATACTCCGAATAAATTCTAACCATTTACTATCATGAAAAAAATCATCTTTTTATCCGTTACTCTTTTGTCCGCTTTCTATGCGAATGCACAATCCAGTAAATTAGTGGAAGACGGACTCTTCAAAATTAACTTGTTGGCGCCAGGTGTATCTTATGAAATAGGTGTCGCAGATAAAACTACCTTGAACTTAGAGGCTTTTTTAGGTTTTGCACTTAATGGAGGTTCAGATAGAGAGACCAGTTTTGGGCTTTACCCTGGTCTAGAAGCAGATATCAGGCAATATGTTAACTTTAGTAGAAGAACAAGAAAAGGAAAGAATATTTCTGGTAATACGGGTAATTACGTTGCATTTTTAAATCAACTTCAATTTGGAACGCCAATTATAGGTGATTTGGAATATGCTTCTGACTATTTTTATAATGCGGCAATAGTTTATGGTATGCAGCGTACATATGAAAAAGGATTCTATTGGGGATTGGCTTTTGGTCCCGGTATTTTTGTGGATGATTTTTACACAGATGCAGGTATTTTAATTGATATAAGACTAGGTTGGGTCATCGGTGGTAGAAAAAAGTAGTGTAGGCTTATAGAACTCTCTCAAAATCAATAAGATAAAAATAACATAAGTTTAAGTGTGGCTATTATTATTTAAAGTATCTTTGCACGCTTAAATAAGACCTTTTATGTCCACTACTACAAAAAATATTGCGATCATTGCGCACGTTGACCACGGTAAAACGACCTTGGTAGACAAAATAATGTACCACTGTAGCCTTTTTCGTGAAAACGAGAATACAGGCGATTTAATTTTGGATAATAACGACTTGGAAAGAGAACGTGGTATTACCATTACTTCTAAGAACGTTTCCGTTATTTATAAGGATACTAAAATAAATATTATCGATACTCCCGGTCACGCCGATTTTGGTGGTGAAGTTGAGCGTGTATTGAATATGGCAGATGGTGTTTTGTTGTTGGTAGATGCTTTTGAGGGTCCTATGCCACAAACACGTTTTGTACTTCAAAAAGCGATCGACCTTGGTTTAAAGCCTTGTTTGGTAATCAACAAAGTAGACAAAGAAAACTGTACTCCAGAAGAAGTGCATGAAAAAGTTTTTGATTTGATGTTCGAGCTGGGTGCGGAAGAGTGGCAGTTAGATTTCCCTACTGTATATGGTTCTGCTAAGAACAACTGGATGAGTACCGATTGGCAAAATGAAACGGAAAACATTGAGCCATTGTTAGATATGGTAATTGAGCACATTCCTACTTTTGAACCAAAAGAAGGAAATACTCAAATGTTGATCACTTCTTTAGATTTCTCTTCATTTACAGGTAGAATCGCTATCGGTAGATTACAAAGAGGAACTTTAAAGGAAAATCAGCAAATTTCTTTGGTAAAACGCGATGGTACCATCGTTAAATCAAAAATCAAAGAATTGTACGTTTTTGAAGGTCTAGGTCGTAAGAAAGTAGAAGAGGTTGAAACTGGTGATATTTGTGCTTTGGTTGGTGTTGAAGGTTTTGAAATTGGTGATACCGTTGCCGATATTGAAAACCCAGAAGCTTTGAAGACCATTGCAATAGATGAACCTACCATGAGTATGTTGTTTACCATTAACGATAGTCCGTTCTTTGGTAAGGATGGTAAATTCGTTACTTCTCGTCATATTAATGATAGACTTCAAAAAGAATTGGAAAAGAACTTGGCGTTACGTGTAAACGAAACCGATAGTGCAGATAAATTCTTGGTATTCGGCCGTGGGGTATTGCACCTTTCAGTTTTAATTGAAACAATGCGTCGTGAAGGTTACGAATTACAAATTGGTCAGCCACAAGTTATCATCAAAGAGATCGATGGTGTTAAATGTGAGCCAGTTGAAGCATTGACTATAGATTTACCAGAAGCTGTTTCTGGAAAAGCTGTTGAGATGGTTTCTATGCGTAAAGGTGAAATGACCAGTATGGAAGCTAAAGGTGAGCGTATGATCTGTGAGTTTATAATCCCTTCTAGAGGTATTATAGGTCTTCGTAACCAATTGTTGACCGCTACCGCTGGTGAGGCTATTATGGCACACCGTTTCTTAGAGTATCAACCAATGAAAGGAGATATTCCACAAAGACAAAATGGTTCTTTGGTTTCTATGGAAACAGGAAAAGCAATTCCTTACTCTATAGATAAATTACAAGATCGTGGTAAGTTCTTTGTTGATCCGGGTGAAGATATTTACGAAGGTCAAGTTATAGGTGAAAACTCTCGTGGAGATGATATGACCGTGAACATTACAAAGACTAAAAAATTATCTAACGTTCGTTCTTCTGGTGCTGATGATAAAGCTAAGATTGTTCCTGCAATTAAGTTTTCTTTGGAAGAAGCATTGGAATATATTCAGAAAGATGAGTACGTTGAGGTTACTCCTAAGTTTTTGCGTTTACGTAAAATCTATTTGACGGAGAATGATCGTAAGCGTAATAAAATAGCATAAGTACTAAAGCTCCTTCATTAGGAGCTTTTTTTTTGCTTTTAGATATAGAAACCACCTATTTAGGTGGTTTTTTTGTTTGTAGTGCTCTCAAGTTCATTTGAAAGTAAAATCTTTAAAGTCTTTACTGGGTTGATATAATGTTAATTAGTGCCATCGTACTAAGAAATATGCAAAAAAAAATGATAGATTTTCCTACTTTCTCAATAATGCATTCATCCTGCATTTTTCTTCGTTTCTACATAGAATTTTATCTAATTTAAAGTAGAATTTAATCACAACTCAAACTAACATTATTATGCAACTAAAAGGGAAAAATGTGCTCATTACCGGAGGTACTCGGGGTATTGGAAAATGCATGGTCCAACAGCTCATCAAAGAAGGAGTCACTAATATTGCGATCATTGCACGGGACAAAAAGAATCTAAAAGATTTATCACTTTCATATCCAGAGGTAAATTTTATTCGCATTGCTGGTGATATAGCTAATATTCAGGTTTTACGCGATGCTGCCGCACGTATAGAAGATAAATGGGGTCATTTAGATATATTGATAAATAATGCGGGTATTGTGGCTGCTGGTCCTTTAGAAGATATACAAGATGAAGATCTCTATGATCAGGTTGCTGTAAACCTTACCGCTGTAATGTTATTGACCAAGTACTGTATTCCGCTTTTAAAATTTTCTGAAGATGCATATATTTTAAATATTTCATCAGGACTAGGATTAATAGGTATGCCTTTCTATGCAGTCTACGGAAGCACCAAAGCAGCTATACGTCAGTTTTCAGACTCTATGAGAAGGGAATTGGCACCTTTTAAAGTATCGGTTACCTGTGCTTTTCCTACAGCTACAGATACTGAGATGATGCAGAAATTTAAAGGTAGAAAGATGGATGCTCCTGAGTATGTTGCAGAGCGGTCACTTGAAGGATTATTTAATAAAGAGATTCAAGTTATTTTTGGAGGTGAAGAACGACTGAAGGAAAATATCTTGAATTTTGAAGCACCTGCAGAATTGGATAAGAAGGTTGCCGAGAATTATGAGGAACGTAAAATGGCCAGTTTGGATCATAAAGCCGTATAATCTATACTGGGAAATTAATAAACGGCGAACAACTATGAAATTACTTTACAAACTATCACTATTATTAGTACTTACAGTTATTGTATCCTGTAAAGAAACTCCTAAAAAAACAAATGAAACCGCTAAAGAAGTGGTCGTTGAAACCAATGTAATTGCTTACCCTGATTCTTGGGTGTCTTCTAGAGTTTCAAAAGCAAAAGAAAGACTAAATAGAACTGAAGCAGGAAAAGTTATTTGGAATGCTATGGAAGCACATGGCGGATTGGATACTTGGTATGCTAACGGACCAATTACCTTTCGTTTCAATTATCAGCCTTTAGATGGCAAAACTGCTAGAGATAGTTACCAAACAGTAGATACATGGAGCAATAGATCTGTACATACAAGCGCGACGGATAGTTCTGCGAAATTTGGTTGGACAGGTGAACAAGCCTGGGTAAAAGCTAAGGACAGTACAGCATTTGCTTATGATACAAAGTTCTGGGCCTTGACACCATTATGGTTTGTTGGGCATCCTTTTGTGTTAAGTGGGGAAGGGGTTAACTTAGAATTGTTAAAGCCTACAACCTTTAAAGGTCAAGATTACAATGCTGTAAAGGTTACGTTTGCTGCCGGTACCGGTGATGCGCCAGATGACTATTACATTTTGTATGTTAATAAAGAGACGAATAAAATAGCGGTTATGAGATATATTGTTTCTTACCCAGAGTATTTTAAAGATGGCGGTCATGCCCCAGAAAAATTCACTGAATTTGTTGGTGAGCAAACTGTAGATGGTATTACCATGCCAGGCGGATTTAAAACGTACTGGACGGTTAAAGACGATCAACCAGGTGACTACATTACTAAAATTGATTTCACAGATGTGTCTTTTGAATCAGATTTACCAAAAGACTTTTTTGATGTTCCTGAGGGAGCAAAAATTTTAGAGTAATAGCTTTAAAATCTAAATGTCTATTAAAGCACAAAAAAAATGGTGTATCTAAAAATACTTTTTAGATACACCATTTATATTTTAAATATGGTTTAAAATTTACTCAGCTGTGCAAGCATCATATGCTTGGCTGTAAGCTAAAAGACCTTCTTTGGTGTTTTTGTATTCGTTGGCCATAATTTTAGTTTTGACCGCTTCACATTCATTACTCAAGGATGCTAGTTTTTTATTGAAGCCAAAAACAAAATCCTTGCTCATTGTAGAGATACCGTCCTCGGTATTGGTATACTTTAAAACATATTCTTTGCCCATATGTTCGAACAATGATACCTTGCTTCCTTGGTAAATTGCTTTGGCAAATTTTGGTGCGTTCGTTTTATCACTGGCAACTGAAGATGCAAAATTTACTACTTCGTAAATATCACCTGTAGTTAATACAATTTGTTTACTGTCTGTTGCAGCAACTTCGTTGGCCTTGTTATTTTCGTCTAACATTTGTATTGCTGCGCTCGCCTTTGTCAATTCGTCAACAGCTACAGTTGTTTGTATGGTATCGTTTGTAGATGTTATTAAAAATGCAACTGCCTTCTCAGATTCTTCAGCTGGATCATCTGCATATACAATCTCTATATCTGGCTCGTTAGAAAGGTCTTCGGTAACCACTTCAAAATGCCTTGTGGAGATTTCGTTTATCGTAAAATCATTAATTAAATCTTCTGCACTTCTGTTCAGTCGCTTTCCATCTTTTTTGTCATACTCGTTTGCGGTAAGCAAATCGGCATATTTCTTTACTTTTTCTGGTAAATCTAAATTAAGATAAATTTTTGCAATGTTATAGTAACTGGCATAGCGTACTTTTTTATGTTGCTTGTCATCTTCATTATATCTTGTAACAACATCATTAAAATATTCGATCCATGGTTGTACTTCTATTAAAAGATCATCAACTGGTTGATCGTACTGCATTTTTGAGAATATGGCTTTTAACGCTGATGAAGCTTCTTGATGATTAGCAAATTCTGGATGTTTTTTTGTTGCAATTATCCAAAAATGTTGTGCTTGGTTAGAAGTTACTGGAACATAACCGTATCTATAATTGATTTTGCTATTTGTTTGGTTGACCATGCTATTGCGATGCTTATTACGATATTTATCTCTAATGCTGTAGCGATTATTA
>JAHDDP010000102.1 GCA_020629285.1 Maribacter sp.
AGGAAGAAGAATGGCAAATAGTTTTTCATAACAATACTACACATTGGGGAGATGGCAGGGCAAATTACAATGCTGAAGAAGATGCATTACGGTTTACGGTTACGCCCACACATAAAAACGATTTTCAAGAGACATTTTTAATTTCGTTCGATAATATTGATCACAACCAAGCATCAATTTATTTAAATTGGGGAACTACTCAAATAGTTATTCCTATTATGTTTGATACAAAATCTATTATGCAAGATCAGATAGATGAAATATTATCAATAGAACCCTCTGCACAAACTTATTACGAAATTGCACGATATTATCAAGAGCAGGGTTTGCACCCCAAAAAGGCACTTGATTATGTTGATAAAGCAATTGAATTGGGAGGTGATACATACTACTTTCATAGGGTAAGATCTTTAATATTGGGAAATTTAAAAAACTACGAAGCTGCCATTAATGCATCCAACATTTCCATAAGTCTAGCCGAAAAAGAAGGAAAAGATGAATTTGTTCGATTGAACAAGAATGATATTATGAAGTGGAAAGCTATTCAAAAAAATAAATAACACTATGAAAAAACTTGTTTTACTATTAATCATCATTGTTATAAGTGCTTGTAAAAACAAGCAAGAAGCGCAAAAAGAGGAAGTGGTTCTTTGGACTCCGTATAATGATTCTACTGAAGTTGCTGACAATGCTGATCACGAGAATGGACGTATGCAGTATAAGCTGATTCAATCTAAGGTATTAGATAAGAATGAGGTTTTTATGCCTTTGTATGAAGAGGTTTCTAAGTTTACTGATGCTCAATATAAAGAGTTGCTTCCCATGATTTTGGAACAAGATATTTTTGTTATTAGAAATCATATAAAAGAGGGCAGGCTTACTTATGAAAATCTAGTGTTGTTTTATTTACATCGTATTTATAAGTATGAACTGGATAATGCGACAACTTTAAATACAATTATAGCTCTTAATAAAGATGTTGTAAACCAAGCCCGAGAATTAGATAGGCAGAATGAAAAAGGAATAGCGGCTCAAGTTCAACACCCAATTTATGGTATGCCTATTTTGCTGAAAGACAATATTAATACATTGGGTATGAAAACGACAGCGGGTTCAATTGCCTTAATGGATAATGAAGTTGATGATTCGTTTATCGTTCAACAATTAAAAAAGAATAGTGCTTTAATTTTAGGAAAGGTAAATTTAAGTGAATGGGCATATTTTTTATGCTCAGGTTGTCCAGTAGGGTATAGTGCCTATGGTGGTCAAACCCTGAATCCTTACGGGAGAAGAGTCTTTGAAACAGGTGGTTCAAGTTCTGGAAGTGGTACGGCCGTTGCGGCAAATTATGCCGTTGCAGCAGTAGGTACGGAAACCTCGGGTTCTATTTTATCACCAAGTAGTCAAAATTCTGTAGTAGGCTTAAAACCAACTATAGGTTTATTGAGTAGGTCAGGTATAGTTCCTATTTCTAGCACATTGGATACTCCAGGTCCTATGACAAAGAACGTTAAGGATAATGCCATTTTATTATCTGCTATGATGGGTTATGATAAATTGGATGCTGCTTCTGTAAAAGATAATTTTCCGGGTGTATCATCTGCAGGATTACATCCCATACCTTTTTCAGAAATGAGATTGGGTGCTATCAAAGAACTAATGGAGACCGATAGTATTTATAAACATACCATTGAAGATTTAAAAGAAGCTGGTGCAACAATTGTAACTTTTACACCGCCAGAATTTGCCATGAATGGCTTTCTAAGTATTTTAAATATTGATATGCGAAATGATTTAAAGTCGTATTTAAAAGAATATACAAACCCTGAGTTAGTGAAAATTTCTTCAATTACAGATGCGGTGGCATTTAATAATACAGATTCATTGGTTAGAATACCATATGGTCAAGCATTATTCAATGGTATACTTTCAGATTCTACTACAACGACCGAATTAGAGGAGATAAAATCTAATCTTGAAACAAATGGACGAACTTTCTTCGATACAGCGATGGATAAGTACAAGCTGGATGCTGTTTTATCTATTAATAATTACCACGCAGGTTATGCTGCAGTTGCCAAATACCCTGCTTTGACAATACCTATGGGGTATAAAATATCGGGCGAGCCGATAAGCTTAACTTTTATAGGAAAACAGTTTTCAGAGGCGCAACTGTTGAGGTTGGGAAAATCATATGAAGACAAATTTCAAAAGCGTGAGACACCTAAAGACTATCAAAACTAAATTTGATTACTTAAAATGCAAAGAAGAAGCTTTGTCAAAAAGACTTTTCAGTGGGTAGCAGGGCTAGGTTTGTTAACAGGATTGTACAGTTGGCAAATAGAGCCTTTTTGGATGCAGTTTGTGTACGTAAATATGCCTTTGAAGAACTTACCGGATGCACTGGTTGGTAAAACGGTAATGCAAATAAGCGATGTGCATATTGGCAATTCTTTTGATTATCAATACATCATAGATTCATTTAAAGAAGCCCAAGAATTGAATCCTGATTTTGTAGTGTATACCGGTGACTATGTTACCTATGAAGATAATGAACAACTAAACCAGTTGCAAGAGGTATTGAAATTTGTAGTTAAAGGCACTTTGGGTACCATCGGTATATTAGGTAATCACGATTACGGAATTGATTTTGTAGAAGATGATGTTGCGCAAAAAATCACGAAGAGTTTAGAAGATGTAGGGGTAACGATGCTGCGAAATGATGCCGTGGAAATTAACGGACTCAATTTTTTGGGGATGGATGATTTTTGGGGAAGTAATTTTTATCCTGAAAAAGCTATTGCAAAATACAATCCTGAGAAAGCAAATATAACCCTATGTCACAATCCGGATGTATGTGATCTTCCTGTATGGAATAATTTTGAGGGTTGGATACTTTCTGGTCATACTCATGGCGGACAAGTTAAACCACCTTTTTTGCCGCCACTTATTTTACCGGTTAAAAACAAAAATTACGATGCCGGCATAAAAAAATTAAAAGACGGAAGAACTTTATATATCAATAGCGCATTAGGTTGTTTGCGTCAAGTGCGTTTTAATGTAAGACCAGAAATTACGGTATTTGAATTGGCTAAAGAAGTTTAAATTTTAGACTAATCAATTGATTGAATCACGGTATCTGCGGCCAATCTAGATTTACCTATTAAATTGGGTTGTGTAGTATCATTTTCATCTCGGTAGCCAATTGCCACTGAAAATAAAACCTTATGATCTTCGATATTAAGTATGTCCCTGTATTTGGTAGCGTCTATACCTTCCATGGGGGTCGAGTCTATTTCCATAGATGCACATGCGGCCAAAAAGAATCCCAACGTAATATACACTTGATGAGATAACCAATTAACCGTTTTCTCTTTTGATTGCGTTTTTATGTATTGCTTATAAAACTTAATAGAGTTTTCAAGTAAATTTTCTTCAACACGTTTTTCAAACTCTTCAAGGTTATCCATTACACTAAAAACGACCAAATGACTAGCATTTTTTATTTTAGGGGCATTAGAATATGAAGCTTCAGCTAAGGCATTTTTCACCTGTTCATTAGAAACGAATGTGAATAACCAAGGTTGGCTATTAATAGAAGACGGACTTAATTTTAGAATGTGTTTTAAATCTTCAATATCTGAATTTGAGATTTTTCTAGAAACATTATATTTCTGTGTAGTGTATCTTTTTTCTGCAATACTTCTAAAATCCATTTTACAATTTTATACAAAAGTAAGCATACTTATTTGCTAAGTGTAGACTACGAATATAAGATGTGTTTAAATAGAAAGAAAAACTAATCGATGATAGCATTGATCAGCTCCCATATTTCATTATCGAAACTAGAAGGTCCTAAAAGTTCTTCATTACTAGCACCGCCCATACGTACGACTACCAAATTTTGGCTTGGCACCATATATAGTTTTTGATCGTTTAATCCAAGTCCGGCATACATATCGGCAGGGGCATTAGGTATTAAGCTACCTGTAAATTCTTCTACAGTACTTGGTAGTCTAAAACTACTTTTACCGTTTAACCAATACAAATATCCGTAAGAAGGATTTAAATCTTGAGAACTATTGATCATGGCGTTAAAGTAACTCTGGTCAGATAGTATGGGGGTTCCGTCCCAGTTACCTTGATTCAAATTTAAAATTCCGAAACGAGCCATACTTCGTGCAGAACTAAAGAATACATTATTGTATCCTACTTTAAAGAACAGACCTTGCATGCCAATAGGTTCTTTGATTTTTTCTGAGAAATAGGAATTAAAATCGGTTTCGGTAGCATTGGCAATAACATCATCCAATAATGTATATGGTGCATTATGATAATACCAAAACGTGCCAGGATGATTTAAGTAAGAGAGACATTCTGGTTCGGTACAGAAAATATCATCTCCTGTATAATCTAGACCAGTAGTCATCGTCAATTGATTTTTTATGGTAATATTCTGTTCTTGTTCTAAAGACATGCTTGACCAGCCCTCACCTAAATAAGTAGATGTAGCATCTGTAATTTTGAGAAATTCCTCTTCTTGCGCAATACCTGTAAGCATTGCCGTTAAATTTTTTCCGGCAGAGTTCCATGCATGATTGTCATCAGACTTAAAATCGCCAAAGTATTTTTCTATTACTATTCTGCCATCCTTTAGGATAATAAAAGCATCGGTGTTATTGTTTTCTAGGAAGAAATATAGATTACTTACTTCATCTTCGTTCCAACCTAAGGTTTCCATTGATATGGTTTCCCATTCGTTAGCTCTTGAAATTGGAGGGAAATAAGTTTCTGTAGGTATAGGTGATACCTCGGGAGGTACGCCACTTTTACCAGTTTCTGATGTAGGTTCAGAATCTTTGGAGCATGAAGCTACAATTAATGATAGGGCGAATAGCCTGAAATATTGGGAGAATTTCATGGTTAATTTAAGATTTGGGTCTTGATAAACTGTAATCAAATAAAGATTACAAGTAAATTTGTCCATATCTAACGTTTTTAAATAGCCAAATCGTATTTTTGCACCCCAATTTAAATTATGAGGACAAAAACTCTTAAGAAGAACAAAATCAACGTAGTAACTCTAGGTTGTTCAAAGAATGTTTATGATTCTGAAGTACTCATGGGCCAATTAAAGGCCAACGACAAAGAAGTTGTACATGAAGAAGAAGGAAATATAGTTGTAATTAACACCTGTGGTTTTATTGCCAATGCAAAAGAGGAAAGTGTTAATACCATTTTAGAATATGTTCAAAAGAAAGAAGTAGGTGCAGTAGATAAGGTTTTTGTTACCGGTTGCTTGAGCGAGCGTTACAAACCAGATTTGCAAAAAGAGATTCCTAATGTAGATGAGTATTTTGGTACAAGCGAGTTACCGGGACTATTAAAAGCTTTAGGTGCAGATTATAAGCATGAATTAATTGGAGAACGTTTAACGACGACACCTAAAAATTATGCTTATTTAAAAATTGCGGAAGGTTGTGATCGTCCATGTTCTTTCTGTGCAATTCCACTGATGAGAGGTAAGCATAAAAGCACACCTATAGAAGAATTGGTTACAGAAGCGGAAAAGCTTGCCGCCAAAGGTGTAAAGGAGCTTATTTTGATTGCTCAAGATTTAACGTATTACGGATTAGATTTATATAAGAAAAGAAATCTAGCCGAGCTTTTAGAAGCCTTGGTAAAGGTAGAAGGTATAGAGTGGATACGTTTACATTATGCATTTCCGGCTGGTTTTCCAATGGATGTGTTAGATGTAATGAATAGAGAACCAAAGGTTTGTAACTATTTAGATATTCCATTACAACACATATCTGACCGTATTCTTAAAAGTATGCGTCGTGGTACCACAGAAGCGAAAACAACCAAGTTGTTAAAGGAGTTTAGAGCTGCAGTACCGGAAATGACCATTAGAACTACTTTGATTGTAGGTTACCCTGGTGAAACTGAAGAAGATTTCGAGATTCTTAAAAACTGGGTTATTGCCATGCGTTTTGAGCGTTTAGGTTGTTTTACCTATAGCCATGAAGAAAATACTCATGCCTATACTTTGGTAGACGATGTACCAGAAGAAGTAAAACAAGAGCGTGCCAATATTATCATGGAAATTCAATCTCAAATTTCTTGGGAATTGAACCAAAAGAAAGTAGGGGAGACGTTTCGTTGTATTATAGATCGTAAAGAAGGTAATTACTTTGTAGGAAGAACAGAATTCGATTCTCCAGATGTTGATAACGAGGTATTAATAGATGCAACTAAGCATTATGTAAAGCAAGGTGAGTTTGTGAATATTAAGATTACAGAAGCGGCTGACTTTGACCTTTACGGTGAACCTGTTGTGTAATTAATCAAATAATAAACCTGCTTTAAAACCGCCCCATTTGGCAGAATTACCAAAGGAGAACTCCTTGGTAATTGATGTTCGGCTATATTCCAGATACAATTTTCTGTATTTGAGTATGAGTCCGTAGTCGATTTGTGCGGTTAACCTTTCTATATTTTTTGAAGATATGGTATAAGGATTGTCATTAGTGAAAATGCCGCCTTGCAAAGTGGCATCAAAACCAACTACGTGTACTGTTGGCTGTACAAAAGCATAAAATTTAAATTTCGAAGGTGTGCTGTTTCTAGCGAACGGATGATCTAATAGTCCGATAGTAGAATTAAATCCCACCGATGCATTTGTAAATAAGGTGCCTAGTTGTAGCGAAGTTATTGCTTGTGTATTTACTATGTTTTTATAATTGAATATTTGTTTCTCGTAGCCAATTTTATAGTTCAACACTAACTCGTTCTGAATTTGATTGTCCCAACCACCGGGAGTTTTGTTTTCAATAAGTTTATGAATTGCTGTTTGCATTTCTCTACCAAATGCACCCGGACCAATAAGTCCTAAACTTAGCGATTGAGATAATCTTGATTTTTTAATGGTATCTGTTGCAACAGCAAAACTTTTAAGATATATAGCAGCAGCAAAGGGTCTATCATCAATTTGTATATCTGGACTAACAAAATCACTAGGTGTATAGCCGATATGTTCTAAAACTAATCCATAAGTGAAGTGATTACCTTTAGGCTTGATGAAAATATGGTTTACTGGATTTTTCTTAAAGCTTGGATTTGCATATTCAAAACTATAGCCTTGCGTGTAATTTTTATCTGATGCAGCAAAGAAATCATTGTCATAATTAAATCGGAAATAGCTTTGACTACCCATGTCTCTGAAAGAGGTAAGATGGTCTATTTTTTGACTTAAAAGAACAGTTGGAAGTAGAAGCAGTAATAGAATGTAATATTTCATCACACTACTTACGATGAAATATTGTGAAGGTTTTACCTATTGGTAAGTTAAATTATATCAACCACTTTTACATGAGATTATAATTTATGTAAACATGGTTTAATTATTGATTCCCAGATCAGAAAGATTTGTTTGAACTTAGTTATGTAACTAGTTGATACTTGATTTTAAAAATCAGTTCTGTCCGCTTTATAAAGTAAATCATTTGATAAAAACAACTAAAGCTCCTTCTTCATCATACCAATAGTGAAATATCCTAACAAAGCGATTACAACACCAATAATAACCCACAACCACCATTTGTTTTCAAATATAGGATTGATTGTTTCAGTTTCTGGTTTAGGTATTTCTACCACGCTACCAAAATCTAGTTTTGTAATATTATCTGGTAAAGTAACCGTGGTTTTTGATATATCGTAATTTGGGAAATTATCATACGGCTTGCCGTAAACTAAAAAGTAGTTAGCTGGTTCTGTAAAACGTGTGGTCAATGTATGCAGGTATCCTTTAAGTCTTACATTAGATATTTTTAAAGGTTGATTATCATTGTTTAAGATGATTATGCGGATTTTTTGTGCTAAGGTACCAGGTAATTGAAAGTTGTTATCTTCCATTGAAGAAAGCGTCTTTGTAGCTAAAGGTCTGTAATTATGGTAATATCCTTTTTCGGTCTTAACGCTATCAACCAAATACTGAATAGAAATTGATCGGTAGTAATCAATTTTATCATCGACCGTAAACTCTAGTAGGTTGAGGGGTACGCGGTTTTTTAAATCAATGTCTATAATCGTTTTTTTGTCTTCTTTAGAAATCTGGAAATCACTAACCTCATAATCGCGATAAGTGGCAGCCTTTTTAGCCTTTTTGGTAATATGTACAGATGTTAGATTTGGCTTTTCTTTACTCTTTATCAATACTCTATAATATCTAAAGCTAGCATCTGGAAACTTTAATGTGGTAAACGAATAGTTTGTCTGGTCATTATTAATAGATAAAATACGATAGTCTTCTAGAATAGTAAACCATTGTTTCTGATGTTGACTACCCTCAAGTGTAATTTCCCAATTAAAATTTAGGTCTTCTATGTTTAGTAGTATCTCATTAATAGTTTCCTTTTGGGGTAGCTCATAAGTATAAAAGTAACCTTTAGAATTATTGACGCTATTTATTAGATTGAAAGAAACCTCTGAATTGGAAACTTCAGCTTTAGAAACTTTATGCAGGTACGGTGCTTCAATAGTATCGGTAGCGGTAACCCCATAAACGCGAATATCGCTCATGTTGGTATTTAAATTTTCAAATACTTGGTTAGGTACTTCAATAGTATGCCATTGATTTTCGATACCCTTTAACGCTATCTTTTTAGAATAGGAATCAATCTGTCCGAAACAAAATGAAATAGATAAAAAGGCAAGTATTGTTAAAACGCTATTGTTCAGTCTCATCTGAAATAATGTATTTGTATTTGTTGTAAAGAAATGAAATAATCAATAATAAGACACCCAATGATACAAATACGATTGTCTTAGAAATAGTATTTAAAGATGAAATATCATAGAAGAACAACTTAATTAACGTAATAGAAAATAGTATAATAGCACCAATTCGCAAGTATTTTTTCTTTTTCCAAATACCTAATGCGATTAGAAGTAGCGCATATATGCCCCAAAGAATACTAAGGCCTAGCTTATAAGATTGTTCAGATCCGGATATATCCATCCAATTTAATAATTCGCTACTTGCCACCCATATAATTGTGGTATGCATTAGAATTTCAAACGGAATTTTATAATTGAACTTTAAATACTCTTGCTGTGCTAATTTATAAATGGCGAATAGAAGAAGTGTAAGAAATGCAAATGAAATATAGCGTATGTATATGTTATATGCTCCTACATTATAAAATTCTGTCAGCTGCTGAGTAAGGTAATTTTCACGAAGCTCGCTTAAGGTGTAAAGTCCGTTAGTAAGGAATATTAAAGTTATTAAAAGCGCGGAGCCTAAGGCCACAATTCCTAATATCTTGTTTTTGATTTTTAAAATATTTAAGAAACTTAAAACGCTGATAAAAAACATGGTATATAGAATTAACCAAATAGCTTCAAAATCTTTGAGATTGTAGTTGTATTCTGGGTATTCGCCAGAGGTACTTGATATCTCTATTTTAGATAATTGAAAGACATTGTTCCAATACTGTTCTATTTCAAGATAGAAGGCAAAGTAGAGGGTTCCTATAAACAAAGCAGGAATGCCAAATGTCATTATCTGTTGAACTATAGAAGGTTTTTCAGTGCTGAATTTTGTTTGAATCCAATTCATGAATCCGAATACGGCAACGCAAAGTATCGAAGTCAAAAACGTAGTGTTCGACAATAGGCTCCATCCATCTGTGGTATACAAATAAGAGTACCTTGCTGCCCAGTCCATCGTTAAACTTAAGAAGGCTAGAGCAACTAAAATATAGGAAAGGTATTCATAGAATTTGACTTTTTTGGTGCGCCCGATCCAAAATAATAGTGCGGCTTCAAAAGCCCAAAATAACGTTACCCAATTACCATCTAACTGAACAGGTACCGCTATGGTAATAAACGTAAGTACAAACCCAGAGGTTAAAAAGAATAGCTTTCGATCGGCTAATTTTCTTTTGAAGATAATTACCGTTATTACAAAATGAATAAGTGCAT
>JAHDDP010000103.1 GCA_020629285.1 Maribacter sp.
ATCATGAAGGTATTGAGCTTTGCTCTAAGCGGAGAAAGAGGGATTCGAACCTATTATTATTTATTATAATCAATTTTACTATGTAACTAAAAATCAAATGATTGTTGATAATTGTTAATATCTATTTGCTTATAACCCTATATTAAGTTATAACTTTATTATCAACGATACTGTCAACTAGTAATTATTTATGAGAAGTACATTTAATCTTAAAGAACCTAATAAAAGCGGGGAGACATTAATTATTTTTTCTGCTTATTTTAAGAATGAAGGGCGCAAATTTGTTTATTCAACAGGTGAATCTATTAACCCAAAAGAATGGGATTTTACAAATAGACAGCCTAACAATCTTACAGGAAGAACCGAAATAGCAAATAAACAAAGAAATATTAAACGCCAATTAGATAGATATTCTAATTATTTTTCTGATTTAATACATTAGTAGAAAGCGAGACAAACAAAGCGAGACAGAACCAAGTAATTGTTAATGGAGAAGGCTCAGATTTATATAATATAGATGCGTTAAAAGGCAGAGCTAAACGCAAAACAAGAACTCAAATAATGATGCTTAACCTCATCAAACTTGCAGAGGATAACGGAGAACCGGAATTACAAAAAGCATATTGGAATACTTATTACTGCCAACAAAGTCTTATTTCTGTTGATGGTAAGTTTTAGGCAAATATTGTAAAAATAGATTTTGCTCTTTATGTTGTAGTATTCGCAAGGCAGAAATGATTAACAAATACTATCCAGTTTTGAAGAATTGGAAAGAGCCTTACTTTTTGACCTTAACTGTAAAATCTTGTAATGCTAAAAACCTTAAACAATATATTAAAAAATTTATACAAGGTATTCAACG
This sequence comes from Maribacter sp., assembly GCA_020629285.1. Classification (GTDB taxonomy): domain Bacteria; phylum Bacteroidota; class Bacteroidia; order Flavobacteriales; family Flavobacteriaceae; genus Maribacter. The sequence goes on from JAHDDP010000103.1 coordinate 863, forward strand.
TATTATTGCAAAACATAGAAAAAGATATCAAAGGGGCAAAGGATTAAAATTAGTAGGTGTTCGCTCTTTAGAATGCAATTTCAACCCTACTAGAAAAACCTACAACCCACATTTTCACATTATCACCAAGGACAAAAAAAACAGCTGAGATACTACTTAATGAATGGCTAAAATTATGGACACCAAAATTCGTAAATAAACTAGGTCAAAACATACAACCTGTTAGAGATTTAGAAAGTGGATTAATCGAAATAATTAAATATGGAAGTAAGATATTTACAGAAGCCAATTTAAAAGAAAAAACAGAAGGAGAAAAAACCGTTTACATTTATTTGAAAGCACTAGACACTATTCTTTCAGCTATGAAAGGTAAACGCATTTTTGACCGCTTTGGTTTTGATTTACCTCAGCAAAATAATTACAAAAGTCCAAAACCTCAGATAGTAAAAAATTACGATGAATGGGATTATAACCCAGAAATTTCAGATTGGCAAAATGTAATGACTCAAGAAAGATTAAGTGGTTATGAACTACCCCCTTCTTTACAAGCAATTTTAGAAAATAATATAAATTGTTCTATAAGCTAATTTAACTTCTAATGTTAATTAACAAGCAAACCATTCACGAAGAAGATAATATTTAATAAATAAAAGAATAGAGTATCTGAAAATTATTATTCTAAAATTTTATAACTAAACAATCAATTTAAAGATTTTTCAAACCTAATTCCAAATGCAAAATTACCATTATCAAAACTATCTATAGAATAATTTTTAAAAACAATATCTAAATCTTTAAATCCAGCTGAATCTCTTACAATAGTTTTCCAGTCCTTTAAATTATATATAGAATTAGAAGTCTCAGATAATTTACTAAAATAAAACACCGTATTATCTAAAGCAGAACTACCAAAGCTATTATTATTTAAAATAGGATGGTTAAATGTTGCATCTTTTAAATTGGCTTTAAAAAAAGTAGCATTAGAATAGTCAGAAGAAAACCCACGAATTCCACGGCAATCACAATGTTGAAGCATAGCGGAAGTAAAAATAGATGAGTTAATAAGACTCCCGTATAATTTCACATCATTTAAATTCGCATACCTAAAATTAGAATCATTTATGGTTGAATTGTTTAAATCAGAGCCTTGTAAATCAATGCTAGCCAAATGAGCATTAGACAAGTTTACTTGTATTAGATCTGAGTTTCTGAAATCAGCTCGCTTAAAAATTTCTTCCTCCAAAAAAGTAGTATCTAAATTACTATGCACCAAGGACAGTAATAATTGACCCCGTTCAGGGCTTAAAGACCGATCTAATAACTTATTATTATGAATATATTTATAAGGTCTTGCTACAAGACTTAAACTAATTATTCGCCCTACCAAAGTAGGAGAAAGAACCCTTTTTTCTAGCGTTTTCCCTTCTAGTTCTTCATTCATATCACTCAATATATCCCCTAAAATAAATACCTGAGCAGACCGCCTTGCAGCCTCCGATAATTGTACTTGTTGGTTAATTAAGTCATTTTGATTTTTTACTAATTCAGTCTGGTTCCTGATATGGACATTCTGGATATCTAACTTATCGTTTTGAATGTCTAAAAAATATGTTTGAAGAAGAAGTATTAATATCGGAAATACACCAATAATTAGCGCAAATATACCAACCCTTGTTATTCTTATTATCAAATTTGCAAATAAATCCGCTAGAGTTTCTTTTCTAATCGATTTATGCTTATCGATTTCTTCCAAGGAACTTAATATGCTCCGTTTTAAATTTTGACCAGCAAAAAATTTGGAGCCAAATTCTAACAATAATTTTCTTCTCTTCTTACTATTCTCTCTTGTATTCTCCCATTGATGTATTCTCTTTTTTAAACCTTCAATTTCCTTTTTTAAGAATTCATTCTCTTTTTTGTAATTCATTGTAAAAGGTTTAATAAAATTTATTAATTACCAGAATCTTTGTAAAATAAATAATTAAGTATGATTCAAAGTCTAAACTTAACTTTAAATTACCTGTTTTATCAACCAAAATATCAACCCAAAAAACAAAGCCCCGTAAACATTAGCTTACAGGGCTTTTCTGCGGAGAAAGAGGGATTCGAACCCCCGGAGGTGTGACCCTCAACAGTTTTCAAGACTGCCGCATTCGACCACTCTGCCATTTCTCCTGAGTGCCTCATCAGGTATTCCCTGAATGCGGGTGCAAATATATAAAGGTTTTCTTATCTAATAAAGCCTTTTATGAATTATTTTTTATCTCTGTTCTTTTAAACTTTTTTCATAGAAATGAAAAGGTTGAATTTCAGTTATTTATTACCTTGCCACGATGACAAATCCGCTTGTAAGTATACTTATCCCCTTTAAAAATGTCGATCAATATCTTGAAGAATGCCTTAAATCCATCCAAAAACAGACCTATTTAAACTGGGAAGTAATTGCAGTAAATGATAATTCAAGTGATAATAGTCTACAAATTGCCAACAAATTTGCAGTTAGCGATAGTAGGTTCAAAATTCTTTCCAATAAAGAATCGGGCATTATAACAGCACTTAGAAAAGCATACAATAATAGTAACGGCCGTTTTATTTCAAGAATGGATGCGGATGATTACATGTCCCCCAAACGCATTGAAACAATGGTAAATTCACTCATTGAACACGGTAAAGGATATCTTGCGATAGGAAAAGTCAAGTATTTTTCAAAAACCGGCGTAAACGATGGCTACGATCGTTACGAGAAATGGTTGAACAAACTGACCGCTACCGGCGATAATTTTAAAGAGATATATAAAGAATGTGTTATACCCTCTCCCTGCTGGATGGTCCTTAAGGAAGATTTTGAGGCTAGTAATGCATTTAATCCCAATAGATATCCTGAAGATTATGACCTTGCCTTTCGTTTTTATGAAAAAGGATTAAAATGCATTCCCTGCACCACTACCCTACACTATTGGCGAGATTATGACAATAGAACATCACGCACCAGCGAACATTATGCACAAAATTATTTTTTGGATATTAAGTTGCATTATTTTTTAAAACTTGAATATAAACCTACGGACAGTTTGGTAGTTTGGGGTGCCGGAAAAAAAGGAAAAACCATAGCCAGTACACTTGTAGAGAAAGATATTCCATTTTATTGGGTATGTGATAATGAAAAGAAAATAGGAAAAGACATTTATGGGGTACTGCTTAAGCACTACTCAGAACTGGAAAACATTAAAAAATCCAAGACCATTATTACCGTAGCAAATGAAGATGATCAATCTGTAATTGAATCATTTTACCATGAATTAAGACTAAAGCCGGCTATAGATTATTTCTTCTTTTGCTAATGAAGTATCTCAAAATAATAGTTGCTTTCTCCCAAGCTTCTAATTTCAAAATAATTATCTTTGCGTTAATCAAAATAAGGAATGCAATTTAAATATCCAGAACTTCTTTGGGGGCTTTTACTACTACTCATTCCTATATTAATTCATCTATTTCAATTACGCAGATTTAAGAAAACACCGTTTACTAATGTAAAGTTCTTAAAACAAGTAGTTTCTGAATCTAGAAAAAGCAGCACTTTAAAAAAATGGTTACTGTTATTTACAAGAATGGGCTTACTAGCAGCATTAGTTTTTGCATTTGCCCAACCATTTATGGCTAATGACAATGCCCTACAAGAAAAAGAAAACGTTTTTTATATAGATGATTCCTTTAGCATGAGCGGGCAAATTGACAATGGTAGCCTATTTAAAAATACCATTCAAGATTTTATAACCAACATACCTTCTGATCAGCGTTTTACCTTATTCACCAATAAACAGGTATACAAAGATGTTAATATAAAAGATATACAAAATGACCTTCTGAATCTCTCCGTAGGTTCAGAGCAATTAGGTATTTCTGAAATAATTCTAAAAGGAAAAACCTATTTCAGTGATAATACCGCTTCACAAAAAAACTTGGTGCTTATATCAGATTTTCAACAACGTATGGGCAATTTAACTGATGTAGATTCAACCAGCACTATCAACGTGCAGTATATAAAACCTGGTAATAAAATCATCAGCAATACGGCTATAGATACGGTTTTTATAGCGGAGCGCAATAATGATAACATAGAGGTAGTAGCACAATTAACTACAAATTCTGAAGAAAAGACCATACCTGTGTCTTTATTTAACGATGCTAAGCTAATAGCGAAAACAGGAGCTAATTTTGATCAAAACAAAAAAGCAGATGTACGCTTTACCATAAATGCAAAAGACATTGTCTTGGGTAAGGTAACCATTATGGATACGGGGTTGAATTATGACAATCAATTCTTCTTCAACATTGACGAAAAATCGAAAATTAAGGTATTGGTAATTGGCAATACTTCTGCAGATTATTTAAAGCGGATATATACCGATGAAGATTTTAGCTTTACCACTAGCACGTTAGCGCAATTAAATTATAGCACTATTGAAAATCAAGATTTAGTAGTTCTAAACGAAATATCAAAATTACCAAGCTCTCTTATTACCGCGTTGAAATCTTTAAATACCAACGGAGGTAGTTTTGTATTCATACCTGCTACAAAAGGCGATATTAACTCTTACAATCAATTATCTAGTGCTTATGATGCAACTAGGTTCTCTACTGAAATAGCACAAGAAATACCCATCGCCATTGTAAAAACTGCACACCCGTTATTTAAGAATGTTTTCGATAAAAAAGTAACGAATTTTCAGTTCCCCAATGTTCAAGAACGCTTTAGAATTAGTACAAAAGCTCCGGTGGCATTGTCTTATCAGAATAACGAACCCTTTTTAGTAGGGTCTAAAAACGCCTATTTCTTTACTGCGGCTTTAAGTAGTGATAATTCAAATTTCAAAAATTCGCCCTTAATTGTTCCTGCTTTTTACAATATGGGTATGAATAGTTTAAAACTTCCACCATTATATGCAAGTATTGGTAGCAAAACGGAAATAGAATTACCCCTTACTTTGCAACAAGATGATATCATTAAAATAGCTAGTGACAATAATGAGTTTATTCCTCAGCAACGGGTATTACCTAAAAAGGTTCAGGTTAATTTTATAAAAAACCCCAAAGAAGCCGGTATCTATAAAATTATACATAATGACAAAACGATAAGACACATTAGCTTTAATAATGACAGAAAAGAGAGCGAATTATTATATACTGCGCTCACAGAAAATAACAGTAATACATCAGTATCAAGTTTCTTTTTAGAAAGTCAAAAAGACAATGCCATTAACGAGTTTTGGAAATGGTTTGCTATTTTAGCACTGGCTTTTGTTTTAATAGAAACGGTACTGCAAAGATTCTTAAAATAACCTATTAACAAACCACCCATAAACCTATGAATATTCTTCTAAAATCAGTGACTATAGTAAATGGGAGTACTAAGAGCCTTCATTTAAAAAAGAGGGATATTCTTATTAAAAATGGCGTTATAGATGCTATTGAGACTACTATTGAGCCCGCCGGTAAAACAAAAGTTATAGCCATAAAGGATTTACATGTTTCAATTGGTTGGTTTGATAGCGGAGTTAGTTTCGGAGAGCCTGGTTATGAAGAAAGAGAAACTATTGAAAACGGATTACAAACTGCCGCAAAAAGCGGATTTACAGATGTTATTTTAAATACGAGTAGTAAGCCAACACCAGATTCTGCATCAGATATTGTATACTTAAAAAATGCCGCCAAGAATCAATTAACAAGGGTACACCCTCTAGGGAATTTGACCGTAAAAGGTGAAGGTGAAGTACTGGCAGAGCTTTACGACATGAAAAATGCCGGCGCCTTGGGCTTTTACGATTATAAACATCCAATGGCAAATGCCAACCTTTTAAAAATCGCCCTTCAATATGCTCAAAATTTTGACGGAATGGTATTTTCTTTTCCGTTGGATAAAAGTATATCGGGAAAAGGAATTGTCAACGAAGGTGTTACCAGCACAAAATTAGGCTTGAAAGGAATTCCTGCTCTGGCGGAAGAATTACAGATTGCACGAGATTTATTTGTTTTGGAATATACGGGAGGAAAATTATTTATACCTACCATTTCTACAGCAAATTCAGTGAAACTTATAGCCGACGCCAAGAAAAAAGGATTACAGGTGTTTTGTAGTGTAACAGCTCACAACCTTGTTATTACCGATAGTGCCTTAGAAAATTTTGACACACAATTTAAAGTAATGCCACCACTGAGAACGGCAGCAGATATTAAAGCACTTCAAAAAGGAGTAAAAAATGGAACAATAGATTTTGTGACATCTGATCACACTCCTTTAAATATAGAACTAAAGCATGTGGAATTTGACAATGCTGATTTTGGAACAATAGGACTAGAAAGCATATTTGGTATGCTAAATGAACTTTTAGATATTGAAGAGACCATTGCCCTGCTAACCAAAGGGCGTTCTGTTTTTGGAATGACAGAGCCACAGCTAGAAGTTGGACAAGAAGCAAACCTTTCGCTTTTTACTACAGATGACACTTATGAATTTTCACAAGATCAGATCTTTAGCTCCAGTAAAAACTCCATCGCAATTGGCAAGCAAATGAAAGGAAAAGTAGTAGGCGCCATTGCAAATAACCAATTAGTTTTAAATAAGTAACATGGAGAAATCTCCCGAAATACCTGGAAGAACTACGGCAATAGTTGCCTATTTAACTATCGTTGGGGCAATAATCGCCCTATCTATGAATAACGAACCACAGTATCGTTTTGCAAGAATACATACCCGTCAAGCATTTGGTCTACACTTAATGTTTCATGGCTTTGCTATATTTTCTAGCGTTTGGTTTAACCAATATGCGCTTTATGGCTTATACCTGTGCTACATTGTACTTTGGGTATATGGCTTTATTGGTGCATTAAGCAACAAAGAACAAATTGTGCCTATTGTAGGTCCGTATTTTCAAAAATGGTTCACTTTTATTAAATAATACAATGACAACAGCTCCCCTATCTTTAGAACACATTATTAGACCATCTAGTCTTACAGATAAAAAACCACCAGTTTTATTTATGCTGCATGGCTACGGTAGTAATGAAGAAGATTTATTCTCTTTTGCACCAGAATTGCCAGAAGAACTATGCATTATTGCTGTTCGTGCTCCTTATATTTTACAACCTTATGGTTATGCATGGTATGCCATTAATTTTGATGACGAAAAAGGAAAATGGAGCGATGATGACCAAGCTCTAGCATCTCGTGATAAAATAAAGACCTTTATAGAAGAGGCTTGTTCTACGTACGGTTTGGACGAAAACAATGTAAACCTCTTAGGCTTCAGTCAAGGTACAATTCTTAGCTATGCCGTTGCATTATCATATCCTGAAAAAGTGAAAAATATTATTGCATTAAGCGGATACATCAACGAATCCATTCTAGTAGATTCTTATAAGGAAAACAACTTTGACAACCTTAATTTCTACAGTTCTCACGGAGATATGGACCAAGTGATACCCGTAGATTGGGCAAGAAAGGCACCAGAACTTTTAAAGAACTTGGGCATTAAACATGTATATGAAGAATTTCCTGCAGGGCATGGTGTTGCTCCACAGAATTTCTACGCTCTTAAAAAGTGGATTTCGGATAAAATCTAATTACTACGCGTATATAATAAGTGATCTACCAAGGTAAAATCTACCCCTAGGTCATCTTTTAATTCATACTTGATTAATAAATCGCCCCAATATTTACCATCAGAGAAATCGGTAAGTATCCATTTATGGTTTAATACTTTTATTTTATTGATTTTAAAATCGCTCTGCATTCCCTCGTAAGGCACTAATGGGTTATCCCCTTTTTGCGCATTGGTTTCCAATAATTTATCAGCAATATACCTAGCAGGATCTTTTAAATCTAAGTGCTCAAAATAAGCTAAGGCATCATCATTATTTTCTAATGAAAAGTACTCAATATTCAATACCTTCAAAGATGATTTCTGAAGTGAATCTTGCAACGCTAATACTTGTTTTTCAAGTTTTGCTATTTCTTCAGTATTAGACTTCGATTTTATTGCATACTCCTTAGACATTTTATTACTACTTACAACTGAGTATAAACAGATTAAGGATACAAATAGAAATAAATAAAGGTATATTTTACTCTTCATAGTTAAATGGTGATTGTTAAATTATCATAGGCCAAATGTACATTATTCGGCAATATTTTTTCTACCTCGTCATGAAAACCAAGTAGGTGACTAATATGCGTTAGATATGCTTTTTCAGGATTTACCTTTTTTATAAAATCGAGCGCTTCTTCTAAATTAAAATGAGAAATATGAGGTTCTATTCGCAATGCACTGACTACAATAACTTTAGAACCTTTAATTTTCTCTATTTCTTCTGGCATCACCGTCTTCACATCAGTTAAATATGTAAAATCTCCTATTCTATAGCCAAACACCTGCAATTTATTATGCAATACATTTATAGGGTTTACCATGCTATCACCAATTTGAAAAGGCTCATTATTATTGACTAAATTTATATCTACCGCTGGTGCACCAGGATATTTGTTTTTTTCTTGAAATATATAGTCAAATCTTTTTTTCAATGATTTCACCACCCTGCTATGTGCATAAATGGGAATATTACCTTGCCTAAAAAAAAAGGGGCGAATATCATCTAAGCCGGCAGTGTGATCAGAATGCTCATGAGTATATAAAATACCATCTAAGTGACGAACATTTTGAGTTAACATTTGCTGACGAAAATCAGGACCACAATCAATGACATAATTGTAATCATTCCAAGAAAGCAAAACAGACACCCGTAGCCTTTTATCCTTTGGATCATCACTCAAACACACCGGATGCGTACTGCCAATAATGGGAATGCCTTGAGAAGTTCCCGTACCTAAAAAAGTAACACGTAAATTGTTAGTCATGTATTACAAATTTAATTCCTTTTTAATAAAATTGGTTAATGAAAATTATAAGATCACCGTATTTCATAGGGATTAAAAACAATAACCGAAAGTTAGTCCAATTTTTTACTCCTATTGCCCAATGTAACAACCATTCTTTATAACTTTGTTAAAAGT
>JAHDDP010000104.1 GCA_020629285.1 Maribacter sp.
CCATTTGGAAAAGCCACTATACAATTAAAAGGCGATGATGACTATATTGATGAACTCGTTATATATGGAGACAATGATGAAAAAGGATTAGTATTAGTTAGGGTTTTGGGCGATAATATGAACCCGGCGAGTTTAATGCAATTAATTAAGGCAGTAGAAAAATCTGATTACAAAGGAAAAGGTTTAGAACAACTTGAAGATTTATTTAAAAGTTAAATTAAAGGTATATTTAATTTAAATACAGCCCGTTACGTAAATGTAGCGGGTTTTTTATTTGCTAAAATTAAGGTTTACCTATATTTTCATGTGACCAATCAATAAAATTGGTGTCATAATAAATGAGAATATATTATAAACAACCTAACAAACATTAAAAAATGGAAAAAGCACAAGTATGGATTGACAAAGGAATTGGAATGGCAATGGAATATGGACCAAAAGTTCTTTTGGCTATTGTTATTTATATCATTGGATCTTGGGTGATAAAAAAGTTAATTGGTGTCACTAGAAAAGGGATGACCAAACAGAATTACGATGAATCATTACAGAAGTTCTTGTTAAGTCTAGTGAAATGGGCGCTTACAATCTTCTTGATTATAACAGTTATTTCAACATTAGGTGTTGAAACTACCAGTTTTGCAGCAGTTATAGCAGCAGCAGGTTTGGCAATTGGTCTTGCATTGCAAGGGTCTTTATCTAATTTTGCCGGTGGTGTTTTACTTATCATCTTTAAACCTTATAAAATAGGAGATTTAATTGAAGCACAAGGTGTTCTTGGCAGTGTTAAAGAAATTGAGATTTTTACTACGAAATTAATAACACCAGAAAATAAGCTGGCAATTGTACCTAATGGTGCAATGGCAAATGGTAACATTGTAAATTATACTGCAGAAGGTAAGATTAGAGTTGATACTACAGTTGGTGTAGATTATGGTTCTGATTTGCAAAAAACAAAAGATGTTTTATTAGCTATGTTGAAGGCAAATCCACAAGTATTACAAGATCCTGCTCCATCGGTTAATGTGTCTGAATTGGCAGATAGCTCTGTAAACTTAGCTGTACGTCCTTTCTGTAAGCCAGAAGATTACTGGGATGTATACTTTGCAACAATTGAAGGAACCAAAAACGCATTGGATAGTGCAGGTATTGAAATTCCTTACCCACACGAAGTTAATATTAGTAAATAAATTAGTCTAGTTAGTTGATTAAAAGCCCGTTGAACTTGCTCAACGGGCTTTTTTAATTTAGCGCTATAATAGATAGTTAATCTTTAGCAATCTGTAGATTGTTTTTTCCAAAGTCCAATGTTCTGATTGGGAATGGAATATTGACATCACGCTCATCAAAATGTTTCTTGATGGTTTTAATGGCTTTGTGTCTTGCCGCGTGTTCTTGTTTTACATTGATACAGTCTGCCCAAAAACGTACCATAAAGTTAATTGAACTGTCACCGAATTCTGTAAAAAAGAATTCTACCTCTTCGTCATCGTTCTGTTTAAAATTATCCTTAATGATTTTTACGGTCAAGTCTTCTACCATTTGTAAATCGCTTTCATAACCAACACCACAATTCACAAAAATCCTATTTCTTTTATTCATGGAGTAGTTGGTGAAAGAGCCATCTATGAATTTAGAATTAGGTATGACCACTACATTGTTATCTGGCTGTTTTAATATAATGTTTCGTAGACTTATTTCGGTAACAAAGCCAGACACGCCATCGGCATTAATAAAATCATTGATTTTAAGCTGCGGCATAAAAGAAAGTATTAGTCCGCCAAAAGTATTACTAAGTGTTCCCTGTAGAGCCAAACCAACGGCAAGACCTACGACACCTGCACCTGCTAAAATACTCGTTAATACTTTGTCGAGGTCTAGGACACCTAGGGCTATGAAGAACCCTATTAAAATAATGGTAACGAATACCACCTTAGCTATGATTTCTTGAATGGAAACCTGATGTATCTTTTTTAAAATCGTTCTTTTAAGAACCTTGCGTATCCCTCTTGCTAGAAAATAGAAAAGAACCATTACCAAAATCGCCATAGCGAGATTTGGTATTTTTAAAACAATAGATTCTAACCAACCATCTAGTTTTTCCCATAGATTACTAACTGATTCTTCAACTGAGAAGTTTGTTTGCATGCAATTTTAGTTTTGTGTTCACTTGTAATATATATGATGAGTGGCACAATCTAAAATGCATATCGCCCAAAACGGGCGATATGAAGTATATGGACTAAAGAAAAGTTTTAATGCATTAAAACAGGCTTAAATACCAGTATAATTACTAGGGGATATTTGTTTTAGCTCATTCTTTATTTCGTCAGAAACTTCTAATGTATCTATGAAGTTTGCTATAGAATTTTTATTGATTTTCTCGTTGGTACGTGTAAGACCTTTTAAAGCCTCATAAGGGTTAGGGTAGCTTTCACGTCTTAATATCGTTTGAATGGCTTCTGCTACAACAGCCCAATTATTCTCTAAATCTTGTTCAAATTTCTCTTTGTTCAAGAGTAGTTTGTTCAAGCCTTTTAATGTAGATTGAAAAGCAATAATTGTATGTGCAAAAGGAACACCTACATTTCTTAATACCGTACTATCGGTTAAATCTCGTTGCAATCTAGAAACCGGAAGTTTAGTGGATAAGTGCTCAAAAATAGCATTTGCTAAACCCAGGTTACCTTCAGAATTTTCAAAATCTATTGGGTTAACCTTATGTGGCATTGCCGATGATCCAACTTCACCTGCTTTAATTTTTTGCTTGAAGTAATCCATTGACACGTATGTCCAAAAATCTCGATCTAAATCTAAGATAATGGTGTTGATACGCTTAAGACCGTCAAATAAAGCAGCCAAATGATCGTAATGTTCTATTTGAGTAGTAGGGAACGAATGTTGAAGTCCTAATTTTCCTTGAACGAATTCTTGTCCAAATGCTTTCCAATCTATAGATGGATATGCAACTAAATGAGCATTGAAATTACCTGTAGCTCCACCAAATTTAGCGGCACTAGGAATATCGTTCAATAAATTAAACTGCTCTTTTAAACGCGCAACAAAAACCATAACTTCTTTTCCTAAGCGGGTAGGTGAAGCTGGTTGGCCGTGTGTTCTTGCCAACATTGGTATATCTGACCATTCTAAAGTTAATACATCTAGTTTTTCAACTAGCTCAAAATATTGAGGTACATAAACATCATTCATTGCTTCTTTGATAGAAAGCGGAATAGCGGTATTGTTAATGTCTTGAGAAGTCAATCCGAAATGGATAAACTCTTTAAATTCTGAAATGCCTAATGTGTCAAACGCCTTCTTTATAAAGTACTCAACAGCCTTAACATCATGATTAGTGGTTTTTTCTATTTCCTTGATTTCTTGGGCATCGGCAGTAGAGAAATCGGTATATATTTTTCTAAGTGTATCAAACTTTGAAGTATCGAAATTAGAAAGTTGTGGTAATGGAATCTCGCAAAGCGCAATAAAGTATTCTATTTCTACTCTAACCCTATATTTTATTAAAGCTTCTTCAGAAAAGTAAGCGGATAATGATTTGGTTTTAGAGCTATAACGACCGTCAATAGGTGAAATGGCATTTAATGCATTTAGAGACATAGTCAATGGTTAAATTATTAAGGGGCAAATATACCTAAACGCATTAAAGTTTAAAACCTTATTTGCTTTAAGTTATGGTCAAAATATGGCATTTAATGAACAATGAGAGCTGGCTTTTTAATTCCTTTACTTATTTCTCTAAAACCTTTAAAGTCATTCTGGCGCGTGCCTTATATGCGGCACTACCACATTCGTAACTTTGTTTTAGTATTTGACTAAGTTCTGGGTGAATCCACTTTATCCTTTTTCCTATTAAAAGTAACGTAGTCATGGAATAAGCTTTTGGTGCAACTTTGTGTTCGCCAATGAGCCAATCGAAGGCAGATTCTGTAATTATATTTAATTGACTAACAGATAAAGTTTGTAGAGTTGTTTTAGATTTTTTAGGAAACTCATTTAAAGTAAGAAGTTGACAAATTTTTGAAGCGGGACGTATGGAAGATTCTAAAGAAATATGTTTTAGGGAATTAAGGAAAGGATCAATATGTGTATATATGAGCTGCAAATCTTTTTTAGCTACATATTCTAGCACCCATGCAGCTTTACATGAAATTGGCTCTATATCATCCTTTATTATTTCAATGAGAATAGGAATTAGCTTAGGGTCACCTTCAATTTTAGTTGCCATTTTACTACGGTTTTCTCTTGAGGCGCTAACATAATTCAGTGCTCCTTTAAGCTCTTCCTTTGTCATAAAATTGTATCTTTATTTTTCATTTCCCCCAAATATGAAATTACTAAAAAAAATTAGCCTAGGTGTAGTTGTTGTGTTTATTACCATGCAATTTTTCAGTCCTACCAAAAATATCACAGCAGGTAACCATACAGAGGCTTTTATAACGCAGACGAATCCTACGCCAGAACTTAAAAACGTATTTGAAACTTCTTGTTATGATTGTCATAGCAACAATACAGAGTACCCGTGGTACAACAATATAGCGCCTATTTCATTTTTGTTAGCAGATCATGTTAAAGAAGGTAAAGAACACCTAAATTTTTCTGAGTGGGAAAATTACTCTATAGATAAGAAAGATCATTTATTGGAAGAGATAGAGGAAGAAGTAGTCAATGGTAATATGCCGTTGTCTCAATATACCCTATTCCATAAAGATTCTGAACTTACCGCCAACGAAGAGGTCAAGTTAGTTGAATGGGTTAGGCAAACCAGAATTATTTATCAATTAGGGAAGCAACCAAATTAGGAGTTCCTTCTACTGCAGTTTCGGCTATAATGGTTAAATTGTTTTTATGGGTTTTAGATATGGCAGGTTTAGGGTCAATAAAATAAATGGGCGTTGCGTTGTCAACAAAATCTATTAAACTTGCTGCGGGATATACTTGCATAGAAGTTCCTATAATAATCAAATAATCTGCTTTTTCGGTGATAGAGATTGCGTCTTCTAAAAGAGGTACGGCTTCACCAAACCAGACAATGTGTGGTCTTAATTGATATCCGTTTTTACAGGTATCGCCTAATAATAAATCATTTTTTTGTTCAAAGATTTCACTGGATGAATTCATACTTCTAGCTTTCAATAATTCTCCATGTAAGTGGAGTACCTTAGAACTACCTGCGCGTTCATGTAGATCATCTACATTTTGGGTGATAATATGTACATTGAAATTTGCTTCTAGATCAACTAAAGCCTTGTGTGCGGCATTAGGTTCAACAGTAAGTAATTGTCTTCTTCTTTGATTGTAAAATTCTAAAACCAGTTCCGGGTTTTTTTGAAAACCTTCAGGTGTGGCAACTTCCATAACATCATGGCCTTCCCACAAACCGTTGGCATCCCTAAATGTTTTTAATCCGCTTTCGGCAGAAATTCCTGCTCCTGTTAATATGACAATGTTTTTCATAGCAAAGTTCTAAATATGCATAAAAATATACTTTTCTTATCTTGGGCGTATGATTGATGTGAAGCTTTTAGGGTATTTAGAAGAATTTATTTCTGAAAACAGAAAACAACGGTTTATTGAAATATTGGCAGAACGTACAAATTACTTAACCGTCGCTGTTGAAGATGTGTTTCAAATGCACAATACCAGTGCGGTGGTAAGGAGTTGTGAATCTTTTGGTGTGCAAACCGCTCATTTAATAGAAGATAGAAACGGTCAACATTTAGATGAAGAAATTGCTATGGGAGCTCAGAAATGGGTAGATATAAAACGGTATCAAAATTCAAAACAAACAATTGATTCGTTACGGGAAACGGGATATAAAATTGTTGCTACTAGTCCGCATGCAGATAGTTCATTATTACAAGATTTTAAGTTAGATGGTAAAACAGCATTGTTTTTTGGCACCGAGAAAAGTGGCTTAAGCGATTATGTGCTAGAAAATGCAGATGCGTATTTAAAAATACCGATGGTAGGTTTTACAGAGAGTCTTAATATATCCGTTTCTGCGGCTATTATTCTACAACATTTAACCTCTCAATTAAAAGCATCAGATGTAGCATGGAGACTAACAGAAGAAGAAATGTTGGAAAGGCGGTTGGATTGGACAAAAAAGTCAATTAAAAGTATTGATGACATTTTAGAAAGATATAAGTCTGATAATTAATTTTTGTTTAACTTGTTCATCAACAAATAATTAACTAAAATATGTATACTGTAGTCATAATTCTAGGAGTAATTGTGGTATTGATTATTTTATTGGCATTAATAGCTCCCAAAAGTTATCATGTCTCTAAAAGCATAGAATTAGGGCATCCACCGCAACAAGTATGGAGTCATTTAAAGTATTTAAAGAAACAGCAAGAATGGTCGCCATGGGCTAGAAAAGATCCAAATATGGAGCTTAGTTTTACCGGAGTTGATGGAGAGGTAGGTGCTACCAGCCATTGGAACGGTAATAAGGATGTAGGTGAAGGGGAGCAAGAAATTACTAGAATAGTAGAAGGTGAGCGCATTGAACAAGATTTACGATTTTTAAAGCCCTATAAGTCTCAATCTGATTGTTACATGAATCTTGAAAAACTTGAAGCCAACAGAAGTAAGGTGACTTGGGGATTCACAGGAAAAAATAAGTTTCCTATGAGCATTATGATGTTGTTCATGTCTATGGATAAAATGGTAGGAAAGGATTTTGAAGCAGGACTGGAGAATCTAAAAACTAATTTAAATAAATAGATATGATAGCATGGTTTGAAATTCCCGTAGCAGATATGGAACGAGCTCAAAAGTTCTATGAGTCCATCTTAGATGTTTCTATTACGGTAAATAATTTTGGAGAGTTTGTAATGGGTTTGTTCCCGGATAAACAAACTATTGGTCAGGCAAATGGGGCTTTGGTACAGCATGAGCAGTATGTGCCTAGTTTAACTGATGGCGTGCTAGTATATTTGGCATGTGAAGATGCTGCAACTGTTTTGGGTAAGGTTGAAAAAGCAGGCGGACAAGTATTACAGCCCAAAACCGAAATAGGCGAAGGACATGGATTTATGGGTCTATTAAAAGACACGGAAGGAAATAAAATTGCCGTACATTCAAATTCCTAGTAAGTGCCCTTAGTTTTTTAGCTCCAGTAAAGCAACTTCAGAATCGTTATCTAAAACAACTTTAGAATTTTCTACTGTAACTTCGGTATTAGAGTAGCGGTCATATAACTTTGTACCATCGCCAAAAATACCTTTTACTGAAATTGTCTTTTTCCCTTTTGGAAGGTCTAAACCAATAACCACCTTGTCAACATATTCATCTTTAGCAAAATACCTACTAAAAACGTATGGGGCTTTTGAGATTCTTTTGTGAATACCTGCACCTATTGCTGGGTGGTCATTTCTAAAAGTTCCAAGTTTTTGCCAATGGGTAAGCGTTTCCTTTACTTTAGGTATACTGTCTAATTCTTCCCAATTCATGAAAGAACGTAATGTTGCATCACCCTGTGTGCCTTCAATGATCAAATTACGGGCAGTTTCATCGCCATAATAGATTTGTGAAGCTCCTGGAGTAAGTAACAGTACATTAGCAGCCCTTTTTGGGTTGGCTCTTTCTTGGTCAAATGGCTGACCGTCGTCATGAGAGGTAAGGTAATTTAATACACTTTTGTCTTTAAACTTAGTATGTAGTAGTTTACTATATTTTGTAAAAATTGTTTCATAATCTTTTTTAGCATCGGTTTTTAGTTCAAAGTTGATAAGACTTTTGAAGCCGTTATCAAAGTAGTTTACTTTTTTGTCGCCAAGGTTAAATTCCTGTCCGCCAGAAATTCCATAATTATAAACTTCGCCAACCATATAAAAAGGGTTGTTGTCCAAAACCTTGTCTTTATTTTTCTTTTTCCAAAGTTCAAATGCCAGTGAAGCTTCTTTGTAAAGCTCTGCCCATGAGTTTTCATTAGCGTGCTTTACCGTGTCTACTCTAAAACCGTCTACACCATATTTGTTAACGTAATCGGTAAGCCATTTAATAATATAAAAACGAGGAGCTCTAGGGTAACCAGTCCGATCAAAAAATAATTCAAGTTCATCTAGCTCTTCGCTTAATCTACCTTCAGATTTCCATTTAGCCAGTAAGGCATCAGGTAAATTTACGGCAGCATCAGATTCCGTTCGTATATCTGGTAAGTTTGCTACCAATGTGCAGGCTGTAGTATTTTCATAAGTAGTGAATTCACAAGTAGGAGAGGTGCGTACCCATTCATCTGGCCAAACGGGATCTTCTTCGGTAACAGGACCAGTGTGATTCAAAACAACATCCAATAAAATTCTGATTCCGTTTTCGTGAGCTGTTTTTATTAAGACGTCTAAATCTTTATTAGTTCCAAAATTGGGATCTAGGGCTGTCCAATCTTTTGCCCAATAGCCATGATACCCGTAAGTGTTTCCAGTGCCTTCATCAGTCGCGCCATGAATTTGTTCTACTACAGGAGTAAACCAAATAGCATTTACACCAAGGTCCGTGAAATAGCCGTCATTGATTTTGTCCGTAATACCTTGAATGTCTCCGCCTAAGAACCCCCTTAGTTCACCGGTTTCTTCGTCACGTTCAAAATTTAAATCGTTTGCTGTATTTGCGTTATTGAATCGGTCGGTAAGAAGAAAGTAAACGGTAGCGGCTTCCCATTGAAAATTTGGATTCTTTTTAGTGATTTCAACTGAATCTTTAGCTACGGCAATTGTTTCTGATTTTTCCTTGCTCTTGGGTTGGCAAGAAATCAATGCTGTAAAAATTAGCCCTAGTAAGAATACGTTTTTCATTTTCCTGTTATTTGCAATAAAGCTATAACAAGGAATTCACTTTAAAAAATATTATTTCTTTCTATTGAGAACTTTGTATTCCTCATAACAACTACTTATAGCGTCAAGTATCTGAAGATCATTGGCTGTAGTGATAAAAGATTTAGAATAATTACAGTTATTTAATATATCTTGAATATCTACTTTTTCCAATTGAAGGAACTCTGTAAGTGTTTCTCTGTCAAATTTAGAGGCGAGAAGGTTTCTAATATCTTCATCTTCCCTCATTTGTCTCAGTTTACGCATTTGAGCAGGTTTTTTTCCAAAGAGATTTCGCAGTAAATCGGCTGGGTTTAGTATGGCGCCCAAAACCTTTGTAACTGCACTTGGGTTTTTATTACCGCCTTCATAGCTCACTCCTAAGCCAGAAATACTATACTGATAAGCATTATTGATAGGAAGGTTCTTAACATCAATTTCAAGATACCCGGTAAGCTGATATGGTCTAACAATAACCTCTTCAAGAGCATAAGCAAGTTCTGTCAATGCTATTTCAGTATTTTCAAATTTGAACATATCGTTAGTTACCCTGATTTTTTGTGACTTAAAGCCCAAAAAGGAAAAATATAGCGTATCGTTAACTGCTGCGGTAATTGAAAATTCACCTTTCTCGTTGGTGATAGAACCAAAAACCTGGTTAAGATTTACAACGTGAACACTCTCTAGTGGTTCGTTAGATTGTGCGTTTATAACAACGGCATTAAGGCGTTGATCTTCTTCGGTTTCTTGTGAGAACCCTACAAAAGATAGCAATATAAATGTGAGCGATAATAAGTATTTCATTGTACTAACTACGTAATTAGGTTGCAAACAAAACAAAAAAAATACGCCGAAGCGTATTTTTAATATAC